>JBILHS010000050.1:0-38675 GCA_044350425.1 Saprospiraceae bacterium | reverse complement strand
AGGGATCCAGCCCAGGCAAAGCCTTGGGTGAAGGGCGTCCTGGCACTTTCGGAACCCTTTGAGGGTATGATCAGCCTGGATAGTGCGGTGGACAAAAAATGGCTGAGCACGGCCTGGGTTTATGTTTTGGAAAGAAACTTTGGTGACCTGAAAGCCCGGATCAAGATCCAGTTAGAACCCAAACATCCGATGGCAGTAGCCTTGAGGGCTAAACTAAACACCTTGCCAGTAATTCAGGAAGAAGAAAAGACGCCGGATCTTTTTGTGGTGCAAAAGGAGGAAAAGGTTCAATTGATCTACGGTAATTATACGCTCGAGGAGTTTTCAATTAAAACCAACCCAAGCGTTGCAGCATCCCGGATGGTAAAACGGATCTTGCTTTGGACGCAGGCTGACTATTTAAGAACCTTGCAGACCGATCAGGAAGATGAGCGGTTAACGATTAAAATAGTACCCGTCGCGAAAAACCCCAACACGCAGAAGTACGATCTGGAGCTTCCAATTGCTGAAAAGACCGATGCCTCCGGCAATATACGCTTCCATAAAGGAGATGCTTTTATTGTGCAGGTAACCAACGATAGAGAAAGCCCAACCTATTTTACCCTTTTGGGTCTCTCTCCAGATGACTCACTTGTGGTCTTAGCGCCCTCCAAAACGGAAACTTCGGAGGAGTTTTATCTACTACCAGGAAAGACCATTCAATTAAAGGACACATTTGCTTTGAACCCACCCTATGGAACGGAGCTAATCAAAGTGATCGCTACGGATGTGCCGATTGACTTGCGGCCCATCGTAAGTACCCGTGGTGTCCAGACAAAGTCAAACCCTGGCCTACTGGAAACTTTGTTTGCGCAGACCTATCTAAATGAGGAGAATATGACCAGGGCAGGCCGGACCACCAATGTTTCTACCAAGTCAATGTATATCCAGACTTTTTCTTTTATAAATGAAGAATAGTCGCCCGAATAAAGAAGACCAAAATACCCCCGTAAAAGCACCTGATTTCATAATTCCCGTACTTATACGCTATCAATGATTAGAGAATATCTGGACATTTGTATCGATTTTTGGGCCTTCGTCGGGCTGGAAATTACAAACACTGAAATTCACCTTTACCATCTAAATTACTCATTATGACAAAAGTTCAAACCCTTAAGCTTAGCGCGCTGTCGTTTCTTTTTCTCGGCCTCTTACTGGGCACTTCACTTCTGGCACAGACCACGAAGGCTCCGGTCAAATCTGATGGGCTGGAAAAGTCTCCTACTGAAGTTCCATACTGTGATGAAGTCGCTGGTAAATATGGTCCTGCTATTCAATTACGAGCTAACCAGGAATGCCGTACAATTTACCCTTGTATTGAATGCATCGAGCGTTCGAATAGCAAAAAGAATTGTACGCAGATGGTCGTTCAGCCTAATATGAAATCTAAGTGCAATGTGAAGGTGACAGAAGTGGGCGACCCGAAAACTTTGCAGGCCAATCACCCAATACCAAAGTTGGATCATAAAGACTTTGAAGTGTCAATTATCCAGTCTCCCTGCTATTTTGACGGAGTTTCCTTGCAGGTTTTGGCGAATACAGTAGGAATGCCGGGCCTGGAACCGCCCGGTGGTTACCGTTACACCTGGACGGTTGATGATCAGCCTATGGGATCTGCTAATAATGTTTATTGTGTCTCTGGTAAAACAGCTTCCGTTAAAGTGATGCAGGTGGCCACGGCCCGTACCAAAACATTGACCGTTGCCATAGAGAAAGGGATAAAAGATATTGAAGACAAACCATTGCCGGTAGCCAATTCGGTAACGAAACCAGTGGCAGTTTACCAAAAAATAAGTTGCTTTGGCAATTGCCCCGCTTATATCATCGAAATTTTTAGGGATGGAACGGTAACATGGAACGGCCACGCAAATATTTTGCCACTTGGCAAAAAGAAAGGTAAAGTCGGACTCGATGTATATGCTAAGCTGGAAGAAAAAGCCCGGGCCATTGGGTTCTTAAAGCTCAACAATGCCTACCCGGAAGATAAGATAGAAGATGCTGCGGCCACCATCATTTATATGAATCTGGACGGAACGGACAAGCAGGTCAGAAATGTATTTGGTGCTCCGGAAGGTTTGGTTGAACTTCAAAAGATGTTTGACCTCATGATCCAAAATCTGGGCTGGGCCAAAACCAAACCAATGCCTATGCAGAAAAAACTTGAAGCTCCGGGTAAAAACAATAAGGCTTCCGAACACTAAACGGAGTCATTGTCGAAAAAAAAACGCCTCCTGAATATTCAGGAGGCGTTAATTGGATCCAAACGATTTAATGGGGGCGTGTTGCAATGACGGCTTCAGGGAAATAAATCGATTTCGGTTTGGCCTCCTTAACGCTGATTGCCTTTCATTTTCGGCTTTCTGCCTTTAGGCGCTTCGACAGGAGTCTTATTGTCTTTTGTGTTTTTGCGGACTTTGTCCTCTGAACGTTCCTGATGTTTTTCGCCTTCGTGCTCGTGGTCATGTCCTTTGTGGTGGCCTACCGCACGACCTTTAGGTTGATTTTTATCGTGACCCTTGCCTTTTGCGTGGCCTTTTTGCTTCTCCTTTTTTTCTTTTTCTACTTGCACCTTGCCGGAAGGACTAGGAGAAGATTTCTCCGAACCAGAACGACCTGATGGTGATTTTGAGCCAGGATTTGCATCCTCAGGATTAGTTTTCTTTGTTTTTTGTTCTTGGGCGGGTTTTTCAGCAGGTGCAGTGCGGGTAATGTTTTGAGCGAATGCACCTGAGAACGTAACAACAGCAAATACGAAGGTCAGAATGAGTGATCTGTTCATTATTTTAGAGCGTCTCTTTTGAAAGACTATATTAAAACGTTGCTCTTGGAAAAAGACACTTTGTTTGAGCCGTTTTAAGAAATATTTTACGTTTCTAATTTCTATTAATTGGCATTTATTTTATTATCAATTAATTATAAAACATAAAAATTATAATATTTATTGATACTACAGGCGGTCTTTAAAATTTTTCAGACTTAGGCCCAGAAAGAATAAGGCCATTCCGCCCAGGATCAGGGTCTGCTTCCAAAGTACATCCAGGCCCACACCTTTGATCATGATCCCTTTGATAATTGGATTGAACCAGGTAGCCGGAATTGCATTGCCAATGACCTGAAGGGGGATTGGCATGCTTTCTCGGGGGAAAATGAACCCGGAGAGTAGCATGGTTGGCATCATCAAGCCCAGGGCCGACAAAAACATGGCCGTCATTTGATCCTTTGCTTTTGTGCTGATAAAAATACCCAGGGAAAGCGCCACAAACATATAAAGGACACACTCGAAAGCAAGCAAGCCGATAGAGCCACGCATGGGCATCCCAAAAACAAAGATGCCGAGCAATATAACGATCAGAGCGTTCAAAAGGGTTAAAACCAGATAGGGCGCGGTTTTTCCAAGGATGATCTGAATGGGTTGTAAGGGCGACACCAGGAGCACCTCCATAGTACCCAATTCCTTCTCCCGGGCAATTGTGATACTGGTCATCATGGCTGATACCAGCATTAGGATAAGTGTCATGACCCCTGGCACAAAGTTGAAAACACCTTTTTGCTCCGGATTGTAGCGCATTCTGGTTTCCACCACCATGCGTGGTGCCTGATTAAATGCTCCTGCTGCGATCGCTTTGTCTTGCTGAAAATCCCCGATGATCGCATTCGCATAATTGATAAGGGTGGTGGCGGTATTCGGATCGCTTGCATCTCCGATGAGCTGCAAGGATGCGGTGCCTGCTTGTAACTGTGTTGCAAAATCTGGCGGGAATACGATGGCCATCTTGATCGTGCCATTCCGGAATACGGGATCCAATTCGACAGGGGCGTCGAGCGTGCTTTCCAGATGAAAGTAACCACTCGATACCAGTTTATTGGTTAAAGCAATACTCTCGCTATCCTTGGAGGCATCCAGAATCGCAATGTTGGCATTTTTGATCTCATTGGTGAGTACAAAACCAAACAGCAGCACCTGCGCGATGGGCATCCCGAACAGAATAAGTAAGGTCCGCCGATCACGCAGGATGTGGCGGAATTCCTTTTGAACAAATGCGGAAAATCGGTTCATATTATATTCCCGGAACCCTGTTCCGAGTCAGTTTTTGTCCCGGAACGCGGTTCCGAGCCAGATTACTTTTTCCCAAACCACGTTCTGGCGCCAATCAGCCGCGGGCAATTTTTCGAAATACCTCGTCCATATTTTTAGCATCGTACCGATCTTTTAGTTTTCGGGGTGTATCCAGCGCTTCGATTTTTCCATCCACCATCATACTAACCCGGCCGCAATACTCGGCTTCTTCCATATAATGCGTGGTGACCATCAGCGTTACGCCGGTATGGGCTGCTTCATAGATGAGTTCCCAAAATTGCCGGCGGGTGAGTGGATCGACCCCGCTGGTTGGTTCATCCAAAAATACGATCCTGGGTTCATGAAGCAAGGCCACCGAAAAAGCGAGTTTTTGTTTTCAACCTAAAGGAAGTGCCCCCACGAGTTTGTCGGCTTCTGCTTCGAGCTCTAATTTTTCCAGTAATCGGGCGGTTTTTGTTTTAATATCAATTAGTTTAAGTCCATAAATGCCACCAAAGAATCGGATATTCTCCCTTACGGTCAAATCTTCATACAGGCTGAATCGCTGACTCATATATCCGATGCGGCGTTTTACCTGTTCAGGTTCGCGCCAAACGTCGTACCCGGCTACGATTGCTTTGCCAGAAGAAGGGGTGAGCAAACCTGTGAGCATTTTCAAAGCAGTAGTTTTTCCTGCACCATTCGCCCCCAGAAAGCCAAAGATCTCGCCCTCCTGCACATCGAAAGTGATGGCATTCACGGCAGTAAAGGCGCCAAAACTTCGGGTCAGGTTTTCAGTCGAAATGATGCTCATAAGTTCAAAAATTGATGCGTAAATCCATATAATGGGTGTTGATAGCCAAGGTGTTTACGCCAAACCAGCAGCCTTTAAAATGAAGAGCATAAACAACAGCACACACAGTATTCCCTCCCAGCGCGAAAGTGTTTTGTCCTGGGTAAGCAGGTAAAAAAACAAGCCGCTGCCTGCCAGATAGGGCAAGGAGAATCCGATCAGGGTGGCGGGCACTGAAATTGTTCCAAAAGCAGCTGCAGCACCCGGTACGACCATCATATTGAAAATACAGGAACCCAGCACATTGCCAATGGCCATCTCTGCTTTGCCTTGTTTGATGGCGGATATGTTGACGGCCAGTTCTGGAAGGGTGGTGCCCAAAGAAAGGACCGTGAGTGCAATGATGGAAGGGGGAATGGACAATCCATTAGCGATCTCACTGATGGACGATACCGTGTAGTCCGCACCTAGATAGATACCCAGACCAGCGATCACCAATAAGACCATGGATTTGATGGGAAAGGGAAGTCTGGAGACTTCTTCTGAGTCCTTGGGATGGCCGGATTCATGGATCAGGTACCGGCTATACACCAGAAAAGCAACAATTCCTATGGAGGCTTCTTGCCAGAGAATTTTTCCGTCATAAGCGATCGCGCTAAAAAAGATCAAAGATCCAACCAGGAAATGTAGGTCTATAAAGATATAATTTCTGGTCAGGACGATGTCCTTCCGGTTCAGCCAGGCCACAATTCCTGTGATCAGGAGGATATTTGAAATGCTGGCTCCAATGATATTTCCGGGTACAATTTCCGAAAGTCCTTTTTGTACGGAAAGGATGGAAGAGATCAACTCGGGTAAGGAAGTGCCAATCCCAACTATGAACACACCAATAACAAAGGACGGCATGCCAAACCTGGCGCCCAGTTGTTCGGCAGCATTTGTAAAAAGGCGGGCGGCCAAGAGCAATATGGTCAGCGCACTGATAAAGATCAAAATTTGTACAGCCATGTGTTTAGTTTTTCAAGTAATCAATAAAGCAATCTTCAATGGTCGGCTGCGCAGGTTTGAGCACTATATTTTGATGATTTTTGGCGCTTAAAAAAGCCAGGATCTCGTGGGTGTGGTTGTCGTTCAAAGCTTTGCCTCCACCCATTTTAAGATGTGCATATTCTCCAAAAGCATAACAATCGGCCACGTCCTCCATCTCTCGCAAGTCTTTGATCAACTGATACATATTATCTGACCGAACGGCCAAAAGAGGGCTATTAAATCCATCCGCAATGCCTTTTGGCGTGTCAATGGCCATAATCCTGCCATTTTGCATCAACGCGACCCGGTCACAAAGTTCTGCCTCATCCATGTTGGGTGTACTTATCAGCATGGTAATCCCATATCCCCGCAGACTCGCCAACATTTCCCAAAATTCCTGTCTGCTAACCGGGTCCACACTGGTACCGGGTTCGTCTAAAAACAACACTTCGGGTTTATGAATCAGGGCACAACAAAGCGCAAGTTTCTGTTTCATTCCTCCGGAAAGCGCACCGGCTCTGCGGTTTTTAAAGGGTTCGATCTGCGCATAGATGGGTTCAATGAGCGCATAATTTTTCTGTATACTGGTGCCAAAAACTGCGGCAAAAAATTCCAGATTTTCTTCCACCGTGAGGTCCTGATAAAGTGAAAAACGCCCGGGCATATACCCGATAATCTTACGGATCTCTCGGTAATCCTTTACGCAATCCAAGCCAGACACACTTGCGGCACCACTATCCGGCAGGAGAAGCGTGGTAAGAATTCGGAACAGACTGGTTTTTCCTGCGCCATCAGGCCCGATCAGACCAAAGATTTCGCCTTTGGTCACATCAAAACTGATGTCTTGCAATGTCAGGAGCGGGCCGTAAGATTTAGATATGTTTTGGACTTTTATGGCAATCATGGTTTTGAAGCGTTGCGAATGGTTTGGATCCGGGTCCAGAGTTGATAAACAAAAGCCAGTAATAACAAGGGCATTCCCAGCATCATCCAGTTCAAAGGTTTACTTTCCTTGAAGGTAATGTAGATTGCCAGGAGGCACATGACACAACAAAAAAGACTAAACAATGCACCCAGCCATGCCCAGAAAAGCGTTCTCTGAACAGAATGCCCAAATCTTATTGGAATTTGAGTGGAACTACGGCTATTGTAATCATTTATCGCCTGTTCAAGACTGGTTATGAATGTTTTCATACTCCCCTCATCCTGTTCCAACTCGTCGATGGGCAAAATGAGTAAACTTCTGTTTCCTGAAAGCTTGAAGGTCAACCGATCCCACCAAATGCTATGTCCATCCGAACGCCCTTTTTTATAGATCCAATTTTCAATTTCCAGCCAACCTATGTGAATTTGCTGGTGTTTGCCCCAGCTCCAGTGAGGGAGATGATCCAGCCAAAGGCCATTGTGATCTATTTTGATCTCCATGATGGAAGTAGCCAGTCTCGAGAAAAAGATCAGGAATGGGGTGATCAATACACATACTGCAACGAAACGGTACTTTCGAAGCCATTCCAGATCGTACAGATCGATCAGGCCAAAAAGTAGGAAGCATATTCCGAGCAGAAGCACAAGTAAGAGTAGCCCCTTAGGCGGTGAATACACTTGAATCTGGTAGGTGCGATCGTCCATAATAGCTGGTTTTACATCATACATCATACATCATACATCATACATCATACATCAAAATTTAACCTCCGCCGGCATCCCAATCTTAAGCACCCCGGCTTCATTTGCCACCGAAATCTTCACTGCATACGCCAGGTTCACCCGCTCCTCTTTGGTCTGAATAACTTTGGGTGTAAATTCTGCTCTTGAAGAGATCCAGCGTATTTT
Source organism: Saprospiraceae bacterium (assembly GCA_044350425.1). Classification (GTDB taxonomy): domain Bacteria; phylum Bacteroidota; class Bacteroidia; order Chitinophagales; family Saprospiraceae; genus M3007. The sequence goes on along the minus strand of JBILHS010000050.1, from coordinate 30,924 downwards.
TCCGCCAAATTCGGCTAATTTTCCATCAGAGATGTCCACCAACACTTTAACATCCTGGCCCACCTTAACGGCCGTTAATTGATCCCCCGCAAGGTACGCGCGGAGGGTAAGCGTGCCAAGATCAGCTAACTTGTAGAGCGGTTTACCAAAGCCGGTAATCTCTCCTGGCTCGACATATTTTACCAGGACCGTACCATTCATGGGGTTCATGATACGGCTTTTGGCGAGTTGATCATCTAATTGAGCGATCTGTTTCTGAAGTGGAAGTACCTCGGCCAGGAGTCCGCTTTTTTGCACCCCCAGGGAGGCATTGGAAGCCGTTTTTTGTTCCAGGATTACGTCCATCTGTCGCTGCGCAGCCTCCATTTGGGCGTTCAGGTCATCCAGTTGCTAGGGTGTTGCCGCGTCGCTTTTAAGCAGATTTTCTATTCTGCGTTTTTCACGATCGAGGGTGGTGAGTTGCTGGCGAATGGAAGCTGTTTGCTTTTCAAAGACAGCAAGCTGTGCCGCTATGGCAGGGCTTTTAGCTACAATTGCCCGAATGCTCGCTTGAAGTTGCTCCCGCTTCAGGTTGATTTGAATGGAGTCTATGGTGCCCACTTGTTCACCGGCTTTCAATTCCTGACCTTCTTCTAGGTTTAGGGTCATGATTTTACCGCTGGCTTCTGCGCTTACAATGCGTTCCTCTGCTTCAAAGTTGCCATAAGCATCGGCTTTGGGCGCAAATTTGGAACATGCTGCCAGGCAAAAAATGGAAAGTAGGCCGTAGATCGAAAGTTGAAGTTTCATTGCTTATCTTTTAAAAATCAGCTTTTTATAATAGTTGGGAGCTTGGGTTAAGCTTTAAATTAACCGCCTGTCTTGGCCCGTAGCATCTCTCTGGATTGCTCCGCCTGTATCTCATGTGTTTTTTTTGTCAATTGTGCCTGCGTGAGCAAGTTTATACTGTGATTAGAGTGATTTTAATGATTTGAGTGATGCAAATGCTTGATTTCAAAATGAATGAAAAGCATCCTTGTTCAAAACCACTCTGCGTTGGCTATAGCTGAGTGAGATAATCTGTAACGGTCATAACACCGTTTTTTACCTGTGCTTCTGCTCTTCGGACAATGTCTTCCTGAAGCACAATAATGGCATTGCCTAATTTTGATTTACCAAGTGGTACACTTTTGGTGCAAACTGGTGGTACACTTTTGGTGATTAGTGACAGTAAATTTGCTTCCAAACGCTGGTCAAAGAACTGTCGCTGAGCCGCCAGATTTTTCATTTGCAGATCATATATCTGCGATTCCCGGCTTTTGTTTCCCCAATCAATGGGCGTCCAGGCTGCGCGCACACCGATCAGAACAAAAGGCTTAAAACCAGTCTCAAAAAAATTAAATGGATTGGGCCTGCCAAGGCCTCCCTGTGCAAATGCCTCTATTCGTGGTTTGGCGCGCAGCTCAAGGGCTTCTTTACTGATCTGAAGACCACGGGTCGTTCGCAGCGCAATGCCTTCGTTCACTGCGGCCTCGGCTTGTTTGAGCCGGGATTCGAGGTCTTTTTGAGCAGCGACCAGAATTACATCACTTTGCCAGGAAGCCTGTGCGCCCACTTGAGTTCGGGGCAGTGAATTGCTATATATGTTTCTGAATTGCTGCTCACGGAGACTTCCTGCGTATAGTTTCTTTTGTTGAAGCGGACTATTTTCTAACGCTAGAATTCGGCACTGTGCTGCGGTCAATGGCTTGGTTTGCGCAACAGCACAAAACACTGAAAAAAGGAGGATGAAGGGCAAAAGGTAGGTTAATCTCATACTTCAAAACATTGGTTGGTTTGTAGTGCCATTGAACAGTGAATCCTCAAGGTCTCAATGCCGCCAGAACAAAATTCGTCACCTCCATCTTTCGCTCATCCATAAAAGCGCGCATGTCTTCAGGACTCATGCCCAATACCAGCCGCATCATAGGCTTACCTACGAAGGGGAATATACACAAGGATATCATATTGACAATGAGGTGTTTGGGCTGAATTGGGCGAATGTTACCGGATGCAATTTCCGCTTCGACTTGTTCAAAAAACAACTCCGATCGGGGCAATTCATTTGGAAAAATACATTCGAAAAAACGTTCCGGATGCTTGTTGATCTCTGAAATAATAAAAAGGGGTATGAATGGATTTCTAGAGATCAGGCTGACATAGAAGTCAATAAAGTGTCGGATTTTTTCCTCCAGCGGCTGATCCCCTTCCAGCATTTGACGAATGACCGGAATGGCTTTCCCTACAACGCCCCTTGCTACAGCCTCGTAAAGTTTCTCTTTGGTTTAAAACAAAGGTGATGTTCAAATACAGAATAAGCAAGCTTTTGACAGATATTATTAACCATTTGGTTAAATTGGTATTGGAGCAACAAAAAAAGCCTTTCAAACAGTCGATATCAACTGCAAGAAAGGCTTTGTCCCCTCACGAACTTGTTTTACTTCTTTTTCGTGCGGTATTTTCGGATGTATTCGCGGTATGTAATCATGCGTTCCTGTTCTTCATCCCAAAGTTTGTTGAACATGCAGCGCAGACTTTCAACGAACTTGATTTTGTTCGCGACCTGATCCAGAATTGGATTTTCATGGTGACAACGCGCGAGTTGGTAGTTGGGCACCAAGGGATTGAGGTGGTGTATGTGGTGGTATCCAATATTGCCTGTGAGCCAATGAAAGATCTTCGGAAGGTTGTAAAAGGTGCTTCCCTGTACTGCAGCACGGATGTAATCCCACTGATCTTTCCATGCTTTATATGAGGTCTCGTGCTGGTGTTGAACATAAAAAAACCAGATCGCGATGACCGCAAAAAACAGCAAAATGGGTAGGTGAACCATCAAAAATGCCTTATACCCCAGCAATAAAATGATGCCGACATGCAAGCCGATCAACATCAGGTTATGTTTCCATAAAGCGCGGTGGGCATGCTCCCATCCTTTTAGCCGAATCAATGGAAAACGGTTCTGGATAAGCAGATACCAGGCTGGTCCGATGACAAACAAAACCGGGAAACTCCGGAAGAGCGCATAATGGATTTTTTTCAAGCGCGGCAATGCTTTAAATTCATTGACTGTCAATAAGTTAATATCGCCAATGTCACGATGCTCCCACAAAATTCCGTTGTGACCATGGTGAAAATTGTGGCTTTTGGCCCAGTAACGATAGGGCATAAAACTGATGAGTCCACACAATTCACCGATCAGGTCGTTGGCTTTTCGGTTGGCTGTGAAAGACTGATGTCCGCAGTCGTGTTGTATGATAAAGATCCGAACCAGAAAGAACGCGTTGATCGCAGCTAAAGGTAAAACCAGCCAGAATGAAACGTCGATCAAAAAGTACATGGCTACCCAGATGGCGACAAAGGGCAAAAATGAATTAAGGATCTGTATGATTGCCTTTCGATTATCGGGCAACTGGTAAGATTTGACAATGCCAGGGAGTTGCTTCAGTACCTGGGGATCGTATTGTTGTTTTATATTTCCCATTAAAAATTAAAAAATTTTGCTTTAAAACAAGAAAAGTCGGCTATTGTTGTAAAACCGGCTTTTCTACAATCGACCACAAAGGTCTGTTTTTCATAGACTATTAACCCCTGCTTTCATCGATTTTTCAGATGCCAATTAACTTTTGAAGCAAGGCCTCATCCACTGCGCCACCCGCAAAATCATCAAAAGCCCTTTCGGTAACTTTGATCATGTGGCTGTCAATGAACGAAGCGCCTTCCCGTGCACCTTGTTCTGAGTCTTTTATACAACACTCCCATTCCAGCACCGCCCATCCTTGATAACCATATTGTGCTAATTTCGAAAAAATGGACTTAAAATCCACTTGCCCATCTCCGGTTGAACGGAAACGGCCAGGCCGATCCACCCAATCCTGAAACCCGCCATATACACCGCTGCGTCCCGATGGATTAAACTCGGCATCTTTGACATGAAACATCTTGATACGCTCGTGATACAGATCGATATATTGCAAATAATCAAGTTGTTGGAGTACAAAGTGCGAAGGGTCATATAGGATGTTACAGCGTGGGTGATTGCCAGTGGCAGCCAGAAAACGCTCAAAAGTAGCCCCGTCGTGGAGGTCTTCCCCTGGGTGGATCTCGTAACATACATCCACCCCACAGGTGTCAAAAACATCCAGTATGGGGGTCCAACGTGCAGCCAGTTCTTTAAATCCAGCTTCTACCAACCCTTGTGGGCGCTGCGGCCAGGGATAAACGGTATGCCAGATCAGGGCGCCTGAAAACGTGGCATGGGCATTCAACCCCAGGTTTTGACTGGCTTGAGCAGCATATTTGAGGGTTTGGATGGCCCATTCAGTGCGGGCTTTTGGATTGCCACGCAGGTGTTCGGGCGCAAAGGTGTCGAACATCAGATCGTAGGCGGGGTGTACGGCTACGAGCTGACCTTGCAGGTGGGTGCTGAGCTCAGTGATCTTCACCCCGCAGGCCTCTACCCGTCCCCGCAGATCATCGCAGTAGGCTTTGCTGCTGGCTGCTTTTTCCAGGTCGATCAGGCGCGCATCCCAGGTAGGGATCTGAACCCCTTTATAGCCGAGCGAAGCGGCCCATCGGCAAATACTTTCAAGAGAATTGAAGGGGGCGGCATCGCCCATGAATTGGGCGAGGAAAATGGCAGGACCTTGCATATGGCTGGTGAATGGTTGAATGTTAACCCGCCATAGACTAAGCTTGGGCGGGACTAATGGATGAACCAGTAGATTTGTCACGCAAAAATGCCGCGATTTTTACTTTTGCAAAAACAATTCGCAACTATATCTGAAAATTCGAGGATTCAACCCGGAAAGAACCAGCGCACTGTTCCACCGGTTGTTTACGCTTCGGTTTCCAATGGGCTTAAGATTTACGGCATTCTGGCTTTAGGATGGCACTTTTTTCCGATACTTTATCTCTGGTGGTGGGAGGAATTGGTGCGGAGCATTTTTGGCGTGCTGAAACTGCGGCGATTGCGGCCATTTCTTTTGCAGGCACAAAGTGAGTTAGATGTCAAAGAAGGCGAGAACTCAGCACGCGGACGGTTTTTTCTGCTTTTTGTCTATTTCGTTTTTGTGGTGGTGGGTGGTTTTCTTTTTGCGCCCAAGGACAGCTACGTGACTAATATTATCACGCTTATGTTTCGAAACCAGGTCTTCAACCTTAATCTATTGCTTTTTATCGGGATGCAGGCCGCGCTTTATTGGCGGGATTATTATCAAAACCCTGTTTTTGAAACAACGAATGTCACTACCTTGCGAACTATCTTTGATCTGCGAAGTATGGTTATCCATGTAGGACTATTGATGGGTGCCTTGACCTCTTTTTTGCTTCAGAAATATGATCTCGGCCAAACAGAACATGGTTTTATGTTTGGTTTCATGGAGATTAAAACCGGGGTCGATCTTTGGGCTGCATGGAGGCGAAAATCATAAGCTATTTTAGTTTTATCTGCCTGATTTGATCAGGGGTATTTCAACGATCTTTATTATGGAAATTTCAATGGTGCTGATTTTTGTGTTTGGCTACATCGCCATCGCTTTTGAACATGGCATCAAAATCAATAAAGCCGCAACGGCTCTGATCACCGGTGTGCTTTGCTGGACGGTTTATATCCTTTCAGAATCGGATAAAGATCTGGTGGTCAACCAGTTGGCCGAACACCTTTCTACGATTTCGGGCATCCTTTTTTTCCTGCTCGGGGCTATGGTGATCGTGGAGTTGATTGATGCCCACGACGGCTTTGATCTGGTGACCCAGCGGATCAGTACCACTCAAAAACGGCGACTGTTGTGGCTTACCGGTTTTATCGCATTTTTCCTGTCTGCTATACTGGATAACCTTACCACGACCATTGTCATGGTCAGTTTACTGAGAAAAATCGTGGCGGATCGCGAGGACCGTCTTTTACTCGTTGGGATGGTCGTGATCGCCGCCAATGCAGGTGGTGCCTGGTCTCCCCTAGGTGACGTGACTACCACCATGCTCTGGATCGGCGGTCAGATAACGGCCCTGAATATCATAAAAATGCTCTTCCTGCCCAGTTTAGTTTGTTTGCTCGTGCCATTGATAATTCTTTCCCGAAGCATAAAGGGTACGGTGCAGACGCCTGAAAAAGAAGCTGGAGTCGAGTTTACTTCTACCGCCAGGGACCGAAATACGGTATTTGGAATTGGTATTGGAGCCCTGCTCTTTGTGCCGGTTTTTAAAACCATTACCCATTTGCCGCCTTACATGGGCATGTTGTTCGGGCTCGGCGTGATGTGGGTACTCACGGAATTGATCCATAATAAAAAGGATGAGGACGAAAAAGGGCTATTTTCGGTGAATCATGCTTTACGTAAGATCGACACCCCCAGTATTTTGTTCTTTTTGGGCATTCTGGTGGCCATTACAGCACTGGAAAGTGTGGGTACCCTGCATCATCTGGCCGAATGGCTCGATCATTCGGTTGGCAATGTTACAGCCATTGGGGTACTCATCGGATTCCTTTCCGCTATTGTGGACAATGTGCCGCTGGTGGCGGCTGCTCAGGGCATGTATAGCCTGGACACATACCCTCCGGACAGTTTTTTCTGGGAACTCATCGCCTATTGCGCAGGAACCGGTGGAAGTACGCTCATCATTGGTTCTGCTGCGGGTGTTGCAGCAATGGGCATGGAGAATATCAATTTTTTCTGGTATCTGAAAAAGATCTCCTTACTGGCAGCCATTGGGTATCTGGCGGGGGTTGCTGTTTACGTGCTTCAATATGCACTGTTTTCATGATTTCTCTCACCGGGTGGTGCTACTGTGATGCCCCGGAATGAAATTAAGGTCGGATAATTCGCACCTTTGCGCCATCAAGATTCAGTTTGCAAAATATGCGCTACGAAAACACTCTTGCCTCCGCCCAGGCCCTTGACGCTCAAGATCCGCTCCGTCCATTTCGGGAGCAGTTTATTATTCCAAAACAGGTCGTTCTGGGGGGCGATTTCAACACTGATAGTCTCACTCCAAGTGAGACTATCAGTGTTGAAATCGCCCCCCAGAACGACATCCGATATTTCTGTGGAAACTCACTGGGGCTTCAACCCAAGGCGATCCGGCAGGCCCTTCTGAATGAACTGGATCACTGGGCTGAACACGGTGTGGAGGGGCACTTCAGGGGTGAATTACCCTGGATGTATTATCATAAGTTCCTCACGCAGCAAACGGCCCGACTGGTAGGCGCATTGCCTCAGGAGGTAGTGGTCATGAATACCTTGACCGTGAATTTACATTTGATGATGGCATCCTTTTACCGACCATCATCTACCAGATTCAAAATAGTGATGGAAGCAGGCGCTTTTCCGAGCGACCAATACGCTATGGAAAGTCAGGTTCGTTGGCATGGGCTTGATCCGGATGTCGCTATTATAGAAGTGGCACCTCGGGAAGGAGAAGATATTCTGCGTACGGAAGATATCTTACAATCCATTGAAGATCATGGTGAAAGCGTTGCACTCGTTATGTTTGGCGGGGTGAATTATTATACAGGACAGTTCTATGACTTGGAAAAGATTGCAGCCGCTGGACATCGTATCGGTGCAAAAGTTGGATTTGACCTGGCCCATGCAGCAGGCAATTTGCCGCTGCAGCTTCACCAATGGGGCCCAGACTTCGCAGTATGGTGCAGTTATAAATACCTGAACTCAGGTCCTGGCGGCTCCTCTGGTGTATTTGTACATGAACGCCATGCCAACTCGCCAGACCTGCCCCGTTTGGCAGGTTGGTGGGGCCACGATGAAGCGGAGCGTTTTAAGATGAAAAAAGGCTTTCGGCCGATGCGCGGCGCAGAAGGGTGGCAAATTAGCAATGCCCAAATCTTGTCTTTAGCAGCGCACAAAGCCAGTCTGGACATCTTTGATGCCGCTGGAATCGAAAACCTTCGGGCAAAAAGCCTACGACTCACCGCTTTTATGGAGCAGGTATTGACGGAGGCAGATGGAGGACGCAATTTGTTCAGGATCATCACACCCGTTGACCCCGCCCAACGGGGCTGTCAACTTTCACTGCTCACGGATGATCGCGGTAAAGCCCTATTTGACTTTCTTGCAGCAAACGGCGTGATCGCAGATTGGCGTGAGCCCAATGTGATTCGATTTGCTCCGGTGCCCTTGTACAATTCTTTTGAAGACGTATTTGTTTTAGGAGAAAAGATCCAGGCTTATAAAGGCTGAAACGGGCGGTAGCAGTTTTCGAACCCTTTACATGCTTCCAGGGAAGGGGAAATCCTGATAGATACTAATAAAACAGGAGTCATTCCAGCGATCGGAATGACTCCTGTTTAACTTGTCAGGACGTTTATTTCTCTTATTTCTTTTTCAACTCCTTAAAAAGCTCTTCCAACTCCAGCTCATCGCCAGGCGTGTAACCATTGTGCTCAAAAATGATGGTTCCGTTCTGGTCAAGCACATAAGTGTGTGGTACGGCCTGAATGTTGGCAGCGGTCTGAAGTTCCTTTGCAGGATCGAGTAGGACGCGATACTTCCAACCTTTTTCTTTCACCATGGCCGGAACTTTGGCGGCAGAACGAGCGTCGTCAACGCTGATCGCTACCAGTTCAATCCCGTATTTCTCCTGCCATTCCTCGTAATAATCTGCGATCGCATCCAGTTCTTTTTTGCAGGGAGAGCACCAGGTAGCCCAAAAGCTAATGACGGTGACTTTGCCGGTTTTACCCAACTCCTGCACGTTGATTGTCTGCCCTTCAAGGGTTTTCACGTTGGCTGAAGGGAGTGTTTTCTGTGCAAATGCGGCAATTGTTACAAAGAGGGCTACAAGCGCCAGGAGTGATTTTTTCATTGCTAAGAGTGTTGACGAAAAAATTAGGTAGTGTTGAATGTGAATTCGGCTACAAATGTAGACGCTCTTTGGAAAGCGTACGGGTACTTAACCAAGGATTAACGGGTCTTGTCCTGATCTGGACAAATCAGGCCTGTCCATGGCAGGGCTGAATCCTATTTGGTGTCGTACATCTCGGCTTTCAATTGAATCACCTTTTCGCTGTGCAGATAGTCATGGTAGCTCATATACTGATCGATCAGTCCTTTTGGGGTGATCTCAATGATCCGGTTGGCAACAGAATCCAGGATTTGATAATCATGGGAGGTGAAGATCATATTACCAGTAAATTCCTGCATGCCATTGTTTAAAGCCGTAATAGACTCCAGATCCAGGTGGTTGGTAGGTTCGTCAAGGATCAGAAAATTTGGATTTGAAAGCATGATCTTCGACATCATACAACGAACTTTTTCTCCCCCGGATAATACACCAGAGCGTTTGAATACCTCTTCACCACCAAACAACATACGGCCCAGGAAACCCCGGATAAAGGACTCATCCTTGTCCTTGGAGTACTGACGAAGCCAATCGATCAGGTTCATGTCCTGATCTCCCGAAAAATAGGCGCTATTATCGTTGGGAAGATATTGTGGCTGGATGGTCTGGCCATATTGGAATTCGCCTTCATAATCTTTGTCTTCACCCGCCAGGATATTGAAAAAGGCGGTGATGGCAGAAGCATTGCGACTGAACACCGCGATCTTTTCACCTTTATTGAAGCGCAAATACAGATTTTTGAACAGGTACTCACCAGCCTCATTCTTCTTGGACAGGTTTTCGATGTTTAAAATAACGTCACCAGGCTCGCGCTCAGGCCTGAACGAAATGTAAGGATAGCGACGGCTTGAAATTTGGAGCTCCTCCAGATTCAACTTGTCCAGGGCTTTTTTACGACTGGTGGCCTGTTTAGATTTGGAGGCATTGGCCGAGAACCGGGCGATGAAATCCATCATCTCCTGGCGTTTGGTCTCCACTTTTTTATTTTTGTCGGCCAATTGGCGCGACATCAGCTGACTCATTTCATACCAGAAGGTATAGTTGCCGGTAAACATCCGGATCTTACCAAAATCCACGTCTACCACATTGGTGCAGACCATGTCCAGGAAGTGACGATCGTGGGATACTACAATGACAATATTTTGGTAATCGGCCAGGAAATCACAAAGCCAGTCGGTGGTTTCCGCATCCAGGTCATTGGTCGGTTCGTCCATCAACAAGATGTCAGGGGAGCCAAAAAGCGCCTGAGCAAGCAGTACTTTCACGCGCTCAGAGCCATTGAGGTCCTTCACCAGTTTGTCATGGAGGGATTCATGCACACCCAGGTTGCTGAGCAATTCAGCGGCATCACTTTCTGCCATCCAGCCATTCATCTCTCCAAATTCACCCTCCAGTTCTGCGGCCCGCATCGAATCGGCTTCACTTGCATTGGGGTTATCGTAAATGGCATTTTTTTCTTTCATGATGTCATAAAGCCGCTTGTGCCCCATGATCACGGTATCCAGCACCATGAAATCGTCAAAAGCAAAGTGGTTTTGACTCAAGACCGCCATCCGTTCACCCGGCGTAATTTCCAGGTTTCCGCGGGTACTTTCTATTTCGCCTGAAAGTACTTTTAGAAAGGTAGATTTGCCGGCTCCATTGGCGCCGATCACCCCGTAACAATTACCTTTTACAAATTTCAGATTGACGTCGTCAAAGAGGACTCGTTTCCCAAATTGAACTGAAACGTTATTTACTGATAGCATCCCTGGTTATGTTTTTTTAAAAAAGGACGCAAATGTACGAATTTGGGGTGCGGAAAATCTAAAATTTTAGGGGTGGATTGAGAAAGCGGGGATTTAGGAACAGCTAGAGGAGGGCTTATGGCATACACAATTTCCGCAAGGCTACACTATCACCATTGAAGACATTAAAATCTACCCGCTCGTTGATACCATTCACATTGCCTCGATCGCTGTGTTGCCAGAAATGCCAGGCTTCATCGCCAGGCATGTCAAAATCAGATACATGGTAGTGCGCGATCCAGAACCTATATCCTTTAAACGCCTCATTGTCAGCGAAATAGTTTTTATAAAAATCGCGATTGGTGTACAAAATCGGGCGCACCTGATAGTGCTTTTCAAGCAGTTCCAGGAATTCTTTGGTATACTTTTGAATCTGAGCTTTGCTCATACCACGGGTTTCTTCAATATCCACTACGGGTGGCAGATCGCCCGATTTCAACTTGACCGCTCTGCTAAACTGTAAGACCTGATCTTTCACGCTGGCGTTCGGCAGAAAAAAATGGTAAGCCCCCCGTATAATTCCGACCTCACGGGTGCCTTTCCAATTTCGTTCAAATTCAGGATCCTTCATCCAGGTGCCTTCCGTTGCTTTGATAAAGGCAAAACTGACATGGATGTTGCCTACCGCCATCTTATTCACCCGATTCCAATCTATCCGACTTTGCCAGCGACTTACATCAATACCGTGCGTCTTATATCCACCTGGAATTCGAATGCCGAAGTGTTTATACTCTTTATAATGCAGTGGATACTCAATCAGGGAGCGAAGGCGATAGCGTAATTCCGGACTTATGCTCAGAAGTACCAGGGACACCACGGCCAGAGTTACCCAAAACTTTCGGGCATCACCCTTACTGCGGGCATAGTCGGGAGGGATAATGCTGAATTTTTTGAAAAGAGACATGGAGGGATTGTCATTTGGTCAGTTCAGTTCATTGGGTGAGGAGGGCATTCTATCCATGGAGGCTTTCAGGTTTGTTCGATATTACAAGAAAGCCATGAAATAGATCAAATACCCCGAAATACCGGCTTCCGTTTCTCCATAAACGCCGCAACACCTTCCCGATAATCCTCCGTTTGACCCGCGATCGTTTGAAGCTTGTCTTCCACAGCCGCCTGTTCTGTGAAATCATTTGCAAAGCTTTGATTCAGCGCCTGTTTGGTGAGTGCCAGCCCACGGGTAGGCATTTGCGCCAGGGTTTCAGCCATTTTCAGACTGTCGGTTGCAAAGGTTTCGTCAGGAAATACTTTCCAGATCATGCCCATGGCGGCAGCCTCTGTGGCGGAAATTTTGTCTGAGAGCATCATCAGTGCCGTAGCACGTTGAAAACCGACCAGTCTGGGCAAAGTCCAGGTGCCACCGGAATCAGGAATCAGACCAATTTTGGAAAACGCCTGGGTAAAGGAGGCGGATTCTGTAGCCGCCACAATATCACAAGCCAGCGCGATGTTAGCTCCTGCCCCTGCTGCTACGCCATTAACGGCTGCAATTACAGGTTTTTCAAGGTTTCTGATCTTCAAAACCATCGGGTTGTATCCGCTGGAAATGATCTCGGTCAGGGACGGTCCATTCGGATCAGTGACCTCCTGCAGATCTTCGCCTGCACAAAAAGCCCGGCCGGTTCCGGTGATATAAACTGCCCGAATTGCAGGATCCTTTTCGCAAATATCCAGGGCTTCCAGGATTTCCATACGCATCGCATGGTGCATTGAATTGAATACCTGGGGTCGGTTGAAGGTGATCCGCGCTACGGCGTTTTCGACGGAAAAGAGTATGTGTGTCATTGGGTAAATCTTCTTTATTTGGGCGTTGAAGGTCAATGGGACATTGAAGTCATTGGGTCATTGAAGGACATGATTATGAGCTCCATGATGCGCAAAGATAAGTCGGTCAAATGACCTATTGAAAGCCAATCAAACGCCCATGCCCCGAATGGCTTTTACCAGCTTATCCAGTTCATCTGTAGTGGTGTAAACATTCGGCGTAACCCGTACCCCACTGATCTTTTCCCACTCGATGGCCACCGTATGGATCTTATATTTGTTAAAAAGCTGGTCAGCTATTTCCCCGGGCTTTTTGCCTTCAAAGCCAAAATTACCAATGGCACAACTCCACTTTGGATTAGGGGAAGTGAAAAATTTGATGCCAGGGACGTCTTTTACCTGGCTCATCCAGTAGTTTTTCAAATAGTGCAAACGTTCTTGCTTGCGTTTGGAGCCGATCATGTTGTGCAGGTCCAGGGAGTAGCCAATGCCCATTTCAATGGGAAAACTACGGGTGCCGAGATTTTCAAACTTTCTGATATCGGTACTGGCTGGATCAGGAGCAGAAAGCAAGGGCCAAATACCTCCGATCTTTTCTTTGTTGATCCACATCATTCCGGTGCCCAGCGGGGCGCAGAGAAACTTGTGCAGACTGGTGCCCCAGTAATCGCAGCCCAGATCCGGGATCTTGTAATCCAGCAAGGCAAAAGAGTGGGCCGCATCTACCAGTACCTCAGCGCCTTGTTTATGCGCGGCGTCCGCGATCCGGCGTGCAGGCAGGATCTGACCATTCCAGTTGATAATATGGGTAATGTGTACGATTCGGGTTTTGGCCGTGAATTTCTCTGCATAAGCGTTGGTGAGATAATCCTCGTCGGTGGAGGGCAGGTTCAGATCTACCCAGACCAGTTTGATTCCGTCTCTTTTTTCACGCTGCTTCCAGGCATTGATCATGTTTGGGTAATCGTATTTGGAAAGCACAACCTCATCACCTGGTTTTAACTGGAGCCCAAAAACGATGGTATTTAAGGATTCAGTAGCATTGCGATTGATGGCGATCTCATCAGGGCTGACACCGGCGAGTGCGGCCAGATTGTCGCGCAGTGGTTCGCGGTCCTGATCCAGAATGCGCCACATATAATAAGAGGGCGCTTCACAGCTCATGCGATTGTAATAATCGATCGCATCCATGGTGGCTCTTGGGGAAGGGCTTACGCCACCATTGTTCAGGTTGATGATGTTGGGACTGGCTGCATAAGCCAGGCGTATCTGCCGCCAGAAATCATCGTCATTGGATGCTGTGATCGTTTTAGCCGAAGGGCCATGAATCGTATTTCCACCGGGCGAAATTTCCGGAAATGCAGCGGCGATGTTTTGATGTAGCGCAAAAGTGCCGAGTAAAGCGGCAGACTGGCGAATGAAGGAACGACGGTCAGACATGAGCAAGAACAACGTGAGCGGTGAAAGTTAAGCGCTAATGGCAGAAAAAGTATTCCAGATCGCGCGGAGTACAGTAGTTTTACCTTGCTTTTTCGGCGTTGTGGAGATGCAAACGTACAACGCTAAACAACGATGAAAGAACAAGTACGTATTTTTCATTCGTTCATCCGGAATAAAAATGCGCATAGTCCTCTTCCTCGTACAGAAAGAATTTTTACAGATCTTTCGCAACAAAACCATGTTGCCTTTATTGCTGGTAATGCCAGTGGTACAGACACTAATTACGAGATCAAGGACCTAACGCTGGCGGTGGTGGATCATGACCATTCCTCTACCTCACAGCAGCTTGCCGCTAAACTGGGTGCCTCCGGTTACTTCCGAATCAATCAGGTGGCTACCGCTGCCCTGGCGGATCACCAAATGGCAGACAATCGGGCGGATATGATCCTGGAAATACCAACAAATTTTGAACGAGAGCTGGTGCGGGAAGGTACTGCTCCGCTTTCCTTGAACGCCAATGCCATCAACGCAACTAAAGCTGGTCTGGGCATGGGCTATGCTTCCAGTATTATTCGGGATTTTAATGCAGCATTTTCTGAAAAATGGGTTCCTCGCCTTACTTCGCTTGAAGCGTCCATCACCAGCAACGCAACCGCACCACAGATAAATGTGACTTATTCCAACTGGTACAACCCGCGTCTGGATTATAAAACATTCATGGTGCCGGGTATTTTGGGCGAGATCGTAGCATTGATCATCTGCTTCCTTACCGCACTGAATATTGTCCGCGAACGCGAGATCGGGACCATCGAACAGCTAAACGTTACCCCTTTAAAAAAATGGCAATTTATCCTGGGCAAGCTTTTACCCTTTTGGTTGCTGTCCTTGGTGATGATGACCATTGGCCTTAGCGCTGGAAAGCTGGTGTTCGATATTCCTATGCTGGGTAGCCTCGGACTGGTCTTTACTTACACCGCCATATTTACACCTTGTATGTTGGGACTGGGTTTTCTGATCTCCAACTTTTCAGATTCTCAACAACAAGCTATGTTTACTGCCTGGTTTTTTCTGATCATTCTTATCCTCATGTGTGGGCTTTTTACGCCTGTAACGAGTATGCCGGATTGGGCACAGGTATTGAATAAGATCAATCCAGTGGCCTATTTTGTTGAATTTATGCGCCTGGTCTTGTTGAAAGGGGCTGGTTTTGCAGACATTAAAACCAATTTTTACACGGTTTTGGCATACGCTTTTTCTGTAAATGCGTTGGCTGTCTGGACCTGTCGCAAGCGGGTGTAGCCAGCCCGATGTTTACTTTATTGGTGTAATAAATATCCTTCCCAGAAGGGTTTGGGCCGAATTTTTCAATCGAACCCAGTAAAGTCCTGGCTGCGTAGAGCGCATGCCCCGGACCTCCACTGTTTCAGGTAAAACGCCTTCTTTCGTCCATACAGTTTGACCTTGAGCATCCAGGATACTCAAGCTTGAATGGGTGCCAAAAAATGGATTTTTAACAATAAAAGTGCCTAAAGCAGGGTTGGGGAATAACTCAAGCACATTCACCTGTCTTTCAGGATTGGTCTTTTCAAATTCGATCGCAATGGCTGCAGGTTCATTATTTTCAAGGTGATAAGCCTCCGGGGTAAGTCTGCCGTTAGTGATGGTTAGCGCTGAATGCAGGTTGGCTGATGCCTTTCCCTTGAAATGAAGGGTAAACAAGGTTGCATCTGGTGTCAGGTTATCCACCTTTGTAGCAGATGCATGATCCCAACTAATCAGGAGCGATCCACCTGTATTCATGGCAAGGTTAGAGGGGCCTAATAACTCCGGATGGGTAAATTCTACGCGTTCCAACTCCAGAAGATCCTGACTGATGCCAAGTTCAAATTGTAAGCCCTCCAACCACCTCCATTGTTCCAATCGTACAGGGATCGCAAACGACATTCCAGCCTGAAAATC
This sequence comes from Saprospiraceae bacterium, assembly GCA_044350425.1. GTDB lineage: Bacteria > Bacteroidota > Bacteroidia > Chitinophagales > Saprospiraceae > M3007. The sequence continues at coordinate 15,100 of JBILHS010000050.1, read as the reverse complement.
GCGGTCAGGCAGCGCTAAAAACAAGGTATCATAGGGTGCTCGGGCAGTAACCGGGTTGGCGCTGCCATTTACATCGCCTACTTTCAAACCGATAAAATTCAGGTCAGAGCGATCAGAGACCAGCGAATCTATCACAATTTCCGACGGTACAGGAGCAGAAAAGGGGTTTTGAAGATCTTGAAAGTTAAAGTCTTCTGCTACAAACCTCCACGAAGTATTGTTGGGCATGGAATCCAGGATTCCAAGGATAAGCTTGCGCAATAGCAAAATATCAAAGGTGGTAATAGACCCTGAGTGGTTTGCATCCGCTGCGAGTATTTTGAAGGGGGAATTAAAAGGCTCTATACCTAAAATATGTTTTGAAATCAGCACCAGATCATAGGTTGTTACCCCGTTCGCCCAGTTTGTATTGTTTTTAGGTTTTAGAATGTAGGCTTCATTTGGCTGGAGTGCTTCAAACTCAAAATACCCGGAGGAGTCACAGTTTGTTTGCTCCATAAAACCCTCCGATAAAATGCTGACAAGTATGTTATTAACAGGGATGCCGGTTTCGGTTTGGATCCGGCCCGAAACCTGGTGTCCGGCTCCTCCACCGTTGCCACAAATTTGGGCGTTGTCCTGAACCAATACCTGAGTACTGCAGCTGGCAACATTTCCGGATGTGTCTATCACCGTGAGCGTTACCGGAAATAGACCGATCTGCGGACAACTAAACATGGAAGGGGTTGCCATGAAGGACAAACTTCCTTGTGAACTACACAGGTCAGTGCATCCGCCGTCCAGTTGCATGGGGTCAAGGATCACCGAACCGGAAGGCTGTATCTGAACGGTTACCACCGCAAGGCAAACAGCTTTGGGCGGACTCAGGTCTTTCACCGTAATTTTAAGCGTTTGTTGCCCCATATTTCCACATTCATCCAAGGCGGTAAAAGTAACCAGGTGGACACCAGGTGGATATTGCCCGGAAGCATTCGACGTATTGCCAGAGGTAGAGAATTGGCTATCGTGCGAATAAGAGATCTGGCTACTGCAATCTGTAGCGGTCACATTGGGCAAGCTCACGAAAGCACTGCAGGTGAATGGATCTGTCCCAACCGTCAGATCCGGAGGGATGGACAAAACCGGGGCGCTATGATCCACTACATCAATGACTTGTATTTGCTCCCAAATACCTGCTGAGCCGCCATTAGGGTTGTAGATGCAATGGTCTATTACCTTCCAACTCCTGAATATTCGGTAACAGGAAGGTGGAGCGATACTGAAAAACTGATCCGAATAATTAACGGAAAGTGGCGTACAGGACTGTCCTCCAAGAACCGGCGAGCCAGTTGCAGACGGAAGCAAATTACCAGGATCGCCACAACCGGCAATCGAAATATTGGCCGGAAAAGTAACCGTACTCAGGTTGATGACCTGAACTGTGATCTGTTGGCTGCAACTTTTGGTGTTGGCAGAAGAGTCTGTAGCTATCCACCAACGGCTAATGGATCCAATGTTACAAGGCTGAATATTTACGATGTCCTGGTGGGTTATACTTTCCAGGCCACAGTTGTCTGTGGCACTTGCTTGCCCCGTTAGACCCAGGTCATTATAATTCTGCAAACAGTTTAGCGTCAGATTGGGGGGACATTGGATCATGGGTTTGAGCAAGTCTCGCACCGTCACTTCCATCTGGCAGAAGTTTTCCAGGCCATTGGCGTCGGCCACTTTGAGTGTGAGCAGGATGGGTTGACCCTGATCTGCGCAGGTAACCTGTACCTGGGGCAAATATTCCACTTCGTCCCGACTGATGCTCAGGAATACCGGCCCACAATTGTCAAAACTTCCCTGGTTGACGGTCGCTGCATTCACATAACCTACTCCATTGCTGGAGAGAGAAACCTGCAAACTGCTTGCGCAGATGGCTTGTGGTGGGCTGCTATCCAAAACCGTTACTTTCATGCTGGCGCTGGACATATTTCCACAAGCATCGGTGGCCGTGTATATGACGAGGTGTTCCCCTTCTGCTACTCCGGAAAACGGCCCAAACCCCTGGCCATAATCCCAGGTGGGAACTACCGTCACTGCGGAGCAATTGTCAGTAGAAACGGCTTGAGGAAGCGTCACAGAACCGGTACATAAAAATCCATCTGTGCCAACGGTCAGATCCTGTGGAGCGATCAGGGATGGCGCTTCCGTGTCTTTGACTTGTATGATCTGGATCCGATTGGTGAAAGTGCCGGAACAAAAATCGATCGCCGTCCAATTGCGCAAAATCGTAAAACCGGCCGGAGCGCAATGCCAAATGGTTTGGTCTGAATAGCTTACGGCCATTTCGCATTCCGGCGATGCGCCAATGGGTATTCCATTTACGGTTGGTTCGCCGGTCAGGCTTAGATTCTCCGGGTTCTGTCCGCATTCCAGTGCCGGAGCAGAAAGGTTATCGCGGTTGGGTGGGAAAATGACCGCTGCAAAAGTGAAGTGCTTGAGCCATACCTTTTGGAGGCAGGTGCTGCTGTTTCCATGGTCGTCGCTCACGGTCCAGTTGCGGTCAATACGTTTTAAAACTTGATGGCCATTTTGATAGGTACCACAGCCGAGGGAGGTTTCTGTATCAAAATGACTGAAATTCAACTGCGCTGGCAAGGTGCAATTATCCGATCCAAGGGGTGAACCGATGGATCCGGGCGCAACGTCTTCATTGCAAAAAACATACTTATCTGAGCAATTGCTAAGGGTTGGTGCAAGCGCATCGATCACCTGTAAGGTTCCCGAACAGGAATTTCCGGAGCTGGTATGCTTCACCTTTGCAGTGACCACCTGACCGATTTGAGCACAACCGAGCGGGTTAGGCAGCTGCTGTCCAACAGAATTGTACAAAGTGACTGTGAGCGGGCCGGGGCAGGTGCCTCCGGCATTGGGCGCCATTAAACTACTTGTAATAAGCGCTTGCCCGGCTTGATCCAGAGAGACTTGTAAGCCATCATTGCAGAGCAGTGTGCATTGCGCAGTCAAAGGCGTTTGCAACACGCAGCAAAAAAATAAGATCAGCCAACTGAAGCAGTGGCGCGAAATCGGAATTCGAGTAAGTATCGGCACAGGATGTAAACATGGATTAAAAGATTAAAAAAGACTGGCCTAAGCGGAAATAGTAGTCAGGCAAAATCAATGCCAGAAAGGGTTAAGATTAAAAGTCCTCCCTTTAATAAGGAATGCCCTTGACCTGCTTAGGCCAAAGGCATTCCTTGAAGAACGGTGTTTTACAGGTTAAAAAAGGTAAATTAACGGGGTTTGCCAACGTGTGCACCGGACAATCTTAATCCAACCTTGGTCCACCATTCCTTTTCAGGCAAATCTGCCTCCAGATTCACCTTTTCTAACCGAACGGGATGTATGAACTCCATGCTCCGGCAATGCAGTCCGATGGATACATCCGGTAATGCCTCTGATGCACCATATTTGAGATCTCCCAGGATTGGACAGCCGATGGCATGCAATTGAGCCCTTATCTGGTGGGGTCTGCCTGTAATGGGCTCCATTTTGAGCAAATAAAGATTGCCTATTTTTTCCAGGATTTCGTATCGGGTGATACTTTCCTTGGCGTCACTGCGGGGTTTATTAAAAACCTCTACTGTATTCCTTTTTTCATCTTTTAAAAGGTAATGTCTGAGTTCACCAGATTCAGAACCCGGTGCATGAAGCGTCAGAGCGAGGTAGGTTTTTTGGATCTTCCGATCTTTAAAAAGCGTCGTTAGACGCCCCAAAGCCTTGTCAGTACGACCAAAAAGCACAGCTCCGCTTACCGGACGGTCAATCCGATGGGCCGGGTGAAGGTAAACCGCACCGGGTTTGGCATATTTCTCTTTCAGGTAGGTTTTACCCCAATCTGTCAGGGTCAGATCTCCTGTTCGGTCGGCCTGTACCAGCCATCCGGCTGGTTTGTTAAGCACAAGGAGGTGATTGTCTTCGAATATGATACTTGGTTCCATGGGATTTGAACGTTCTGGAGTTGAATTTGTTTGGAAATTCGTCATTGGGTCATTTTCCTGCCCAGCTTTGGATACAGCACAAAGTAAGGTAAAATAATGAACAATGACCCTTATGACTCTCCATAACTTTATGACCCTAAATGACCTAATGGCCCAATGACGAATTTATTACCAATGACATTTCATGACAAAACTAACCATAGGCCTCTCCCCCTGTCCAAACGATACGTTCATATTTGATGCGCTGCTGCATGGTAGGATTGATACCGAAGGGCTAGAATTTGAAGCAGTAATGGAGGATGTCGAAGCCCTCAATAGACGGGCTTTTGCAGGAGAACTGGATGTGACCAAACTCAGTTATCACGCCTTTGCGCATCTCACGGATCGTTATGCATTGTTGGATGCAGGCAGTGCCCTGGGCAATAATTGTGGTCCCCTGTTGATCGCCCGGCAAACGATGTCGGAGGCCGAGATCAACCAGGCCAGGATTGCCATCCCCGGTAAAATGACCACGGCCAATTTCCTGCTCAGCCTGGCATACCCGAATGCAGGCAACAAATACGAGACCATCTTTTCGGACATAGAACAGGCCGTGTTGCGTGGAGATGCCGATGCAGGCTTGATCATTCATGAAAACAGGTTCACCTATGCCCAAAAAGGGCTGGTAAAGCTCCTGGACCTTGGCGAGCATTGGGAATTTACCACCGGCTTGCCGATACCCCTTGGCGGAATTGTAGTGCGTCGGGATCTGCCGGTAGAAATACAGCAAAAGATGAATCGGGTCATGCGCCGAAGTGTAGAATACGCTTTTGCGCATCCTGCAGCGGTTATGCCATTTGTACGGCAACATGCCCAGGAGATGGAGGAGCACGTGATGCGGGCACACATTGATCTGTATGTAACGGGTCATACCATTGATCTGGGGGAAGCTGGCCGGGCTGCGGTTCAGCAGATGTTTCAAATAGCGCGTGAGAAAGGTGTTCTCGCGATTCAACGGGATGATCTTTTTGTAACGAAACCTATTTAACATCCCCGCTGCAAACTGGGTTAAATCAAGGTTAAACCTCCGCAGGGGTAGTTTTTTGCCCCGTTTCTTTGTCCCAAAATTATTTAAACCATGAAAAAAATAACATTCACCCTTGCGCTTTTAGCACACACCCTGTTCGCCTCCGCACAGATCTTTGTCGAAGGTGTAAAAATTGAACCCTCCAACACTGGTCAGTACATTGAACTCGATCCGCTCTATCGTGAAGACGGTCGTTGTACCTTTCGGGTCGACTTTGGACAATCCAATCCCAAGGAAGATTATGTTACCGATGTAAATGGCAAACGGTACGATTTCCGGAGCCTTGTGGATGGTCTTAATTTCTTTTACGAAGAAGGATGGCAGGTAGATCAGGTGAGTGTTTTGGATCGTGGGCGCCGGTTTTTGATGAAGCGGCGGTACTAAATGCCTGCAAAGTGTTAATTATTATCGAAAAAATGACAGCCGGGGCTTTTTAAAGTCACGGCTTTTTGCATTAAAATAATACCTTTGCGCTATGCACAAGGTCGCTGCATATCTCTTTCTTTTTGTTTACCTTTTTGCCAACACGGAATTGCACGAGTTGGTGAAGCTTGATGCGTTTGTAGCACATTACGCGGAGCATCGACAAGAAAACAAGGATATTACCCTGATTGATTTTATTGTCATTCATTATTTTAGTGGGAATATCGTAGACGACGACTACTCAAAAGACATGCAACTGCCCTTTAAAAATGTAGATTGCAACAACTTTATACCCTCGATTACATTCGCGCTGCCAGAGTTTTTAGATTTAAAAACCTGCGCGACCGTAAAATCTGACATGCTTCCAATTTACGATCAGTCGATGCTCCCTTCATCGCATTTGTCTGACATCTGGCAACCGCCGAAGTCCTGCTGATCCCTTCTTTTTTCCTGTTTTGAGAAATTTCTATTGCGGGATTCGCAATGGTTCGTGCTGTATTTGAGACTTTTATACCCAAAACAGGCTCCTCTAATTTTTCTGTAAGCCATTCGCCCGGTCTGAAAAGGATCGCTGGCGGAGTAAATCTATATTTCAACATGCTGGATCAGATTATTCAGTTTTCAATAAAAAACAAACTCATTGTGGGGCTTTTTACCCTGAGTCTGGTCGGTTATGGTATCTATCAAACTACAAGGTTGCCCATTGATGCAGTACCCGATATCACCAACAATCAGGTACAGGTTATTACCACGGCTCCTTCCCTGGGAGCTCCAGATGTAGAAAGACTGATTACCTTCCCGATTGAGCAAGCCAATAGTAATATTCCCGGCCTGAAAGAAATTCGAAGCTTTAGCCGCTTTGGATTGTCACTGGTGACCATCGTTTTCAATGACGATGTGGATGTTTATTGGGCCCGTCAACAAATCAGCGAAAGGCTTCAACAGGCTCAATCGCAAATCCCCCAAGGCATTGGCACCCCTTCAATGGCCCCGGTTACTACGGGTTTGGGAGAAATTTATCAATATGTGGTGCGTGCAAAACCAGGTTTTGAAAGCAAATACAGTTTGCGCGAGTTGCGCACGATTCAGGATTGGATGGTGCGGCGACAATTGCTTGGCACTCAGGGGGTAGCGGACGTTTCGACTTTCGGGGGCGAATTGAAACAATATGAAGTTTCTGTCGTGCCCGACAAGCTGAAATCATTTGGAATTACCATTACCGATGTATTTGACGCCTTAGAAAGCAACAACCAGAATACGGGCGGTGCGTACATCGAAAAAGGCCCCACGGTGCTCTATATTCGGAGTGAGGGCCTGGTTGGGAATAAGGATGATATTGAAAATATCGTGGTCAAAACGACCAGCAACGGAATGCCGGTGCTGATCCGGGATCTGGCAATAGTAGGGGAGGGGGCTGCCACCCGTTATGGAGCCGTGTGCTACAATGATGAAGGTGAAGTGGCTGGTGCGGTGGTCATGATGTTAAAAGGAGAAAACTCTTCCACCGTCATCAAAAATGTCAAAGCGAAAATAGAAGCCATCCAGAAAACACTCCCGGAAGGGGTGATCATCGACCCTTTTTTGGATCGCACCAAAATGGTGAATAATGCGATCAGCACCGTGGAAACCAACTTGTTGGAAGGGGCATTGATCGTGGTCTTTGTACTGGTCTTTTTCCTGGGTAATTTTAGAGCCGGACTGATCGTAGCCTCTGTAATCCCGCTTTCCATGCTTTTTGCAATTATCCTGATGAACATGTTTGGGGTAGGGGGCAATCTGATGAGTCTGGGCGCCATTGATTTTGGCTTGATCGTGGATGGGGCTGTTATCGTGGTGGAAGCCATCATGCACCAACTCACCCACAGCAAACATTTCAAGGAAACCAACCGGCTTACTACCGCCCAGATGGACGAGGAGGTACATCATTCTTCTTCCAGGATCATGAACGCAGCCGTATTCGGACAGATCATCATTCTGATCGTTTACCTGCCGATTTTTGCGCTTCAGGGAATTGAAGGAAAAATGTTTAAACCCATGGCTCAAACGGTCTCTTTTGCCATTTTGGGTGCATTTATTCTTTCTTTGACGTACATCCCGATGATGAGTGCCTTATTGATCAGCAAAAATATTTCGCGCAAAAAGTCCATGAGTGATCACTTGATGGAACGTTTGGAGCGCTGGTACCAACACGCGCTGGACCGGGTTCTCCACTTTCCCAAGACCGTTATTGCCTTTTCAGCAGCCATGCTTTTTGTGGCGATCATGATCATGGGCACCTTGGGGGGCGAGTTTATTCCAGAACTGGAGGAAGGTGATTTTGCGGTAGATACACGGGTGCTTACAGGTAGCAACCTGAATACCACCATCGAGGCGACTCAAAAAACGGCAGGGGTATTGCTTAAAAACTTTCCGGAGGTCGAAAAAGTCGTGACCAAAATTGGGAGTGGTGAAATACCCACCGACCCCATGCCGATCGAAGCCAGCGATATGATGGTGATTTTGAAAGATAAAAAGGATTGGACCTCCGCGAAAACCTTTGACGAACTGGCGGAAAAAATGAGCGCTAAGATTCAGGCGATACCGGGAGTTACCGCTGGTTTTCAGTACCCGGTTCAAATGCGTTTCAATGAGTTGATGACCGGTGCGCGGCAGGATGTGGTGTGCAAAGTTTTCGGCGAAGATCTGGACACGCTGGCCAAATATGCGCAGGTGCTGGGCGAGATCAGTGGCAGCGTGGAAGGCGCCATCGAGCTCTATGTGGAGCAGGTAAACGGGATGCCTCAGATTGTGGTCAATTATAAACGTGATGCCATCGCTAAGTACGGGCTGACCATTTCGGAAGTCAACCGAACGCTCAATGCTGCTTTTGCCGGAGCTGTGACCGGACAGGTTTATGAAGGTGAAAAACGCTTTGATCTGGTGGTGCGGGTAGCCGGTGAATCCCGGAAAACCATCTCTGATGTTCAAAATTTGCTCATTGCCACGCCTTCCGGAATGCAGATACCATTAAATCAGGTAGCCGATGTGCAAGAGATCGAAGGCCCCAACCAAATTCAACGGGAAGATGCCAAACGACGCATCATTGTTGGATTCAACGTGCGGGGACGTGATGTGCAGAGTATTGTGAAAGAATTACAAGGAAAAATAGAAAGCCAGGTCAAGTTTCCAGCAGGTTATTACGTCACCTATGGAGGAGCTTTCGAAAATCTGCAAGCGGCCAAGGAACGACTCAGTGTAGCTGTTCCGGTTGCGCTGGTACTGATTTTTCTGATGTTGTATTTTGCCTTTGGATCGGCCAAACAAAGCTTGCTGATCTACTCAGCCATCCCACTTTCAGCCATTGGGGGTATCGTGGCACTTTGGATGCGGGGTCTGGCGTTCAGCATTTCAGCAGGGGTTGGGTTTATTGCACTTTTTGGGGTTGCGGTGTTGAATGGTATCGTACTGATCTCAGAATTCAATCGGCTCAAAGCTGATGGCTGGGATGATACGCGGAGGCTGGTACTGATGGGCACCAAGATCCGTTTACGATCCATTTTGATGACTGCACTGGCGCCCTCTCTGGGTTTTATCCCGATGGCGATTAGTATGGGGGCTGGTGCGGAGGTGCAAAGGCCCTTGGCAACCGTGGTGATTGGTGGGATCATATCCGCCACCTTGTTGACCTTGTTTGTGTTGCCAGTATTGTATGTATTGTTTGAAAAGGGCGCGCATAAAAAGTCAAAACATGCTGCTCCGGTGATTATTTTGTTGCTTTTGGTTTCCAACGTGAGCTTTGCACAGACCCAATTGCAGCCTATTGCCTGGTCGGAAGCGCAGGAACAGACAATCGCTAAAAATCCCGGACTGGAATCGTCCCGGCTGAATGAGCAGTTTTATGAAAAAATGAAGGATACCTGGAGGGAACTGGACAAGACCAATTTTTCAATTGAGCTCGGACAATTCAACAGCAGGGCATTTGACAACAAGCTGGGCATTTCGCAAAACATTCAGTTTCCCAGGGTGTATAAAACCCAGAAACAGTTGCTATCAGAACAGGCACTTGCAGCCCAGTCTCAATCCAAAATATCGCAGCGGGATTTAAAAGTGGATCTCAGTCAATTGTTTTATGGGTATATCTGGCTGCAGGGAAAAGAAAAGCTTTTACTGGAAGCAGATAGTGTATACCGACTTTTTGAGGAGAAAGCCCTGCTTCGGTTTCAAAGCGGAGAGACTAATTTGCTGGAGAAAACCACAGCTCAGATGCAACGCCAACAGATCAGCAACCAGTTGGCAATGCTTCGGCAAGACTTGCAAATCACTTTGCAACAGTTTAATTTTCTGCTCGGAGCAGATCCCTGGCGTGTACCAAAAGCCCCCGGGCCCACTTTAGCAATGCCTGTTTTGGGCGATTCTTCAGGCATTGTTAATTTGCCTCAGATTCAGGTTCAGCAGCATCTACTCAATGCTTCCCGCTTGACGGTGGCTTCAGAAAAAGCGAAACTTTTGCCCAGTCTCTCCATTGGCTTGAGCAGTCAAAGCATCATTGGCTACCAAAGAGTGGGAGATGAAGAGCGGTATTACAACAGCCGGAACCGATTCACCTTTTTGGGCGGCGGTGTGGCAGTCCCTGTTTTTTCGCGGGCGCAGAAAGCACGGATCGCTGCATATGAAGTACAAGTCCAGCAAGAACAAAAAAACCTGGACTGGTTGAGCCAACGGGTCCGGGCGGATCGGGAGACGGCCCGGCAACAGGTGTTGAAGCATTGGGGGAGTTTGCAATTCTATGAAAACCAGGTGCTTCAAAATGCCCAAACCATTGTCTCCACCGCCAACCGCCAATTCAATGCCGGGGAGATAAACTATCTCGAATGGGTCATGCTCGTCAACCAGAGTTTCGATCTGCAAGGCCAGTATCTGGACGAACAAAACAGTTTTAACCAGGCTGTTCTTCACTTTCAAACCTTCATCAACGAATAAATAAGTAAATCATGAAATCGTATTTCATCCTCATATCGGCCCTTTTGTTGGCCACTTCCTGCGGCTCTAACAAACAAGAAGCCGCCCCCACTGAACCCGAGACAGCCGCTGCAAGCCTGGTTTCCTTAGATCCTGAACAATTGAAAAATGCAGGGATTACCCTCGGTAAGCCCGAAATGAAACCAATTTCGGCTACGCTAAAACTAAACGGCTCTGTAGATGTGCCGCCCCAGAACATGGTGAGTATCAGCTTCCCCTTGGGAGGTTATCTCAAATCAAGTAAATTATTGCCCGGCATGCGCGTCCGGAAAGGGGAGACGCTTGCAGTGATGGAAGATGCGCAATTCATTCAGATCCAGCAGGATTATCTCCTGGCCAAGTCAAATCTGTCGCTGGCAGAGGGAGAGTTTCAGCGGCAGCAAGGACTGAACGCAGACAAAGCGAGCAGCGATAAAGTATTCCAACAGGCTAAAAACGAATTTGAAACAAAAAAAATCATGGTGCGGGCCTTGGATGAAAAGCTGCGACTTATAGGCTTAAACCCTGGCGAATTGTCAGAAAACAACCTCTCCCGTAGTGTCAGCGTTCGTTCGCCCATCAACGGTTATGTTTCCAAGGTAAACGTCAACATTGGGAAATATACCGCTCCAACGGATGTGTTGTTTGAGTTGGTGAATCCGGAGGACATCCACCTGGCACTCACGGTATTTGAAAAGGATGTGCCCAAATTGGCCATCGGACAGAAGGTGCTGGCCTATACCAATGACAATCCGTCTAAAAAATATCCGGCTGAAATACTGCTCATCAGTAAAAGTCTGGACGAAAACAGGACCGCCGAAGTGCATTGCCATTTTGAAAAATTCGACCATGGAAGCCTGGTTCCGGGCATGTTCATGAATGCGGAGGTGGATGTGAAAACAGAGAAAGCGCTGGTCGTGCCGGAGGGGGCCGTTGTCCGCTGGCAAAATCAAAACTATGTGTTTGTCGAAACGGGTAGCGGAACGTTCAATATGGTACCCGTTGAATTAGGCATTGCACAAAACGGGCAGCAGCAAATTATCCCGAAGGATGATTTGGGTGAAAAAAAGATCGTTTTGCAAAATGCCTATGCGCTGTTGATGAAGTTGAAGAATAGCGCTGAAGAGTGAAGGAACTAGCAAGGTTATAGTAGCGAGTTTCAAGTGGAAATTGAGGTGACATCTTCTACAAAGGGAGTAGTGTCACCTCAATTTATTCCCGTTTATTAACTGACCTATTTTGCGAGTTAGAACCTAGAATTTATGTGCCTCCTTCGCTTTTCGCCAGTTTTTCTTTAACACTGGATTGATATAACACGTTTCGCCATACGATGGCTCGCCACTAAAATGACAAAATTTTTCTGAATAGTAAACGTCTTCATAAAACCTCCATATTTCAAAAGCCCCCTGTGAAAGCGGCTTATAAATATCAAAGGGTATTTTTTGCCAGTTCTTATACAATATCCAGTGGGCTGTTTACTGCTCCTGTGTGATTCACCTATTGGGTTTGAAATAGTTTGCTTGGTAAATGCCACCTTTACATCACCCAAGTCTTGAGCAGCGGAAATTATTTGATTTAACTCCTCTAGAGATTCTTTAATTTTTCCTATCCTAATGTTTTCGCGAATACTTTCAATCTTCAGATTAACTTGAAAAAATTCCATAATAAATAAATTAGCAATGTGTGGTAAAGGCACTTTCAGGGTATAAAGTAAACCATTTTAATCGGCTACCTAACCTCAATCTCCTCTTTCAGCGCATCATATCGAAAGCCAATAATCTCGCCAGAAACAATCATTTCAATCACTCTTTGAATAATGGGCAAAGGAGCTACGAACCACTCCCTAGGCGTACGACGTTCTCTTTTGTGGTCGAAGACATCAATGTTCAAGCAAACCTCCCCAAAGAAGTTGTGCAACAGTTGCTCGAATCGTTGAGCATTAAGGTTATAACATTTAAATTCACTCACCAATTCTACCTCTGCCATTAAATAAGTTGGCTCTTTCGATGCATTTTTGATGCGCTCCATTACGGGTGTCGTTGAGTAGCCGATTTTATACAGATTTTTGAGGGCTTTGATTTCAGGGTGCTGACTTTTTGATCGCAAGATGTATATATAGCCGGAAGCTTCATCAGCTTCTGTAACGAGGTTGAAGTTTTTAGCCAGTTCCTCACTCACCTCGTATTCATGGTCAGAAACCGCTTTCCCATTGGCTAAAAGGGCTTTATAAAGCGAACGATACAGCATATTTGATTCTGTACCATTCTCAAAAATCACCCGGGTTCGTCCGTCCTTTCGAGTTCTCCCCCCACTTTTATAGTCTTCCTCTTTTTCTTCTATTGCCGCTTCTTCCAGCAGAAGCAAAATACCATTGTGGATATAAAATTTCCCTTCCCGAAGGTTGTCTTCTTTGAATTGCAGCAACTTCCTTTTTCCTCCAGCCAGGTCTTTTTGCACAGATTTGAAAACGCCTTCATACTGTTCAAAGTTTTTGCAAGGCTTGCGTTGGGCAACGAAATCAGCTTCTGCACGGTCTGAAGCTTGATCGACATGCTTCAAATCAAACAACGCGGCTTCGGTATCATCATCAAAGAAGCTGAAAGTATCGTCTGCAAAAATATCGTCCAATGAACCTAGTTCCTTTTCTTGGACGTTTGTATTTTCAATAGGCGGTAGCTCCATCCTGAGCAACCCATGCTGATCCAAATCTTGCAGCAAATTGACTTTATGTGGGTCAGATTGTAGATTTCTGAGCCTTGACAAGAATTGGTGTTCTTGAACTCCACCCCCGGCCAATGGTAAACGATGGTGCTTTTCCCAAAATGTTGAGATTTCCTGAAACGCTGCCACCAGACGGTCTTCCGTGTTACGCGCAGGCGTGGTCGCAGGTCTCACCCGAAGCAAATCCAATGGATCGTCGGCAAATATGGCTTCCAAAACGGCCTGCTTTTTATCCATGTAATCCATGCGTTCAGTGGGGATTTTGAGCCGCTTGTTTCCGTTTTTCTTCCTTAAGCCAAACCACACATTCAGCCATTCGGCGTTCGAGTGGATCAGAAGTATTTAGGCTGGGTTCTCGTTCATGTTGCTGCGTGAATGATTTGATTTTCGGCCACAAGATTTTTGCCTCTTCAAAATCCATCTTGATCCGCGTAGATTCAATCGCCTCCTGAATCACCTTTAAAACCTTGGTGGTGACGGATTTAGAAAGAATTTCGAAAGCCTTTTGGAATGGATTTATGGAGTCAATCAGGTCAATATGTAAATCGTCAATATTTACAAATTGGTCCGCCATGCGGATAAACCGTTGGTCACCCCGTTCTATGATTTCGCTGCTGCGAACTACGGAATCTACCACCACATGCTGCCGCACTTCTTCCACCTCTTCTTCCGAGAGTTCAGGGTATTTGGTCTGGATGATTTTCGGAATCAGCACCCGGTTGATCACCTCCGCGTCCACATTGCCGGGCATGGCCCGGAGCATGGCGCTGTCCTGCAAAATGGTGGCTTTTAAGTCGTTAATGTCGGATTCTACAATATCCTTCACGCGCTGCGAACTCGGCGTTTTAAAACCCCGGATTTTTATCTCTCCCGCTTCTGCGCGATCTTCATCGGAAAGTTTGGTTTTGAATTGAAAAGTCGGGGCAAGCACTTGCTCCATGAGCAGGGAGGCCGTTATTGCTTTCAACATGTTGTTCACTGAAAGTTTCACCGCATCGTCCGAGGCATCTGGTTGAGCAATGAGGTTGGTGAACTGCGCATGTGTTTTGTTAGTGCTATCCCGGGTTGCACGCCCGATGATTTGAATGATTTCGGTCAATGACCCGCGATAACCGACCGTCAAGGCATGCTCACAAAATGGCCAATCAAAACCTTCTTTCGCCATACCGAGGGCGATAATCAAGTCCATATCGTCCACGGTTTTCATGTCGCGGAGATAACCAACGATTCGATCCCGGGTTCTTGGGTCGTCATTCACCAGATCGGCAACGCGCAGGACCTTACCATCGGAGTGACGCTTTATCGAAATCACGCCCGTATCCGGGTCGGTTCCGACTACTTCGCCAATGCTGTCCAGGATAATGTCTACCTCTCGGTATTTATCCTTTAGAGACTCGCCGGAATTGACATTTGGAATGTGTAGAATCGTCTTTTTGTCCGTGTCTAAAATCTCTGAAATCGCCGAGGTATATCTGCCCTGATAGAAATGGTAGCCGATCCCGAGCGACTTAAGATGTTCATAACCATTGAGTTGCTCGTAGTAGTTGTACGTTACCTTCGTGAACCGTGCTTCATCGTCAGGATGCAATACCGCCACCGTGTCGCCTCGAAAGTAGGAACCTGTCATGGCAACAATATGGGCCGTCGAACGTGCCATGATACCCCGAAGCAACTCGCCTAATTTATTCTCCTCGCTTGCACTGACGTGATGAAATTCATCTATGGCCAGCAGTGTACCGTCAAAATCTGTATCGGATAATTCTTCATACGCAAAACGCAGTGTGGCGTGGGTGCAGATCAAAATCCGTTCCGGTCCCGACATGAAATTTTTGAATGCCTGCACCTTACTTTTGCTTCCATCCATGCCAGGCGTACAAAGGTTGTAGGCATCTGAAGGCAGCCAATCGGCAAAAAAGCCCTGCTCTGTCAATCGGGTTGGAGCAAA
>JBILHS010000101.1:0-21714 GCA_044350425.1 Saprospiraceae bacterium | reverse complement strand
TCGCCTTTGCGCTGGATGGTGTCTGGACGTTTAAGGTCAAGACTCACTGCTTTTACTAAGTTGAATGTATGGTTTTGCCATGCAAATTCAAACTTGTATTTGCGGTCGCGGTATTCCGTGACATAATCTTCCTGCACTCTATGGAGCCGGAGCACCTCGGGATTGCGTTCCCGAAGGTGTTTTCGATATTGCCCAGCCAACCATAAATTGTCTTTTTGACCATAATCCTCACTCTCCTGCTCGTAAACTGAGAAAAACAATTCGTGAAGATTGCGGCAAATAACATCAATATCCTCGGTGTAAAGCACGGCGGATTTGACCGCCGAGAACTGAAGCGAACTACTGTCCGAGGGCAAGAAAAACTCAGAGATGAGCTGTTGGCTTTGATGTTCTAGCTGATGGTTGGAAAATATTTCCGGTTTTTTGTTCAGGCTATCGGCTTGCCATTCAAAACCTTTAAGCCAACTGACCAAGAGTTTATCCGGAGCATCCGGGAAAGCATCCCGAAGTCGGCGGAGTTTTCGGGGACAAAGAAAGCGGATTTGCTTATGTTCCGGAAATAGCACGAGTACGCCCAGCGTCAGCCATTCCTCACGGCGGAGGTTATGGTATTGCAGCAGGGAATATTGATACAAAGTGCTCATGTGAGTTGGCGTTGGATTATGCCTAGGAATATTTCCGGATTAGCTTGAATGGTGCAAAGGTATTCGGTAATTAAGTCAATGTCTGCGCAAAGTTGCCCATTTTCACTTAAAAAATTGCTGGGCTCTTCCAATATATATGGGTCGAGTCGAGACAAGGATTCCATAAATGGATCGAACATTACTTTCTTTTTCTCTGACCTCCGTTTTTTCAAATAGGGGTAAAAAAGGTGTTTCTCGTGGTTGTACACCCATTCGCCGCGTAAAAAAGCCGGGATCACAGACGTATTTGGGTGGTCAGGATCATCTGCAAAGGGGAAACTCAGTTCATGGTCTATCAATAAATAATCTTCATCACGAACCAGCAGGTTGGGTTTATTCCGTTCCCCACCTCGGTCCATATTCCGAATCAGGTTATCAAAGGCATACACGGAGGCCATATCGTAGTCCTGAACTTTGGCGTTAAGCAAATGGTCGCCAAAAATGGTGTAGCCCTCGTGATGCCGGGTGGCAATCCGCGATGACATTGTTCGTGCCTGCTTTTGGCCTGAGCGTTCAGGGTAGCGATAAATTCCGGCGTAAATCGTACCAACACAGCCTCTGGCACAGGCAAATGAAACGCCGCCGCCAATACATTGCCATAAACTTCTTTTGCTACGGCATGCTGCTGCTGAATCTGCCTCGGGGTGAACATTTTAACCACAAAGGTCGCCGGGGTTTGTCGATCGTCCAACAGATCGACCAACCAAGGGTAAGTAGAGCCTCCTTTGTCCAGAATTTGCAGCAATTGTATGGCGGGATAGATTTTCAAATGACCACATGGTTGGAGGGTGAACTAAGCAACAAAAATAAACAAATCCTTACTTTTTCTTACGTTTCCCCGCCCCTTCAAACAAAGTCCCCCGCGCCCTTTCCTCTGCCAGCATCTTTTCATACAGTTTGAACAAATACTCCAGACGCTCCTCATCACTTTCAAAAGGTTTGGCTCGATAGCACTGCTCTACCGCCAGGTCCAGTTCATGGTGCGCCCTGCGCAAGCCTTCGGGCATTTTTTCGGGGTCGTACAATTCCGCCAGGGTCTTTTCGGAATGCTGCTCGCGCTCGGAGAGCACTTGATAGACGTGCTTTTCGAGGGTGGTTTTTTGTGTTGGGGTTAGGGGCGGCATGGGGAAGGTGTTGTAGCAAATAACTGCCGAATATCTATAATCGCTTTTCAATCTTCCAGCCAATGCCCTAACCCATGTCATATGCATATTTGAATTTAAGACTCCAAAAACAAAAGTTTCTGGGTCATAAATAGCCTGAGCGGAATCTGAAATAATTATTTCGCTGTCTAAAAAACCAGTTGGAATATACTTACGCCTTATTGATGAAACTCTCGGGATTAAAATTTGGTTCTTAACTGCCCGATTAACCATATAAAACCTATGTGGGACATTTGCATAATTTTTTGCTATTTTTCCTCCTTTTTTTCTTGAATCTCTAACCATTTCCATTCTTTTCATTATTGGAGGAATAGATAAAGCTAACTCAATATCTTTATCTTCTATCCAAAGACAGTAGCGAGTTAGATCATTAATAAACTCTTTTGATCCTGATAATTTTTTAATAAATGCCTTTGACTGTGGATATTCATTGAGCAAATTTTCTGTCTCCTCTGGAGACAGAATTAAATTTCCTCCATCATATGGAATATTTCCTGTTGCCATTGGAGACAGTAGAGATAAGGGCGTTTGCCTTTTTTCAACAATGATATCTCCACCATTCACCAAGTAGGCATTGATGTTTTTTACTTCTAGACGCGAAGACTCAGAATAGAGGTATTTAGGTTTTGTACTCCGGTTTCTTAACCCTATAATGGAGCAAATAACTCCTGCATTATTTTTTGCATTGTTTGACCATGTAAATTCAGGGTATGCAAAACTAATTTCTAAACCTCTAGCGAAAATTTGTGGCCAAATCAATGGAACTTGAGTACCCTGGCATACGGAGTTGGTAGTAACAAAAGCAAATTGGCTATTGGTTGCTATGTATTGGGAAGCCTTCACAAACCAACAGACGATATAATCCAAATATTTCAGATTATCCAAATCTGGTAATACGGCTTGTATATCCTCGTTCTGTTTTGGAGACTGCATATTAAAACCGACATACGGCGGATTCCCCAAAACAAACACCTCCCCACCATCTTCCGGTATCGGGCAAACCACTTTCCAATCCAAGCGCGTAGCATTTCCGTGGGTGATATTCCCGGAAGCAAGTAACGGCAGGGCAGGCTTGGTGCGTCCAAATTCAGCGAGGAAAGCCTGATTCATCTGGTGTTCTGCCAGCCAGAGGGAGAGTATGGCCACTTCGTGGGCAAAATCGTCGAGCTCAATGCCGTAAAAGTGATCCAGACTGATCTCAGAAAATAAAAACTCGCCCAACTCCCTGAAAATCAGCATTTCGAGCAGCCGCAGTTCTTTGTAGGCAATGATGAGGAAATTGCCGGAGCCGCAGGCAGGATCAAATACACGGATATGGCAAATGCGGTGGTGGAGTTTTCGGAGGCGTCTATTGTCGCCTTTCGCGGCTTGGAATTCATCGAGCAATTCGTCGAGGAACAGTGGCCGGATCACTTTCATAATATTCGGTACACTCGTATAGTGCATACCTAGGCCGCCGCGTTGTTCGGGGTCTACCACGGCCTGAATCATCGAACCAAAAATGTCGGGATTGATGGCTGCCCAGGTAAGCCCACCGCATTCAAGCAACAATTGTCGGCTGCGCCGCGAAAATTGCGGGGCGGCATGCTGTCCACGAAACAGACCACCATTCACATAAGGGAAAGCGCTGAGGTAATTGGGCAGATCCACTCGATCTTTTTCGGCGGTATTCAGCACTTCAAACAATCGGTCGAGATAGTCGGCAAGATCAGCGCCATCGGTTTGGGTATGGCTTTCGATGGCCAACGTAAACTGACCTTGTTCAACAAATATACCCGTGTCTTCCGCAAAAAAGCAGAAAAGCAGCCGCGATAGGAAAACGTTGAGGGCATGGGTGGCTTCCGGGCTGCCTTCCGGGTTGTCTTTAGTGATCTGGTCGTAGAGCTTGCCCATTTTTTCGGCAGCCCGTACATCCGCGGGATTCTCCGATTGATAGATAGCTTTTTCCATGCCCGCCAAGGGCAGGAAAAAATCAAAACATTGGGGCAAGTCGGTAATAGCGGTATGAAGGGAGTCCGAGGTTTTAGTATCGAAAGCCAACAGGGTAACACCATTCGAGACGATTTGAAAACGGGCATCGTACTTTTTAACCACGGTGGAGGTTTTCAGCACATTGAGCAGGGTATTGAGGTCTTCGCCCGGCAACGCGGCTTTGAAGAAGAGTTTTTTCTTCCAGGCGATTTCATCTGCTGTTTTAGAAAGATTGAGGCTGCCCGTTTTGAGTCTGGCGATGGAGTGGCCAATCAAAACCGCATCAAAAAATCCGTCAAATTAGCCTCCGTATCCAAGCCCAAACGTTTGCGCAGCCGATAGCGACTCGACTCCACCCCGCGTAAAGAGATGTTCATCAAAGCGGCGATTTCTTTGCTCGAAAGATTGAGTCTCAGGTAGGCGCATAGTTTGTAGTCGTTTGGGCTGAGATACGTGTACTGTTCGCTGATGCGTTTCAGAAAGTCGCTGTGAACCTGATCAAAATGGTGCGAAAATTGCTCCCAATCGGCATCGGTACGCGCATCCTGTTCGAGCATCCGGATGATTTGACTGATTTCCTTTTCAAGTTTTGGGTCAGTGGTGGTCTTATTTTGCAGTTTTTCTAGTTCGTCTTTGATGGTGTTCAGTATTTCACTTTTTTGAACAATGTGCAGCGTCGCAGAGGCGAGTTCCTGGTTTTTATGCCGGACTTCGGCTTCCAGTTTTTCGTTTTCCAGCCGATTGATGGCCTCTTTTGAATGTAGCGTTTGCTGCTGATGAAGTTTGACCAAACCTTGTTTTTCCCTGGCAAATCGCCGTTGCTGCCGAAGGATGACGCCGAAGACCAAGCCCGCCAACATCAAAGTATAGAAAAAGTAGGCTAAGGGACTAGCATACCAGGGTGGAAGGATATTAAAATGAAAGGATCGTGATCGGCTTTCTACGCCATGTTGATTCCGTGCTTTCAAATAAAAAGTATACTCGCCTGGGTGTAAGTTGTTGATTGTCAGTTCTGTCTCGGTATTCCATTCTGACCATTGATGGTCAGCGCCTTCTAAAAAATGGCTGTACCGCACAAACTCACTGCCAGGATAATCCGGTGCCGAAAAAGCAAATGAAAGTGCGTTTTGCTGTGCTGTCAGGGCTACAAAGGCTGGCATATCTGCGTTGGCCAGATGTCCGCCGAAAAGCAAACTGTCTGCGCCGATTTTGAGTCGTACTTCGTGTAAAACGAGCCGTAACGCGGTGTCTTTTTGAGCGAAATATGCAGATGGATTGAAGTGGATAAAACCGTGGTCGGTTGCCACAAATACGTTATGTCCATCCACGGGCAGTATGAACTGAAAACCAACAGTCAACTTGCTGGCCAATTCAGGGATGGGTACTCGGCGTACCTTTTTTCCCAAGGTGTTGTTTTCAACCAACAAAAGTCCTGTTTCTGTGTCCGTGGCATACCAGATATTGCCCTGTTGGTCTTGATTTAGATAACGCACATGGGCATTAGGCCCGAAAATTTCTTCAAAATTGGTATCTGGCAGAAATCGGTTTTGAGCACTTGAAAAATTAAATATACCCTTTTCGCCTGTATAAACTACGTTTTCGCCCAATTTGAAAAGGTGATTTCCAAGATTTGAAGGCAGCCCATGTTGACTGCCGAAAAAATCGGCGCTTAGATTTCGATGCTCGGGATCCACCCGAATCCGGAATATCCCCCGATAAGGATGTGCCATCCAAATGTTTCCCTCAGCGTCTTTTGCCAAAATCCGGCTGCTTTCCGTGAGCCCGCTGAGTGTGGACTCAAAAGTCCAGCCCGAAGCTGTTTTTTTAAAAACCGCCAATCCATTGTAATACCCGGCAATGGCATATTCAGGTGAAATTTGCGCGAATTTCCAAACGCCCTGCAAATGGGTTAATTTATGAGCGGTCAATCCTTTTACATCAAAGGCGCCTTCATGATGGCCCATCAGCAGACTGCCATCCACCCCGTTTAGACTCCAAACCTGCCCTTCTGAATGCTGGACTTTTGAAAAATGCCGGCGTGCAAGCGGAGCGTAATAGTTGGCCCAATCGGTGGCATACAAGCCCGTATTGGTGCCGAAGTAAATCTTGTTGTCAAATAGCTGTGCGGTGTAGCCAGTGCCCTGCAATTCGCCATCGGGGAAAATGGAGGTAAAGGGGGAGTGCACATCCACAAAATCAATTCCATTATCCAATCCAAGCCATAATCCACCCTGTTTTGGGGCAAAAAGACTAAGCACGGTGTTGTTTTGGAGCCCGCTTTTATTGTTAAGGTGGTGGTAGATCCGGCGTTGTCGATCAAGGGTCACCAGGCCGTTGAGCGCCGTACCGAGGGCGATTTTTCCATCGCTGAGCATCCCGGAACAGAAGATGATATTGGTTTTTAAGAAGGCGTCATCCTGTGTTTTCCAGGGGATGAATTGGTGGCCGACGAAGCTGAAAATGCCATTGTTAATGGTTGTGAACAGTACGGTGTCCGGGGCAAATTGGAGGATGCCGGAAATGGTGCCAAACCGGAATTCTGCAGGGCTTTCAAGGGGCCGAATGGTTTCATTCTCAAAAATATACAGTTTGAAATGGCCATCCTGCATCAAGAGTTTGCCTTGCCATTCACCCATGAAATGCAGGTTGCTCCCAGCGGGAAAAAGTGGAGTTAGTTTTTGATTGTGAAAACGAAAAACCTGATGGTCGGTTCTGAAAAACACCCCTTCATCGCGCACCGCAACATTCCAGACGTCGCCCAAGCGCTGTTCTGATTCGGGCACGAGCAATTTCAGGGAGTGATAAACCAAAGTTCCGTTGGCAATCGGCGAAAAGTACCCGAACTCGTCTTGTCCTCCTACGAAAACCTTTCCTTCCTTCCCGGCCCGCACGGACCGCACAATGGTGCGGTTGCTAAGCGGGTGCAAGCGCCAGTGCATCCCATCGAATTCAATCAGGCCTTCATTGTTGCCATACCACATCACTCCGTTGTCGTCCTGAGTAATGTCCCATACCTGCGTGCCGGCCTTGTAGACCTTCTTGGTGAAGTTCAATACCGGTGGGTCGCCCAGATTAATACTTTGGGAAAAGGCTATTTCCGGCAACAAAAAAACCGAAATGGCAAACAAAAGAATTTGAATCGAGGAGGGCTTGTTCATAAAATTTTGTCATGCAAATGTATGAACAGAATTGAAAACAAATTTCAAAGTAGTCATGCTGTAGTTCAAATCGGGGCGTGCAGTAGTAATGCCGTAGGGCAAAAGGCCCCTGGCCGTGTCACATGTTCCACTTTTGCGGGCTGCATTTTTTGTATTTGCACACAAAATTTATTTCCAAACCAGCCTATTACAAAGGCTATCAAATTCAAAAAAGTATGAAGAAGTTTGTACAAAACCCATGGTTGTTTGCCCTGCTGTTTGTGGCAATCGCCATCGTTTCCTGTAAAAAGGAAAAATTGGAAGTCATCTCTGGTTTCTCTTATGTTGTAGACGCAACGGATTTCCAAAAAGTAACCTTTACCAGTGCGGCTCAAAACGCTACCTCCATTTCTTGGGATTTTGGTGATGGCTCGGCCGCTTTTACAGAATCTAATCCTGTTCACACGTATGCCGCTCCAGGTGCCTATACCGTAAAACTTACCGCAACAGGGGATGGCGGTACCGATGTTTCTGCTCAAATCGTGACCATTGTTGACCCAAATGGCGAATTGACAAAATTAGTGGGCAGTGCCAACAAATCCTGGAAACTACTCCGGGTGGTCAATGGCAATCGTTGGCCGCTGGAAGTTGGACCCATCGCTAAAAATCAGGTTTGGTGGGGTTTAGGCCGCGACAACGACGAAATTGCCAATCGGCCCTGTATCATGAACGATGAATGGATCTTCGGTCGTGATGGAAGCATGGTTTATAAAACTAATGGCGATTTTTGGTCTGAAGGGGGCGTTTTTGAACCCGCTAATATTTGCGCAGCTTCCACCGCAGCCAACATGACGGGCCCAGGCGGAACAGATCTTTCTGCCTTTGGCGATGGCACCCACACCTTTGTACTAACCAACGGCACCAAACAAACCCTGGAGGTATTTGGCCTGGGTGCGTTTATCGGTCTTCCAAAAATAGGAACAGACACGGAAGTGAAGGTGCCGCAGACTGCTGTCAAATTGGACATCATCAAACTTACAGACGGGGCCGTGGATACCCTTATTTTGGAATCGGATTACAAATTTGCAGCAGGCAACCCGAGCGATGACGCTTATTGGAAAATTGTGCTCGTGCACTACGACAACCCTGCGGAGGAGCCTCCAATTCCAAGCCCAAAACCTAAAGCAGGTTTCACTGCTGTGGTTGATGGCTTGAATATCACGTTTACCAATACCTCCGAAAACGCTGATTCCTACAGCTGGGATTTTGCCGACGGAAATGCATCAGCCGAGGCAAGCCCAACGCATACTTATACTGCTGCAGGTGTTTATAAAGTAAAGTTGACTGCGACCAATGGAGCAGGCACGGCTACTTCCGAACTAGAGTTTACGCTCACTACCGGAACTGCTACTGAAGCAGATATCATCGGTGGTCCCTGGAAGGTTCGCAATGCAGCATTGTCTATTTTCGTAGGCCCAGGACTTGGTAATTCTTCCTGGTGGTCAGTACCTGCCAACTATTTGGATGGTACCTCTTCAGGCGTAGATGACTGGTCTTGTATCACCAACGACGAATTTATTTTCTCGGCAGGTGGCGTGTATGAATATAAAACCAATGGCGATGCTCGGAATGATGGTTATATGGATAAAAATCAAAAAGGCTGTTTCTCGGATGCTCAGGTAGCCGCTAGTGGCAATGGTGCTGCCTTTGGGTCGGGTGTGCACTCGTTTACCTTCACTCCTGCTTCAGGCAGCAATCGTCCGATCATTACCCTGACAAACGGTGTATCAGGCGCTGCTTTCATCGGTTTCTACAAAGGATTCTATGGCGGTGAAAATGGAGATGACAATACCATTGCTCCAAATGGCGGGAATACAAGCAATCGCTATGAGGTAATGAGCTATGTCAAATCTGGTGGCGTGGAAACACTGACGGTTTCGGTAGACTATACCGCCGCCCACGATGGTTCGCAAGGATGGACAGTTGTCCTGGTAAGATAATCCGAAAAGGGTTTAGTTTTTTAGTTGAATGTTCCTCGAGAGCGGGGTTTACTCCGCTCTCGACTTTTCTCCATTTCAATTTATAAGGAAAATTGAACCCTTGAATGACCAAAGAGAAACTGTTTCCAACGCTCAAATTTTAGCATGATGACCAAACTTTTTACCCTCTTTTTTGCCCTTCTTTTTGCTGCGCAAGCCTCTGCGCAGGTCAGTGGGAAAGTAACCGACGCTACAGGTGAACCACTCATAGGGGTTACCGTTGCCGTAAAAGGTACTACCACAGGTACTACCACGGCCGTAGACGGCAGCTTCAGAATTGCCGCACCGGCCACTGGAACCCTTGTTTTTAGTTATACGGGTTATGCTTTTCAGGAAATTCCGGTGAATGGGCAAAGCGTACTTAACGTTGTGTTGTCAGAGGACATCAAAATACTGGAGCAGATCGTCGTGGTCGGATACGGCACCCAAAAGAAAAAAGACCTGACCACCGCCGTGGTCATCATTGAAGAAAAAGACATCCGGGACCGTCCGATGGTCTCCGCTGCCGAGGCTCTGCAGGGCAAAGCCGCTGGCGTACAAGTCACACAGCCTTCCGGAAAACCGGGCAATGAAATCGCAGTGCGGGTGCGTGGCGCAAGCTCTGTTTTGGCTGGGAATGAACCACTCTACGTCGTGGACGGGTTGCCTACCACCGATATCCGGGGACTGAATCCAGCGGATATCGAGAGTATGAGCGTACTCAAAGACGCCTCTTCTGCCGCTATTTACGGCGCACGTGCTGCCAACGGGGTAGTGCTCATTACCACCAAACGGGGCAAAGCAGGCGCCTCGACCATTCGTTTCTCGGCTTACACAGGGTATTCCAATTTAAGAAAAACAGTAACAACACTCACGACCAAACAATATCGTACCCTGATCGAAGATATTATCCCCGGCTCCTACGACCCTGTCTGGACTGGCTATACGGATTGGCAGGACGAAACTTTTGGAATCGGAAAAAATCAAAGCGTCCAACTCGCCTTCTCTGGTGGAGATGAAAAAACCCAATACCTGCTATCTACCAATTACCTGAACAACGAAGGCATCGTGAAGCCGGCCCGCTTCGACCGATATTCCGCTCGCCTCAACCTCGACCATCAGGCTAAAAGTTGGCTCAAAATCGGGACGAATATCAACGTGTTACGCAGTCGGACTAAAAATACGCCTGACAATGCCAGCAGCGGTCGCGGCGGTGTAATCATGAGCGCATTGAATACTCCTCCCTTCCTTAATATTTACAAAAATGATGGCAGCGGGCAGTACGACCCCAACCCATTCCAACCTTCCTGGGAAAACCCGATTGCCTATATGTTCGGAGCAGAACAGGAGGCGATTGATAGCCGCGTTTTCGGCAATATTTATGCTGAAGCAACCATTTTTAATGGTTTTTCTATAAAAACAAACCTCGGCTCTGACCTGAATACACACCAATGGGATTATTACCTGGATCCATTCCGCACCACTTTTGGCCGCAACCAAAACGGACTGGGACAGGCTGATAAATCTACCACCAACGTTTGGCTCTGGGAAAATACGGCCAATTACCGTACCGGTTTTGGCCGCAACAACCTCTCCTTCCTGGTTGGAAGTAGCATCCAGAAATTCCGCTGGAGCGATTCATACATTTCGGGCAACGATTTCCCGTCTGATGTTTCTGTAAAAACACTGAATGCAGCAAACAGCATCTCAGCCAGTACCGATGTACAGGAATGGTCGCTGGCGTCTTTCTTCGGGCGGGTCCAGTACGATTTTGACAGCAAATATCTTTTCACGGCCACCGTGCGCCGGGACGGATCCTCCAAACTGGCGCACCACTGGGGTACAATGCCTTCATTTTCAGCGGGCTGGCGTCTTTCTGCTGAACCCTTTATGCAAGGTTTGGATATTATCAATGACTTGAAAATCCGTGCAGGATGGGGCCAAAATGGCAATCAGGAGGGCATCCCGAACTATGCCCGTTATGGCCTGATCTCTTATTATCGTCGGACTCCGACCAATCCGCTTTCCGGACCGGCTGCGGTGCAAACGACTTACGGCAACCCGGATTTGCGCTGGGAAACAACTACCCAGTCGAATATTGGCGTAGATCTTTCCATGTGGAATGGACGGATGGTTTTCGTGGCAGACGCCTATTTGAAACAAACAGACGATGTGCTGCTAAATGTCCAACTCTCGAACTCCTTACCCATTTCCAGCATCCAGACCAACGCGGGCAGCATCGAGAACAAGGGTCTTGAATTTTCGCTTTCTACCGTCAATACCGTCAAAGTCCTAAAATGGCGCACGGATTTCAACATCTCTTTCAACCAGAACAAAGTCACCGCTTTGGAATATACCAACGTGTACTACTTCGGGCGGATCTATAGCAACAACCAGGATGTTGCCATCGTGAAAGAAGGGTTGCCGCTCGGTACCTTTTTTGGTTATGTATCGGAAGGGGTTGATCCCGAAACGGGCGATTTGAATTTCAAAGACGTGAACGGAAATGGCATCTTTGATCCGGGCGACCGCACGGTGATTGGCGACGGGAATCCAAATTTTACTTACGGCATTACCAATATCTTCTCCTGGCGACAGCTTGACTTCAACTTTTTCTTCCAGGGAAGTTATGGCAACGATATTTACAATGCCACCCGCATTGATCTGGAAGGTATGTTCGACAGCAAAAACCAGTCGGCGGCAGTATTACGCCGCTGGACGCCCGACAACCGCAACACGGATATTCCACGCGCTGTAGGTGGTGGCAATGTGGACAATGTGCGCAACTCGACCCGATTCGTGGAGGACGGATCGTATCTCCGATTGAAATCGGTGACCTTAACCTATAATTTCAACCCAAAACTTTTCAAAAAGTCGGGTATCAGTAAGTTATCGGTTTACACCACCGGGCAAAATCTGCTAACATTTACAAATTACTCCGGATTTGATCCAGAGGTAAATGCCTTCGGGTTGAGTGCAACCGAGCTGGGCGTGGACTATGGAACCTACCCACAGGCAAGGACGCTGACGGTAGGCGTAAATGCTGAGTTTTAAAATTTAAAGCGGGATAATTCAATCCACACATTCAAAATTTAAGAAAATGAAGAAATATACGCTGTTTCTAATCATAACCCAGGCAATCCTGGGGCTCAATTCCTGCGAAAAGTTCCTGGAACTTGAACCTTCCTCGCAGGGGATTGCTGTGAATAATACCAGTTCTGATTCCATTTTTTTTAAATCAGCTACCGAAGCAGAGGCTGCACTCGGGGGAGCGTACCGGGATTTTAAAAATGAGTATTTTGAGCTGGATTACTTCGTCAATGGCGACGGACAGTCCGACGACGCTTATGCGGGCGCAGACAACCCGTCCAATTTCCAAATTGATGAATATAAATTGGACGCGACCAACTCCAACATTGGACGCGACTGGCGGTATCTGTACTCCACCATAGGCAAGTGCAATACGATCATCAACAACGTCCGTGCAGTCAACGACCCGGCTATGACTACGGAACGCAAGGAGGAAATTGTTGGGGAGGCATCGTTTATTCGGGCGTTTATATACTTCCAGGCGGTACAACTTTGGGGCGATGTACCGCTGCAGCTCAAAGAAGTAAAGTCCATCAGCGCTGCCACCTTGGACGAGATTTACCCACAAATTTTCCCGGCCCGTGCTCCCCAGGCGGAAGTGTATGCCCAAATCATCGTCGACCTCGAGACGGCCCTTGCAAAGGTGCCCGCCACCCCAGTAGACAAGGGTTATGCCACTAGAGGAGCGGCGAATGCTATTTTGGCCAAGGTATATGCTACGATTGAGCCCCATGATTGGACCAAAGTCAAGCAATATTGCGATGCAGTCATCGCAGGTGGTTACGCTTTGGTGCCGAGCTACGACGACCTCTGGACTCTTGGCAATGAAAATACCACAGAGTCCATTTTTGAAATCAATTACAACGGGGGCACGACCGATGGCAACTGGGGCACAAAGATGTTCCGTGGCCTGGACTGGAAAAAATTCAATATCCCGTCGAACGACCTACTCGCGGTGTATGATGCCGAAGGAGATTTAAAGCGCAAAAACGCCAACATCATTTTTGAGGATGTAAGCGGCAAATGGTCGGATGCACATTACCCGCAGACACATTACCCGTTCGTCAACAAGTGGCGCAATTTCCAGGAAGGCAGCAACCAGAACTATATCTTCATCCGGTTGGCGGACATTTTATTGCTAAAAGCCGAAGCCTTGAACGAACTCGGCGACCAACCCGGGGCTGCCGCATTGGTCAACCAAATTCGGGCGCGGGTTAACCTGGCTGCGACAACGGCTGCATCTCAGGCTGATTTGCGGCTGGCTATTGAAAAAGAACGCCGCCTCGAACTGGCTTTTGAAGGGCATCGCTGGTTTGACCTCAAACGTACCGGTCGGGCCATCGAAGTGGCCAACAATGTAAAGGATGGCAATGGTATAAGTCTGGGCTACAACCTGACGCCCGAGCGATTGGTCTGGCCAATCCCACAGGCGGAGCTTGACAAAAACATCAGTCTGCGGCAGAATTCGGGGTATTGATTCAATTTGTTTTTTGAACCTTCCACACAAATTTTTATGACATGAATAAAATACTTGGAAGGAACATTTTGATGGCATTAACCCTACTGTTTACATTCCATATGCATGCCCAGCCCATCAAACTAATGACTTACAACATCCGTCTTGATGTCGCTTCGGATGGGGAAGATGACTGGGCGCATCGCCGGGATTTTCTGGTCTCGCAGATCAAATTTTATGAGCCGGATATTTTAGGGATTCAGGAAGGATTGCCACATCAGGTGCTTTTTTTAGAAAAAAAACTGGGTGAATACAATCGGGAAGGCATCGGACGAGAAGGCATTGAAAAGGGAGAATCCTCGGCCATTTTTTACAATTGGATGAAATTCTCTGCCGAGCAAAGTCATACCTTTTGGTTATCGCCTACACCAGATTCCATTTCAATGGGTTGGGACGCTGCTTGTTTAAGGGTTTGTACCGCAGTTTTGTTCAAAGACAAAAAGACGAAACAGCGATTCTGGGTTTTTAACACACACCTGGACCACATGGGGGAAATTGCTCGGGTAAAGGGAGTCGAACTGATTTTAGCCAAGATCAAAACGTTCAACACCCAAAAACTGCCTGTAATTTTCATGGGCGACCTGAACGCTACACCAGAATCGACGGTGGTCGCTCGTTTGAAAACTGAATTGGATGATACCCGTTTAAGATCGACCATTGATCCTTTAGGACCTGAGGGAACCTTCAATGGATTCAAATTCGGGGAGCCGAGGCCGAAGCGGATCGATTATATTTTCGTCTCTCGGGAGCCTGCCATTTCTGTTAAAAAATATGCGATTCTGGACGATTCTAAGCACCAGCGGTATCCCTCGGACCACTTTCCTGTTTTTGTGGAGATTAGTCTCCAAAAATGATATAAAAAATTGAAATTCAATTGAATATAGAAAATATGAACCTAAGAATTTTGGCCGTATTTCTGCTGCTGGCCATGGCCTGCAATCAAAAAACAGGCAGTGCTATATATGGCACCAGCTCAAGAAATAATATCACCGAATGGAAAAACGTCACGGTTTACACCACAGCCGACAGCACCCGTTTTAGGCTAACGAAAACGGATATGCTGACGTTTTCTCCATTCGGTCAACCGTTTGAAACTCAGCCCTGTGTATTTTTGGACCCCATGCAACAATTCCAAACCTTCGTAGGAATTGGGGGGGCACTAACAGATGCTTCTGCAGAAACCTTTGCTAAATTACCAATGGCCAGGCAGACGGAATTGCTGCAAGCTTACTTTGACCGTGAAAAAGGAATCGGCTACACCATGGGTCGAACCAGTATCAACAGCTGCGATTTTTCAAGCGACATGTACACCTATGTAGGTGAGGGAGACAGCGATTTGCGGAGCTTCAATATCGCGCACGACGAGCGTTTTAAAATTCCGTTTATCAAAAAGGCGATGGCTGCCTCGGGCGGAAATTTAAATTTGTTCGTCAGCCCATGGAGTCCTCCCGGATGGATGAAAGACAACAACAACATGTTGCAAGGCGGAAAACTGAAACCTGAGTATTTTGATTCCTGGGCGAAGTATTATGTGAAATTCATTCAGGCCTACGAAAAACTCGGCATCCCGGTTTGGGGACTCACGGTGCAAAACGAACCGATGGCCAAGCAAACCTGGGAATCCTGCATTTATACGGCAGAAGACGAGCGCGATTTTATCAAAAATCACCTCGGACCGACCTTGAAAAAGAATGGGCTATCCAGCAAAAAACTGATTGCCTGGGATCACAACCGTGATCTGCTTTACCAGCGGGCATCCACTTACTTAAACGACCCGGAAACTGCAAAATACATCTGGGGAATAGGTTTTCACTGGTACGAGATATGGAATGGTGGCAGGCAATACGAAAATGTGAAGCGTGTGGCGGAGTCATTTCCTGACAAAAACCTGCTGCTTACCGAGGCCTGCAACTACCCTTTTTCCTGGAAAACATTTGACGAGTGGCAGTGGGGTGAATATTACGGCGAGAACATGATCCACGATTTCAACAATGGCGCGGTGGCTTGGACGGACTGGAACATTTTACTTGACGAGACGGGTGGTCCCAACCATGTAAACAATTTTTGTTTTGCTCCGGTGCATGCCAAGACGAAGGAGGGTACGCTGCACTACATGAACTCCTTCTATTACATCGGGCATTTTTCCAAATTTATTCAGCCTGGCGCTCGGCGCATTGTCAGTTCCTCGAGTCGGGCGCAGTTGCTGACCACAGCTTTTCAAAACCCCGACGGCAGTATTGCGGTAGTAGTGATGAACCCGACCAAGGAGAAAATCAGTTACCGAATGTGCATTGCAGCACAAGCAGTGGAGACCCTTAGTTTACCACACTCGATCGTGACGCTGATTTTTTAATAAAAAGGCAAGCATCCGGGTTTATTTAAACACTTAACATGCAAAAAATTCTGCTTTTATTGTTCGTTTTCAATGTTTCGGCCTGTAAGCCAAAGCAGGAAGATGAAATTCCGGGACCTATTCCAGTGCTTCCGGTACAAGTCGCTGCGACTTCTGCCAATGCCGTGAATTTGCTGTATTCCAAGACGATCGACTTCTCTGATGCAAAGGACGAACGCTTTCAAGTGATCCAAATTGACACCTCGCAGCAATTTCAAACGGTGGATGGTTTTGGTTACACCCTCACGGGCGGCAGTGCGTATTTGCTGCATCAGATGGGCGCTGCGGAGCGGGCTGTCTTATTGCAAGAATTTTTTGGAAAAAATGCTAATTCCATCGGAGTCAGTTATTTACGGGTCAGCATCGGCGCTTCTGATTTAGATGCTGAAGTGTTTAGCTACGACGACCTGCCCAGCGGACAAACGGATCCCAATTTGCTGCATTTCAATTTGTCCAAAGACACCTTGCACCTGATTCCGATCCTGAAGGAAATCCTGGCCATCAACCCTGAAATCAAAATCATGGGTTCTCCCTGGAGTCCGCCCAAATGGATGAAAACCAACGGCAGCAGCGTTGGCGGGAATTTGAAACCTGAGTTTTACGCCACCTACGCCCAGTATTTTGTCAAGTACATTCAAGCCATGCAGTCACATGGTATTCCACTGGATGCAATCACGCCGCAAAATGAGCCGCAGCATGGTGGTAACAATCCCAGCCTTGTGATGTCGTTTGTGCAGCAGGCGGATTTTATAAAAAATCACCTTGGCCCGGCGTTTCAGACCGCCAGCATTGCTACAAAAATTGTGATTTGGGACCATAATTGCGATAATGCTGCCTACCCAATTGCCATTCTGGACGACCCTGCCGCCAATCCTTTTGTAGCAGGCTCCGCCTTTCATTTGTACGGCGGAGATGTGAGCGCCCTTTCGCAGGTGCATGATGCACACCCCGACAAGGCATTGTACTTCACGGAACAATGGACCGGATCGAACAGTGCATTTGGTGAAAACTTGACATGGCATTTGAAAAACGTCATAATTGGTTCCATGCGCAACTGGAGCCGTGTGGCGCTCGAATGGAACCTTGCCAACGACCCTAATTTCGGGCCGCACACCCCCGGAGGCTGTACGCAATGCCGTGGTGCAGTGACGATTGATGGTTCAAAAGCGACCAAAAATGTCAGTTATTATATCATCGGACAAGTATCCAAATTTGTCCCACCGGGTTCCGTTCGACTGGGAAGTAATATCCTGACAGAATTGCCCAACGTAGCGTTTCGCACGCCAGAGGGCAAAACAGTGCTGGTCGTATTGAATGAAAATACAAATTTGAAATCCTTCAACATCAATACGGGAGGGCGATGGATTGTGGCTTCTTTACATGGAGAAACGGTGGGGACCTTTGTTTGGTGAGGATAGATTGCTGGAAACCTTAAAGCTTGACAAACATTGAATTTGTACAGACATCCGTTATGTTAGGCATCGGGCTTTTGTCCGTTACAGTATATGTGATTGTCATCACATATGGAATTTGAGAGGTGTCAATAGAACCACTTCCTTGAACCACGAATGCATCTTGATCAGGTTCTTGAAGTGATATGGTAATGGAAGTCCCGGATACCGTTGCTATTACCGGGTTAAAAAATATGCCCCAAAAATTATTTATAAGCACTTCACTTATACTAGTGCCGCGTCCGGCCATTCAAGGTGTGAATATGGCGGTCTAATTTTTCCTTTCTCTGCGTTGTTCGTCGGTTAAAATGTCCCGCATTGCGCCCTTCTCACGCCTTGATAAAGAAAAAATTTGCCTCCCCAATTCATACCTTAATGGCCGGGCGCGGCACTAGCGCCTTGTGTAACCGTAATCGTGTAAGTATCTGAAGAAAGTGAACATTGTTCGGTTATGATATAATTCCCTACAAACTTGGCGCGCACCTCTACCGTACAAAGACCTCCGGCGTCTTTTTCATAACCTGGATCACAGAGACAGGAGTCGTTCACCAAACTACTGTTTGGCCCGCAAATAACAATACGATTAATGGTGTCAGAACTAATGTTGTCGCTGTTTTTAGTGGTCAATTTCACATCATATCTTCCTGGCCTGGCAAACACGTGATTCGGATTGGGCATCTGATGTAACGATCAGCGTCACGGGGTAGTTGCCATCTGCTGCAAAGGTATGGTTGGGGGCGTTAGCAGTTGAAGTGACGCCAGGTTCAAAAGTCCACACTTTTTACGGCCTGCTCGGCGACAAAGATTTGTGAACGGTTTCGTAACGGGCACACTTTTGAGCTGTACAAACAACATCCCGGCCGGAATAAGATTTGCTTCATCTTTTACAAATTATCTCGTCATGAGAACTGTAATTTTACTCCTATTACTGTGGCATTCCGGCATCCATCCAGGCCTTCACCTTCGAGATTTGACAGCTGGAAAGTTGCGCGCCACTTTGAGGCATCGTCTTAAAACCAGGCAACCAGGCAATAGAACCATACAGTTTGCCCGTTAAAGCGCTTGCTTTTACCTCTGAGTAAGTGGTCAGTTTTATTCCCGCTCCAGGGTTACTATTTCCATGACAGCCCACACATTTGCCCGCTACCAAAGGTTGTATGTAATTCGTGTAAGTCACATGGGTGGTATCGCATTGTCCATAACTTTCGTTGCAGACATTGTTTAAGGCACCTTGTTCGATCCACTTTTTGACCAGGTTTTTTTGCTCCGTAGTGAATGCAGGGGCTGGTGGCCGCGGCATTCGATCGTTGGGATCTGTATCAATGATGGATTGGTAGATCTTACTTTGACTTGGATTGAATGGAACTACTTTTTGGCGGATATTTGTGTAGTTGGTCATGATCACACCTTCCTCATGCGATTGCACATCATGACAGCCTGACATGGCACAGTTCGATACAAGCAATGGTAAGATCTGATTCTGAAAATAGACCGTATCAGGGCTGCAAGGAACACCGCTGGTGTCTACCGGATCAGGAGGGATCACCACCACGGTAGTATCGCCCGGATCAATGGGCTCGAAGGGAAGCGGCCCCAGTTCATGCCGACAAGCAGGTAGCATTAGGCCGGCAAATGCGGCACTTAATACAAGGACAAAAAATAATTTCTGCATAAAAGACAGTTTTGAGCGAAAAGGATGATACGAGATTGAAGTGCCTGGTTATCTGGTACTTATATCGTGAAGACACGTGAAATATTAAAGCCTAACCGAATGCCGCCATCAGACCATTTATTGTTGGTGCGAAGTAGGAACTGCGGTTCTGTGAGTCCAATAGAATTGGTTAAAAACATCGAAAATACGTGGCCGCCAGTCTCTACCTCCCAGCCGATGCCAAGGGTATCATAATATTTAGTGCGGGTATAACCGGTGGCACGCCAACCGTATTCAACGGTAATGGCGCTTCGCTTGGTGATCTTGAACCGTGTAGCTCCAGTCAGCACAACGGCATCATTTAGATCAGAAATGCGCTCTACCTGATTTATGTGAACCAGTGTCGGTGCAATCTGCAATGAAAAACGATTGCTGAATTTTCGGGCAATAATGATTTGGTGGGCATAGGACAGGCGGCTGCTCTTGCGGGCGTATTTATCAAAACCGTTGGTGGCTTTGTCCGGATCGCGCAGCATGGTATAGTAGGCGGAAGAGAACAGCGTTACGCTCACTTGTTTCCAGCCACTGGAATGTTGCCGAAGCAAACGGTATTTAAGAAAGGCATCTGCCATTTTCTCGACGGAGGTGCGTCCAATGCCAAACTGGAGCCTTCCGTCATAACTATATTCTAGTCCCATCCGGATGCTTGCCCCCCCATCCAGGCCATAAAAATCATACCAGCCGGCATTAAAAGGCCCGAATCTGTGGGCAACGCGAAAATCCAGGGTGCGTCGCCCCGGCACTTCTACCGTGTGTAAATTAATGAGTCGGGTACCTTTAAAGGTAGCCAATACGGGGCTATTGTCTTCTATGTCCATGTCAGCAAGCAGGTCTTCACCTTGTGCGAAAAGACCCATTGGAGACAACAGAAGAAAGAAAATCAGATGTCTTAATTTCATGATCGTATTTTGAAAATCGATGGGATATTTAATTGTCCTGGGCTCCGGCGTCCACCCATTTTTGGATTTTAGCCATAGAGCAGTCATTAAGTTTGCTGGGGCTGCCTTTGGGCATCTGGGAGGCGTTGCCGTCCCATACAATCGCGCTGATCAACTTTCCGCTTGCGACTGAAGATTTGACACCGGCATAGTTTTCAAGTATGACCCCCCCTCCTGCACCGGAAGTATTGTGACAGTTGTTATTGGCGCCACAAGAATTATTTAAAATGGGGCTAATATTCGTTTGATAGCTCATGATGGAAGTAGTGTCACAATTGTTGTCCAACAGAAGTTCCGGATGCAATTCCTGTAAATTATCAAAATAACAACCGCCATTATAAAGCAAGGCAGTCAGCAGAAATAGGGTAGGGGCAATGAAGCGTATTTTGTTCATAAGAAATGAAATTCAGTGCGTTTGGAGGGTTTAGTTATCAGTTGCGCCTTGTAAGATCCACACGTATATCTGGCCGATCTGGACGTCCGACAGTGGATTGTTGGGGGAGGGTGGCATCGCACCAGCGTCATATTTACGGATCACATTGTAAAGATCGCTGTTGTGTGGCTCGTTGGGGGTTGCCAATTTAGAGAGGGCAGAGTAGGAGAGTAAGTTAAACTGCTCAGTTCTGTCGGTACCATGACAGCCAGATTGTCCGCAATTGGCAGCGATGATAGGAGCTACGTCGTTCTTATAACTTACAGTTGGTATCACAGCCTCCGGGTCTACAGTGATGGTAGTACAGGATGCTGACAGCCAAATCAGGGCGGCTATGGAAAGTAGTTTGTTCATACGATGAATTGAAATGGGGGAGTTCTGCGCATTCGTGAGGGCCAGAGGACATTGTATACGGAAATTCGGGTGGCTGGGTTGCCTTAGTAAGGAGGAATGAATTTGGGAAAAAGCATCGCAGGAAAGCGTATATATTAAATTGTGCTGCCCCAAAGGTGGCCACATTGCTTGCCATGAGGACTGATCCACATCACTAAACAAGGATGATTCGTATCTGAAAGGGGATTTTTTTAGCCTGAAAGCGAATTGTAGTGGAGCCCAGTTGAGTACAAACTTTACGAAAATAAAAAAGAGCCACGCAGGAAGTCTTGCGTAACTCTTTGATAATCAGCGGAGAGAGAGGGATTCGAACCCCCGGTACCTTTGACAGTACGTCTGATTTCGAATCAGGTGCATTAAACCAACTCTGCCATCTCTCCTTTACCCGCCATAGCCCGCCGCCCGAAGGGCAAGGGCAAGGGCGAAGGCGGGTTTTACTTTGTCAACAAATATATCTTCATAAACGCTCTGCCTGACCCACGTTTCAATATTGTTCAAATTCAAAGGCTATCGTCCGTTCAGGAGACGCGCAACACCAAGCCAATCGAACAGGAAGTCTTTCTTTTGTGATAGGTACCCAGCCTTTTTGATGCCGATGTATTCGTTCTTTCAAATTGCTCGTGCAGCCTGTGTAAATACCCCGATCGTTGCAATAGAGGATATAAACGTAGAAAAACTTAGGGCTTCCGCTTTGGGGAGATTGGTTTTCATTGGTTGGCATGTTGAAGTTTTCATGGGGGATTTAAGAAAACTTGTTTACCCGCCTTCGCACTACGTGCTATGGCGGGTCGAGTAAATATACTTAATCAAACCGCCTT
>JBILHS010000134.1:0-13591 GCA_044350425.1 Saprospiraceae bacterium | reverse complement strand
CCGCCTTCGCACTACGTGCTATGGCGGGTCGAGTAAATATACTTAATCAAACCGCCTTTGCACTACGTGCTATGGCGGTTGAAGCGGAGAGACGGGGATTCGAACCCCGGATACACTTTTGGCGTATACACACTTTCCAGGCGTGCTCCTTAAACCACTCGGACATCTCTCCTGTGACCGCCAATACTCCGGCGGTTAAGCGGGGCGCAAAGGTAAAAAAAACAACCAAAATTCCAAGCTCAATTCCAAACAGAATTTTTTGTGCCATCTGTTTTATCTTTGGCACTACATTAAGTGAACCCATGAGCTTCAAAAAAAGAGTCGCAAGTTTCCGGTATGCCTTCCAGGGATTGAAAGACCTGTTCAGAAGCCAGGCCAATGCCCGTATCCATTTAGTGGTTACCCTGTTTGTACTGATGGCCGGAGTAGCCTTCCAGATTTCTCGTATGGAATGGATGACTCTGGTGTTTTGCGTCGCGTTAGTCTTGAGCCTTGAAGCTGTCAATACGGCCATTGAGTATCTGACAGATTTGGTTTCACCAACCATAAATCCGTTGGCAGGCAAAGCAAAAGATATGGCAGCTGCCGCAGTTTTGTGGGCAGCGATCGGTGCGGTGGTGATCGGGGGACTGGTTTTTTTACCCAAAATTTGGGACTTAATCTCAGGCTAGGTGCTGCGGAACGTGTTTTTTTTATGTAAATTTTTCGAGAGTGAAAATTCGCTTGCCCCGTATTTAAAACCCGAAAATCAATGTTTTTGCTGGTTTTTTGAACAAAAATCCGATATTTTAAAAGTAAAACCGAGTTTAAAAAGTAGATTAAATCAGGAAATTTAAAAAGGGCTTGGTTGTAATTGTACTCCTTACACTATTTTCACCCCTTGAAATTTCGCCTTTAGTTTTGGGCAAGCTGTTTATCCAGTCGTCGCAAATTTTTTTTTGTCCCGCACACACCATTTTTTTTCGTTCAAGCATCTACTTGTTTGACGTTGGTTTTAGAGGACAAAAGATTTTCAACGCAACGGGTTACGCTGATATCAAAACCAGGGTTTGTTAAACTTAAATCATTCATTCACAAAAATTTAAAGCAGCATGTCAGCAGCAAAACCCACTCAAGCAAAACAGCAAGGCGCAGGTGCTTGGCTCCCGTTCCTCATCATCCTTCTTTTGTACGTCGTAGCTTATTGTATCTGGAAATTCGTGTTTGGTGCCAACTCCAACTTCATAGATAACGACAACTTAAAAGATCCACTTCCAGGAAACTATATGGGTACCATCTACAAAGGAGGTTTCGTGGTGCCTATGCTTCTCACCACTTTCTTCACCGTAATTGTCTTTGTAATTGAGCGCTTTATTACCCTGGGCAAAGCCAGCGGCGCTGGTAATGTAGATAATTTTGTTCGCGGCGTCAGAAGCCTTATGGATAAAGGTGATATCAATGGCGCGATCGCTTCATGCGACAAGCAAAAAGGTGCGGTTGCAAATGTGGTTCGTGCTGGTCTCCATAAATACAGCGAAATGGAGAAAGTTACCGGTATGGAGAAGGACGAAAAAATTCTCGCAATTCAAAAGGAAGTAGAAGAGGCGACTACGCTCGAACTTCCAATGTTGGAAAGAAACCTGAATATCCTGGCAACAGTTGCTTCTATCGCAACCCTGCTTGGTTTGTTCGGTACAGTATTGGGTATGATTCGTTCGTTTGCAGCATTGGCAAATGCAGGTGCGCCAGACTCTACAGCACTGGCAACTGGTATCTCAGAAGCACTGATCAATACCGCTTTGGGTATCGGTACTTCGGCACTTGCGATCATTGCTTACAACTTCTTCACGGCTCGTATTGACGCCATGACTTTCCGTATTGATGAAGCAGGTTACAGCCTGACTCAGACTTTCGCGTCAAAAGGACATTAATTTAGGAATGAATGTTGCGTGTTTAAGGGGTGTATTTAATTCTGCAAGCCCTTACTGCGTACATTTATACTTTAACTAAAAAAGATATGCCAAAGAATAAGCCTAAACGGAGTGCGCCGTCAATTGATATGACGGCTATGTGTGACGTGGCTTTCTTGTTGCTTACTTTCTTTATGCTTACCGCTAAAGCGAAGCCTCAGGAAACTGTAGTCATAGATACTCCTACCTCCATTTCCGAAACCAAGTTGCCAGATGCTGGTGTGATCACGGTATTGATCGCGAGTGACGGTAAGATATTCCTTGATATGGCTGGGCAACACACACGCTTGAGCCTGATCGATGATGTGAACAGTCGTTACCAACTTGGACTGAACGATGAAGAGAAGATGAAGTTTGCTAACCTGGGCAGTTTCGGCGTCTCACGTGCTCAACTCAAAAAATTCGTAAATCTTGCTCCTGCCGATCGCAGTGCATTCCCTTCAGGGGGGATTCCCGTGGATACAGCAGATGTCAATAAAAGCGAATTGGCAGACTGGATCCACAATGCACGTCTGGCTCAGTTTCGTATGAAGCAGGAAGGTAAAGTGAAAGATGAATACGTGATGATAGTAAAGGCCGATCAGAATACTCCTTACCCCGCTGTACAGAGGGTCATAAACACATTGACGGATATCAACGTCAATAAGTTTAACCTGATTACCAGCATGGAAGGTAAAGCTGCGAAGAAGTAAACGATTTAATGTAAGTGTTAGGATCAGCCCTGTCAAAACCAAGGCTTGAGCTAAACATAGTATCTTAAATCATTTCCATTCACATTTAAAAAGCAACAGCGAAATGGCTGAAATAGCTCAAGACGGTGGTGGTGGTCATAAAAAAGGTGGTAAAGTCAGGTCCAAAAAAATGTCTACGCGCATCGACTTTACGCCGATGGTGGACTTAGGGTTCCTGCTGATCACATTCTTTATGCTTACCACGACACTCGCCAAACCCAATATTATGGCGCTGGTGATGCCGGATAAAGACATCAAGAAGGAAGATGTTGAACCAGTAAAAGAGTCGAAAGTCTTAACCCTGCTTTTGGGTGGCAACGACAAGGTTTACTGGTATGAAGGTATTACGGATGCCAAACTTGATTCTACGGACTATGCTGCAGAGGGGCTTCGCCAGACCATCTTAAATAAGATGGATAAGGTAAAAGCTCAATTCCAGACAGAAACGTACAAGAAGAAGAACAAAGAAGGGGTGGAAGAAGAATTCACAGATGGGTCTTACATCAATGTCATCATCAAACCGACCAAAGAGGCACGTTACAAAAACCTCGTGGACGCTCTGGATGAAATGGCTATTTGTAAGGTGCGCTATTATGTAATTCTTGATGTTTCTCCACTCGAAGAAGCGTTTATCAAAAATCCTGCCGCTGGCCTGAAATTCACGGTTGACGAACAGGTAGATGCTGCTACGAAGTAAGCACCGGTCACAATTTTAAAAGGAATAAATTAAAAAATTATGGCAGACGAAAAAAGCACAACCATCTACAGGGATATGCTGGATATCATCTTTGCCAACCGAAACAAGGCATACGGAGCATATCAGCTTCGTCGCGATTACCCAAAGTATCTGGGACGCGCATTTGTTATCGGTTTGGGATTGATTATCCTCTTTTTCGCAGCCCCGCTTATCATGCAAGCTGTAAGTGGGCTGCTCCCGAAAGAAAAACCGATGGATGTGGTAGTAGAGCTCGGGCCACCACCAGATATTGACCCGAACAATCCGCCTCCGCCTCCGCCTCCGCCTCCGCCTACACCACCACCGCCTACTCGTTCGACTGTGAAGTTTGTACCTCCGGTCATCAAAAAAGACGAAGAAGTTGTGGAGGAGAAGCAACAGGATGTGGATAAAATCCTGGAAGATGATAAGGATATTAGTTCGGAAAATAAGGAAGGTAACGATGAGGCGCCACCTTCAGAT
Organism: Saprospiraceae bacterium; assembly: GCA_044350425.1. Classification (GTDB taxonomy): domain Bacteria; phylum Bacteroidota; class Bacteroidia; order Chitinophagales; family Saprospiraceae; genus M3007. The sequence continues at coordinate 9,713 of JBILHS010000134.1, read as the reverse complement.
GTAGCGGCGCCAAGTCTGGATCCCGTGATCGAAGCACCGAAACAGGTAGAAAAGACCTATGAGATGTTTGACATCCAAAAGGAGCCTAGCTTCCCAGGCGGTTTAGCTGAGATGTACAAATGGCTCAACAAAAATGTTGAATACCCTGAAATGGCCAAAGAAAGTGGCACATCAGGACAAGTTGTACTCACTTTTGTAGTAGGAAGAGATGGTAGTATCAGCGAGGTTACGATCGTAAAAGACATCGGTGGTGGCTGCGGTAAATCGGTAAAATCCACGGTAGAGAAAATGCCCAAGTGGAGCCCCGGTGAAGCCAACGGACACCCTGTTAAAGTACGATACACACTCCCGTTTAAATTCAAACTCGAGTAGCAGAACTCCTTTTATAGGATTCTTTTTAAAAAAGCGGCACTCCGATTTTCGGGGTGCCGCTTTTGCTTTTAGCCTTGGTGAGTTCCTCCATATGAATGAACTGCAAGCTGTTCCCGGACTTGGATTGGTGAATGAATATTTTTGAAAAAACTTGCTGCTTCACACGCCAAAATACTCATTATCAACATCTTATTATCAAAGTGTTACCAATTAAACTTCCACACCATGGCAGATTTTCAGGCTTCAGTACAACCCCCGACCCATTCTGGAAAACCACGCTCAAACCGAATGTCCACCCGGATTGATTTTACTCCGATGGTAGATCTGGGCCTTTTACTTATTACCTTTTTTATGCTGACCACAGCGTTGTAAAAATCTAACATGATGCCCCTTGTTACCTGAATGTTATCATCAAACCGGGCAAAAACGCGCGCTACAAAAACCTTGTGGATGCCCTGGATGAAATGGCTATCTGTCAGGTTCGCAATTATTGTATCATGGATGTATCTGAAGCAGAGATCGGTCGATTTTAGGTGAAAATAGTTCAATTGCCACACACCAAAATCTTCATTGCCAACATCTTAAATTTAAACGACTGGCCGGTCTTTCTTTAGAAAACTTCTTTTTCACACTTAAAATTTTGTGCCATGACTACTCATGAATCTGTGTTGTACCGCGACGCACTGGACATCGTTTTTGCCAACCGAAACCGCGCATACGGAGCCTACCAACTTCGCCGCGAATATCCCAATACACTGGGACGGGCACTGGGTATTGCACTTTTGCTTATTGCCGCTTTTTTGATCATTCCACGGATTTTAGCGGCATTTTTAGGTGTTTTGGTGGAAAAAGACCCTCCCAACATCATATGTGAGTTTAAGCGTGATATCAAGATTGAAACTCCATCGCCGCTTCTGGATCTACCTTCAGCACCGCCCAAAGCATCCATAGCTTATAAACCTCCGGTAATAGCGCCAGATGACGAGGTGCCTGAAGAAAAGCCACAGGATGTACAAACCGTTTTAGAAGACCCCCGGGAAGTGGGCACTAAAACCATAGAGGAACCCGAAGAGGGACCACCCACTTTGGATCCAAAAGGTGCAGGTCTGGGCGTTGTAGAAACCCCTAAACCTCCGGACGATGATCCACTGGATGCGTTCTCCGTCAATAAAATGCCCAGCTTCCCGGGTGGCGAATCAGAAATGTTCAAGTGGATATACAAGCAGGTCATATATCCGGAAATGGCCAGAGAAGCCGGTACTGAAGGCTCCGTGGTTCTGACTTTCGTGGTCGGTAAAGATGGCGGGATCTCCGATATCGCCGTGGTAAAAACGCCCGCAGGAGGGGGCATACTGGGGAAAGAGGCAGTCCGGGTCATACAAGCCATGCCCAAATGGAGTCCGGGAGAGGCCAACGGACATCCGGTAAAAGTCAGGTTTACTTTGCCACTTCGGTTTTCATTGAAGTAGGCTTTTGAGCCAGCCTGTTCTGCACGATGATCGGCTGCTACAATAGGATGGTTTGAGGCCTGCATTACCCAATTTAAAAAAAACGCTTTTCAGGATTTTCCTGAAAAGCGTTTTTTTTGTTCGAATGATTACCTTTCGGTCGGTTTTGCCCCAGGCCGTTTTTTTTGAATTTACCCACCTTAGCCGCAAGCGATGGATACGGGTTCATCTATCACCTCATCACTTCATATCCAATGCCCATTTCACGTCGACAACTTTTAAAAACCCTGGGAGCCGCAGCAGGTGTAGCAGTACTGACGGGTTTTTCTGAAGAACAGGAAGTGTTTCAGATCCCAATACTGGAAAATGAAAACCCGCTGTATAAAAAGCCTGCAAAACCAATTACAGTAGTCACCATTGGTGCAGGCGCACGGGGCAATGTATACGGCAATTTTGCGCTTTCCTATCCGGAAGAACTGGATGTGATAGGGGTTGCAGAGCCCATTTCTTTGCGAAATGAGCGCTATACCAAGAAGCATAACATCGAAGAAGCAAACCGGTTTACTACCTGGGAGCATGTCTTCCAGCGTCCTAAATTTGCGGATGCAGTATTGATCACAACGCCGGATAATCTGCATTATGGCCCTTGTATGGCCGCCCTTAAAGCCGGGTACGATGTTTTGCTGGAAAAGCCCATTTCGCCCTCTGAAAAGGAATGCCGAGATATTCTTGCACTGGCTAAAAAGACCGGCCGTATCGTAGCCGTCTGCCATGTACTCCGTTATGCGCCCTATTTTGAAAAACTTCGGGAGATCCTGCAAAGCGGTGCCATTGGAGAAATGGTAAGTATTCAACACATGGAGCCCATTGAACACATCCACATGAGCCACAGCTATGTGCGTGGAAACTGGCACGACCGAAACGCAACTACGCCGATCATCCTGGCTAAAAGTTGCCATGATCTGGATATTTTGCGTTGGCTGATCGACAAGCCCTGCAAGAAGATCGTGGCGATGGGTGGCATAAAATGGTTCCGGAAAGACAATGCACCAGCTGGCAGTACTCCACGATGCATGGATGGCTGTGCCGTGGAAAGCACCTGTCCGTATTCAGCCATGAAGATCTATTATCGTCAGCGGGGCTGGACCTATGTTTTTGATCTTCCGGAAGAAAAAGAAAAGCAGGGGGACCATATATTAGAAAAACTTCGCACCACTAACTATGGTCGATGTGTGTATCAAAGCGACAACAACCAGGAGGATCACTATGTAGCCTCCATGGAGTTTGAAGGCGGCGTAACTGCCGCGTTTTCCATGGAAGCATTTACTTCGTACAGTGGCCGCCGTACCCGTGTGATGGGCAGTATGGGCGATATCGTTGGGGATATGGATACTTTCACACTCACGGATTTTCGTACCGGGAAAAGCACGGTATTCGATAATTCAAGTGGGGACGGTCATGGAGGAGGCGATTGGCGACTGGTCCGGAACTGGCTTCAGGCGGTTTCTCAACGCAAACCGGAATTACTCACCTCCACCATTGATGCCTCTATTGAAAGCCACGTAATGGGTTTTATGGCCGAAAAAAGCCGCAAAACTGGAAAGATCGAAGCCGTTCGGGTCTAAAGAATTGCTTATCCAAAGATAGTCGATTCGACCCATTGGCACATAATATGCCCGATCAGGATATGCGCTTCCTGTATGCGTGGTGTGTCGGTGGAAGGAACATTGAGCAGCACATCGCAAAGTGTGGCCATTTTACCGCCGGATGCACCAGTGAAGCCTATCACGATCATTCCGTTTGCTTTTGCCATTTCAATGGCTTTCAGGATGTTAGAAGAATTACCGGAAGTACTGAGTGCCACCAATACATCACCGGGTTGGCCTGCTGCCTGTACCATCCTGGAGAATACGGCATCATAACCGTAATCATTGGCGACGGCCGTGACATAAGAGGAGTTGACATGCAAGGCTTCTGCATAAAGCGGTGGTCGATCAGTATAAAAGCGTCCGGAGAGCTCTGCCGCGATGTGTTGAGCATCCGCTGCACTGCCCCCGTTCCCACAGAATAAGACTTTGCCCTTGTTTTGAAAGGATTGGACCAGCATGCTAGCTGCTTGCCCGATCTTTTGTAAAAAAAACTCATCGGCCAAAATGCTTTGTTTGACAGCGATACTTTCGCGGATAGAATCTTGAATCAGGTTGTTCATGGTATTTTAAACACCGTTTTTATTGAAAAAACGAAGGACTTGAATGCTTGTGCCCTAACTTTTGAAAAGTTTTTGGAAACTTGTCGCGTTATGATACAAACGGAACGACTTTTTCTGGTCCCGGCCAATTTGCCCATGCTCGAAGCCATTGCGGACGAAGACTGGGCGGCCCTTTCAGCACTTTTGGGCGGAGTTGATTTTGCTGAACACTGGTTGCACTTTCCGGAGGCAATGATCTGGATGCGCGATTTTTTGCGCGAACATGAGGCAGATCTTGGTTGGTGGAACTACCTTATTGTGCATCGTTCGGATGTGCGACTGATTGGTACTTGCGGTTACAAAGGTACGCCGAGCTTCTCGGGAGATGTTGAAATTGGCTATGAGATTGCAGAAGCTTATCAGGGAAATGGGCTTGCTACGGAGGCTGCGCGTGCTTTGGTGGAAAATGCATTCCGCCATGCAGCGGTAAAAACCGTAACCGCAAATACTTTGGCTGAAAAAAACGCATCCAATCATTTGCTCCAAAAGATTGGTTTTCAATTCATTGAAGAATATATTGACATAGAAGATGGTAAGATTTGGGAGTGGAGAATAGAAAGAACCGCCCTTGGTTAGCGAGGATTTTGGTTCTTTTGCGGGGCGAAATCCTCGAAAGTGTTTTCACCAGTGTGACATTCTACATTTAAGTAAATGAATATCAACGATATAACCTCTACGGGCTTAAAAGCCACACGTGATGGCTTCGGCCAGGGACTGCTTGAAGCAGGCCGCCTCAACCCTAATATTGTCGGTCTTACCGCCGATCTGATGGAAAGCCTGCAAATGCAGCATTTTCAAAAGGAATTTCCGGAGCGATTTTTTCAGGTCGGCATTGCGGAAGCCAACATGATCGGGATTGCGGCCGGCCTGGCCACTGCTGGTAAAATCCCTTTTACAGGTACATTTGCTAACTTTTCTACCGGGCGGGTGTACGATCAGATCCGTCAAAGTGTAGCCTATTCGCACAAAAATGTTAAAGTTTGTGCCTCGCACGCAGGAGTTACCCTGGGGGAAGACGGTGCAACCCACCAGATCCTGGAGGACGTTGGAATGATGCGTATGCTGCCTGGTATGACCGTGATCAATCCTTGTGATTATCACCAGACCAAAGCGGCTACCATGGCGATCGCCGAACATTATGGTCCGGTTTATCTGCGTTTTGGTCGTCCGGCCTGGCCCATGTTTACTGAAAATATGAAATTCGAGATCGGTAAAGCGCTGCTGCTCGGAACGGGTACGGACGTGACGATCTTTGCAACCGGACATTTGGTCTGGACTGCGGTGGAAGCCGCTCAGGAATTGGCAGCGCAAGGTGTTTCCTGTGAAGTGATCAACATCCACACCATCAAACCATTGGACGACGAGGCCATCCTGGATTCAGTGAGCAAGACGCGTGCTGTGGTGGTGGCAGAAGAACATCAGCGGGCAGGTGGTCTGGGAGATGCTATTGCCAATCTGCTGGCTCAAAAACTTCCGGTTCCAATCGAATATGTAGGCGTCAATGATTCTTTTGGCGAAAGCGGCAAGCCAGCCGAATTGCTGGAAAAATACGGACTCGGAAAAAAAGACGTGCTCTGGGCCGTAAAAGATGTTCTGGATCGAAAAAAGTGAGCCGAAGTAATCCATAGCGGATAAACCGCACAAAAAAATGCCTCCAGGGAATCAATTCCTGGAGGCATTTATATTTATCATCACCAGACCTATTCCCCGACTTGAAACTTGTCACTCCCCACTTGAAACTTTCAACTAAAAATTAAACCGCTTCTTCCTTTAATTTCCCTTCTTTTTCCAGGAATTCTTTCACCCAGGCAGTGGTAACTGATTTAGGGCGTTCGAGCGGGAGATTCAGGGCACGTGACCAGCATTGAGCAGCCAGTACGCCCAAAGCGCGGCTTACGCCGAAGAGTACAGTATAGAAATTATACTGAGTTACTCCATAATGGATGAGTACAGCGCCAGAGTGCGCATCTACGTTTGGCCAGGGGTTTTTAACCTTGCCGAGGCTGCTGAGGATAGGCGGTACTACATCAAATATTTTCCATACCACTTTGACCAGTTCATCATCAGGCACATTGTCTTCGCAGAACTGACGTTGCGCCATGTAACGCGGGTCTGGTTTGCGCAGTACAGCGTGGCCGTATCCCGGGATGACCCGACCGCTGGCCAGTGTACTTTTTACGTATTCACTGATTTGTTCGCGGGTGGGCTTGTTGGTGCCCAGCGTGTCTACCATTTTCTGTATCCAACGGATCACTTCCTGATTGGCAAGTCCATGTAAAGGACCAGCAAGGGCATTCAAGGCAGCTGAAAAAGAAAGGTACGGGTCACTGAGGGTAGAACCCACCAGGTGGGTGGTGTGTGCAGAAGCATTGCCACCTTCGTGGTCGGCATGGATGGTGAGGAAAAGACGCATGTACTCTTTGAAGCCATCATCGTCATAGCCGAGCATATGAGCAAAGTTTGCGCCCCAGTCCAGAGAAATGTCGGGCAACAAATGTTCTCCATTGTGGTACACCCGACGGAAGATATAAGCAGCCACCCTTGGAAGTCGAGCCACGAGATTCATGGTATCTTCGTAGGTAGCATCCCAATATTCGGAGCGGGTCATGCCCATGGTATAGCGTTGGGCAAACACACTGGTGTTTTGCATCGCCATCACACCAACCGAAAGTTGGGTCATAGGGTGGGCATCAGTTGGGAGTGCATCAATGGCTTTAAAGACGTGTTCAGGAACATTGGCACGACGAACCCAGTTTTCTGTCAGCCATTTTACCTGTTCATGGGTAGGGATCTCACCCACCAGCATGAGCCAGAAAAGGCCTTCCGGAAGGGGTTCTTTGCCGTTTTTGGCGCAGGGGAGTTTTTCACGTAGCTCAGGTATAGAGTAGCCGCGAAAGCGAATACCTTCTTCGGGATCCAGAAGCGAAGGCTCCCAGATCATGCTGGTTATATCGCGCATACCACCATAGGCTTGCTCGAGTGCCACATCATCTATCTTCACGTTGCCGTGTGCTTGCAGAATTTCTTTTACCTCTTTGGAGAGGGCTTGTGCTTTTTCGGAAAAAAGTTGCTTCAGTAAATCCATGGAGAAGAAGTCGTAAAATACAGGTTAAGGCGTGGATAAAAGGGTTTTTTGAATTTTTGGCAAAGTTAGAACATGTGAACTGCCTTATACCAGTAAAGTTCAAAAGATTGGAAAGTTTTGTGCTTTCAAAAAGCTAAGCGACTTTCGCATTGGAATTTTTATTTTTCCTTCAACCATAGCCATCCATGTTCGGAAAAAATCAAAGCGGAGGGTTCCGCATCCCGCCCACCCTTATTGTTGCAGTTGTAATGGCAGGTTTTGCCCTTTGCAAATATTATGGACAAAGTTCTATAAATGAGATCACTGGCGAAACCCAGCATATTTCCATGTCTCCTGAACAGGAAATTGCCATGGGCCTGGAGAGTGCGCCCCAAATGGCCCAGGAAATGGGTGGGTTGAGTAGAAACCAACAAGCGACCACCATCGTCAAGCGGGTGGGGCAAAAAGTGGTTCAGGCTTCAGGGGCTTCCCGAACACCCTACAAATATGATTTCCACCTCCTGGCTGATCCGGAGACCATCAATGCCTTCGCCTTACCAGGAGGACAGGTATTTATCACCGAAGGCTTGCTGTTCAGGCTGACCGAAGATGGAAAAAACCTGAGCGAAGACATGCTGGCCGGTGTACTTGGGCACGAGATCGGACACGTTGTGGCCAGACACAGTGCGCAGCGGCTTTCACAAATGGAACTGACCCAGGGCCTCACCGGGGCAGTAACCATGGCTACTTATGATCCATCCAACCCAAATTCCGGATACATCGCCCAATCCGTGGCCAACATGCTGGTTCTGAAATACGGGCGCGACCAGGAACTGCAAAGTGATTATTTGGGCGTGCGTTTTATGCTCGAGGCTGGCTATGAACCCGAACATCTGGTACAGGTCATGGAGGTTCTTAAACAATCTGCTGGCCCCAATCGCACACCAGAGTTTCAAAGCACCCACCCGGACCCCGAAAACCGCAAAGAAGCCATCGAAGCCGCTATTCAGGAATGGCGCGGCAAATTGGGGAAGTAATATCCTTGGTTATTTGTCCTTGGATCATTAAAGTCATTGAGGACATTAGTCATTAAGTAAGGGGAGTGTTCAGAAAACTGTGTCTGTCTTGTCCTGAAATAGCTTTACACAAAACACACATTGTAAAGCAATGGTCAGGATTAAAAAAGTGAAGCGCCCAAACCGGTACCCGGATGAATTGAAGCGCAAGATTGCGCAAGAATATCTTTCAGGTCGATTCAGTTATGCGATTGCTGCCGAGGAGTATGGCTTGACAGACAAAAGCGTTGTAAGAGAATTTGTCAGGTGGTTTCGCCGGAACAACGAACTTAGTGCGACAAATACTGAGATTTCGATGTCCAAGAAACTACGCTCTACGCCAGATTCCGGCCAACTGGCCTCTGAAAAACGGGTTAAAGAACTAGAAGAACAACTACGCTTATCGAAGCTAAAAGTTGAACTTTTGGAGACAATGATTGACATTGCAGAGGATCAACTTAAGATCGATATCAGAAAAAAGTCTGGTTCCCAGCAGTTGAAAAAATGAAGGCATTCTATCAATCAACCGGCTTAAAGGTTTTTTGTGGGCTGCTGGGAAAGACACGTCAAGCCTTCTACGACCATCAGTGGCGCGCCGATCAGCATGCCCTGGATGAGGGTTTAGTCATTGATCTGGTGCGCCGTCAGCGAGTGGATACCCCGGGATCGGGCGGACGCAAGTTGTTACACTTGCTTGAGGATCAAAGGCAAAAGCACGGTGTTCAATTGGGGCGGGATCAATTCTTTGCCCTGCTGCGTCGCAATGAACTACTGATCCGGCGTCGCAAAAAGTACGCTACGACTACCGACAGCAGGCATTGGCTCAAGAAACACCCCAATCTTGCTGCCGAGATGAAGGTTGACCGTCCCGAACAACTTTGGGTGAGCGACATCACCTATATCAGTACAGGCAGCAAGTTTGGATACCTGGTGCTGATTACGGATGCCTATTCTCGCAAGATTGTTGGCCATGAGTTTAGTAAATCTTTGAATGCCGCTTTTTGTGTCAATGCACTCCAAGGGGCACTTTCATCACGACAATACCCACAACGACCGCTTATGCATCATTCTGACCGAGGCATTCAATACTGTTCGCAAGCCTATGTCAGTGTCTTAGAAAAACACTCCTGTAGCATCAGCATGACGCAAAATGGCGATCCTTATGAAAATGCATTGGCTGAACGAGTCAATGGCATCCTCAAACAGGAATGGAACCTGGATCAAACCTTCGACTCCTTTGAACAAGCCCAAAAGGCTATCGAAAAGGCTGTTTACCACTACAACCATTCCAGACCTCATGCTAGTTGCGATTACCACACACCAGCCAATGCACATCAGCTTAAAGGTACCCTGAAAAAACGTTGGAAACCTAAGTCAAAGAACAAAGTAATCTCTATCTTCAATATCAATTCTGCCGACAGGCTTTTTGGACATAACTTTGTAAAGCCCCCGCAGGATTACTTTCTGAAGTGTAAAGTTGCTGAAGGATTATCTCTTAACCTGTAAAGTTATTTTAGGACGAGACA
>JBILHS010000103.1:0-21166 GCA_044350425.1 Saprospiraceae bacterium | reverse complement strand
ACGCTCATTACGGCAGGAAGGGTTTTTGTGCGTTTTGGTCTGGGAATCTTGTCCCCACAGTCGGCACGGCCCAGTACTTGCACAAACAACAATTTGAGCGCACTAAATGCCTGGATGAGGTAAGATGCGGAGCTGCCTCGCTCTTCCAGAAGATAAACCATGAACGCGCGGACATCTTCGCAATCGGTAAACTCCGGGCTTTTACCGACATGGCGCGCAAAGACGGCAACTAGATTGAGATAACTTTTGATCGTTCTAGGGCTGAAGCCCTTGAGTCGCATGTGCTCGGTCATGCGCTTTCTTAATGGTGTCATACGTTGAAAATTTTGGTGAAAAGATCACCAAAACTCCAACTAAACCATTGACCGTCAAAATATTGGAAGAAGAATTATGCGCCCTGAAAGTTGTGATTCCAGGAGCGGAGACGGGGGCTACCGCGTAGCGGTTTTGTTCAACTACTCACTTCCCCGCAACAGACGACTAAGTAAAAAACCAAAATCCACTTAGTCGTCCGTTGCGGGTAAGTAACCTATGTAAAATGCCCCCTGACCACACACGAACAGGCGTGAAGTAATCAGGGGGCATGAACCGTTTAAGCATTTGGGATCGAAGGCATGATCGTTAAACTTTGGTTTCCTTCGAGCAAATGTAAACGGCCCATTCCAACTTGCCAACCATTGTGCCAAATTTATTTTTGTGTTAATATCAAATGTTCAAACTATCCAATGGACTTTTGATCTTTCCCCAACTTTTTTTAGTGATGTGGGTATAAATTTCAGTAGTTTTTGAACTGGCATGCCCCAATAATTCCTGGATATAGCGCAAATCCACTCCTTTTTCAAGCAAGTGGGTCGCAAAAGAATGTCGCAGGGTATGTACGGTCGCTTCTGGATTGATCATAGACCGTTTTTTGGCTTGTGTAAAGATCTCCTGAACGCTGCGCTCACTTAGACCAAGCCCAACCCCTTTCATCTACCATTCCCCGACCTTCATATAAATTTTTCACCCCGCTAAGCGCCAACGGCGTACTCTTGTCCCCGGATAAAAACTGCTGAAAGCAGGCTAATTGTAACCGTATCAACATGCAAAATCGGTCCTTCACCCTTGATCTCCCCGCCAGCCTTTTAAGCAAGGCGGGCTCATTCCTTGTCTTTTTACCCGTCCTGATTTTCTTACTGGCGGGCACAGCTGTCTCGGTGCAGGCCCAGGAAACCTGGACACTGGAAACCTGCATTCAGTATGCCAAAGACAACAACATCACAGTAAAACAAGCACAAGCCAATGTGCGCACGGCCATGCTTTCTGAAAAGCAGGCCAAAGCTTCGCGTCTGCCCAATGTGAGCGCCAGTGCCAATGTCGGGGAGCAGTTTGGTCGTACCATCGACCCGACCACCAACCAGTTCAGTACTTCAGCCACGAGCTTCAATAGCCTGGGACTCAATGCCGGGGTCAATCTGTTCAGCGGCGGACTCATCAACCACAGCATCAAACAGGCCGGCTGGGATTTGCAGGCAGCTTCCGCAGATGCCGAGCAACTGGTGAACAACCTCGGACTTCAGATCGCCTCGGCTTACCTGAGCATTCTGCTCGGGGAAGAACAACTGGAAAACGCGCAGAAACGCATTCAGCAAACGCAGGAGCAACTCAATGTGACCATGAAGCTCATTGATGCCGGAACGCTACCCATGGCGGATCAGTACAATATTCTGGCGCAGCTTGCGCAAGGCGAACAAGCAGCCGTGCAGGCTCGTAACAATGTGGAACTGTCTTACCTGAATCTCAAACAACTACTTCAGCTCGAACCGGATTTTGATATGAAGATCGACCGCCCCGATGTGCCCATTCCTGCCGATGCCAATCCGGATGCGCTCACGCTCACGCCGGTGTATCAAACCGCCACCGGTACCCAGGCCAACATCCGTTCTGCAGATTTTCGGGTAAAAAGTGCCCAGGAAGGGATCGCCATTGCCAAATCGGCTTACTACCCGACCATTTCGGCCTTCGCCAATCTGAGCAGCAGCTATTCTTCGCAGGCCAGGGATTTTAATAATCCCGTTTTTGGTACGCCGGTGTTAGGGGATCCTATCATTGTTAATTTTCAAGGACAGAATGTGCCCATCAGTTTTCTGGAAACGCCGGTCACGTTCCCCAAATCTTCGTATTTCACACAGATAGATCAGAACTTTGGTCAGGGCATTGGCGCCAGCGTCAGTGTTCCGATTTACCAGAACGGTCGTACCCGCCTCAATGTGGAACGCGCGCGCCTGGGTGTGCTGACCTCCCAGATGCAGCAGATACAGACCCAGCAAACGCTTAAAAATGATATCCAGACCGCCATCGCCAATGCCCGTGCTGCGCGGCAGACCCTGGAAGCGGCTCAGAAGACCTTTGATGCCACAGAAATCGCGTACCAGAATACGGTGAAACGCCATACACTGGGCACGATCAATACCCTCGATCTGACCACTGCCCGCAACAACCGCGACATTGCTGAGACTGACCGGACGGTGGCGAAGTATGATTATGTTTTCAAGTTGAAGATTTTGGATTTTTATTTGGGTAAGCCTTTGAAAATGGATTAGTGGGATACTAGAGGGGTGGAACACGGATGACACGGATGAGACACGGATTAAAAAAAATGGGAATGGAGCGTGTTCAAAAAGCCGCATCAAAGTCTGGCCGCACCCCCTACCCCTAAAGGGGAGTTTATCCGAAAATCGGATAATTTGTTTAAAAAACAAAACAATATTGACTATATTCGGATAAACTCCCCTTTAGGGGTAGGGGGTCAGGGCAGACGCATGAATATTTGAGTTAAAAAGCCGCAGAGCGGCGCAACGTCTGTAGAAAAATGGCAAAAATTGAATTGGAGGTGCAGCGCACCGGAACCCTGGACGATTGCTTCGGTGCGCTGCACCTCCGATAATTCTGCTTTTATCATGTACTACAGACGTTTCGCTGCTCTGCAGCTTTAATTACACATTATATTTCATGCGTTTGCCCTGGGGTAGGGGGTGCGGCCAAGCTTTGATACGGCTTTTTGAACACACTCGAATAAATCCCCTAAAATCCGTGTCCCATCCGTTTCATCCGTGTTCCACCCCTCTCAACTCCAAAATCCAAAAAAACAAAACGGGCGACCCTCTCAAAAGAAGGCCGCCCGCTATATTTCAAAGGTGTTTTAATCAATCTTCCAGATCGTCGTCATCATCCGCAAACTTAGACGCGGCGGCTGGTTTGGCAGCCACGATGCCGGCAGCAATTTTCTCCTTGATCTTCAGTTCGATCTCATCCGCCTGTTCAGGGTTGTCGAGCAGGAATTGTTTCGCTGCGTCACGGCCCTGTGCGATCTTGGCGCCATTGTAGGCATACCAGGCGCCGCTTTTCTGGATGATATCATATTCTGCACCGAGGTCAATGATCTCACCCACTTTGGAGATGCCCTGTCCAAACACGATGTCGAACTGAGCCACCCGGAAAGGTGGAGCAAGTTTGTTCTTAACTACTTTCACTTTGACCTGATTACCTACCAGGTTGCCGTCTTTGTCTTTGATGGCTGCTCCGCTCTTGCGGATGTCGAGACGAACGGAAGCATAGAATTTAAGGGCGTTACCACCGGTGGTTGTTTCAGGGTTGCCGAACATGACACCGATCTTCTCCCGCAACTGGTTGATAAAGATACAGCAGCAGCCGGTACGACCGATGTTGCCAGTCAGTTTACGCATGGCCTGGCTCATGAGGCGTGCCTGGAGACCCATTTTGGAGTCGCCCATTTCGCCTTCAATTTCAGAACGAGGTACGAGGGCCGCCACGGAGTCAATGACCAGGATATCTACCGCGCCTGAACGGATCAGGTTTTCAGCGATCTCGAGGGCTTGTTCGCCGTTGTCAGGTTGGCTGAACAGGAGGTTGTTCACGTCCACGCCCAGGGCTTCCGCATAAAAGCGGTCAAAGGCGTGCTCCGCGTCAATGATGGCTGCAATCCCCCCTTTTTTCTGGCATTCCGCGATGGCGTGAATGGCCAAGGTCGTTTTACCGGAAGATTCCGGTCCGTATATTTCAATGATACGACCTTTGGGTAAGCCGTTGCAGCCCAGGGCGATGTCCAGGCCAAGTGAACCAGTGGAAATGGATTCAACTTCAACGGCTTGTTTGTCGCCCAGGCGCATGATGGTACCGCGTCCGTAAGTTTTATCGAGGCGGTCGATCGTGGATTGGAGGGTTTTAAGGCGTTCTGCTTTGTCGTCTGCCATGCTGTTGTTTTGTTTATGGATGGTAGGATTTGGTGAATCTGGGGCGGCTTTTTGTTTGATTTTCAAGGACTTGATTTTTTATTTTTATGAAACAAGCACCCTGTTCAGGTGATTTGTGGCACAAAAATAAACAAAATGTTTTTTGTCAAAACATTTTGAGTGATTTTTTTTAAAAAAAGTTTTAAGGTCGGATGAATCATCTCAACCTCTTATACTAAGGTACAACATTTTTTTGAAAAACAAACATCCTTGCGCTTTTTCAGTGAATAACACTTGACCAAAGATACCAGGCCGCAACTCGAGCCTATCAATCAGGAAAAGGCTTCCTAAAAGGGTAATGTCGTAGACTTAATTCTACTTTGTCACTTTAGCCGCAGAGCGGCCTAACGTCGGTAGAAATCGGATATTAGCATCGGTTCGGAGGTGCAGAGCACCGTAACTCCTGGCGAAATGTTCCGGTGCTCTGCACCTTATCGACTTTTCATTGAAAATTACTACCGACGTTAAGCCGCTCTGCGGCTAAAGTGACAAAGAATCAGGTCAACGGTACTACCTAATGGGGAAGTGTCACAAACAACTATCATTCGGAAGCGGACAGTGCTTCAACAGCCGATAAATCTGCTTCGAAATCTTCCTGATTATAATGTGCAGGGATATCACGTTCAGATAACGCCTGACGGAATTGAACCCAATCCAGCCCGGCTAACTCGCGGGCTTTTCCAAAAGATAGTTTGCCAGCTGCATAAAAAGCGATGGACAACTCAAGTAGAACCTCTTTTTCGGTAAGTCGAAGAGGAGCGAGTATTTCATCGGAAAGGTGGATGGTCATAATGCAGTGTATTTGCCAAAAAAATACGTTATTTTCTTTACCCCACCCGCTTCGCCACCATCGTTAATATCGTAGCGATCGCCACAGTTTCGCCAGATTCATCATATACGTCTACGAGCCATTTGACAATGCCTCGTGGAATGGCAGCAACGCCTTCCTTTTCGGGGTCCGTTTCCTGCTCGATCTTTTCCTTTACGGTCAGTTTCACCCCGATGGTCATGCCAGGATACACAGGTTTGGTAAACCTGCATTCATCCAGGCCATAATTAAGCAACACCGGTCCTTTTTTGGCATCCACGAAAAGTCCGGCAGCTTTTGAAAGCACAAAATACCCGTGTGCCACACGACCTGTGAACGGGGTGCCCTCCAGTGCGGTCGCGTCCATGTGTGCGTAAAAGTTATCACCGCTCACATTGGCGAAGTTGTGAATGTCGGTCTCCGAAACGGTGTGTTTGGCGGTGATCAAAGTTTCACCCACAAAAATATCCTCAAAGTGTTTTTTGAATGGGTGAACCGGTGTCTCAGTCTGCCGGGCCCCGGTTTGAAACTGATTGGTCACGGCCGTGATATCCGATGGGTGACCCTGGATGGCGGTACGTTGCATGTAGTGCAATACGCCGCGCATCCCGCCCATCTCTTCGCCACCACCTGCGCGACCGGGTCCACCGTGTACCAGCGTCGCCAGCGGCGAACCATGTCCGGTGCTTTCAGCGGCCGAACTCCGGTTGAGGATGTGGATCCGCCCGTGGAAGGCTCCGGCTTCGAGTACGTATTCACGCATGATGGCAGGGTCGTGGGTGCATATGGTGCTCACCAGGGAGCCTTTGCCCATATTGGCCAATTCAATGGCTTTGTCGATAGAGGCATAAGGCATCAGCGTGGAGATCGGTCCAAAGCACTCGGTTTCGTGGCTGAGTTTTTTCGAGAATGGCTGCTCATTCAGCAACAAGATCGGCGGCAGGAAAGCCCCCTTTTCACGGGAAGCCCCTACGGTTTCAAATTTTTCCGGATCGCCGTATACGATGCTGGTTTCCCCCAACAAAAGATCCAGATGCTCCCGAACCCGGGCCACCTGCTGTTTGTTGATCAAAGCGCCCATGCGTACACCTTCTGCAGAAGGGTCGCCGATAACGGTTTTGGCCAGTTCTTTGGAAAGGGCATTTTTGACCTCATCCAGCAAGATCTCAGGGACCAGAATGCGTCGGATGGCTGTACATTTTTGACCGGCCTTGGTCACGATCTCCCGGCGACATTCCTTGATGAACAGATCGAACTCAGGCGTTCCAGGCATGGCATCTTCACCCAGAATGGCAGCATTGAGGGAATCCGCCTCGACCGTAAAGGGAACGGAATTTTGCAAAATAGCCGGGGTGGTGCGCAGTTTCCGACCTGTTTCAGCAGATCCGGTGAAGGTGACTACATCCTGGCTGTCCACAAAATTCAGGATGCCGCGTCCGTTGCCGACGATGAGTTGCAGCGCCCCTTCCGGCAAAATTTTAGATTCAATGATGTCGCGGAACAATGCTTCGGTCAGGAAAGAGGTCTGCTCCGAAGGTTTGACCACTGCGGGCATACCCGCCATGAGGTTGCAGCCTATTTTTTCAAGCATTCCCCAGATCGGGAAATTGAAGGCATTGATGTGCACCGCCACCCCGCGCTTGGGGGTCAGGATATGGTGCCCCACGAAGGTGTTTTCTTTCGAAAGCCGGATGGTTTCGCCCTCCACGTGGTAGGTTTCGTTGGGGAAGCGCCGGCGGAGACTGGCGTTGGCAAACAGGTTGCCGATACCGCCTTCGATGTCCACCCAGGAATCTGCGCGGGTTGCCCCGGTCATGTGCGATACCTGATAATAATGGGCCTTGCGGTCCATGAGATACAGCGCCAGGGCTTTGAGCATTCGTCCGCGCTCCTGGAAGGTCAGCTTGCGCAGGGCTGGATTTCCGATCACCCGGGCATAGTCGAGAATGGCCCCGTAGTCCAAGCCTTCACTTTGGTAGGTATTGACCACTTCGCCGGTCAGGGCGTGGTATTGCGGGGTGGCCTCGCCTGAGCCGGAAACCCAGTGGCCTTGGATGTAATTTTGAAGTGTTGCCATAGGGGGCAAAAATACTGTTTTTGGATGGGGAGTAATGGGATTCTATTCATGAAAATGGATAAAGATTATGGCTGCAGAGCAGCGAAACGTCTGTAGCAAAGGATTAAAGTAGAATGATCGGAGGTGCAGCGCACCGAAGCAACCGACCAGGGTTCCGGTGCGCTGCACCTCCAATTTAATTTTTGCCATTTTTCTACAGATGTTACGCCGCTCTGCGGCTTAATACCTCAAATCTTTATGCGTTTGCACTGACCTTCCGCCCTCAATGCGCCACCGTCAGCTTCTTCCAACCAGAATGCCCAGTTCCATCCGAAATTCGATAAAAATAAAGCCCGGCCGGCCAGCGTGTTGTATCCAATTTCAGGGAATGGACGCCAGGGTCCTGAAGTGGTATTTGTTTGAATAACTTACCAGATGTTCCAAAAACCTCCAGTTGCAAATCGGTGGAGGCATTCAGCGGTTGCTCCCACACGACCAGGGTTTGGTCAGCCGCAGGATTCGGGCGGCTCTGCAAATTCCATGCATCCGGAATGTCCAAAGTATAGACCCCGCTTTCCGTCTGGTATTCCAGCAAAAGATCGTCAAAATAAAAGCCATCCCGCCCTATCGGATTACCCGAAAAGGAGGTCATGGCAAAACGCAAAAAGAATGGCTGATTGATGAGAAAATGGAGATCTATACATTCTTCTTCCCAGTTGGGATGGGAGCCTTCGTAAACGGGTTCGTTGAGGGACAGATTCTGATTGCTGAGCAAACCATACAGGGGGTTAAAAAAAGATCCGCCATCTGTGGAGACCAGGACCTGTGCCCAGTCGAGCCCGGGTTCAATATCCCAGCGGGTAAAAAAGCGCAACCGGGCTTCGATCGCTTTATTGGGAATCAGGAGTGCACTGGAGGTGGTGAGGTTATTTTCTTCAGACGTATAAATGTCGAAAGGGGAGTCCGTCATACTTTTAGACGGAGAATAGGCTTGCTCGGTGGTCTGTCCCCATTGTCCCGTAACCCATTGCGCTGTAGGACTTTCACCATCGTCGGCAAAAAGCGATGCAAAGGGTGTGGGGTTGAAAAAGGTTTCGACCGTATCGGTGTGCACTTGACCATTTCTTTCCGCACTGGCCACAAACCGAATGCTTTCGCCGGGCTGTATAGCGTTATTTAAGGTCAGCGCAACCGTAAAGGAGGAGCTTTCGAAATTGAGTATGGATATAGGCGATACGGTAGAAAACCCTTGAATATTGGATGTGAGTGCTTCAAAACTTACCTGAATAGGCGCAGAACCAATCTCATATTGTTTGACTTTAAAAGGTACGTTCAGCGTGTTACCGACAATGGATTCACCGGGTTGCTGACGGATCACCGCCCCGCCCAGGGTAAACCAGGCGGCGGAAAGGTTGGTGAGGAGCATGCTTTTATTGTTGCCATCGATCTGATCGATGAAAGGCCAAAAGCCGGAACCTGTTTCTGGCGTAAAAGCAAATTTGTCCTTTTCAGCGTACATCCAGTCGTCGGAAGTGCCGTTTGCAAGGTAGCCCAGCGTTTGCCAGCAAGACCCGGCGAGGTAATTGCTTTCGCGGGTCAGCCAGTCTGCCAGGGTGGTAAAATCGGGGGTAGGAACGGAGTTTTCATAGCCCCAGGGGTGTACGAGTTTGTTTCCGGAGGTATGGCAGTTCAGCGCGATCTCGAAATCGTGGGCATCGATAAATGCCTTTGCCATCTGTGTTTCCGGCTCCGAAAAAGGAGCAGGACCCCGATAAGTCTCTCCGCCGGGCGAGCCACTGGAGCCGCCCAGTTCTCCCCAATTATAGCCATAATTTCGGTTCAGATCCACCCCAAAAGTGCCATCTCCATTGTTTCGGCGGTTTTTGCGCCAGAAGCCGCCGCCATTCGGATCATTGGTCTGGTTAAAGATGTAGCCGTCGGGATTGAGGCAGGGAATGAAGTAGAGTTCGGTATGGTCGAGCAGGTAGCGCAATTCCGGGTCGCGGTCATAATTTTCCAGCAAATGCCACATAAAATAGATCAGATGGCTGAGGCTGTTGGGCTCCCGGGCATGGTGGAGGGCCGTGTATAGCGCTTCTGGTTCCGGTTCATCTGTATCGGGGTGGTCGCTGATGCGCACAAACCATTGCGGACGACCTTCATGCGTGAGTAGGGTAGGGCTCACGACCTCGCGGGCGGAGATCAGATGAGGGAACTTTGCCCGCATGTTATCGAGCACTGCGAGGAACTCCTCGTATGTAAAGTAGCCGCCCATGCTGCCATAGGTGTAGTTTCCAGGGGTGCCAATGGATGCGCCATAGTCATCACAGGGGCCGCCGCTGCGATCACTGCTTTGGGTCCGGACTGGTTTTCTGCGGGCGTTTTCGCGCAAATAGGTGGCCAGCACATCGGCATCCAGGGTATCGATCCGGAAACCGGCCGATTTTGCGCTGCTGAGTTCCGAGGCCGCAAATTCTGATTGAAAGGAAATGCCAGGCTCATAAAAACCGTGGTCCATTTCGAGGCCGGCTTTTTCCAGGTCTTGCATGGATTTCCCGTCCAGCCAGATCCGGGCTTTAAGGATGGTTTCTTTAGATTGTGCCCGGAGGAGGATGGGGGCTAGCAAAGAAAGGGCTAGCAGTAGGAGTGTTTTTTTCATGATTTGGAAGGAAATGATGGTAGCAAATATAGAATGTTTATTGCCCGCCGTGCGCGACCATCACTTTCACCGTTTTGTGAGACCCGGCCTCATCTTCAATTTGTAGAAAATACATGCCCGCCGGAAGGTTTCGTACAGATATTTCAGAATATTCGCCCTGATATTCGCCTACCCCCAACACGCGTCCCCAGGTATCATACAAGCGCATTTTTCGAAGATAAATGTCTGGATGCCACACTTTGATCACCTCATGGGCAGGATTGGGAAATACGGTCCAGGGCTCGGGCTTTGTAAAGTAAGCAGGTTCAAATTCGCACCCAATGGGTTGAAGTGGATTGTCAAAAAAATCAACGCAGCAAAATATATGGTTAAAAAGTGAATCCTCTTCTATTTCCCAATCCTGGATACGATCTTTTAAGGTTCCGGGTTCCCAGGGCACATAGGTATATTGTAGGGTCATTTGGTTTACTAATTTTGGGGCGGACCTTCCAGTCTTAAAGTTAAGGAGTCCATGTCGGTTTCCGGCAGGATTTTGGGCATTTAATTCGCTCCAAACGCCAGGCTCATCGGGATACCCGGGAAATGCATCTTCAACCATGGGAGCATCAGGATTTCCAGGATTATAGCCCCTCCCAATTCCAGTTAACGGAGTGCCGTCCCGCCAGGTCCCGGTCATGTAATTATAAAACTCATTTATGTTTTTTGCCTCGGTCATTGCAATGGGCGAAATGGTATCACGGTTTCCATAGGGCATCATCGTGGCAGGAGAATAGTAGCCCTCAAAACTATTAGAATACTCATTGTATTCATACCTGGAAGGGCTAAATAAGTCCTTGACAAGCATGATAGGTGGATGTGATTCCCATATATTGTCCATACTATCTGCATTATAAGCATAATAGGTGTTTCTAATGGGTAAAAAACCATGATAATCATCCTCAGGATCCCCTATGTCAAAATCATTTAAGACGGAAACTGAACTGCTGTCAAATGAAATACCTGCCTCATTTTGCCAATAATAATGGACAAAAACGGAGCGGGAAAGCAGGTCGTTTTCAGGGCAATCATAAACAAACACCTGACCCCATACCTGAACGGTAAACGGCCGGGTACTAGTTGACAGTGGTTGAGGTGTATCTGTATGAAAAATAAAACAAGCCATTTCGGTGGGCACCTGCCATTCCGTATCTAAATAGCGTAGGTTCAAATAAGGAAAATCTCCACGATTTGGGTCATAACGACCATCTCCTTCGTTATAGTAAGAGAACTTAGGCACAGAATCAGGCCATGCAAAGTCATTGTATTGGTTAAAGAAATTATTGCCTCTTGCAGGCCAGCCGAATATGGAAGGTATAGGATGGTCAACCACCCAGTTGTCCAGATAGTCCTTTTGATGTGCTTCAATTTCTTCGCGGGTGACCTTCCAGATTTTTGCAGAGTTAGGAATTCCCCGCAGTCCGGCCTTAAAATCGGTTTTTAAAGGGTCAAAACCCTGGGCTGAAATGTTTAAATTACCACCCTGGTCCAGCCCGCCAAACCAAATTCCTGCTCCCCGGACCAACGAAACCATCGTGTCGCCCTGAGGCACCAGGAAAGCGCCTTTTTCATCATCGCAGAACAGTCGCCCGTCGGCATTGACGCGGACTTTTAATTGGCTGGTTTCCAGCCAGGTATGTTCGATTTCCTGGGCTAAAGCATTGGAACCGAAAAAGGCAAGCAATGCAAGCAGTAAGATCTTATTTTTCATAAGGGCGTATTTGTTGGAGCAAGTTACGCCGGCAGAGATGATTTTTAAAGACCAAATTTTTCCATAAGTCAGGTTTCAGAAACCTCCCCAACATCATACATTATACGTCATACATCATACATCATACCTCATACATCACATACCTTAGCCCCCCATGACTGCCTTCCTCTCCCGCGCCCTGATGCCCGATTCAGATTTTCGCTCCATACTCCGGGCGCATGGCTGGGGCGTTTTTGGGCAGTCCTTTGTGGTGTTGTCCCCCATGCCTTTTTCCAAAATACCGGAATGTGAATGGTTGTTCTTTTCCAGTCAGAATGCGGTTCGGTTTTTCTTTCAGAACCTGGCTTTGAAAAAGATCGAACTTCCGGACGTTCAATGGGCCGCCATGGGGGTTTCTACCGCGAGGGCTTTGGAGGGATTTACCGGGCGGGTGGATTTTATCGGTACAGGGGAGCCCAAAGGGACTTCACAGTTGTTTCGCAGGTACTGTGCACGCCTGAAGCGGCCCATTGGTCCCATCCTTTTCCCGGCTGCGTATCGTTCCCGACAGAGTGTCATGGCGCTGTTGAGCCTGGATTTTCATTGTACACATTTTGAGATCTACAACAACCAGCCGATCGAGAATCCGGCACAACGCACCGAAGATATTCTGGCATTCACGAGTCCTATGAATGCCGACGCTTATTTTTCCAGGCATACCTTATTGCCTGGCCAACGCGTGGTGGCCATCGGTGGCACGACGGACCGGATGTTGCAATATATGGGCGTTGCAGAAGTGACCATTGCAGCCGAGCCCACGGAGCTTGGGCTGGCGGAGGCGGTATTGACTTTGGGCGGAGGGTGATCAATCCCGTGGAATTTTTACTTTTGCGCGTACAATGGAGTGCAATGCTCCTTTTGCCTGTTTTAAATCTACTCCGACATCATGGCTAAAAAGTCCATCTCTGCATCTTCCAAACCGTCTCCATCCAAAGCTGCCAAAGCACCCCAAATGGGCAGTGGCGAAGGAAATTGGATTACATTAGCCATGGTCGTGCTGGCCATTACAGCGGCTTGTTACCTCCCCACTTTACGGCATGGCTTTGTCAACTGGGACGACCCCAAAAACATCATGGAGAATGAAAACCTCCTGCTTGTGGGCAAAGGACAGAGCTGGGGCACCACCATTGCCAATATTTTTGATCTCGAGAAAGGCAATGTGATCGGCAACTACAATCCGCTGCCGATCCTCACATTTGCCATAGAAAAATCCCTGAATGGGGGAGAATTCAGTCCTGCGCTCACCCACTTTACCAACCTTCTGCTGCACTTGCTCACGGTCTTTTTCGTGATGAAATTGCTCCTGGGCATGGGCATTGGTCGCTGGGGGGTGTTTGCGGGCGGACTCTTGTTTGGCATTCATCCGATGCGTGTGGAGTCGGTAGCCTGGGCCACTGAAAGAAAGGACGTGCTTTTTGCGGTGTTCTTTTTTGCAGCGCTGGTGTACTACGTCAAGTGGCTTTATCAGACCAAAGGAGCGGAGTCAGAACATGGCAAAGTTGCTTATGAAAAAGGACCAGGCGCTGGCACTTATGCCATCATGGTGCTGTTGGCTTTACTTTCAGGGCTTTCGAAGGTGCAGGCGGTGACGCTCCCGCTTTCCATGCTGGCACTCGATTTTTGGTTTCGCAGGCCTTTGAAATTCAACCTGATCCTGGAGAAAGCACCTTTCTGGTTGATCTCGCTTGCCATTGGTCTGATCAACGTACACACCCTGCGCGTACAAGGTTCGACGGATGATAGCATCACGAATTACAACTTTCTGGATCGGTTGTGCATCGGTGCTTATTCGTTTTGTACCTATGTTTATAAGGCAGTTTTCCCCTGGCCAATGTCACCGCTTTATGCCTATCCAAAGCATTTGCCCTGGACGGTCTACGCCGCACCGCTGGGTTTTTTAGCTGCTTGTGTAGCCGTTTGGTGGGCCTGGAAAAAAGGATTGCGCACGTGGGTATTTGGGGTGGCCTTCTTCTTTTTTAATGTCATGTTCCTCCTTCAGATTTTTGCTGCGGGACAGGGCTTTTTGGCGGATCGTTTCACCTATGTGGCTTATTTCGGCTTTTTTGCGATCGCGGCATACTATGTGGATGCTTTCCTGAAATTTGAAGGCTCCAAAGGAAAAGTCCAGGCCATTATGGGGGTAGTCGCGGTGGTATTCGGGCTCTGGACCGTACGTCAGGTTGGGATCTGGAAGGATGGTTACACCCTTTGGACCCATGTCATGAGTCAGGATGAAGGACAAAAAGAACGCAGTTCGCTGCCTTATTGGAACCGGGGACAATTCCTGCGCAATGATCGCGGAGATTATGAAGGAGCACTCAAGGACTATACCAAGGCTGTAGAAATGGAGCCGGGCAATCCTGAACTTTTAAACAGCCGTGGCAAGACCTATTTTGACATGGCGAGTTCCGGTAAATATAAAAACCAGGAGAAGTCGCTGATCGATAAAGCGATCAAAGACTACACGGAGGCGCTGTCCAAAACTAAAATTACGCCGAAGTCAAAAAGCGAGGCCTTGAGTAATCGGGGCGCAGCTTTTGGCATGGCGGGAATGCCCAATGAGAGCATTAGGGACATTTCGGAGTCTATACAGCTCGATTCTACGAATAAGAACGCGTATGCCAACCGTTCTATAGCATATCTGAATACCGGACAATATGAAAAGGCACTGAATGATTATCAGTCCTATCTGAAATATGACCCCAACAACTTCAATTTCTGGTATGAAAGCGGCATGGTTCAAAGGGTCATGAAACGCAACGAAGATGCAGTCAAATCCCTGGACCGCGCCATTCAGTTGAATCCAAAACTAAGCATTGCTTACCTGGAGCGCGCCCGCGCCAAAGCGCAGGCGGGTAATAAAGCAGGAGCCCAACAAGACTACCAGAAAGCCCAGCAATTGGGGGCGAGAATGGAGCCAATGGATAATCAGCTTTTGGAGGGGAATTAAGTTTCAAGGGGCAAGTTTCGAGTTAAAAGTTTCAAGTTAAAAGTTTCAAGTTAAAAGGGGGCAAGTTTCAAATCGGACAAAGCGCCAATTTGCATCCCCTTGAAACTTTTAACTTGCTCACTTGAAACTTGATACTTGCCCCCTTTTAACTTGAAACTTGCCCCCTAAAATCTCGCTTTTTCCGCGCGGCTATTGGCTACCCGTGCTTTGAGCGCATACCAGCGTTTGCCCATGAACCGGTTCATCATCCGGTCCATGACGTAGTTTTTTAAAATTTTTGCTTGCCCTTTGAATTTAAACCATGCCGCGTCGAAAGACCGGAGACTGATGGAGAAACCGCCATCCTTGTATTCGATGTAGTGCCAGTAGCCTCTTGGGATAAAAAGTGTTTCACCAGGGAGTAACTCCACTTCGAGTCCTTTTACCTGTTGGAGTGCCGGGTATTTTTTGTAATCCGGCTCCAGAATATTCACCTGACTGGATACGGTGAATGGCAACTGATAAAGCAGGCTACTCTGCTCCGGGGAGAACAAAAAGATCCGCTTACGACCATGGATCTGATTGAGAAAAACATGGCTCATGTCCGCATCGTAGTGCAGCGTAACCCGGGAACCTTCGCATCCAAAAAACAGGTAGGGCAATTCGTTGACAAATCCATCCATGATGTCCGGTATCACAAAATCTTTCCTCAATTCAGGAGCTTTCGAGAAAATATTCCAGGCAAAAATGCGCAGATCAGAAGGCCCGGATTCCAGGAGCTCCAGATATTCACGGAAAGTGATGTGCATATCCGCCGAGAGATATCCTTTGCCGGGCCGCAAAAAATTGTTGGAGACCACCGGCACAACCAGATCTCCGTATTTTTCTTTAAAATAATCGATCGTCCATTTGCCAATGGCAGGCCAGGAAGCTGTGAGGTCGGTAAAGACCACCGGCTTGAGCGGTTCCAGGTATTCTTTGGCAAAGGTTTCGCGGGTGAGCCCGCTTCTGCGTTCAACTGGTTGAAATTCCAGCATTCAGGATACAATTTTGACTGGTGTGTGGGTTCTTTTATCGTTACTAAGCGCAAAAATACGCCGACTTATCATCTGCAGGAGCGAATCACGGCTTGTATGTCTGCAACCACTCCATTTCTGCGCAAAACGACGAAGACGTTCTCTTTTTTTCGGAGCATGATTTCCAGGTTTTGATCGGGTTCTAAAGTGCTCATTTTTAAGAAGTTTCCAAAGTAATCATATACTTCGCAGGTCCAGTTACCCGCAGGCGCCTGATCCGTTAGTCTGACAAAAAAATTGGTGCAAAAAGGATTTGGGTAAACCTCTGAAATGTCCACCAAAAGTGGTTCCGGCAAAGCCGGATCCAGTGGGCAAAGGGCCTCCTCGGCATTGCCAAAATATTGCAGCCCCAAATACTCCAGCACCGTAACCGCCAGGGAATCAGCGAAACGCAGCACGTTGTGCATGGAATCACGCACGCCTTGCCGGTTGCATTCAATTTGCAATCCATCCAGCCAACCACCCTTGAAAGAACTGTGCCGGACGGTATTGTAGCCACCATTGAAATATTCTTCTCCGGTATCCGGAAAAGGATCAGCCTCGCTTGGAGTAGCGGGATATCCTCGATCTGCGAGCAAGGAGCCCAGACTCTGTGGGCCCCGCAAAAGCGCTGAATGGGTCAGCCCCGTAGCGTTCTGGTCGGCGAGCCCGCGCAAACTGCTTTGGTTGACATAAAAAGGGGCATCCAAGGTTGCATCACTCAGCTGTAGTTCGCTTTGCGAGAGCAAATATCCAAGCTCCAATCGCTGAATGGAGTGTCCGTGTCCATGCAGATCAATATACAAGCCTTTGCCGAATTTAGGAAGCAACTGATTTTTAGAGGCTTCAACAAAAGCATGGAATTCGCCCCAGGCAATTTCAGCTTCAGGATTGCCATCAGCAGCTTCCGGAAGATCGCGGTTGGCATCCAGTTTACGACGGTGCAGTTTATTGAACACAATATGTGGCCAACAGCCGGTACGCGTGTGAATGGCTTCGGCAAAGGCGCGGGCGAGTTCTTGCGTGTTGAAATCATTGACGAGGACACAATCCGCACAATCCCGGTCAGGAATGCTTGTGGGGGACATTAACCCGCCATGCGGTGCGGTCAGGATGATGGGCAGGTTTCCGGCCAGATATTCCACGTAGCCCTGGGTGCCAAAATAGGATTGCCCCGGGGTGTACGATTGGCTGGAAGCCCGTGCAAAAAGAAATGAAAAAAGTAATGCGGCCAGGAGCTGCTTTGTCATGAGAATGCCGTAGGATTGCGGCCAAAGATAGAAATTCGCGTCTGACACTGCAATATTCGTTCACATCTTAGCTGCCAAACATGCACACGCTCGTATTTGCTACCAATAATGCCCACAAAGCCCGGGAAGTGGAACAGATCCTGGGACCCGGTTTTGAAATAAAGACCCTGAAAGACATCGGATGCCTTGAAGATATCGAAGAGACCGAGTCTACCCTGGAAGGAAATGCCTTGCTAAAAGCGCGTTACGTCAAAGAAAAATACGGCTACGATTGTTTTTCAGAAGATACCGGCCTGGAAGTCGAAGCCCTGGACGGAGCCCCCGGGGTGCACACTGCCCGATATGCCGGCGAAGACCGGAGTGCCGAAGCAAACATGGCCCTGTTGCTAAAAAATCTGGAAGGAAAAGATTCCCGCCGTGCCCGTTTTCGCACCATTATTGCGCTGAGCTTCGGAGGAAAAGAGACCTTGCTCGAAGGCATCTGCCCCGGCAGCATCGCCACCCAAAAACAAGGAATTGGTGGCTTCGGCTATGATCCCATTTTTATGCCAGCGGGCTTTGATCAAACGTTCGCCGAACTAGGCGACGAAGTTAAAAATCGCATCAGTCACCGCGGAATCGCCACGGAGAAGTTTAGGGAGTATTTGCTGGCCGGGAAGTGATTTTTGGGATTTACGATTTACGATTTACGATTGTTTTGATCCGAAGAAGGGTAAAATCATGCTGGCTTCGGATCAAAATAATCGTAAATCCAAAATCCCAAATCGTAAATCCCAAAAAACGTCTTACTTACTTGTTTCCAAAAAAACAATATTCCGCTTCAGTCCCTCAAATTTGGCGCGTTTGACGGCAGATTTTTTAAATATTTTGCCAAATACCTCCTGTGTCAGCTCCTGCCAGTCTCCCCGCGTAAGCGTGAGCAGGTCCGGGTGCGGCTCAAAGGCAGGTTCGGAATGTCTTTCTGAAAAGCGATTCCAGGGACAGACATCCTGACACACATCGCAGCCAAACATCCAGTCGTCCATTTTTCCTTTGAATGCAGCCGGGATCTCGTCGCGCAATTCGATGGTCAGGTAGGAAATACACCGGGAGGCATCCAGGAAATACCCCTCCGGACTGATGGCTTGGGTCGGGCAGGCATCAATACATCGGGTACAGGTTCCGCAGTGATCCCGGATAGGATCGTCGTAAATCAAAGGGAGGTCGCAGATGATCTCAGCCAGAAAAAAGAAAGAGCCGCGTTTAGGGTGAATGGTGAGGGTATTCCGGCCATTCCAGCCAATCCCGGAGCGTTTGGCCCACTCCCGCTCCATAACCGGAGCTGAATCCACAAAACACCGCCCGTCGATGGCGCCGATCTCGGTTTGCATAAAATGCAGGAGTGCTTTCAATTTATCCTTTACGACATGGTGATAATCTTCCCCATAGGCATAGGAAGCGATCTTGGGCGCTTCCGGATCGGTTTGTTTTTCCGGCGTGAAATAATTGAAGGTCAGACAAATAACCGTTTTGGCGCCTGGAACCAGTAGGGTAGGGTCGGTTCGCAGGTCAAAATGGTTTTCCATGTAGGCCATGCGCCCGTGTGCGTTGCGGGAAAGCCATTTTTCCAGGTTCCGGGCTTCTGTTTCGAGCCGTTCGGCCCGGGCAAAGCCTACGAACTCAAAACCCAGGCGATGGGCTTCGGAACGAATGATCTCGGAATTGCGTTGAGTGGTTTGCACGGTGCAAAGTTCGCGATTTATTTTGCCTTGAAAGCTGCTCAAAAATTTGCACCTTTGCATGAGATACTTTAAGTTTTAAAAGGCTTGAGCAGCGAACAACTTAGACGATGACTGCCGAAGAAATTATCCGCGACATTCAGGCCGGCCGATTTGCCCCTGTATATTTCCTGCACGGTGAAGAACCGTTTTTTATTGATCAGATCGCTGATGCGGTAGAGGCAAAAGCCTTGCCTGAATCTGAGCGCGGATTCAATCAGACCATCCTTTATGGCAAAGAGGTGGATCACCTCAATTTGCTGGATCATCTGCGCCGCTACCCGATGATGAGCGAGCGGCAGGTGGTGATCCTGCGCGAAGCCCAAGAGATGAAAAGTCTGGCGGAATTGGCCGCTTATGTTGAAAATCCGATGCCCAGCACGGTGTTTGTGGCCAGCTACAAGCATAAAAAGGTCGATGCTCGGACCAAATTTGGCAAAGCCCTGGGTGGCAAGAACATTGTATTTTTTGAAAGCAAAAAGCTTTATGACAACCAGATCGCAGACTGGATAAGCAGTGCCTGCAAGGCCAGAAAGCAAAGCATCGAACCAGCCGCCGCCGCACTCATGGCCGAATACCTGGGCACTGATCTGTCCAGGATCACCAACGAACTGGATAAACTCGCGCTCAATCTGCCTCCTGGCGCTTCCATTACGGTGGCCCATATCCAGGACAATATTGGCATCAGCAAGGAGTACAACGTGTTTGAACTGCAAAAAGCACTTGCTACCCGCGACCGCACCAAAGTAGCCCGCATCCAGCAGCATTTTGAGGCCAACATCAAGAAAAACCCGCTCATAGTGACCATTTCGAGCTTGTACGCTTATTTTTCCAAGGTTTTTATGCTCCATGCGCTCAAAGGTCGGCCGGACAGCGAGGTGTTGAAAGCACTTGAACTGCGCTCGGACTGGTTTTTGAAAGAATACAAGGCTGCTGCAGCGAATTTTTCTGCGGCGCAATGCGCGCAGGTCATCGGTCATCTTAAAGACTACGATCTGCGTTCCAAAGGCGTGCACAATGACGGCACAGAGGAGGAGGAGTTGATGAAGGAGTTGTTTTGGAAGATTTTGAATTGATTGATGGAACACGGATGACACAAATTGGACACGGATTCTTTAAAAATATGCAAGAGAAACTCACCAAACTGCTCGAAATGCTCCTCTCGCCTGACTATGAACAGGCGATCACCTATTTGCTCGTGATGCACCAGACCGACCACAGGTTCAAGGCGGCTTGTGTGCCATTGGCCGATGATCCATTCATTGATCTGGCCAAAGAGAGCATCGGTAAAATGGTCTTCAAAACGACCAAGCCAAAGTTTGGCGGGCAAGAATTCGTGGAATACCGCGACGCCGGCCTGGTACATGGTGCCATGGTTTTGGAAGGCTGCAATGTGGTGCTCGTTTTTTTTCGGGAACACGGCCTGGGCGTGGCGGCTATTTACCAACCCAACGGCGCGCACCAATACCTGCGTGTCACGAAAATGGCCGAAGGCGACAAACCCTTGAGCAGCGGGCCTTTTGTGCCGAATGATGGGAGCGTGAATTGAAAAGGGAAAATAGTTTAAGGGTTTTGTCAATATAAACACCCAAACATCCAAAGTGGTAATGATTTTCCAACAGGGAATTCAAGGCCGTCGCTGACAACAAAACTTTCAGGTAGGTCGGCAACCTGAGTGGCTTCTTTCGGCTAAAACCTATACTTTTGTTCAAAATCATCACACCATGGACACCATTTCATTGCTACAAGCTCATCAATATGAATTAGCTGAGCTATGCACTAAGTATCATGTTGTTGCCTTGGATCTTTTCGGTTCTGCGCTGACAGATCACTATGGGCCAGAGAGCGATCTTGATTTTGTGGTCAAGTTTGGCGCAGTTCCTCCTGAGGATTATGCAGATAATTTTTTCGATTTTCGGGACGCGCTGGCGGCACTTTTTCAAAGAAAAATTGATCTTGTGGAGGTTCAGACTTTGAAAAATCCCTATTTCAAACAAGTCGTGGAAAAGACCAAGCAGCCTATTTATGCAAGAGGATAAAGTTTTTAAATGGCTGCTAGACATTAGCGTTGTTGCGCAATACCTAATTGAGAACCAATGTATTTACCTTTATTATAAAAATGATGGCGATTAGTTACCAAGATTTTAAAAACGACCGTCAATGGCGTTCCAGTACGGGCTTAACCAGTCTCAATTTGAGATTTTGAGGGGACAGTTTACTCGAGCCTATGGACAGATACATTGAGCAACGATATTAGAACGCAAAAGCAGTTCTACCCAAGAATCTATTTTTTGGACTTACGATGACGTGCTGTTTTTTGTGTTGACGTACAACTCTCTATGATCTCGTTTAAGGCATCTGTGCTGGGCTTTGGACCTTCTCGGTTATTCATGCAAACCATTGATTATCATATAATATTATGTCTATTGTCACTTTTGAATGTGACCGGGTGTGATTCCCATTTGATGTAGATTTGAGTCAAAAATACAGCATTAAAATGGAATCTACAATCAAAAAAGCATCAGATGGCACCGTTACGATCACGACAACGTTTAAGCCGCAAGGCGATTTGCT
>JBILHS010000221.1:0-3914 GCA_044350425.1 Saprospiraceae bacterium | reverse complement strand
AAACGCTGGGACGCGCCTACACCTGATCGCTTGCCGGAGGCAGGAGATGATGGTGATGGTGCACGTTAGCGGATGTAAAATTCATGGGGCAAAGGTAGGGGTGTTTTTCTGAGACTATCAAGGAGTCCGATATTTTTTACGATAAATACTTTCCCACGATCGGCATTCTCCTGCCCATTCCAAAAGCCTTGGTGCTCACCCGGAGCACCGGTGCGGCTTGTTCCCGCTTGAATTCATTGATGTTCACCATCCGGAGCACCCGCTTCACCAGGGCTTCATCAAATCCCATGGCGATCAATTCATCCGGCCCTTTCCGACATTCGATGTATTGAAACAACAAAGGATCCAGCACTTCGTAAGGGGGAAGACTGTCGGTGTCTTTCTGGCCCGGGCGCAATTCTGCCGAGGGTGGTTTGACAATGGTGTTTTGCGGTACGATCTCCCCGTCTTTATTAAGGTATTTCACGAGTTCATAGATCTCAGTTTTATACACATCTCCCAGGACTGAAATGCCGCCGCACATATCGCCGTAAAGGGTGCCATAACCTACGGACATCTCACTTTTATTGGTGGTATTCAGGAGGATGTTGCCAAACTTATTGCTCATCGCCATGAGTAAGGTGCCCCGCACCCTCGCCTGGATATTTTCCTCTGTTACATTGAAGGCTTGCCCTGCAAATTGAACTTTTAAGGCTTCTTCAAATGCATCGTACATGGGTTTGATCGCTACGATATCGTATTGAATGCCAAGGGTTTCTGCCAATTGTTTTGCATCGTCCACCGAATGTCCGCTGCTGAATTGACTGGGCATCAGCAAAACACGTACGTTCTCAGCGCCCAGGGCTTTGGTGGCTAAAACTGCGGTTACTGCAGAATCGATTCCGCCGGAAAGTCCAAGGATGGCCTTTTTAAATCCAAGTTTATAGAAGTAGTCATGAATTCCGACCACGAGTGCATCATGGATGAGTTTGATCTTGGACTTGGGCTGTTCACCCGCCGAAGCCTGGACGGAGGAGGGTGCATTTCGACTGGCAACCACTTGTGTGAAGCCCATCACTTCCTCCAAGTCATAAGTTTTCAGGCATTCTTCAAAATAAGGCATCTCATCATAGACGGCACCGTCCGGAGAGACCACCAAACTCCCGCCATCAAAAATCACATCCGTTTGTCCGCCCACCTGATTGGCATAAAACATGGGGATTTTGTAACGTTCCACATTGGCCTGCACGGTACGAATTCGCGCTTCCGCATGCGCATAATCAAAGGGCGAAGCCGAGATATTGACAATAAAATCCGGCTTTTCTAGCATCATTTCATCCAACGGGCAAATGGTGTAGAGCGGGTTTTCATCGCCGACATTCCAGATGTCTTCACAGACTACCAGCGCGATGCGTTTGCCCTTGAACAGGATCGTTTTGAATTCCTTGGCCGGCTCAAAGTACCGGTATTCGTCAAAGATATCGTAAGTGGGCAGCAGTGCTTTGTGTTGAATCCCAATGATTTCGCCCTGATACAGGAAATAAGCCGAGTTGTAAAGGTCCTTTCCAGCCAGCACAGGATTTCGGGTGGGTGAACCCACAATGATCCCGATGTCCTGACTGACTTTCCGGAGTTCCTCCACCGAGTGTTGGCAGCGCCGGATGAAATCGTCGAACTCAAAAAAGTCGCGGGCTGGGTAGCCGCAGACCGCGAGTTCCGGAAAGCAGATCAGGTCCGAATTTTGACTTTTAGCCGTTTCTACTGCGGCGAGCATTTTGGCGAGGTTGCCCTCGAAGTTGCCGATGTGGAGGTTTAATTGGGAAATGGTTACGCGCATGTATCGATATCGTTTAAAGCAAGATTAGAGAAGTTTATTTCAGCCATTTTTCATGCCTGAGTTTCGCTTCTTCCATACTAACAAATTTGCCTTCTCTTAGGTCACACAAGCCTTCTTCGATTTTAAAAAGCAATAATAGTTTTTCCATCAACTGATCAAAAGTCAGGTTATCCGGAAGGTCCTGAATTGATTTAATAATCAATGCTTTGTTGATAGTCATGAGTTTTTTTCAAAAAAAGTAGAAAAAAGTGAATCCACCTACTCCTCACTGGGCAGACGCATGAAATACAATGCATAAGTACAGCTGCAGCGCAGCGAAACGTCTGTAGTACATGATAAAAGCAGAATTATCGGAGGTGCAGCGCACCGAAGTGATCGACTAAGGTTCCGGTGCGCTGCACCTCCAATTAAATTTTTGCCATTTTTCTACAGACGTTGCGCCACTCTGCGGCTTTTTAACTCAAATATTCATGCGTCTGCCCTGACCTATCCCTCCACATAATACATATCAATCTCTCCCTTATTCTTAGCAGAGATCTTGCCCCGATAATGACAGGGGAAATAGTCTTTCACCACCTGGTAAGCATCTCCGGAGATATTGATGCGCCCACCCTCTCCGGCCTGTTCGATCCTGGCGGCGATGTTCACGGTATCTCCCCAGATATCGAAAGCAAATTTTTTGGAACCCACCACACCGGCTACTACAGGTCCACAGTGTATACCAATCCGGGCATCGAAGCGGGGCAGTCCATCTTTTTCACGGACTTTGTTCCATTCAAAAAGCCACAACTGCATTTCTTTGGCTGCTGCGACCATATCGCGGAGTTGTGCCCCTCCACCATCTGGCAGACCGCCTGCACACATATACGCATCTCCAATGGTTTTGATCTTTTCCAGGGCATACTTGGCCATGATCTCGTCAAATTTTTGGAAACAAGTATCCAATTCAGTCACCAGTTGTTGCGGGGTAAGTTGTTCAGCAATCTGGCTAAAACCAACAAAGTCAGCAAAAAGCACACTCACATCCTCAAAATAACGGGCCTTCGTTTTCCCCTGTTTTTTGAGTTCTTCCGCCACCAGGCTGGGCAGGATATTGAGCAAAAGGTTTTCAGACCGCTCCTGTTCCTCCCGGATGGTTTTATTTTTTTCCTGTAAAACACGGCTATTCAGTCGGGCGCGTATGAAACTCACCGTGGCCCCACCAGCCAACAACAACAATACCCCCATGATCGCATAGTTCAATTTGCGATTGCTTTCAGCCTCGCGCAGGGCCAGATTTGCATTTGAAACGGCCAAAGAGTCCATGCCTCGCGAGAAATATACCGAATCAAGCAATACCCGTTGTTGCATCACCAACATGGCGGTCTTCATTTGTGCCTCTGTCATTTGCTCTAATTCAACACTTTGGGCGGCGAGTTGCGCCTGAAGGGTCTGGCTTTCGGAGAGCATTTTGGCCTGGCTTTCCCGGAACTTAGACTGATTTTCTGCAAGTTGTTTTTGGGCCGCGGTGAGTTCCTGCTGAATTTCCTGCCGCGTATCGGCGGTTTTTTCAGAAAGTGCGCCGCCACTTTTGAGTCTGGTGATCTTTTCATCGAGCGTTTGCACCTCCCGGTCCTTACCCGCGCGTTGAGCCAGCGAGCGCAGGTTTTCCAGATTGTCTAAGGCGAGGGTTTTATTGGCACTGCGGGTGTCCCGAAGGATTTTGAGGCTCGCTTCAAATTCCGCCGCAGCCTTGCGTTTGCCCCCAAGCATCATGGCCTTGCCTTCCCGGTTGAGTGCATTGGCTCTAAGTTCCGGGAATTTCAGTTTAGCGGCCAGGTCGCCGGCATCGTCTGCATAGGATATTGCTTTGGCATAATCTCCTGCATATAAACATGCATCAGCCAATGCGATGAGAATTTCTACCCTCTTGGAGGATTCTGCCCCCCTGAGCTGTTCCTCTAACTGGCGGACCTTTTCGGTCTGAGCATTGCCCGCGATCGCTCCGCTCCAAAAGAGCAGCAGCAAAACGATTGTTTTACAAGTTTGAACTGGCATTTTTAAAGTAAAAAGTTTCAAGGGGGTTAGTTGAAAGTTTCAAGGGGGTTAGTTGAAAGTT
>JBILHS010000113.1:0-18050 GCA_044350425.1 Saprospiraceae bacterium | reverse complement strand
AAAGTTTCAAGGGGGTTAGTTGAAAGTTTCAAGGGGGTTAGTTGAAAGTTAAAAGTTTCAAGGGGGCAAGTTGAAAGTTAAAAGATGAAAGGGGCAAGTTGAAAGTTCAAGGGGGCAAGATATACCTGGATCATGCCCCCTTGAAACTTTTAACTTGAAACTTTTAACTTGAAACTAAAACCCCTCAATGCCCCAAAATTCCTTCTTCAAAAGCTTGTTTTTCTTCTCCTAAAGGCGCGTAATGCACTTTCATGCCGGCGTCGCCACCAGAATTGAAATAGATTAAGCGAATAGAGTGCCAGCCTTTTTGAAGATAGGCAATGCCCGTTTTTTCTACCATCCCGTGGTCGCCGTCATTGTTGACCACCATTTCACCATCGATGGAAAGCAGCGAACCATCATCGGATTCGGTCCAGAATTGATATCCACCGGTGGAACGGATGTTGATATAGCCTTTCCAGATCATTCCGCACTTGTTTTTGGCACAATATGGATCTGGCTCAATGGTGTAAACGTCCTCCGCTTTTTCAAGATAGCCTTGTACCACGGCACCTGTCGTGTACTTATCTCCTTCCACACTGCGGAGTTCAGCACGAAGACCCGCAGCAGGCTGTTTGAGCAGGTCCAGGGCAGCCATGGGTTTATAGAGTTTAACCTGACTGGAGTCCGTGTTGCTGGAAATCAGGCCTGATTTGTAAGCTTTTGCCCGTATGGTGCAAGCAGCAGATGGCGTGAATGGACCACTGTAGGTCTGTGAAGTTTCGGACGGCAATTTGCCATCGGTAGTGTAGCGGATGGTCGCACCAGCTGTTTGGGTGCTCAATTTTACGACTGGTTTTACCGTTTCAGGATCGTAAAAGACCTCCACTTTGGGCTTTTCAACAAAATCCCCGAATCCACTGATTTTTACGGCATAGGCCAGGGCTGATTTGATCTTGTTCGGGTTATATTCCGGAAGCGTGATGACCACATTTCCACCAATATTTTCAGCCTTCAGTTTCTCTTTGGTGGCCAAAAAAGTGACCTCTGAGCCTGCGAAAGGCAATTGAATCCCTTTTAAAACCAGTTTTCGATCGTTCGGATAACGTGGGAAAATGGCATACACCGATTTGGTTTTAGGATTCCAGGTGTAAAAAAGCTCCTTGACTGCAAATCCCGGGTCGGGATCGACGGTGACCTTTAAAACCGGATCGATGATCATTTTGCTGTTTTCGGGGCTGGGTTTCCAATCGCGGCGACCTTCACTCCATTGTACCGAATTGCGCCAGCGACGGGTGTTGTAGATCGCTTCTCCGTTCAGGTTCAGCCATTTGCCCATATCCAGCAAACGTTCTTGCATGATCGGCGGAATTTTTCCGTGTGCATCCGGACCAATATCCAGCAAGAAATTGCCTCCTCTGGAAACCTTGTCGACCAGATGCAAGACGAGCGACTGAGCAGAATTATAATCCCAGGCATCCTCGTGGCGGTTGTAACCATACGAAGCACCCATGCCGCGACTTTCTTCCCAGGCATGGTCTTCGAAATCCAGATCAGGCTGATATTCAGGCGTATAGACGCCGCCGTGTCTGAAACGGGTATCGCTGCCCCAGCGATCATTTGCGACCACGTTGTCGCGCACCGCGCTGTCGTTGTAAAGCCAGCTTAAGAATTTAGTAGATTTCCAGACCGCTGAACTGGCATCCCACTCGCCGTCGGTCCAAACCACCCAGGGCTCATACTTTTTGACCACTTCGTAGAGTTGGGGCATGGCGTGTTCCGCAGCGTATTCGGCCGGGTTGTTTTTCCAGAGTGGGTTAAACCATTCATACAGCGAAAAATAGAGGCCCGGTTTAACCTTGGTCTTATTTAGTGCCGTAAATAGTTCGCCCAGCAGATCGCGGCCAGACCCTCGCACTTCTGAATTCCAGGGAATGCCCCAGCTGCGGTTGGCCTCCTCGTTGGGCCAGAGGCAATAACCATCGTGATGCTTGGAGGTCAGCACTACGTATTTGGCCCCGGCACGCTCAAAAAGCCGGGCCCATTCGTCGGGATTGTAAAGTTCTGCATGGAAATCGTCCGCCAGATCATAATAGCTGCGGTCTCCATAATTCAATTCGTGATAGGCTTTGACCTTGCCCTTGTGCGAATTGTTTTCCAGGGAATGCTGGTACCATTCCGCATAATTGCCCTTTGCCGTAAAGGCCGGTACGGAATAGACACCCCAGTGAATAAAAATCCCGAACTTAGCATCCAGCCACCAATCAGGTGTAGGACGTGAATCGATGGATTCCCAATCGGGGGTGTACACGGTTTGGGCCGACAGACTGAAGGAAAGCAGGCCCAGCAGAATCATTGAGATTTGGCGCATAAGAATGTTGGTGATAGTTTTCGAAATGTTGCAACCGGCTGCAAAGTATTTATTTTTGCAAAACATGAAGACATAAAGGTAGAAGGTTCTCAAATCTTACTGACCCAAAAGTCTTTTGTTACCTTTGCAGCCAATCGACTTTTACGATTTTCAAATTATGCAACAATTTACAACGAAGAAATACATCAACGTTTTCCTGTGTCTTGGGAGCAATGTTGGAAACAGAGGCGCAAATCTTCGGGATGCAATCATCCTGATCGAGAAAAACATTGGCAAAATTGCCAAAAAAAGCCATGTTTATGAAACCCAGCCCTGGGGAGAGCCCAACCAGGATCCTTTTTACAATCAGGTCATTATGATCAATACGACCCTGGATCCCCGCGACCTGCTGGACCGGATCAGCATGGCGGAACGTGATCTTGGACGGGAGCGGAAAGAAAAGTGGGGCCCACGGGTCATTGATATTGACATCCTTTTTTATGGCAAACGTGTCATTCGCGACAAAGGACTTGAAATTCCCCATCCGGAGTTGCACAAGCGTGGTTTTGTGCTGGCGCCTATGTTGGAGATCGCTGCAGATTTCGTGCATCCTTTGCTGAACAAACAGATTGACGAACTTTACATGAACTGTCCGGATGAATCCGATGTGGTTCAGTTGGAATATTAGACGATACCTTCTAATCCGGAACAAGTAAAGGTGAAAAACGCTGCTCAGCCGCTGGCTAACTACAATTTTATCGCTATTGAAGGCAATATTGGCGCAGGTAAGACCACGCTTTGCCACCAATTAGCGGATCGTTTTGGCTGTGCGCTGGTCCTGGAGCAGTTTACCGACAATCCTTTTTTGCCGCCCTTTTATGAGCAGCCGGAGCGTTACGCCTTTCCGGTGGAGCTGTTTTTTATGACCGAACGGCACAAACAGCTGTTGGAGCATTTTGCGCAGCCCGACCTTTTTCGATCCTTTACGGTAGCGGACTATTTCTTTGTAAAAACCCTGCTATTTGCCAAAAACAACCTGAGTGAAGCGGAGTTTCGGCTTTTTCAAAGACTTTTTTTGGTGCTTAATTCCACATTTCCCAAACCAGACCTGCTGCTTTATCTGCACCGGCCGGTGGAAGTATTGTTGGCACAGATCAAAAAGCGGGGCCGGGGCATCGAACAAAACATCTCTGCTGCCTATCTGACAGAGATTCAGGATGCTTATTTTGATTATCTGAAAACAGAAACAGAAACACCGGTGATTATCCTGGAACTCGGCGATGCTGATTTTCAAAGTGATGCCTCGGTTTTTGAAGCCATCACCGGGATCCTTGCGACCACCCATACCTCAGGTGCACAATTCCTAAAGCTTTAACATCTTCTGCTTTAGTACTTTACCATCTACGGTAAGCACGGCCACACTGTTGTGCGCTAAAGTTGCTGGATCGCTCAAACGGACCAAATTCTACGTGATCATTCAACCAAGGCCACCTCAGATTTTGGGTATTTTGCTGCTACTCCAAGCATAAAGCACCAAAATGCCGCTGCCATCAACAAGTGACCTATGTCGAAAAAGCCAAACCAAACGCCCAGCGAAAGTTTAGCGACGTGAATTGCAGCCGCAACTGCCAAAATCAAGATTCCAAGCAGGATATATTTACTTCCGGGATCATTGGCTTTCAAAAGGAACCATATTTCGATCGGAGCCACGATGCATAAAAATACAAAAGCAGAATGGAACTCAACACCGGGAAACCACAGGGAGGAAATCACAAACCACAAGGCCAGGGTAAGCTCAGTTACGTTCAACCAACTCAGCACACTACCCCACCCTGCACCCAGATAAGGTTTCGCCCGAACGATGGAGGCCTGTGCAAAAGCTGAAACCGCTAACATCCCCAATACCCAACCCGGCGCTTTATATACGAAGGGGAGGCAATACAGAAAACAATGACCGACCATGGAGCCGATCAGCGTAGAAAAGCCCATCAGCAGAAAAAAGATGCGCGAAAACTCAAGTCCATCATTTGGTGTTTCTGTGCTTTTAAGTTTTAACCAGGCATAGAAACAGACTGCCATGGCCACCAGCCCGGTTAAGGCTATGACGGGCTCTCCAATACGCAATCCGGCTACAATGATATCCGGTTGAAAATTAGCAGTGGGTAAAACTTCCATGCTGCAAAGATAGGGATCTGCTGATTTTTGCCTGCTCACATTTAGCTGGCGCCTATTTAATCTTCCATTTTTGTGTAGATTTATTTTTATTTCAAAACAATATATTTGAATTTTGCGCAGGATTTGAGTTTAGAGTTACAAGTTTAGAGTTACAAGTTTAGAGTTACAAGTTTAGAGTTACAAGTTTAGAGTTACAAGTTTAGAGTTACAAGTTAAAAGTTAGACGTACACTTTGTCAAAAACACTCGCAAGCGAACCCTCGGGCAATGAAGAAAAAGTTGTCGAAAAGGCGCTCCGGCCCAAACTCCTGGAGGAGTTTAGTGGTCAACGAAAGATCGTAGACAACCTTCAGGTCTTCATTCAGGCAGCCAAACTGCGGGGTGATGCCCTCGACCATGTATTACTCCATGGCCCGCCCGGCCTGGGGAAGACCACTCTTTCCCATATCATCACCAATGAAATCGGTGCAAGTCTAAAACTCACTTCCGGCCCCGTTTTGGAAAAGCCCGGAGATCTGGCAGGATTGCTGACCAATCTGGACCCGGGAGACGTTTTATTCATTGATGAAATTCACCGCCTGAATACCGTCGTGGAAGAATACCTGTATTCCGCTATGGAAGATTACCGCATTGATATTATGATCGATTCGGGTCCCAATGCACGCAGTATTCAGATCACCCTGAACCCATTCACCCTGATTGGGGCCACTACCCGCATGGGGCTCCTGACCTCTCCCCTGCGCGCCAGATTTGGCATCACTTGTCACCTGGATTATTACGATGTACCTACCCTGGAACGTATTCTCCATCGATCTGCGGCCATATTGGAAATACCTATTTCAGAGGAGGGTGCGCATGAGATCGCACGACGAAGCAGGGGAACTCCGCGTATAGCCAATGCGCTTTTGCGCAGGATCCGGGATTTTGCACAGATCAAAGGGGACGGCTCTGTGAATGTGGAGATCGCGCGTTACGGCTTGTCTGCGCTGGATGTAGACGAATCAGGGCTGGATGACATGGATATCCGCATCTTAACTACGATCATTCATAAATTTAAAGGGGGGCCGGTAGGACTGACTACCATCGCAACCGCAGTGGGCGAAGAAGCCGGAACGATTGAAGAAGTGCATGAACCCTTTCTGATCATGGAAGGATTTATACAACGCACTCCACGGGGACGCTCCGCTACGGAGAAAGCTTACAAACATATCGGAGCAGTTCCGCCACGCAAGGAAGGAACCTTATTTTAGGCACTTCTGGAAAACATCCTGCGTGGGTCCTTGTTACAGCGTTATGAAACTCGTCGTAGCCATTACAGGTTCTTCCGGAGCCATTTATGCCAAGGTCTTACTCGACCGACTCTTGTTGTTGGACAAACAATGGGAGAAGGTCGGCATTGTACTCTCTGACAATGCAAGGATTAACTGGGAACTCGAAATTGGAAAGCCCGATTTTTCCGTTTACGAAAAATTTGACTTTTACGAAAAAAACGATTTTAACGCGCCCTTTGCTTCCGGTTCAGCAAAATACGGAGCCATGATCGTTTGCCCATGCTCGATGGGCACCTTGGCCAGAGTAGCCACCGGGGTTAGTAATGATCTGGTTACGCGTGCTGCGGATGTAGTGTTGAAAGAACGCCGCCGTTTGGTCTTATTGACCCGGGAGACCCCTCTGAGTCTTATTCATATCAACAACATGAAAGCGGTCACCGAAGCTGGCGGCATTATTTGTCCCGCCTGCCCCTCGTTTTATTCTAATCCCGATGGCGCGGAGGCGATCGCCGCAACTGTGGTAGATCGGGTCCTGGATCTGGCAGGTTTTGATCTGCCCACCTATCGCTGGGGGGAAATGCCGTAGGTGGGAGTAAAATCCAGGGTGTTTAAAATATTTTTTGATTGACAAGTGACGATTCCTATCCTTTTAAAGCGGCAATAATGCTTGCAAAATCATCGGCCTTAAGCGATGCTCCTCCAATAAGTCCTCCATCGACATCCGGTTTGGCAAAAAGTTCTGCTGCATTTTGAGCATTGCAGGAACCACCATAAAGGATGGGGGTTTCATCGGCCACTTGCTGACCGTATTTGGCTTCGATCAATTCCCGAATGGCCTGATGCATGTCCTGTGCTTGTTGACTCGAGGCCGTGCGCCCTGTTCCAATCGCCCAGATCGGTTCGTACGCTATGATAACTTTCCGAAAGTCCGCTTCACTCAGATGAAAAAGGCTGGCTTTCAACTGATCCGAAACATACGCTATATGTGTGTCCGCTTCCCGGATTTCCAAGGGTTCGCCGCAACAAAAAATCGGGCGCATTCCTCTGGTCAGGGTCACATTTACCTTTGCAGCCAATACTTCGTTGTCCTCCTTGAAATATTGGCGTCGCTCAGAGTGTCCGATGATCACAAATTCGCAACCAACGGAAACCAGCATTTCTGCCGATACTTCCCCGGTAAACGCACCTTTTTCTTCCTGGTGGCAGTTTTGCGCTGCAATATGAAAATGCTGGCGCGATTTGAGCACCTTACCTATTTCGCCTAAATAGGGGAAGGCGGGGGCTATGACCACCAGACCCTTTGGGTTTTCGACTTTGTCAAGAATGGATTGAACCAGTTCAAGCCCCTCCTCGAAGGACTTGTTCATTTTCCAGTTTCCTGCTACTATTTGTTGGCGCATATAAAATTTAAGCAAGGGAGCCGGGTTTGTGTATACCTTAAACACACAAGCCCGGCTCCTGATGAAGTTGAAAAATTTGAATCGTAACCCAAGCACAGCATGCAAAGGCCCAAGAATCGTTATTACCTGCTGACGGTAACTTTGACTAACATCGCTTGTCCGGCAGCCTGAATCCGCAGGGTGTACACCCCGGCAGCCAGATCGCCGTAATCAAAGTTGCGAAGCATCGATCCTGTACCAAAATCCATGGTTTCACGACGGATGTGCTGGCCCAGCATATTGAAGAGTACAAACTCCACTTCATCCTGAGGCAATCCATTCATCTCTACCGTAAAGCTACCCGTGTTCGGATTCGGGAAAAGACGGAAACCTTCCACCCAGCTTGCTTCGCCGGTACCTGAGGTGATCGTTACGATCTGTTCAATGACAAACGTGCCACAATTGTTAGACACGATCAGGAACACATTGTAGCTGCCTGCATTCGCATACGTGTGCGTCGGGTTTTGCTCCGAGCTCGTTCCGCCATCTCCAAAAGTCCAGGCGTAAGAAGTCGCATTCTGCGCCACGCTCGTAAAGGTCACCGCAAGCTGATTGGCCACATACGTAAAGCTGGCCGTTGGAGGGGGTTGAACCGTGATGTAGGCCGGGAAAGTCTGCGTCGCTGTGCCAAAGATATTGGTTACCTCCAGTACTACATCATAGGTGCCCGGGGCGTTGTAGTTCACCAAAGGATCCTGCTGAGTACTGGTTGCAGGGGTTCCACCCTGGAAAGTCCAGGACCAGGCCGTTGGATTTCCGGCGGATTGATCTGTAAACTGTGCCGCGAAAGGCAGACAGCCTTCCGAATTATTCGAGCTGATCGCTGGAACAGGAGGAGCTCCTTCAATCAACACCGTCTGCGTAGTTGTAACCGTACCACATTCATTGGTAGCACTCAAAGTAACTACATAAGCACCTACCTGGCTGTAGGTATGGCTCGGATTGAGCTCCGTGCTTGGAATACTGCCATCACCAAAATCCCAGGAGTAGCTGGTTCCGTTGATCGACATATTGTTGAATACTGCCGTCAGACCACCGATCTCGTAAGTAAAGCCTGCTGTTGGCGCAGTACCTACCTTGATCGTGGTAGTACTGCTGCTGCTGCCCGCTGCGTTAAAAGCGGTCAGGGTTACGGTGTAAACTCCTGCCGTATTCCAAACTATGGAAGGATTGGCATCCGTGGAACTGGAAGGATTACCGCCCGGGAAATCCCACTGGTAGGAACTAGCATTGCTGCTCGATGCGTTCGTAAACTGCACCGTAAATGGTGCACAACCTGTATTACCACTCGTCGTAAACGATGCAGTTGGAGGGGTGCTCACCACCACAATCTGATCCAGGATCGTCGTGCCGCAGTTGTTGGTGGCCAAAAGCGTCACCGTGTATTCCCCATCAGTTAAGTACGTGTGGGATGGGTTTTCTTCCATGCTGCTACTTCCATCGCCAAAATTCCAGACATAGGAAGTTGCGTTGGAAGAAGTATTGGCAAAGGAGACCGTCGATCCATTGCTGCTGGAGGTAAACCCGGCAAGCGGGGTGCCATTCACCGTGATGATACCGGGTTGGGTAAACGAACTGGTACCGCCACCGACCGACGTAACCACCAGCGTCACGTCATACACCCCGGATACACTATACTGTACCGTTGGGTTTTGCTCGGTCGAGCTGCTCGGTGTGCCACCCGGGAAATCCCAGGCCCAGCTCACCGGATTACCCGAAGAAATGTCCGTAAAATTGACCGTCAAAACGGCACAGCCACTGCTGGTACTCACTGAGAAACCTGCACCTGGGGCTGTGGTGATCACCACATTTTGAGTGAAGGTGCTGGTGCCACAACTGTTGGTAGCAGTCAAAACCACCGTATAAGTGCCGTCCGCTGCATAATCATGCGTTGGATTGGCATCGCT
Source organism: Saprospiraceae bacterium (assembly GCA_044350425.1). Classification (GTDB taxonomy): domain Bacteria; phylum Bacteroidota; class Bacteroidia; order Chitinophagales; family Saprospiraceae; genus M3007. Next base: position 8,930 of record JBILHS010000113.1, on the reverse strand, counting down.
GCTGCTTCCGCCATCGCCAAAGGTCCAGTCGTAGGTAGTACCATTGGAACTACCGTTTACAAAGGTTGCGGTCAAACCAGACACCGTCGCCGAGAAATTGGCTGTAGGACCTCCGTTGACCACGATGGTCTGCGTAGAGGTGCTGCTTCCGGCGCTGTTTGAAGCCGTCAGGGTCACCGTATAAGTTCCTGGAACAGCGTAGACAATAGCTGGAGGTGTTTGAGCGGTCGAGCTGGAGGGCGTGCCACCCGGGAATTGCCAGTCAAAGCTCGTCGCATTTGAGCTGGAAGTATTTGTAAACTGAACCGTCAGCGGCGCACATCCGGAATTGCTGGATGCTGTAAAACCCGCTGTCGGATCTGTGATCACGGAAACAATTTGGGTGTCACTGACCACTCCGCAGCCATTGATCGCCTGCATAATCACGGTATACTGGACAATGCTGTCAATCGCCGGATAGTCATGCACGGGGCTGGCGACCGTACTGCTGTCTCCATCTCCAAAAGTCCAAAGATAGGAGGTCGCTCCGGTGGAGGTATTCGTAAAGACGAAGGAGGTATCGTTGTTTACAACATAAGTAAAGCCTGCTACTGGCGCCGCATTTACAGTAATACTGCTCGTAGCGGTGCTGCTTCCAAAGGCATTGGTTGCCGTTAAGGTCACCGTATAAACCCCGGCAGTGTCATACACCACCGTTGGATTGGTTTCAGTCGAAACCGTAGGATTTCCTCCAGGAAACGACCAACTGTAGCTCACTGCGCCAGTGCTATTATTGGTAAAGTTTACCGTCAAAGGTGCGCAACCGCTGGAAGGGTTAACCGAAAAGGCTGCAGAAGGCGGAGCCGAGGATAAAATAACCACGCTCACCGTATCCGAAGTACTGCCACATTCGTTGGTAGCGGTCAGAATCACATTATACGTACCCGGATTCGCATAGGTATGTACCGGGTTGGTCACGATACTGGTATCTCCATCTCCAAATTTCCATAAATAGGAACTTGGATTTCCTGAAGACGTGTTGGTAAACGTGGCAATTACCCCATTGACCACTGCAGTAAACTTCGCTGTAGGTATAGTTTTTACTTTGATGTAATCTACACGTATGATCGTATCCGCACCGGAGTTGTTGGAAGCTCTCAAGGTAATGGAATACGTTCCTGGAAGGGTGTAAACTACGGTTGGATTTGCCTGATTTGAAGCGACCGGGATTCCACCAGGAAATGACCAGTTGTAATTCACCGCATTGGAGGAGGATTGATTATTCATCAATACTGCCAGCGGAGCACAACCACTGAGTGGACTGGCTGTAAAATCAGCCTTGGGCGCCGTATTGACCGTGATGGATTTTGTGGAAGTTCCGCAAGGTCCGCTGGCCGTTAAGATTACAACATAGGTGCCAGCATCCGCATATTCATGGAGTGGACTTTCTTCACTGCTATTCAAGCCATCCCCAAAATCCCAATCATAGGATGTTGAATTGACAGAAGTATTGGTAAAGGTAACTTCGTATTTATTGACGGTAAACGTGAAGTTGGCTGCCGGCAATGGCAAAATTTCAACTGTTTGAGTAATGGATTGGGGACCACCCACACCAGAAATCGTCAGTTTTACACTTTTCGAGCCAGGTAAGCTCCAGGTCACTGAAGGGTTCTGAAGCGTGGAGGATGCAGGCGTGCCGCCCGGAAAGATCCATGACCAACCTGTGATGTTGCCGGTAGAAAGGTCGGTAAAATTAACTGCCTGACTTTGGCAACCCGGATTCGGCAGCCAGTCAAACCCGGCAACGAGTGGCGGCGGCGGCGGACCACAGGCTGTTAAACAACCGCTGTTAATTTTGGCCTGGGTGTAATTACTGATCGCATCGATGGACTGCTGACTCCATTGATTCGTATTCTGCACAGCGGGCGCCATAATAAAAGGGCTACCCGGCGCATCATGCCCACTGCTAAAATTGTGGCCTAATTCGTGTGAAGTTAATACTCGAAGAAACTCTGGGTTATTGGTAAAGTCTTGCAAACAATGATACTTGTTATTATTGCAGATACCATTCAAATAAGCGATCCCAATGGTACTACCATCAAAATTGCGGTTGGTCCAAAGTTCGCCAACATCAAATCCTACCCCAAAGTTGCCAGCGTTACCCCAGGTCTGAAAGCTTCCAAGCAGGACTCCGGCATCTGTAGATGCGGTCCAGGGATCATTGGAGGACACAAACTGGGTTACAATAACAAATTCTATATCGTGGGTAAAACTTCCAGTATAGTCACCCTGAACATCGTTGATCACACCAATATTATGATTTTCAACCGCTCCAACGGAGCCGTATTTATCTAACATTTGCTCATCTGATGCGATCGCCAGATCTACTTCATAACACCCTGAATTTTCAAGACCATTCCAGGGCTCCTTTTCAACGCCCTCTTCTAAATGTTGCAATTCAGTTTGTTCCTGTGTAACCCCACAAGCATCTGTTGGGAAAGCAGACACTGCACTTTTAGGGTAGATCACAAACAGGTCTCTCGCAGCGTCCGGCTCAAAATACCATAAGGGTTCCACATAAAAGCGTTCGCCCCCTTCCTCTACAAAACCGTAAAGAAATTCTCCATTTAAGGCAAGCCTTACCTTTCCTCCACCATTTAGCTCATACCCTTTGAAAGCAATGTTATGCTTGGGATAAGTGGTTGAAATTCCATGCTTTGTTTGAACCGTGAGCGAATAATTTTCCGAAAGGATCGGACTGGGGCTTAGCTCTAGTCGCCAGTCATGGTCGCCAATTTTTAGCTGGGCAGGAGCCTCCGCATTTGACTTGACATAAGCGCCTAAGGTAGCTGCATCAAGTTTGAACACCTGATAGTTGCTAAAGTAATTAGACAATAGCACGGAGGAATTCTGCTCTACAGCACCGGAAAAAGATTGAGCCGCCAGATGGTTCGGGAGGCTTCCGAGCATAAAAATGGTTGCTAAGCAACAAAACAAGCGTAAAAACTTAAACATGAATTTAACTAGCTAAATTTTTGTGTTAGAAAAAATGTCAGACAAATGTAGCAATCTCCCTATTATCTCATAGGTAAAAAAGAATGAGTCGCTCGCCGTATGATCGGGAAACGACTCATCCTTTATATTAAAATGGCCCTCTGATCAGATTACCTGCTGACGGTAACTTTAACAAACATCGCTTGTCCGGCAGCCTGAATCCGCAGGGTGTACACCCCGGCAGCCAGATCGCCGTAATCAAAGTTGCGAAGCATCGATCCTGTACCAAAATCCATGGTTTCACGACGGATGTGCTGGCCCAGCATATTGAAGAGTACAAACTCCACTTCATCCTGAGGCAATCCATTCATCTCTACCGTAAAGCTACCCGTGTTCGGATTCGGGAAAAGACGGAAACCTTCCACCCAGCTTGCTTCGCCGGTACCTGAGGTGATCGTTACGATCTGTTCAATGACAAACGTGCCACAATTGTTAGACACGATCAGGAACACATTGTAGCTGCCTGCATTCGCATACGTGTGCGTCGGGTTTTGCTCCGAGCTCGTTCCGCCATCTCCAAAAGTCCAGGCGTAAGAAGTCGCATTCTGCGCCACGCTCGTAAAGGTCACCGCAAGCTGATTGGCCACATACGTAAAGCTGGCCGTTGGAGGGGGTTGAACCGTGATGTAGGCCGGGAAAGTCTGCGTCGCTGTGCCAAAGATATTGGTTACCTCCAGTACTACATCATAGGTGCCCGGGGCGTTGTAGTTCACCAAAGGATCCTGCTGAGTACTGGTTGCAGGGGTTCCACCCTGGAAAGTCCAGGACCAGGCCGTTGGATTTCCGGCGGATTGATCTGTAAACTGTGCCGCGAAAGGCAGACAGCCTTCCGAATTATTCGAGCTGATCGCTGGAACAGGAGGAGCTCCTTCAATCAACACCGTCTGCGTAGTTGTAACCGTACCACATTCATTGGTAGCACTCAAAGTAACTACATAAGCACCTACCTGGCTGTAGGTATGGCTCGGATTGAGCTCCGTGCTTGGAATACTGCCATCACCAAAATCCCAGGAGTAGCTGGTTCCGTTGATCGACATATTGTTGAATACTGCCGTCAGACCACCGATCTCGTAAGTAAAGCCTGCTGTTGGCGCAGTACCTACCTTGATCGTGGTAGTACTGCTGCTGCTGCCCGCTGCGTTAAAAGCGGTCAGGGTTACGGTGTAAACTCCTGCCGTATTCCAAACTATGGAAGGATTGGCATCCGTGGAACTGGAAGGATTACCGCCCGGGAAATCCCACTGGTAGGAACTAGCATTGCTGCTCGATGCGTTCGTAAACTGCACCGTAAATGGTGCACAACCTGTATTACCACTCGTCGTAAACGATGCAGTTGGAGGGGTGCTCACCACCACAATCTGATCCAGGATCGTCGTGCCGCAGTTGTTGGTGGCCAAAAGCGTCACCGTGTATTCCCCATCAGTTAAGTACGTGTGGGATGGGTTTTCTTCCATGCTGCTACTTCCATCGCCAAAATTCCAGACATAGGAAGTTGCGTTGGAAGAAGTATTGGCAAAGGAGACCGTCGATCCATTGCTGCTGGAGGTAAACCCGGCAAGCGGGGTGCCATTCACCGTGATGATACCGGGTTGGGTAAACGAACTGGTACCGCCACCGACCGACGTAACCACCAGCGTCACGTCATACACCCCGGATACACTATACTGTACCGTTGGGTTTTGCTCGGTCGAGCTGCTCGGTGTGCCACCCGGGAAATCCCAGGCCCAGCTCACCGGATTACCCGAAGAAATGTCCGTAAAATTGACCGTCAAAACGGCACAGCCACTGCTGGTACTCACTGAGAAACCTGCACCTGGGGCTGTGGTGATCACCACATTTTGAGTGAAGGTGCTGGTGCCACAACTGTTGGTAGCAGTCAAAACCACCGTATAAGTGCCGTCCGCTGCATAATCATGCGTTGGATTGGCATCGCTGCTGCTTCCGCCATCGCCAAAGGTCCAGTCGTAGGTAGTACCATTGGAACTACCGTTTACAAAGGTTGCGGTCAAACCAGACACCGTCGCCGAGAAATTGGCTGTAGGACCTCCGTTGACCACGATGGTCTGCGTAGAGGTGCTGCTTCCGGCGCTGTTTGAAGCCGTCAGGGTCACCGTATAAGTTCCTGGAACAGCGTAGACAATAGCTGGAGGTGTTTGAGCGGTCGAGCTGGAGGGCGTGCCACCCGGGAATTGCCAGTCAAAGCTCGTCGCATTTGAGCTGGAAGTATTTGTAAACTGAACCGTCAGCGGCGCACAACCAGAGTTGGAAGATGCGGTGAACCCAGCGGTTGGAGCGGTAACAACGGTAACAGATTGCGTTTTAGTCACTGTTCCACAAGCATTGGTCGCACTCAGGACGACAGTATAGGTTCCATCAGTCACATAAGTATGCGATGGATTTGCATCTGGACTGCTGCTTCCATCCCCAAAATCCCAGGAATACGCAGTAGCGCCTAGGGTGGTATTTGTAAAGGTAACGGTCAGTCCGTTGGTCGCACTGGTGAACCCTGCTGTTGGGGTGGTGTCCACCACAATATAATTGGTACGGATGATCGTATCCCTCCCGGAAGCATTACTTGCAATCAGGGTAACCGTATAAGTACCTGGTGTGGAATAAACCACTACAGGGTTTTTAAGGATCGAGCTATCCGGAGTTCCTCCGGGAAAACGCCACAAGAAAGCGGTTGCGTTGGGCGTGGAAGTATTTGTAAACTGCACGGTCAGCGGAGCACAACCCATGGTGGGTGTAGCTGTAAAATTCGCCTTAGGCTTAGTTATGATCGTAACCGTTTGTGTATCGCTGACAGCACCGCAATCGTTAATGGCCTGCATAATCACAGTATAATTAACAATGCTATCCAGTGCCGGATAATCATGCACCGGATTGTCCACTGTACTGCTGTCTCCATCTCCAAACGTCCAAAGATAGGAAGTTGCTCCGGTCGAAGTATTGGTAAAGGAAACTGTGGTATCGTTACTGATGGCATAAGTGTAACCTGCAGTTGGAATGGTATTTACGGTGATATTGCTGGTCGCCGTATTGGTTCCGTTTGCATTTGTAGCCGTTAAGGTCACGGTATAGACACCGGCAGAATCATACACTACCGTTGGGTTGGTAGCTGTCGAAGTGGAAGGATTCCCACCCGGAAAATCCCAGCTATAGGAAACCGCACCGGTAGAATTATTGGTAAAATTAACGGTCAGTGGAGCACACCCGACAGAAGGGCTTGCTGTAAACGCAGCAGTGGGTGGATCGGTAGATACAATCGTTACATTTTTAATTTTGGTGGTATTGCCGCACTCATTGGTTGCGGTGAGCACCACATCATAAGTGCCTGAAGCAGCATAAGTATGTACAGGATTGGTCTCTGTGCTGGTTTCTCCATCTCCGAAATTCCAGAGATAGGCACTCGCATTGCCAATGGTCGTATTGGTGAATGTTACCTTAGAACCACTGACAGTATAGTTGAAATTTGCAGTGGGTATCGCCTTTACCGTAATATAATCTGTTCGGACAAAGGTGTTTGAACCCGAAACATTGGTTGCTTTCAATGTAATTGAATACGTGCCAGCGAGGTTGTAAACCACCGTAGGATTAACTTGGTTGGAGGTAGAAGGCACGCCCCCTGGGAAAGTCCAGGTGAAGTTTGTTGCGTTGGAAGACGACTGATTTTCCATCACAACTACCAGAGCTGCACAACCCGAGGTTGGGCTGCCCACAAAATTTGCAGTGGGAGCCGTAATAACCAGGGTAGATTTTGTAGAGGTGCCACATTCATTGGTGGCTGTCAGCACCACGATATAGTTGCCCGCATCCACATATTCATGCACCGGGTTTACGTCTGAACTATTCAAGCCATCCCCAAAATCCCAATCGTAAGTGGTCGCATTTACCGAAGTATTGGTAAAAGTAACTTCAAGGCCATTGACCACATGGGTAAAGTTTGCCACTGCGAGCGGCAGAATTTCAATGGTCTTGGTTACTGCATTTGATCCTCCCTGACCGGTGATCGTAAGGGTTACATTTTTGGTTCCCGAGGTATTCCAGGTTACAGATGGATTCTGGAGATTTGAGGTGGCAGGATTCCCTCCCTGAAACGTCCAGGCCCAACCTGTGATATTACCCGTAGAAAGGTCCGTAAAAGTAACCGCCTGATTTTGACAACCCGGATTAGGCTGCCAGTCGAACCCGGCAACAAGTGGTGGTGGTGGTGGCCCGCAGGCTGAAAGGCAACCGCTGTTGATCTTACTTTGCATGTAAGCACTGATGGCATCCGTCGATTGCTGGCTCCAGGTAGTTGCCGTGGACACAAATGGGCACATGATAAAGTTCGGCGGGCAGTTCGCATCGTGACCGCTGCTAAAATTGTGACCTATTTCATGGGAGGTCATGCAACGCAGATTTTCTGAATTGCCAGTAAAGTCCTGTAAACAATGGTATTTGACCGAATTACATACTCCATTGAGGTAAGCAATACCAACCGTACCGCCATTAAAATCCCGGTTGGTCCAAAGTTCGCCATTATCAAAATTCACCCCAAAACCGCCGTTGTTGCCCCAATCTCTAAAACTACCCAGCAAAGTACCCGCATCTGTAGAGTTGGTCCATGGATCATTGCCTGACACCACAAACTGCGTCACGATATTGAATTCAAGATCGTGGTCAAAGCTGCCGGTATAGTCAACCTCTACATCGTTGATCACACCAATATTATGATCTTCTACCCCACCGACAGAGCCATATTTGTCAAACATACTCCGATCCGAAGCAATCGCAAGCTCAAGTTCATAACAAGCGGAGTTTTCAGCTGATAATCCTCCCTTTTCAGGGCCATCTTCCAGATGCTGGAGCGCAATCTTTTCATCTGTAAGGCCACAGGCGTCTGTAGCCATTGGCATCACAGCGCTTCTTGGATATAATACAAAAAGGTCGTGCGAGGCGGCAGGTTCAAAATACCAGAGCGGCTCGATGTAATACCGTTCGATTCCTTCTTCTACAAAGCCGTAGAGGAACTCACCATGAATGGTCAGGCGCACGACACCTCCTCCGTTCAGCTCATAACCTTTGTAGGCAATGTTTGACTTTGGGTAAGTGGTGACTATACCCTGAGGTGTGCTCACCTGAAGGGAATAATTTTCTGCAAGAATCGGGTTGTGCGTTAAGGTCAACTGCCATTGATGGCTACCGATTTGCAACTGGGCCGGTGTTTCTGCGTTTGACTTGACATAAGCGTCCAACACCTTTGCATCCAACTGAAATACCTGATAGGCACTAAATTGGTTTGACAATGCGGTGGAGGTGTGGGACTTTAAAGAAGCCGAAAAAGATTGGGCCTCCAAATTAAGCGGGGAGGCAAACAAAAGAAAAAGCGTCGCCAGGCAACAAGACAGGCGTAAGAACTTAACCATAGATTTACTTGGTTGTGTTAAACGTGTTAGTGAGAAAAAGCATGAACGGCAATCGGGAAATAGGAAGATAATCAAAAAGGCTAAAGGATTGCTTTCATTCCAATAGGAGGTATTGGTGGCACTTTTCGAAAAAAAAGTAATTTAACCTAAATTTCAATCTTTCGATGGGCGAAAATAGCAATTCTTCTAAAATCTATTTTTCTAAAAACAAAAAAAAGCAAGTTTGGCAAAAATCAGACTTTCCGGCAGGGCTGCTTACTTTTGCCCGACCTTACTACAATTAACACAAACTCAGACCTATGCAATTTAAAAAACTGCCTTCAGCCATTCTGCTCCTTTCCTTCCTGGTATTACTTTCTGAAAATTTATCAGCACAACGTCGGGACAGGGAACGGGAAAAACCAAGGGAAATTCCAGAGGAGAGGCCCGAAACAATCGAAAAAGAAGAACTGAGAGGTTTTCAATCCAGGCTTTGGTATGGCGGAGGGG
>JBILHS010000176.1:0-7382 GCA_044350425.1 Saprospiraceae bacterium | reverse complement strand
TAAGGTCGGTGTGCCACGCCTCTGGAGTTCCAAAAGGTAATTGGCCCAGAACTCATATTTGATAAAAATAGCCGCATCCGGCAGGATCAGGTCAAGAAAATCGCGGGCATTCCGGCGCGTATCAGCCAGCAGGTAACAGATCAAATCAGCATGGGCATAATCCTTCCTTACCTCATAGCCTGACGGTGAAAAAAAGGTCAGGACTATTTTCCAATCCGGGAAACGCTCCCGAAAGGATTCGATGATGGGGCGACCTTGTTCAAACTCACCCAGAGATGCAACATGCACCCAGAGTACCTGCTTCCTATGTGCTTCCTTTGGCTGCGTCCTTTGTTCCGCCAGCTGTACCCGCCAATTGCGCCGCCCTTCCACCCATAGACGGGCTTTAGGATTAACCCATGCAGCAAGTTGCATGGCCAGCACAAAAAGGTGCATCAGCAAATCGTACAGTAAAACCATAACTCCCTTAATAATAGATCTCCTCTGCATACCCGGTATAAAACGGAAGGGTCCAGGCGACCCGCACTCCAAAACGCAAGTCAAGTCGATTGCCCTCCATTTTCCTCATTTCGGTAAAATCCCAGTCACGGCGGGTTTGGGTAAATGCCTGATTGAACTCAAAACCAATCAGCCAGCTCATGCTACGCCCCTGACCCACCTGTTGCCAACCGATGAATTGTTGCAAGGCCGGACCGCCGCACAACCGATCGTATCCTTTTTTATAATCCCCTTTGATCTGTACCACCGACCGGGAATCATCAAAAACCCGGATACGATGTTGGCTCCAGCCGCCGCCTAAAGTTAATCGCAGGCCAGCGCGTTTTTCGCTCATAATAATGAGTTTGCCTATGCTTGCACCGATATACATGCCGCGCTCCTGATACCGGGTGGTAGCAATGGAACGGTCATTTCCAATAATATCTCCGGAGGGTGTACGAAGGATCGACAGCGGATCCTCCTTCACTTTACTGCCAAAAATAAAGGCGCCCTCCAATCCAACCACCCAGTTTTTCCGCGAAATAAACTCTGTGCCAGCCCCCAGAGAGCCATTGATGCCAAAACGATCTTTAAGATCACCCCCAGGTAAATGTCCACCCAGCGCGAAATGAGCGAGCACTCCTTTACTTTTGCCCTCCTTCGCGGGCTTTTTGGTTTCCGGAAGGGTTTGAGCAAAAAGTGCGGATGAAAAGAGGACCGCAAAAATGAGGACAAGTAGTTTTTGAAACATTAGCATCGATAAATTAGTCAAAAGTCTATGGTCAACCACCCAGCGTCAACCGGGGGCAAAAGTAACGCCCTATACCCCATCTCCGCTGCTGTATTCACGGAATTACGTGATATAGTGAGCGAATCCTACCTCCTGACGGATGAAACCGCCCTCCGCGACCACGGACACGATGAAACGGAAGACCTGATGTTCGTTCCGCAAGCGGTTTTGGAACCGGCAAATACCACAGAGATCAGCAAAATCATGCAGGTGTGTTCCCGGGAACGGATCCCTGTGACCATCCGTGGAGGAGGTTCCGGGCTGGCTGGCGGTGCTTTGCCTACCCACGGAGGACTGGTCATTTCCATGCGACGCTTTGATCAGATCCTGAAGATCGACGAGCAAAATTTTCAGGTCATCGTAGAACCAGGTGTCATCACCGAAACCCTGCAAAATGCCGTACGGGAAAAAGGCTTGTTTTACCCGCCTGACCCTTCCAGCAGAGGCTGGAGTTTTATTGGTGGCAATGTGAGCACGAACGCTGGTGGACCCAAAGCTGTAAAATATGGGGTTGTAAAAGATCACGTATTAAATCTGGAGGTCGTCCTGCCCAGTGGGGAGATCATCTGGACGGGTGCTAATACCCTAAAAAACGCTACAGGTTACAACCTTACGCAACTCATCGTTGGTAGCGAAGGCACTTTGGGTATCGTGACCAAGATCGTTTTGAAGCTTCAGCCCCACCCTACCCAAAATCTATTGATGCTGGTGCCGTTCCGCTCTGCGGAAAGTGCCTGTTCGGCAGTGGCTGCCATTTTTCAGGCAGGCGTCACGCCCAGTGGACTGGAATTTATGGAACGCAATGCCATTGACTGGGCGGTGCGTTATGTAGGGGAAACACCGGTGCCCATCAGCGAGGAAGACGGCGCACATCTGCTCATAGAAGTAGATGGCTTCCACATGGACAGCCTGGTTTCCGATTGTGAAACCATTACGAAAGTGTTGGAAAACTATGATTGCGGCGACATCTTCTTCGCCGATGATGATGCCACCAAAACGGCCCTCTGGAAACTTCGCCGCAATGTAGCCCATGCCGTTAAAAGCACCTCGATCTACAAAGAAGAAGACACGGTGGTGCCCAGGGCTGAGCTCCCGCATTTACTCAGAAAGGTGAAGGACGTGGGTGCGCGGTACGGTTTTGAATCCGTCTGTTATGGACATGCCGGGGATGGCAACCTGCATGTAAATATTCTGCGCGGAGCACTCTCAGAGTCGGATTGGCTGGAAGAAGTGCCTAAAGGAATCCGGGAGATCTTTCAGTTTGTAAAAAGTGTAGGCGGCACGCTTTCCGGGGAGCATGGCATTGGTTTGGTGCAGCGGCCTTATCTGGACATTGTGTTTTCTGAGGTGGAATTGCGCCTGATGCGGGAGATCAAGGGGGTGTTTGATCCTTTGGGGATTTTGAATCCTGGAAAGGTGGTGAGCTGAGGTAAATGATGATTAAACTACCTTGTATTAATTCTACGCTGTAACCTTAGCCGCGTAGCGGCCCAACGTCGGTAGAAATCAGATATAAGCTTCGGTTCGGAGGTGCAGCGCACCGGAACTCCTGGCGAAATGTTCCGGTGCGCTGCACCTTATCGACTGTTCAATGTTCATTACTACCGACGTTGGGCCGCTACGCGGCTAAAGTTACAACGTAGAATTAATCGGAATTTCATTGTCCAGGCAAAACTGAACAATACTTCCACTAGATTTTATGGATCGGTTTGTTGTTTAAAGCCGCACCAGTTTGCCAGACTTCAGCAATTTGCCGGCCCTAAGCTTCCAAAGATAAACCCCACCGAGCGGCATCGCCGAAGCAGGGACCTCCAAAAGGTGATCTCCTTTGTCCAGTTTCAAATCATTGAACCATATCAACCTGCCACCTATATCATTGATTTCAAGGTGAATCGCCTCTGCAAATGGCAAATTAATGGGTAAAAAAGATGACCCACTCGTAGGATTCGGGCGCGGCTGACCAACATTTGCCTGCTCCAACTGATGTAGCTGATTGCGGTGCCCATTCTGAAGACCAGCAAAATCAGGAATCGCAGAACAGTCCAGATCACCAATTTTGATGCCCATAAATACGGTATCCATGTCCGCCAGGATAGACGCAATGGAAACAGATTCCGGCAAAGGCTGAGAAAGCGGATCCGGCGAAGGGAATTGATACCCTTGCGGCACAAAACGCCAGGAAGTATTATACGGCAATTCTGTATAAATCCCCAGCGCAAGATTTCTGAACGCTACACTGTCTTCCAAAGTGATCAAACCATCCCGATTGGCGTCGGCGGCTACCCATTGCCAGGGATCCGTGAAAGGCTGTGTACCGTTGATGTGCTTGGAAAGCAAGATGAAATCCTGCTCATCCATGCCGTTCAGGGGATTGCTGTCTTTGTTTGGTGTAATTTCAAAATTACTAGCTATCGGAACATTGTTGACTAAATCCAGACAACCGCCTGCATCTGTAAGGTCAAAATAGGCAAACGGGGGTGCAAAATTGACTGAACCATGTACCTCAAAGATCGCAGTTTCAATCGCTTCACCACTGCACATTACCTTGGCACAAAGATGTAGATCTATACCATTGCCAGAGCAATTGCCCAAAGCATCTTGTAGCAAAACATGCGTCGTACAAAAAGCAGCATTTCCAGAGGCGTCCATGGCCCAGAGTTCTACCGGAATCAATGAGTCCACCATGGCACAGGTCAACATCAGACTTGAAACAGGATTGGCGAAACCATCCAGCGGAAAACCGGAGCCGGTACCTGCTATCCGCACTCCCAGTTTAATCTGATTCACTGGCGTTGCGTTATCCTGCGTGTATTGCAGAAAGTCAGTCGCCCAAAGAGACACCGATCCGGCAGGCATAATGTTGACGCTCAATCCATTCAGACATACAATGGTGGGCGGTGCGAAATCGCCCAATTGGGTAGGATCATAAGGATCGTGCATGGGACCAGTGGAAGGCAGGGCATTTGGGCGCTGTGTTTGCGCCAGGAGGCCGGAAGCCAGAAAAAGTAACGGAAGGAGGAGAAATCTTTTCATATTAAAGTAAAAAGTTAAAAGAGGTGAGTAAAAAGTAGGGAGTAAAAAGTTGCAAGTTAAAAGTTGCAACTTTTGGTAAGCTGGTTTGAAGTTAGTGGACTTGCTGGCGCATTAATTTGCCTGACTTTAGAAGTGAATCTGATCTTAATTGCCAGATGTAAACCCCATTTGCAGTCATGGCAGATGCTGGGATCTCTAAATTGTGATCGCCCTTTTCCAATTGCAGATCATTCGTCCAGCATATCCTTCCAGCCAGATCGGTAAGCTCTACATGTAGCCGTTCTGCTGTTGAGAGGTGGATAGGCAACCACGCGCCACCTGAGGTTGGGTTTGGATTTGGAAGTCCGAATGTGGGGGGGACAGTCGGTTCAGCTCTTTCTATGATCTCATGGTTTGAAATGTTATTTATGGCCGTGCCATTTACATCGCCTATTTTGATTCCTTCAAAATCAGCCCAAACAGGCGCCTGGATATTCTGAACTATGATGGATTCCGGAAAGATGGTTGCAAAAGGATTCGATGCATCAGGGAACACAAAATTTTTATCCACAAAACGCCAGGAAGTGTTGTTTGGCAATTCAGTATAAATCCCAAGAATCAATTTGGTGAGTTCGATGCTATCTTCTACGGTCACTAATCCATCCCTATTGGCGTCAGCTGCTATGATCTTGTATGGAGTACTGAGCAATTCAATTCCTCTGTAATGCCTGGAGATCAGGACCAAATCATAAGTAGTCACGCCATTCAATGGATTGTCATCTTTGATCGGTTTAGCGATTACATCACTGCCAAGCGGAACATCAAAGTAACCACAGGCATCTATGGGACCAGATACCTCATTGGCATAAAATGGCTCATTGGGATTAGTTCCTGTCACTTCAAATTCCAATTCTTCCAGCCCATCGTTTGATGCTGCTTTGGCGCACATTTGAATTAGCCAATCGCCAACTCCTCCTCCGGGGCAATTCCCCAAATTATCCTGAAGGATTAAATAGGTTTCGCAAAAAGCTGAATTTCCAGCCAGATCTTTTGCCCAGAGTTCAATGCCATTTATACCTAATTCATCGCAATCAAATTGCGTACGCAGGATAGGGTTGCCCGATGCATCTTCTGGAAATCCTACACCGGTACCCGACTTCCTGATTGAAATAACAATTTGATCTGTAGGTGTTACATTATCAGTTACAGATTGCAGGACGTCTGTAGCCCAGAGGTTAATTAAGCCGGTAGGCATGATATTGGCACTTAGGCCATTGAGGCAGGAAATTACCGGCGCTTGTACATCCAAGGGCGGGGGCTGCAATTGGGTAGGATCAAATGGTGGGAGATTACGCTCCGCATTCAAGTCACTTTTGGAAGGTTTGAATTGATGCGAAAAGGTCAGCACCAGATCCTTTTTTTCTGCTGACTGGCCGGCATAGCCTTCCGGATAGAGCTGATCTTTATTCAGAAAAAATACATCTTTCAGCGAAACGGTCTGCAAGGCTTTAAACCGAATGGTCGCAATCGGATCGTCCGGGCCAAAAGCGACGGGGAGATCATATTGAAACCAGCTGGTGGTCAGGCTGCCTTGCTGGGCAAGTAAAGTGTTCCAATTCGACGGGCCAGTTGCGTTGTTATAGGCCATGTTTTGGAACTCCAGTTTTTGTGCATCCCAGTTCAGCGCAAACTGATACACGGACCATAATCCTTGCTCCGCCATGGAGATCGGAATATCATATTCCTGGCCTGACAAAAGCAAGGTATCCGGCATTGTCAACAAGGCATCCGGAAAATCGGCTGGCGCACCCAAACTGTCTATCGAAGCGGAACAATCTACATCTCCGATCTTGATTCCTACAAAATTTCCCTCAGTCATTTGGCCATTAACTAAAGAAATGGTTTCCGGAAATGTTGAACTAAAAGGATTCAAAGGGTTTGGAAAAACAAAATCGCCATCAATAAAACGCCAGGAGGTATTGTTCGGCAATTCGGTGTAAATCCCCGTGAGCAATTTGCGCAATTCAATCAAATCAAACGTGGTGATCGAACCACTCTTATTGGCATCAGCCGCAATCATTTTATAGGGATTGCCCAAAGGTTCTATACCTAAAATGTGCTTTGAGATCAGGAACAGATCATAGGTGCTCAGGCCATTTTTGGGATTATCATCTTTTTCAGGAGCAATGACATAGGTATCGCCTGAAGCCTGAACGACCATAGTTGCACATCCGTCAGGGCCCGTTACTGAATCTGACAGCATCTGGAATGCAGGCACAAAATTTACGCTGCTGTAAATATTGATTGGCAGGCCAACCATCGGGGCTCCATCGCAAGCAAAGTTAAAGCAAACCTTTAAAGTGTCAACAGCCTGGTTACAATGGCTAAAATTATCCTCAATAAGCACGAATGCTTCACAATAATCCGCATTTCCGGCCTCATCTATGGCCCAAAGTTCTACGGGTTGTTGTCCTAATTCATTGCAATTAAAGGTTACCGACGTAAGCGGATTACCATTAGCATCTACCGGGAATCCTGTTCCGGTTCCGGCTTTGCGAATTCCGATTTTGATTACATTCTCCGGGGTTACATTGTCCGAAACCGAAAGCAAAAAATCAGATGCCCACAAAGTGATCTCGCCGGTTTGAAAAAGATTGACAGGCAAGCCATTAAGACAGCCCACCATAGGTGGTTCTGTATCTGGCGGCGGTCCCTGGAGCTGAGTTGGATCCTTGGGCGGAGCAGTTTTCTCCGCTCCGGCAGGAAGGTTCTTCTGTGCTAAGAGGGTCCAGGAGACCAGTGTAAGTAGCAAGAGCAAAAGTTGCTTTTTCATTGCTGGATATTTTTTTTGGTGCTAGCGCACTGGATTAATTCCTCACCAATTTCCCGGCCTTCACCAATTCCCCGGCCCGAACCCGCCAGACATATACCCCGGCGGCAGGCAAAGCCGAAGCCGGAATTTCCAGCAAAGCCGGCCCCTCAGGCAAATGGGTAACCCTTTGGAATAGCAGACGACCTGAAAAATCCATCACTTCTAAAACCACCGTTTCAGCGCTGATCAGTTGAATTGGCAGCATGGCTCCCTCCTGGGTGGGGTTGGGCG
>JBILHS010000130.1:0-14607 GCA_044350425.1 Saprospiraceae bacterium | reverse complement strand
CCCTCAGGCAAATGGGTAACCCTTTGGAATAGCAGACGACCTGAAAAATCCATCACTTCTAAAACCACCGTTTCAGCGCTGATCAGTTGAATTGGCAGCATGGCTCCCTCCTGGGTGGGGTTGGGCGCCGGAATACCGATCAGGTGTTCACTTTCTGGTGTCAATTCGTAAAAATCAACCAGCCCGGCGCAATTCAGGTCACAGATTTTGATGCCCACAAACTCAGGATCGACCGCCGGCAAATTGCTGGTATTGACCGTAATAGATTCCGGGAAGGGTACCGATAAGGGATTTGGGGAAGGGAAAACATAATTTTTGTCCACAAAGCGCCAGGAGGTATTGTTTGGCAATTGGGTATAAATGCCCAGGATCAGTTTTTTGCACTCCAAAATATCAAAAGTATCGACCTGATTATCCTTGTTGGCATCAGCAGCAACCCATTGATAAGGCGAGCTGAACGGGGTGATTCCATTAATAAAATTGGCTAATAGCACCAGATCGTATGTTGTAACCCCATTGAGTGGGTTATCATCCAGAGAAGGGGTAATGGTCACATCGGTATTGGCTGGTAAAACCTGGTTGATAGAGGCACAAGCTCCGATTTCAAAATAACTGAAAGGGGGCTGAAATGGAACCGTGCCCGAAAAAGAAAAGGTCGTCTCCTCTGAAATGGCATTACCACACTCTAATATTGCACAAGCCTTGATCGGGCCAGGTGTATTGTTGCAATTCCCATTATTGTCCAAAACAATCACATAAGTCTCGCAGTAATCCGAATTCCCTGCCAGATCCATAGCCCAGACTTCCACGCTTTGCGTACCCAGTTCGGCGCAATTGAATAGTACGCTGGTCACCGGGTTGCCATTCGCGTCTACCGGAAATCCGGCGCCCGTTCCAAGCTTACGGACGCCATACCTGAGTTGTCCGGTTGGGGTCACGTTATCTTCTGCATATTGAATAAAATCAGAGACCCACAATTGAATCATTTGAGTCGGCATGATATTCACACTCAAGCCATTGAGGCAAACCACGGTGGGAGCCTTGCAGTCTTTGGCCAGGAATGACTTTTCGCAGATATTGGAAATGCCTGCCTTATTGGTCACGATCCAGCGCACTTTGTGATTGCCCAAAGCCAGTTCGGGGAGGGTGAAAAGGGAGGGCGCAAACTCATTGTTCCAAAGTAGATTAAACGTGGAAGTGTCGCCGGATACCGAAGTTTTCAGGTTGAAACGCCATTTTTGATTGATAGGTACGGGCCTGCTGTCAAATACGCGGGGCGTCCCGCCAGAATAATTCGGGTTACCAGCGTTGTTGTAATTGACCATACCCGGCCCGGGCGGGTTGTCACTGTCTACCACGGTTTCCTGTACACCATCGTTGTCGAGGTCCAGGAACAGGAGGCAGCGCACGGAGAGACTGTCACCTGGACAAGTATCTCTCACGATGAGGTTTAGATCAATTGGGGTTTCAGCCAGGTCGTGAGATTGAATAACATTGTCCCACCAGTATATTTCATTCCACAATTCTGAAGCATTGGGCGAAAGATCGCAGGCTTGAACAGGCAGGTTGCAATGGAGCAATTGCGGCTCACATTGTGCATTGGTTTTAGCAACAGAAAATGCAAAGGCGAGAAAAAGGAGTAGACTTTTGTTCATAAGATTAAAGCTATTTAAAGTTGGAAGTTACAAGTTGAAAGTTACAAGTTGGAAGTTACAAGTTACAAGTTGAACGTTGAAAGCGGCGGGCACCTTTCCACTTGTAACTTTCAACTTGAAACTTCCAACTTGTAACTAGTAACTTTCAACAAAGGTATACGTCAACTATCTCAAAAAATTAAATGTATCGGCTCTAAATGTGTCGGCTTTGTACATCGACCCCATAAAAACGCCGGGGCGCGGAGATATCAGGAAGATCTCCGCGCCCCGGCGAAAGTGTTTTAGTAGCAAACCAATTAAAGTCGAACCAGTTTTCCACTTTTTGATACGCTTCCGGCAATCACACGCCAGACGTATATGCCCGATGGTATGGTAGCCGGGATATCCAGCACATGTGCGCCAGCATCTAAGTTGTAAGATTGGTTTACGATGACTTTCCCGGACAGATCATCAAGTTCAAGAGATACTCTTTCCGGGGTCATCAGTCGCAGTGGCAATCGTGTAAAGCCGGTAGTCGGATTAGGCATTGGCGAAAAGATCTGAACCTTATTTTGTTCAGTTGAACTGATTTTTTTCGAAAAAACAAGTTGCAAACGGTGACTTACCCCTTCAGTGTCGTACGCCTCCGGGCTGATCTGCGCGTTTTCCGGGAGTTTGATTATTTCAGAAAGCTTCCCATCGGAATGCGCTCTTACCTTAAGCCGCATGAATCCATCTCCCGGCAAAAGGGTGACGGGTGTTCCTTCAGACCAGCTCAGATTCAAAAATCCGGGCTGTGGAATGGCCCAGTTTTCAGGTTTCAACACCAGGGTTTCATTCCCGCAGACCGATTCCAACTCCAGAAGCCCTGGATCAAATTGGAGGGAGAACTGTATGCCTTCCCAGTTGCCGCCCTCAGAAATCCGGATCGGGATATCCAGTAATTCACCTGCCTGCATGGTTAAGTCAGGCAATTCCAGGGAAACCGGAAAGCCTCTTGCCTCCGCAATGCTTTGCAAGGTATCCGTAGGGGTACCGGAACCGTTCACATCCCCCACTTTAAGCCCTTTAAATGTGATCTGGGAAGGATAAGCTCCCAGCGGTAAAACAGGAAGTGTGTACTCGGCCGGACAGAGCACAGAGAACGGGCTGCCGGAAGCCGTGCAGGTATCCACAAACAGGCGCCAGGAGGGTGTATTATTGGGCAGTTTTACTGTCAAACCCAGGATGAGTTTGCGCAGTTCAACGATATCAAAGGTTGTCACAGAACCGGATCGGTTGGCATCCGCAGCCGCCATTTTCCATCCGGCATCCAAGGGTTGAATGCCCAGAATGTGTTTGGAGATCAGGACCAGATCAAAGGTGGTTACTCCATTCAAGGGAAAAATGTCCTTCGCTGCCCCCAAGGTAAACGAGGTCGTGGGCGGAAGGGTTGAAAGCTCTGCACAACCACCTGGCTTCGCTGGCAATTGACTACTTGACGGGGCATTGCCAGGAATGGTCCAGCCTGATGTAAAGGTGACATTCTGTATTACCTGATTGTTTGAAAAAGTGCGGGCACAAATAGTCACAGGTGTAGGCGGTGGTGGAGGTGGAATGATCGGACAAACACCAGCCGTATCATACACATACACCAGGGTGGTACAACGTTCCGTATTCCCTAGCAGATCCTGTACCCAAACTTCCACAAACTGATCTTCATCCATCGAACAGTTAAAAAGTGCCGTATCCTGGGGTTCGCCCATCTCATCCAAAGGAAAGCCTGATCCGGTCCCAACCCGCCGCATCCCCACCAACAACTGACTGTCCGGCGTAATATTATCCGATGTAAAGTTTAAAGCCCCGGATAGTGGAAGCATGGCAGTCAAAGACGCATCCAGGTACACTGAAGCGTTTGATTTACAATTAACCAGGGGCTTTTTACAATCCTTTACCTTGAAATTACGGTCGCAAAAACGTTCCACGCCATCCTGAACGATGCGCCATTCTATACGGTGACGGCCTTCAGGCAAAATGACCGGTACAAAATCATACGGCGCATGATCACTGCTGAATCTCACCCAACCGGTAGTGGTGTCCCCGGAATAGGCGATCTCAAAAGAGAACCTATACCGAATGGAGTCTGGAAGCGCACGTTGGTCAAACTGTACCGTATCCCCTCCAGAAAAACCAGGATTGTACAGATTGTTTACACGCACACAACCTGGTGGGGGTGGATTGCCACTGGTAATCACCGTTTCCTGTTGATCATCGCTATTCAGATCCAGGTAAAGGATATAGGAAATGGACGTGAGTCCACCACCGTTGCAGCCTTTAACTTTGATATTGAGGTCAATAGGCCCTTCGTACAAATTAGAATCACCCATCTCCGGGCTATAAGTAAAAGGCGGGTTGTTCCAGAGCGATATATCATTGGAACTCTCGTCACAATAAGTAATGGTGCTCTGTGGACAATTCACAATTCTTGGACATTGCTGGGCAGCAAGATGCGTCGTAAAAAGGCCAAACGCTAACCAAAAATAAATGCGCAAGCCTTTCCCCAAAGGCTGGTGTATCGGTTTTCTCATAATCGGTATGGTTTAAAAAACGGATCAAAATATCCGCCCGGAGATAACTCCGGCTGTTTTTCAGGCTGAAAATAATTTTATTTCTCAAGACCCGGACATAATATTTAATTTTTGACGTATAAACGACAAAAGCGGGTCCACAGCCGGGCACGAAAGCTCATCATTGCCCCTTCAAGACGTCAGTAACTCGCTGGCACAACTTACCTGACCATTTTTTGTTTTTCAGGTCTATTGTATTTATCTATATGAACCGTACCCTGCGCAAGTTTTTGATTGGTTTGTCCATTTTGCTTGTGCTCATAGGTATTGCCGGGGTTGTATTCGCAAAGTTTTATCTCGATCCATTATTGAAAGAAAGGTTGGTGGATGAGACCACCCGGACCAGCAACGGCTTATTTGCCTTGCAGATCGACCGGCTACATGTCAATATCTTCACAAGATTGATAGAAGCCGAAGGAATTCAACTAACTACAGATTCCATATGCTGGGACTCGATACACCTCGCGGTGCCCAACGAAACACCTTTCAAAATTGATCTAAAAGTACATCGCCTGCGCCTTACAAATATAAATCTGCTGCAGTATTGGCGAACCAAAGACCTTGCGCTGGGCAGAATAATTGTTATAGAACCTCAAATAACCCTGGAGTCTGTGCGGGATTCTGTGCTGGCAAAATCCCCGGATCAGGATTCTCTGATTAAAGGCATGCTCGAGCGTCTCCCGATTTTGATCGCTCCATTCGCCAAAAGCATTCACATCGGCACTGTCACGGCTATCCATGGAAAAATGTCGTCTCACACCTTACTAAACAAAAAGAGCAGCTACCAACAAGCCGACAGCATCGGACTCGCCATAACCAATATCCATTTGGTAGCCAACGACACCTCCGAGACTGGAAGGGCGCTTTATGCCGACGATATTTCGATCAATCTGCACAACTACGAATTATACCCGACGGGAGATCTATATGGCTATCGTATCCAGGCAGCCACTTTCGATGGAAAGTCCGGAATAGCTAAACTGGATAGAATCACCATCCAGCCCAAAACAACGGATGCCGTATTTATGCAACAGCTGACAGTCCGTGTTCCACGCTTGAAAATCAGGATGCAGGAAATTCTGATCCGTAAATTCAATCTGTTCCAGGCCTTACACAAAAAGGCATTGAATATGGAAGCTGTGGTGGTAGAATCTGCCACTATAGAGGTGTATCAAAATAAAAACCTCCCCCTCAGCAGACATAAAAAGATGCCCCATGAGCTTTTTAGAGCCATTAAACCCTACCTGAATATCGACACCATTTTGTTGCGCAACTCAAAGATCCTTTATACAGAATACAAAGGCACTGAAGAAGGTAAGCTGGACTTTGAAAACGTGAATGGCGTCCTCTTAAATATCACCAATGACACACTCAAAATGAGTGCTGCCACGCCCGCCCGGGTAGATGCCAGGGCCGAATTGTTGGGGGCTGGCGTGCTCGATCTATCGCTGCAATTGCCCCTGTTATCCTCCAATTTTCAGTGTGACTACACGGCAAATTTAGGCATCATTGATGTGACACTTCTCAATCAATTTGTAGTGGATAAAAACAATATCCGGGTAGAATCCGGCGATGTTGAACAGGTGTTCCTAAAAGTTAAAGTTCGGAATGGCCTGGCCAAAGGCACCCTGGAGGCAACTTATGATGATCTGAAGATCAGCATTTTAGGCAAAAAAACCGGCGACAAAAAAACGCTCGTCTCAGCGATAGCAAACATCGTGCTTCGAGGAAAAAATGAGAAGGGATCCAAAAAAAATCCTTTTAAGGTAGGCACCATTTATTATAAACGTGAACCTACAGATGGTATCCTTCGATTTATCAGCAGAACGGCTCAAATGGGGCTGTTGGAAACGCTGGTGCCCCGAAACATCTCCGGTGGTAAATTGCCGGATTGACCTGTTAAACATGCCTGCTCAGTAAATTCTCAAACAACTCCTGTCGCCCACTCCGCTGCTTCGGTTCCCCCTCCCGAACTGCAATATTCCGCAGGTCCTTGAGCTTCAGCTTCCCGGATTCAAAAGCCTTTCCATCTGCCGTATCAAACGAGGCATAACGTTCTGTAAGCAACTGGCGATACTCCGAATTGTCAAGAATCTCCTGTGCAGCCAAAAGCGCCCGGGCAAACGCATCCATCCCTCCAATGTGGGCGTAAAAAATATCGACCAGGTCGGTGGAGTTCCTGCGGGTTTTCGCATCGAAATTGATGCCGCCCCCCGCTAGCCCGCCTGCCTGAAGAATAACCAACATCGCCTCCGTTAGCTCATATACATTGACAGGGAACTGATCCGTATCCCAACCATTTTGGTAATCGCCCCGATTGGCGTCAATGGAACCGAGCATCCCGGCATTGGCTGCGATCTGAAGTTCATGTTGAAAAGTGTGCAGCGCGAGTGTGGCGTGATTCACCTCAACATTCAATTTAAAATCCTTTTCCAGGCCATATTCCCGCAAAAAACCAATGCACGTGGCTGAATCAAAGTCATACTGATGCTTCATTGGCTCCATAGGCTTTGGCTCAATGAAAAAAGTGCCTGTAAATCCTGCTTTCCGCGCGTAATCCTTTGCCATGTGCAAAAAGCGGGCGAGGTGATCCAGCTCTCGTTTGACCTGGGTATTTAAAAGACTCATATAGCCCTCACGGCCGCCCCAGAATACGTAGTTTTCGCCACCCAGTTTGATGGTCGCATCCAGGGCATTTTTGACCTGCGCGCCTGCCCAGGCCACTACCTGAAAATCCGGATTGGTGGCTGCGCCATTCATGTATCTGGGGTGACTGAACAAATTGGCGGTTCCCCAGAGCACTTTCAAACCTGAAGCTTTCTGTTTTTCCAGGGCATAGTCTGTGATCTTTGCCAGACGACGTTCGCTTTCGCGGAGGGAATCACCTTCCTGTACGAGGTCAAAATCATGGAAGCAATAATATCCGATGCCGATCTTTGTAGCAAATTCAAAAGCCGCATCCATTTTATCCCGGGCTTGTTGAAGCGGCTTTTTGGATTCCAGCCAGCGAAAATCTTTCGTGCCCGGACCAAAAGGATCTCCCCCGGTACCACTGAGCGTATGCCAGTAAGCCATGGCGAATTTAAGATGCTCGCGCATGGACTTACCTCCCACCTTTTGCGTAGGATTATACCAACGAAATGCCAATGGGTTGTCTGTTAATGGTCCTTCATGTTTGATCTGAGGGATTCCTTTGAAGTATTCACGGTCGCCGAGCAGGATATTCATAGTGTTAAGATTCGGAAAGAGGGTGGGTGAAACCAAAGTGCATAGTTATTCAAAATTGTGCTGACTAAGGGATTCAAATTTTCTAGATGAGGCAAAGGAACACGAATTTGTTGCCAAAATTCTACTTCCACGTCGAAAGGATTTTTTTTGAAAAAGTTGAAAGATATTCATGTATTTTTATGCTTGAATAGCATCATTATAGGTGCTCTAGTAACTCGTTATGCCTAAAATACACCTTAAAAAAATGCCAGGATAAGCAGACTTTTGCCATTTGCAGGTAGATCCCGGAGGTTTTAAAAACCTCCGGGATCTACCTGCCCAACCATCGCCCAAATCACCTTTAAGCCTACCATCACCCACAATTATTGAAAATGCCTTTTCGCCAAAAACAATTTACCCGCCATAGCCTTAGCGTAGGTGGGATACTCGCCCTCTGCTGCTTATTGCTTGCTTTTCATTCCTGCAAATGGTTGGAAAGCAAGGAACAAGCACCCACCACCAGTATCAAAAACAAACCAAGCACCGAAATGCCCATTCCACCTTTGCCCACCGCCCAGGGCGATTACGCTGATGACTGGAAAATCGTAGACAGCCTCCAAGGCCAGGGGCTCTTCAAAAGTGCGATGGAAAAAACCGAGGCCATTCAGGCCCGGGCCAAACGCGATAAAAACGCCCCCCAGATCGTAAAAGCCATCCTTATTCGGGGCAAATTCATGACCATGCTCGAAGAGGACGGTCTGACCAATGCCATCCAGACCATTGAAAAAGAAAGCCTGGTCGCCAGCCAACCCGAAAAGTCGGTGTTGCAAAGTATCCTCGGGCAACTCTACTCCATCTACCTGCAAAATCAGGGCTGGAACCTGAGCGATCGTACACCGATCCCCGACGGAGAAGGTGGCGACATTCTGACCTGGAGCGCTGCACAAATTGAAAAACATGCCCTGGAACTCTATTCCGCCTCCATAGCACCCGAAGACCTGCTCAAAATGGTCCCGGTCGAACAGTTCCGCGACATCACCACACCCAGCCTGAATGATTCTATTGGGAATGCCCTCCTCCGCCCTACCCTCTTCGATCTGCTGGCACAACGCGCGTTGGAGCATTTCAGCAATGAACGCAGTTATCTCACCGAACCAGCTTATGCATTCCAACTCAATAGCCCGGAGGATTTTGCAGACTGGAATAGCTTTCAGCTCAACAAGTATGATAGCCAGGATATCACTTCAGGCAAATGGATGGCCATCAGGCTATTCCAAAAGCTGATCCGTGCCCATGACCCCAGATCTTCAGGCAATCAGATCACTTCCAAAGCCTCACTTTTTGAGGTAGAACTGAGACGCCTTCAATTCGTTTTGAATAATTCAAACCTTGAAAACAAAACAGACCTTTACCGAAAAGCCCTGGAAAGGCTAAAAATACAAGCCGAAAACCACCCTTCTGACGGCGAAGTGGTGCATGCGCTGGCTGCTCATGTTTATTATCTGGAAACCGGAGATAAAGGAACGAATGCCAAATTTGCTGTAGCCGAACTAAATGCTGCAATTGCCCGGCATCCGAATACCTATGGCGCTGAACGATGTAGTCAGTTGCTCCGGGAGATCCAAACGCCTGTGCTTACCACCAATGTTGAAGAGGTCAATTTACCCAACCAAAATATCCTGGTTCAGGTAGGCTTCCGAAACCTGAAAAAAGTGTGGATCAAGGTGGTTCAAGCTGATTTTGATCAGGCCAAATGGGCAGGTATTCCCTGGGAGCAGCAATACCAATACCTGAGTGCATTGCGCCCGGTACAAAGTCGCAGCTGGGAACTCCAGGATCCGGGCGACTACCAACAGCATCAGACCGAGATCGCATTGGACGGCCTTCCTTTCGGCAATTATTGGGTCTTTCTGTCTGAAAACGCTGATTTCAAATATGATTCAGGCCGGGTGATCTATGCCAACTTCGCGGTTTCTAACCTGGCTTCCGTCAGCTATAACGAACTGGGAGAAACCCGTTTTGTACTGGCGCACCGCAATTCAGGTATACCGCTGGCAGGGGTTAAACTTGATTTTTTTGAGCGTGACTACAATTCCGGCACCCAAAAGCTCAAAAATATCGGCGGCACGATCAGCGATCGGGAAGGTCTGGCCAAATCTATCATCCCTGAACGCCGCTATGCCCTGGTACGCGCCTCCCTGGATAAAGACACCCTTTGGATCGGTGAAAGCAGCAACCAGAAATATCGGGATAAGGCTGTACGGACAGATCTCGTTCATTTTTTTACTGACCGGAGTATTTACAGGCCCGGGCAGACCGTTTATTTCAAAGGGCTGGCCTACCGGCAATCTGCGGATGAAAACAGAAAGAACTTAGCTCCGCAGATCCTGCCCAATCAGGCAGTGACCATTCGGTTTTACGATGCAAACCATCAGTTAAAAACCGAATTGAAGCTTAAAAGCAATGAATTCGGCAGCTTCAACGGCACTTTCACGGCCCCTTCAACCGGCCTAATGGGACAAATGAGTATCAGTGCCTCCAATGGCTTCAATGGTACGACCTATATCAGTGTGGAGGAATATAAACGCCCCCGTTTTGAAGTAACCATGAAACCGGTGGAAGGCTCCTTCCGGGTCAATGAGCAGATCACTGTCCGTGGAGAAGCCAAAAACTACGCCGGCAATGTGGTCGATGGCGCACAAGTAAAATACCGTGTGGTGCGCACAGCCCGCTTCCCCTTCTGGGATTATTACCGCTCCTGGAAACGTCCCTGGTACTTCAATGCACCGGAAATGGAGATCACCAATGGCACCACGACCAGTGGTGCGGACGGTAGTTTCGCCGTAGAGTTCACCGCCATTCCGGATGGAACCATTCCCAAAAAAGACCAGCCTGTTTTTGATTATGAGGTATTGATCGATGTAACCGACATCACCGGAGAAAGCCACAGTACCACTACCAATGTCAGTGCAGGGTATATTGCCTTACAGGTTCAATGGGATCTGCCATCCGAAATTCATTTAGATAGCCTGCGCCATATTGGGCTGCGCACCACCAACATGGCGGGACAAGCCCAGTCTGCAGCAGGTCAGATCACCCTGCAGCGTTTGGTTGCGCCTGCGCAGTTTTTCAAAGATCGTTTGTGGGAACGCCCGGATATCACCACCCTTTCCAAAAGCGATTTTGAAAAGACGTTCCCGGGCATGGCCTGGAAAGACGAAGACGACCCGGCGAAATGGGGTCGGGAGGATTTCATTCGCACCATCGGCTTCAATACCGCGACGGACAAAGTCATCGATTTGCATCAGGACCGCAGTGTGGCCGGTTGGTACCTGGCAAAATTGAGCACAAAGGACGCCTTTGGTGAAAAGGTCGAAATAGAAAAATACGTACGGGTATGGACAACTCAGACTCGTTTTGAAAAACCCGGTGCCGCAGCCAAAAAGTCTACCCTCGAGCCAGGCGAAACCGCACAGATCTCTTTTGGAGGCAAAACAGATGGGCTTTACTTTTTCTTCGCCCCGGAAGAATCTGGCACCCTACAAAAGCCGGAATGGGTCAGTGCCCGGATCAAAAACCTCTCCATCGTAGAAATTCCGATTCGGGAAAGCGACCGGGGCGGGATCACCACCCACTGGTTTTGCATTGCGAACAACCGGATCTATGGCAACGAACAGATCTACCTCAATGTACCCTGGAGCAACAAAGACCTAAAGATCAGCTACGAAACCTTCCGGGACAAGCTTGCGCCCGGGCAAAAAGAGGAATGGAGGATCAAGATCAGCGGACCTAAAAAAGACAAGGTTGCCGCTGAAATGGTGGCCGCGATGTACGATGCCTCACTGGATCAATTCAAACCGCATGATTGGTCCGGCATTGCATTCCCCTCCAATTATGCAAGGATTGGTTTAAATGGATCACAAAATTTCGGCGTCAATGGCGGTCAGATACGTTATGAGATCCCCTATCAGGAAGGGATCCCGGGTCGGAACTTCCGCGAATTGAACTGGTTTGATTTTCCGATGTGGGGCGGACGACATTATCCTATGATGGAGCGAAGTGTCATGGCCGATGGTATGGCTATGCCGTCGGAGGCGATGATGGTTGGAGCAGGCGCGCCCAAACGAAAATCTGCCAAAGACGATGCTTCCTTTGTCCATGATCTGAATCCGGATGCACGCTATGACGTTGAAGAAACCGATTCAGCCAACCCGGCTGCCCCAAAACCAGCCCCTGCTCCTGCTCCACCAGCAGCCATCCGCCGCAACCTGAACGAGACGGTCTTTTTCTTCCCCGAATTGCGCACTGACGCGGAAGGCAACATCATTCTGAAATTCACGATGAATGAAGCCCTCACCCGCTGGAAGCTGCTCACCTATGCGCACACCAAGGAATTGCAACAGGTGCTTTCCGTGAAAGAAGTGGTGACCCAGAAAGAACTCATGGTCATCCCCAACCCGCCACGCTTCCTGCGTCAGGGTGATGAGATCGAGTTCTCTGCTAAAGTCAGCAACCTCTCAAAAGATAAGATCGAGGGCACGGCAACTCTGGCGCTTCTGGACGCCGCCACCCTGGCTGTGGTAGAGCAATCCTTTGGCCTGGCAAAGAACAACCGTCTGGCCCGTTTCTCGGTGTTGCCTGGTCAGTCCGGCGCGGTGGCCTGGCGGATCAAAGTGCCCGAGGACTATTCCGGCGCAGTTACCTGGCAGATCTTTGCGGAAGGCAACGGATACCGGGATGGAGAAGAAAGTACCATGCCGGTGGTCAGCAACCGTATGCTGGTGACCGAGACCATGCCTATTGCGCTGCGCGGAAATCAAACCAAAAATTACACGTTTGAAAATTTGAAGAATGCGCCAGTGGGAGGAACACTTACCTCTCATCACTTAACACTAGAGTTCACCTCCAATCCAGTCTGGTACGCAGTTCAGTCCCTGCCCTACCTGATGGAGTTCCCGCATGAATGTTCTGAACAGATTTTCAGCAGATTGTATGCCAATACCCTGGCTTCCAATGTGGTGGAAAAAATGCCCCAGATCAAGCGGGTCTTTGACAGCTGGAAGTTGAAGGGCGGCGATGCCCTAAAATCCAACCTCAACAAAAACCAGGAGCTCAAATATGCCCTGTTAGAAGAAACCCCCTGGGTGCTGGATGCGCAAAATGAGGAACAACAAAAGCAGAACATCGCCCTGCTGTTTGACCTCAACAAAATGGCGAATGAACGCGAACGCACCCTGAATACCCTGGCAGAACGGCAATTGAGCAGCGGTGGCTGGCCCTGGTTCACCGGTGGACAAGACAGCTGGTATATCACCCAGCACATCGTGAGTGGATTCATGCACCTGCAAAAGCTCGGCGCCTTTGATCCGATGAAAGACCAGAACTCAGCTCAGATGCTGGACAAAGCCCTGGGCTATTGCGACCGCAAACTCAACGAACAGTACGCTGAGCTGGAACGACTTGCCAAAGATGGCAAAACCAAAATGGAGGACGATCACCTGGATGGCATGGCCATTCATTACCTCTATACCCATTCCTTCCGGCCTGTGGATCGTCTGACCAAAGAGATCGGGTATTATCTGGGCCAGGCAGACAAATACTGGCTGGGCAAAGGCTTGTATCAGGAAGGCATGCTGGCCCTGGCCCTGCACCGTTTTGGCCGCAAGGATGCTGCTGCGAAGATCGTGGCCAGTCTTCGGGAACGTGCCACCCAGAAAGAAGAACTCGGTATGTTCTGGCCGGTAGACTGGGGTTACTATTGGTATCAGTTGCCGGTAGAGACCCAGGCACTTATGGTAGAGGTATTCAGCGAAGTGGCCAATGATGCCAAAGCAGTGGAAGAGCTGCGCATCTGGTTGCTGAAAAACAAACAGACCAACCGCTGGGAAAGCACCAAAGCGACCGCTGAAGCGGTGTATGCGCTGTTGCTCAACACGGGACTCAACCCCGCACCAGCCAACTGGTTAAACAACACGCAACCGGTGAAGGTCTCGATGGGAGGCACACCAGTAAAAGTAAACGAATACGAGGCCGGGACCGGTTATTTCAAACAAAGCTGGAGCGGCGCTGAAGTCAAAAAATCCTGGGCCGAGATCAAGGTTGAAAACCCAAACAGCAACATCGTTTGGGGCGCAGCCTACTGGCAATACTTTGAGGACCTGGACAAGATCAAGGACTTCCAAAAAACACCACTCACCATAGTGAAACAGCTGTACCTGGAAGAAAACACGGCCACCGGACCTGTACTGAAGCTCATCACAGAAGGACAGTCTCTCAAACGCGGCGACAAGATCAAAGTCCGCATAGAGATACGGGTAGACCGCGCCATGGAATTCGTGCACCTCAAGGACATGCGTGCCTCCGGGCTGGAGCCTGTCAATGTGCTGAGCGGTTACCGTTGGCAGGGCGGTCTGGGCTACTATGAAAGCACCAAGGACCTAGCTACCCACTTTTTCATAGACTACCTGCCGCGCGGCACCTTTGTATTTGAGTATCCGCTGGTGGTTTCTCTGCGTGGAGATATGAGCAACGGGATCACCACGATGCAGTGTATGTATGCGCCGGAGTTTACTAGTCATTCTAAAGGGGTGCGGGTGAAAGTGGAGTAGGATTGGGGGGGATTTTTTAAACAGGAGAACAGGAAAACCACGCAACACGATCCGAAAATAGCCAAAATCAGCCCTTTCCGAGATCAATCCCCTCGCGGTTTTAAATTTTCCTGTTTTCCTGTTCTCCTTTTTTCCTGTTCTCCGGTTTTGCTGTTAAATCCCTCAATTCCTAACTCAGGTAAGACCAGCTCCGGAAAAATCATATCGACCCGTTCAGCAGCCTTTTGGCTGCTGAACGGGTTTATTTTTGGCCAAAGAATGAGTTGCCGTATGAATTCATACTTATTTTGATTTTGGGTGAATCGGGTTAGGATAGGGCTTAACTTTGAGCCTGTGCTGACCAGTTTTCTGACCCTGGGTTGCGTGAAGTCACACAAAAGGGCTGGATTCACGCAACTGGTTTTTCCCAGCAGCGTAGTGACAAAGCGCGCCATGTCGGTAAAAGCCCGGAGTTTACCGATTGCGAAGATGTCCGCGCGTTCATGGTTTATCTTCTGGAAGAGCGAGGCAGCTCCGCATCTTACCTCATCCAGGCATTTAGTGCGCTCAAAT
>JBILHS010000099.1:0-22836 GCA_044350425.1 Saprospiraceae bacterium | reverse complement strand
CAACCTGAGCTTTACCGTAAGCCCAAAGGCTTGGGTCAAAGTTCTCGCAGTTAACAGAAACTTGTGCTGGTGGCAAACAAACTGGTTTCAGTTTGTCCTGTACTTCAACCTGGATCATGCACTCGTTGAAAATCGGGGTGCCGTCCTGACCCACCATGATATTACCGATCACATCAACCTGATAAACACGCAGGATGACGGTCTGTGTAGTACCTACTTCACAGCAGTAGAACTTGATAGAGTCCTGCTCGCTGATCGCGCGCTCAAACTCAGATGGGAAGTCAGGGAAATTGTCGTTGCAAGGCAAGAAACCATTCGTGCTATTCAAACCAAGGATACAGTCAGAATATGGAGACATACGACGGATGGTGAATTTAACACCATTACACTGGTCGTAAGAACCATCATTGAAAGTAGAAGCCTTCACCCAGGTAACACCTGCAAATGAGCAAGCGTCCAGAGCAGCAGGAAGGTCGTTCGGGCCGGCAGGGCCGTAGCAGTCAAATGGATCGTCGATACCGATCGCTACAGTAGTGGTCTCGTCGCAAGAAGCAACTGGAGGTGTGTAGTCACGAACGATCAATCTGAAAGTGCATGAGCTGGTGTTTCCACAGTCGTCTTCAGCAATGTAGGTCACGATGTGTGTGCCAAGCGGCAGGCAAGGAGCCCAACCGAAGTTAGCCAATGTGTCGCGATCCCAAAGGTTGTTGCCAGGGAAGTTCGTCAAAGAACCACCGATAGAAAGCATATTGATCTGTTCGCCAGTGTATTGGTCGAAGATCTGGATCATACCGCTGATGTTATTGATGCGGCTGCAGTTGTCCTCTACAATTACGTCAGGCATGTTGATCGTTGCGCAGCAAGCGAAAGGATCTGTAGATACAGTCAGGTTGGACGGGCAAGCAAATTCAGGACCAGTTTCGTCTACCACCTTAAGGATCTGGTTGTAGATAAAGCCAGCGCCTGTGCACCAGTCGATGATCGTCCATTCACGGCGGTATTTAACGGTACCGTCACAAACTGGAATGATGTAGTCATGCCATTCCCAGTTGATGTTACAGCCAGAAGGCAGACCGAATACATAAGGGTAGCCCTGGAGACCTACCGACTCAATCCAGTTCGGAGTTGGGTTCGGGTGGCCATCAATGATCGGCATAGAACCGTCTTCGCAGCTAAAGGAAGGTGCGTCAATACCATCATAATCAGGAGGCGCAACGATGTCGTTAAGCGTTGGGCGCAGCATGCTGATGTTCTGGACACAAGTGCTGGTATTGCCGTAGCAATCCGTTGCAGTCCATTTACGTGCAATCACGCGGGTATTGCCAGATGCGCAATCACCAGGAACTTCTGAGTCCAGGTAAGTCAGGCCATTCAGGCAGCAGTTCTCGTCTACCACCGGAGCAGTACCGGTTGGAGCGTTGTATAATACCTCAATGCTCCAGGAATTGATAAAGCCTACGTCGCCACCGACGCCGTCTTGAACGCGAAGCGCCCACTGACCAGCAGGATTTTGGCCGTCCAGTTTAGACAGGAAGTCTGTAGAACCAAAAGCAGCGCCTAAGCAAGCAATTGGCTGAAAAGTATTACCAGAAACATAGTCTGCACAAAGGTTGGTGCAGGCAGCAGCCTCGTCGTCCGCGCCAAAGCGCAGGTTGTCGTTGGCGCCACACTGACGGGGCCAAAGGACTACCGTGGTACCAGCAGGGCTAACCAAAGAAACTGTCAGGTCAGACACCCAGGTGTGTGCAATGTTCAGGTTAACGTTTACGTCCAGAATGGTTGCACCGGTGCAAGCACCTACTGTAGCAAATGAATTGACGGTGTTGTTGTCCAGGATAGCTACCGGAGTGCTGTTTCCTGCTTTAGCAGTCAGGTTGGCATTGCCAAAGATAGGCGTTACGTCTGCATTGCAAGGCAAGCTGTAATCGCAGCAAGTAAGTACCGGAGCAAGCTTGTCTTCTACTTTTACGTTGCCCCAGCATTTGTTGCCAGTGTCCGGGTCGGTTACGCGCACCTGGTACGTTTTGCCAATGTCCTGAGGACCAAAGCAAGCAGGTACCCATGGGCCGTTGCCATAAGGAAGCGTTTTGTCTACTTCTACGATGTAGTCATCATAGCAGTGGTATGGACCACCTTCGAGTACACCGTCTGCACCCAGGCAGTAAGAGCAGCTTTGGTCCAAAGAAACGTACACGAGGTCGTTGCAAACCAAAGAAGCGATTGGGTTCGGGTATTCCAGTACTGTGATGTCGAAGCAGCAAGAATTGGTATTGCCTGCCGCGTCAGCGATGCTGAAGCAGTTTTTAGTTGTTCCGATCGGGAACTCAGAACCGCTAGGCAAGCCAGCAGTTTGTACCGGAGTAGCGTTGCCGACTGTTTGCCATTGGATTTCTACGTTGGGTGAGCGGTTGAGAATGCTGCCACCGAACAAACCTGTGGAGGAAGCGCCAGATGTCAGGTTGAATGGACCTTGAGCATTGTTGGCCAAAAAGCCAGCAGCTGCATTGTACACCAAAGAAGCATTTACACCAAAGAGATAAACACCTTTTGTTTGGCCTGGATTCAGGATATAAGGTGTAGCAAGGTTCACCTGCGACAGGTCCGAGTTAGGACCTGCAACCACTACGTTCGCAACACCGGTGCTAGCCCAGGATGCGGCTGCAGCCGTTTGGCCAACAAAGGTTGCGCCGTTTGAGATATAGGTGTTCACCACTTGTGGCGAACCTACAGCACCAAAAACTGCAGAACCAAAACGCACGCGGTAGCCCGTAATACGTACCGGAGCTGCGCTGGTATTGGTCAGGTTGAAGAAGTTACCACCAGGCAGGTTGTTGCCAGCGACTGTGATCGCGCCAGCGCCATGTGGAAGCAGCACCTGAGGGAACAACAATGGCGTACCATTGATGAAGAACGGACAGTTGTCCGTAGCCGTTACCTGATAGTTTACTACTGCAGCGCAGGCACCTGGATCCAGGTTGATCTGCATATTGGCCGGACAGGTGATAACTGGTTTCACGCCGTCTGTAACTATTACGTTTTGTGTGCGGAAGTTACCATTAGGCAAGGAGTAACGAATTACGTGGTTGCCAGAAGAAATTGAGACATTGACCACTGCTCCAGGAGCGTACTGGCCAATGGTAACACCATCCAACATAACTGTAACCAACTCACCACCTACACAAGTGGTAGCAGGAATTGTAATAGTGCCTGAATAGCCGCAAATAGCAGGATCAGTACCCGTCAGATTAAGTTGTGCAAAAGGCTGTGGGGTAATAAAATCACAAGGAGCAGCAAATGTGATGCTCCAGGCTATCATGGTACCAGAGTCGCCACCGGCACCATCTTTGTTTACCAATTGCCAGGTACCATTTGCTGCTGCACCACCAATGAAGGCGCCCAGTGTAGTGATGGTAGGCGTGATGATGGTACCACAGTTGATGGCAGTCAAAGAACCTTCTGGTTTGAATTGACCTGTGAAGGGGGCAGCGCCAGCCGTGATGTTGGTAGCGGCACCGTCAAAAAACACCGTATTGGTGTAGTTGTCACCAGAGCCACCATTACCTGTGGTCAGTTCAAGGAGCTGACCATTTGGAGCTCTGAGGTAGATTTGATTGTCGCTATCCCAGGTATGTGTAAAGTTCAGTTGAACGCTTACGACTACCTGGTTGGTAAGACCTGCAACGGTAACGTTCCAGGTATCGCCGCCAGTAGTTTGTGGTGCTACTGTACAACCGCCTGTTCCTGCTGAAGGAACGAGGGAGTTGCCGCCTGAGTTGATTATGCTGCCATTAAAAGTCTGGGCATTTACAGCCAGCACGTTCAGCAACACAAACAAAGCCGACAGGCCTAAGAATGTGAGTCTCTTACTAATCATGAGATTAAGTTTTAATTTTTACAAGAAGGATAATTTACGAACGGTGTATTAGGTCGTTAGTAAATCCACCAGTTCATTGAAGATCGCCTGCCATTCTGTTTGAGAAAGCGGGCTTATTACAGGCTCCAAATGGGAAGCACCAGCTAAATGGTCGAAGCTGACACGAACCGATTTAGAAACTGATACTCCGTTCTTGATCGAGGCATATACGTCCTCATACAGCTGTCCTTTGAGCTTCCAGACAATGTATTGCTGGCCGCCGCTCGGCAGGTTTTCTAGTGCCGATGCAATCGACCCTTGCAATTCGCCCTCGAGCAACGTCAATGCGTCGGATTCAAGAGCCCATGCGCCTGCGCCTTTAACGTCTGCCTGGGTTGGGTTTGCTGTTACCAAGCCGCCCTGCGCCTGTGCGCTGTTCGACAAGAACATCAGACCGCCCACCAGAAGCAATGCCGACAGGGACATTTTCCAATTTGCGAACACTTTTTTCATGCGTGAAAAAAATTTAAGTGAATAATTAAAATTAAGTTCTGTTCAAATGACCAGCTCAGCTGGCCTAAAAATAAAAAAGCATTGACCGGGCGGAGTCAGACTCCACATGATCAATGCTTTTTCAATAAGAAACAACTGCCGAAGCAGTTAAAACGGGTAATGTTTCTTCCCATGAGAGATTAAATACGGAGGGGCCAAGACCCCGGTAAAGGATTATTACAAAGTTTGTGGTGGAAACTTGGTAGGGCCTGTTTTGCAACAAGAATCAGGCCAAACCCCAAAAAGTCTGGACCTAAATCAGTGTGGGAAAAAAATCTTGGGAGCGAAAGGGGAAGGTAAGAGGCCGAAGGACTTTTGCCACTCGTCTGGGACGAGACCAAATTTAGCTCACGAGATTGTCGGGTGTGTAGATTAAATACTGGCCTTTATTTCAAAAAGCACTGCAAATGTATCTGCATTTCAAGTCTCTGCAACCTTTTTTTGTACTTTTTTTAGAAAAGACACCTGTTTTTTTGCGCCCTGACAAAACAATAATCTTACAATTTAAGCTTTCAGGCCTGCCAATCACCGCTTTCCGCCCAAATCCTACCGTAATATTTTTTACCGGACTTTTTGCCTAACCATGAACAAAAAAAGCCTCCCGTGCGACTTTTCGCAGAGAGGCCATCCTAAAAACCAATTGTTAAAGACATCTATTCTTTGGACTGTGGATGGTACACGGTTTACGATGGACGGTTCACGGTACTCGGTACACACGGGATGATTCTCCCTGCACCTCAAACCGTGGACCGTTACCCGTGGACCGTTATCCGTGGACCGTTACCCGTGGACCGTTACCCGTGGACCGTCTAAACTATTATTTCATCACATCCGAAGGCGCAGGTGTGGCAGAAACCAGTTTGGCTTTGCGTGCAAACGTATAAGCCACGCTCAATTCATGCGAGCCACCTGTATAGCGCTGGAAGTTGGACAGAGAAAGATCGTACGAGTAGAAGAACTGAAACTGACTCATCTTGGTGCCCAGCATACAAATGGCTGCGCCGCTGTCGCCCGGACGGAAGGTCAGGCCTGCGATCAGTTTTTCGTCCAGGAACCGGCCCTGAAGGTTCAAGTCGATCTGGTAAGGGGTATCGCGGATCTTGCGGACCGTGATGCTCGGAACGAACTTAAAGTTCTGATCCTTCATATCGATCTTGTAACCCATCTGGAAGATGTAGTGCTCGAACAAGTTGGTGCCGGTGCTTTCTTCACCTGCCACCGGTGCCTCGTCCAGGCGGGTACGCACGGTGTTTGGCAGGGAAAGACCGACGAAAAATTTGTCATCATGAATGGCATATCCACCCAAAGACGCATCAAAGATCTGCTGGCCGTCTACCAGACTTTCGAGTACATCGTCATTGCGTTCCACGAGGACATCATTGAGCAGCGCTGCGTCGGCTTTGCGGTTGAGGAACTCCGTAGAAAGTCCCAGGCCAATGCGCACTTTTTTGATCTGAAAACGGAATGCGTAGTTGATCTGAAGTTTGGTGGTGCTCACTTTGCCTGCATTGTCGGAGAAAAGTGCGCCGCCCAAAGCGAGTTTGTCACCCACCGGCCCGTTGTACATCAGGGTGTACGTGGAAGGTTTTTCCGGAAACGAGGTCCAGGTACTGCGGTAATTGGCAATGAACTGGTGCTGGTTTTCAAAACCCGTATAACCCGGATTGATGAATACCGGGAAAGCGTGGTATTGAGAGTAGATCGCTTGTTCCTGAGAAAAAGCAGCCAAAGCACTGAGGGCAAAAAGGAGGGTAAAGAGTATCTTTTTCATTGTAAACCGAGTTTTTACCCGCCGTATCCTTTTTCCGCCATCATTTTAAATGCGGTGCAGGAGAAGGAGGGTGTGGATGATTTTCCCGCCTATTCTTAGGAGGGTGTGGAAGACCCGCCTTCGCTAAAGCTACGGCGGGTAAAGAGGTGTATAGCTTGGCTTGCAGCATCAGGAATTTACAGGTTCGAAGGGCTATAACCCTTTGAATCGAACCTATAAATTTCTGAACCTTTTAAACCGTTGATTTTTATCGAAGTAAATTGATGGCGCCTTTGCGTGTTCCTTCCTGCGTGTTGCCCTGATCATCGAGGTAAGAGAAGGTCAGCACGTAGTAATAAACGCCTTCGGCAAGTGCTGCGCCGGAGCTGTTCAGTCCGTTCCAGTTGTGCTCCAGATCTACGTCATTGTTGCTGTAATTGTCTGATTCAAAAACCAGTTGACCCCAGCGGTTGTAGATCTCCATGTGATTTTCCAGGGCAGTTTCGATACAGGTAATGATCACAAAATCATTTTTACCGTCCTGTTGGCCAGGCGTAATGACCGGGCTGACGCGGAAACAACCGTCTTCCGGATAAGGCACACTGTCTGTGGCATAAGCGGTGCAACCATTGGCATCCGTGATGAGGAATTGCACGAACTCGCCGGAGCAAAGTTCTTCTGCGCGCTCACCGTCGCCGGTATGGCCAAAGCTGCCGGACCAGACATAAGTGATCGGTGCCGTAGCGCCTGTTACGTTGATCAGGATATCTCCGTCACAAGCATTAAAATTACGAGGGGCAGTTGCAGCAAACAAGGCTTCTATGGGTGCTGGCTCAGGCACATTGACCGTGAGAACAAAATTGACATTGTTTTTATCCGTCACCGTCACACTGTAATCGCCGCCACAAAGGTTGACCGCTTTAGAGAAGCCATTGGCAAACACGATAGGATCGACCTGACCGGTAGACCAGCTTACAGTATAAGGTCCAACACCCCCTTTTGGAGATACCTGGGCTGTGCCGTTGCAGTCTTCGTTACATTTTACACCCACTGACGTCTGCGGAGCTTCGATGGCTGATGGCGCAGTCAGCGAGTCCGACCAAACTGTTTCACATCCTGCCGCATCGGTAATGGTTACGGAGTAAGGACCGCCACAAAGCGTGGTGTTATTCACCCCGGTCGCTCCGTTGCTCCATTCGATGACGGGGCTGCCGGCACCTGCGGTGAATACTACGGATGCAACGCCGTCGCAGACTGTAGCACCACTCACCTGGAATGGACCATACAGGGAGGTTTCATTGACGTTGGTGATGTTGAGGTTGGATTGCGAGGTCAGCGTGTACGTTTTAGTTTCGGTTCGGTTATCCAAGTCTGTTGCCACGACGGTATAAACCCCTGGGAATAGACC
This sequence comes from Saprospiraceae bacterium, assembly GCA_044350425.1. Lineage (GTDB taxonomy): Bacteria > Bacteroidota > Bacteroidia > Chitinophagales > Saprospiraceae > M3007. The sequence goes on along the minus strand of JBILHS010000099.1, from coordinate 15,273 downwards.
TGTAACATCTTCGGTAGTTTCCGTATAACCATTTGGGCCAGTCCAGGCGAACGTGTAAGGCGGGTTGCCACCTTGTACGGTATGATTGATCGAACCAGTTGGATTGTTGGAGCAATCAGGATTTACTACCACGATGGCGCCAAAGGTTAACGGGCTGTACACTAAGGTAAACTGTCGAACGGAAGTACAACCAGAGCAAGGATTCGTAATGGTTACAAAGTAAGTGCCCTGACCCAGGTTCGTTACTTCGTTGGTGGTCGAATTGAGCGGGAGTGGCCCCCACTGGTATTGCAGGTTACAAATAACCCCTTGTGCCGGAGTCAAAGTAATTTTACCGTTTTTAACCAAACCACTGAAAGGGTTGGTGGTATTCACGTCTACGCTGGCAGGATCCGACTGCTTGATCTCAATGGCCGTTATCACGACCGAGTTGCCATTTACAGCTGTTACGGTCACGTTGTAAACACCTGATTTCAGGCTACAAATAGAAGGGGTCAGGGTGCTGACCTGGATGGGGCCACCAATGCCCCCCCAGTTTAGGGTGAAAGGTGCTTGCCCGGATGCCGTGGGAGGGAGCATCAGATTGATGCATCCATCCTCGTTGCAGGAAGGCGTAGTAGTATAACCGATGCCGCCCAATACGTTTCCACTTGGAACCGAGAAGGAGTATGTGCGCACACAATTATTTGCATCGGTAATGGTTACAGTATAAGTACCAACAGACAGGTTGGAGAGGTCTTTGGTGGTGGCACCGTTGCTCCAGAGGTAGCTGAAGGTAGGTGTGCCTCCACTGATGATCGCAAGTGTGATGGAACCGTTGGTTGGATTGGCTGCTGCAATGGTCGTGTCAATGGACAATTCTAATGGACCTGTCACGGTAATACCAGTCAATACTTTGGTACAAACCAGGCTGTTATCTGTAACGGTAGGCTGATAAGTGCCCGGAGCCAGGCCGGAAATGGTTTCACCGGCAAGTGTCGTGTTGCTCCAGATGACGGTGTATGGTCCACCATTGCCTCCTGTCAGGTTGAGGTCAATGCTGCCATCGCTGCTACCGAAGCATTTCACATTAGTGAGGGTCGTTGCTGCGGTGATGTCTGTTTGCGGTCCACCGACCGTCACCGATTGGGTGTTGGTACACTGACCACTGTCCGTTACCGTAACGATGTATACGCTTGGAGGCACATTCATCGGATCTTTGACCGAGGGTGGATCCGGAAGGCTTGGATTGGTATTGTCCCACTGGTAGGTATAGGCGCCTGCCCATCCACCAGATACATTCAGGGTGATCGAGCCGGTGTTCTGACCAAAGCATTGTGCGGAGGTGCCGGTACCATTGACTACTAGTGCGCCATTTGTAGGTGCTGCAATGACCACATTCGTGATGGTGGTGGTACAGCCTTTTTCATCGGTTACGATGGGCGTGTAAGTGCCTGCAGGAAGATTGTTTGGATCTGGCATGGTAGAGACACAAGGACCAGGGCCGGTACTCCAGCAAACAGACAATGCACCGGTACCACCGCCCAGGGTGAGATCAGCTGAACCGGTGGCGCTGCCTGCACATTTCACATCGGTTTTACCGACCAGTACACAGGTAAGCGGCTGCGGTGCCGGGATGCTCAGGTTGGAGAACACCTTGGAGCAACCATTGATGTCTGTAACGGTGACCGCATAAGAACCCGCGGGTTTGTTGGCAAGCTGCTTTCCGGTGGTGCCACCCGTCCAGAGGTAGGTATAACCACCTGCACCACCCGTAGGATTGACATCAATAGATCCATTGGAAAGTCCCGCACAAGTTGGCTGTGTAATAATAAGATTGGCGGCGGTATTGGGAAGTTTGATCTCAGAAAAACCGGTCACCACAATATTGGCGGTGACCAGGGTACATGCATTGGCATCTGTTGTAGTAACCGAATAGAAATCTACGGCAAGACCGGTTGGGTCCTGCACCGTAGCGCCATTGGACCACAAATAAGTGTATGGTGATTCGCCGCCTGTAGGGGTGAGGTTGATGGCACCATTGGTACCGAGGAAGCAGGAAACTGAATTTACAGTATTGGTTTGAGCGAGTGCTGCTGTAGGTTGATTGATGGTGGTCGAACGTGTTCCGGTTGTAGCATTAGAATATGTTACGGTGACGGTATACGTACCCGCGATCAGGCCTGTTGGATCTTCCATACCCTGATTGGCACCATTGATGCCAGGCCCTGCCCACACATACGCAGTGGCGGTGGTGCTGGGTGGATTGTCCAGGGCAATGGAGCCTGTAGCGCCGCCAAAGCATTTTACATGCGTAGGTACAAGATTTGGACCTGTTGGAACCGATTTGATCCATCCGTTGACTCTGCCCATGGGCACGCCACCGGTGGCTTTTGCGTTGCCCATCCCGGTGATGGTGGTGCACATGGTACACATAGGCGCTGGACATGGCGTTGTGGTGAACGCGATGTTAGAGGTTGTCCCGGCAGGCGCAATCACAGTGAAGCAGCTTTTGAAAATAGCCTCGTCTGTGGCCACCGTTGCACCATTGGTATTGTCCCAGCGGAATTTTATTACACCTGGATTGGCAACGTGTGTAATGTTGGTAGCCAGTACCAGATTTAATGGATTTGGGAGAAATTCCGTTTTTACATAAGTCAATTCTGTAGGGTTGTAGGAAAGTGCAAACTCAGAAGCGGTCATTGCAGTAAAGTTTTTAACCCTTACTGATACGCAACCCTCGGCATTCGGAGCGGCGTCTATTTTATCTACCGTATAAGTTACGTCAAAAGGAGAAACCGGGTTTGGATTGACTGTGATGGTATTGGATACACCGGAAGCGCCGTTGGGGTGATTTGCTTTGGTCCAGACATCCACGCTGGCAGCATTGAAGGCTTCCGCACCACCTGCGGAAGGCGGAATACCTAATCCATCGATCGTGATGGTCGAAGCCGCACCAGGTGCTGCGATCGCTTTAAAGCAAATATCAACAATACGTGTGCCATCAGGAACCGTTACACCACCAGTAGCACCAGCATTAGGATCAGACCAAGCCATGACCAGGGTAGCCCCAGCCACCTGACTCAAGGCAATATCGTTGCCTGACAAACCAGGAATGTTGTATCTACGGGTACACTCATAATTGAGTACCGTGTTGTCCCAGTGTAAAGCCCATTGCATGGAAACCATGTTGTCAAAATCGTTGACAGTTACTGGCATGCAACCACGCTCTCCTTGCGGGATATAGATGCTGTTGGCAATAATTTTGAAGCCCACTAGTGGCGGCGGAGGCGGGTCGCCGGAACCCAGAACCAGGGTTGGGGTGCCACCAGACTGATACGTCAGCATCACCGGTTGACCATTACCGATCACGTCAATGGTTGGAGGCGCTGCCGCAGGGGAAATATTGATGGTAGACGTACCATTCCCGATCACGGAGAAGTGCATTTTAAAAAGGGCCGTTCCGTTGGGGAAAGAAAAGGGCATATTGGCGCCATTGGAATAGCCATCCCAGGAAATACCCACCTTTCCTGAATTGGCAGGGCTGGTAAAGTTGCCGGCACTCCAGTTGGAAAAGACCGGATTGGTGATCGAGTCAAACTTCAGCACCAGTTTATTGAAAGCGATGGGAAACTGCATGGACTCAATGTTTGTGAAGTTCGTCACGCGAAGTTCAACCACAAGATGCGTTCCAATCGGATATGGCGAAGGCGCTACTGGCGAAGTCACCACGAAACTGGTGGTCATCTGGCCAGAAGCCTGCGAAGCAAGCAACAGGAGTAGCCCTGCAAAAATGTGTGTTAGAATCGGTTTCATATTCTTTAACAGCGGTGTGTGGGTGAGAGAAGTTGGATGAGGAATAACGATTAGATGTCGATGTTTAAAGCTGTACTAACTTGCGGGTGACGATCTTCTGACCGGCTCGGAGCGTGAGGAAATAAAGCCCCGGCGCAGCAAGCATCCCATTTTCAATTACCATGCCATGTTGGCCTGGAGAAAGTTCAAAAAAGTGTTTTTCAAAGACGATTCGACCCATCGCATCTGTGATAAACACTTGAGCATCAGTTGTTTCCTCCGTTTCAAAAATTAATTCGGCAGATACCAAAAAAGGGTTAGGCGAGATCAGAACAGGCAGCTCGCGGGCGGCGGGATCCTCGGTTGCGGAGGTGATTCCGATGCAGATAAAGCCCTTGGTATGAGGGCAGTCGTCGAGGTTGTAGGCCAGGTTGCTGGTATCAGCCAAAACCTTTACCAATTCAAAATTCAAGGCCGGGAAATCGAGTAATTCAGTAACATAAACGTAAGAGCAACTGCTGTCAGGCCCGATGAGATTGAAGCGCATCCGAAAGAGGCTGCTGCTGTCTGCAACGGAAGAACCGGGAGGAAGTGAGGAGGGTGCTTCCCATTGAAGGCGCACATATCCGCTGTCAACAGCACGGGTAGTATTGAAATCACTGAGGGAAAGACCGTCGAGCATGAACTGGTCGATGGTCAGAAACTTGAGCACTTTGGGATCCCAGCGGATCACCATTTGCATGGCTACCACACTGTCAAAGTTGACCACGCGAAGTGGCATCACCTTGTTGCTGCCAGAGGCTGCATTGTTAATGTAGGGAAAGTAGAAACTTGCCCCTTGTGCCGAAAGCGACACTGCTCCAAATAAAAGCCATAGGCTTATAAATGTGTTGCGTATGCAAACATTCATAGGTAAATAACAATTGGTGATGTCAGAATATTGAGCCTTGGAAGGGCTCCTTACCGGGAAATCCGTTCTTGCAACGGAAGGATTAAAAGAATGTAGGGAGACTTGCAAAAAGCAGGCCAAAAAAGCGAAAGTGCAAAATAGCAGACTGGAAACTTTGGCAACCGAAGGTTTTTTTTGGGCGGATTGTCTCCCAAATTTTTGGAAAAGGGGCGCAAAGATATAGAAAACGCTTGTTATTTGTTGTTAGAAATAATTGGTTTAATGTGGTCAATCGATTTAATGTGGTCAATGGGGTGCCTGAACTGATGATGGGTTGGATCAAAGCGAGCGAGGGTGTTCAAAACTTCAGATAAAATATGCCATCATGGCCCAATTCGGGTCTGTCATCCCAAACGTAGTGAGGGAACTGCGTAGGCCAATGTTCGCGTCATTTCTCCTGTTCAGGTCCCTCACTGCGTTCGGGATGACAGATCTGTGGGGGGGGCTGAATTTGGTTCCTTTTTCGTGGCCGGGATTTCATCGGATATTGGCCTGTTGAGTTTTCGCTTTGATCCAACCCATCATCAGCTCAGGCACCCCATTGACCACATTGTCCACATTCAACCTATTGACCACATTTTTATTCCATCTTTGCGTCATGGCGCTCCTACCCTTTCATCAGACTGAATTTTTGGAGGCTGGCTGCGATGAAGCTGGTCGTGGCTGCCTGGCGGGACCAGTGTTTGCTGCCGCGGTGATTTTGCCGCCTGATTTTTACCATCCCTGGCTGAATGACTCCAAACAGGTTTCCGAAAAACAACGGGACGTCCTGCGGGAAATCATTGAAAAAGAGAGCCTGGCCTGGGCCGTGGCGGAGGTAAGCGCCGAAGAGATCGACCAAATCAATATCCTGAAATCTTCTCTGCTGGCCATGCACCGCGCCCTGGATCAGTTGCGTACGAGGCCTCAGTTTATACTCGTGGATGGCAATAGATTCCATCCCTACCCTGATACTCCCCATCTTTGTGTGGTCAAGGGAGACAGCAAATACGCTTCCATCGCAGCAGCATCGGTGCTGGCTAAAACCCATCGCGATGAAGCGATGTACAGGCTCCACGATGAATATCCGCACTTTCACTGGCAAAAAAACAAAGGTTATCCCACCCAAGTGCACCGCGAAGCCATCCGAAAACATGGTATTTCACCCTGGCATCGGCGGTCTTTTCAGTTACTTCCGGCGGAGGAGCAGATGGTTTTGTTTTGATTTTATAAATTTTATCGGACTAGCAGCCGCTTGTACCGAATGGTGATTTCCCTGTAACATTCGCTTTGTGGGAATTGCTATCATCGAAACAATGTGGGTTGTCATCCCGTAGGGAACCACACAAGCGGGGCCATTTGAAATGCCATTCCTCACGAGTACCTACAAAGCATGGCTTGTATAGTTCCCTGCAGGATGACAAGCCACGTTAAGCTTAAAAGCTCAACCTTATGATGCAGATTGCTGAGTACATCAATCAATCAACCTGTCGTACAACAGCGTATAGTCAGTAAGATTTATTTTCTTTGTAAATTCACCTTTTTGTTTTGAAAATTGCGCCCCGAATCGCCCACCAATCAAGTCAACATTCGCATTTTATGAAAGCTCTTAAATACTTGCTCTTTATTCTGCTCGGAATCGGGGTACTTTTCCTTTTGGCAGCACTTTTTGCCCGACACGATTATCATATCGAACGGAGCATCGAAATTGAAGCCCCGCGCGCGATCGTCTATGATCAGGTGCGCTATTTCAAAAACGCCCCCAACTGGTCGCCCTGGCTTTACCTGGACCCAAATGTAAAGACCCGTATCACAGGCGAGGATGGCAATCCCGGGGCGGTTTACCAGTGGAATGGCAATAAAGCAATTGGCACCGGTTCTCAGACCATCAAAGCCGTTAGCCCGGATAGAATAGATCTGGATGTGGTCTTCAATGATTTTGCGGTCTCTCCAGCCTATTTTGCCATTTCCGAAAAAGACGATATGATCAAGGTAATCTGGTCCATGGATATGCATGTGCCTTTTCCCTGGAATGCCTTTTCGATGCTGACCGACATGAATAACAGCTTTATCGGGAAAGACTTTGAAAATGGTCTCGGCCACCTCAAAAAGTACTGCGAAACCCTGGCCCCGGGAAAATACCGTGGATACAAGGTCAAAGAAACCGAATTGCCGATGGCCTACTATACAGGGGTGCGGCAAGTGGTGGCCTTTGACAGCATCTCGTGGTTCCTCGGCGAAAACTTCCCAAAAGCCATGGAAGCAGCAAAAAACGCCGACGGGAAAATGCTTGGCCACCCCAGCAGAGTATATTGGACCTACGATACCCTGACGCTGAAAACAGATATGGCCGCTGCCATTCCACTTGAAAAACAAGTAAAATCTACTCCTGAATTTACCGTTACTCCACTGGGTGGCAAGGCACTGGTCATCGAGTATTTAGGCGACTATGCCAAAACACAGGAGGCGCATGGCGCCATGACCGACTACATGACCGCAAAAAAACTGCAATACGTACCGCCTGTGATCGAAGAATACGTAACAGATCCTGTGGAAGAGCCTGATACCGCCAAATGGCTTACCCGGATCATTTATTTTGTCTCTGAAAAAGTGGATTCGACCGCGGTGAAGCCTAAATAATGCTGATAAAAACCCGAGGTATCGTATTCCGGACCGTGAAATACGGCGAGACCAGTGTCATTGCCGACATATTTACAGAAGATAAAGGACTCTGCGCTTTTGTGGGGGGGAGCGTTCGCACCGCCAAAGCGCGGATGCCTTTCAATCTTTTTCAACCGATGACCGTCGTAGACCTGGTGGCTTACCACCGCGATGGAGCCGGCGCCAACCGTTTGAAAGAACTGCGCGCGGCAGAGATCTGGACCGCTATTCCGTTCGACATCACACGCGGAGCCGTTGCACTGTTCATGGCCGAAGTCTGCCGAAAAAGCATCCAGGAAGAAGAAGAACACGGAGAACTATTCGATTTTCTGCTCGGTCACCTGCGCTGGCTGGATATTACACCCCACCCGATCGCCAATTTGCACCTACATTTTTTATTGGGGTTAACTGGCTTTTTGGGCTTTCAACCGCAAGACCCCGAGGAAGATGGGGATCTGTTTTTTGATCTGAAAGATGGCAACTTTACCTCCATGCCCGCCGCACACGCCCTTTTGCTGGAGCCGGAACAAGCACGCCAAATGCTTGCGCTCCTGGCATCACCGCTGGAAACCGTGCATGAGATCCCGTTAACCCGCCCGGAACGCAAAGCGTTGCTGAACAAATTTTTACAGTTTTATCAGTTGCACCTGCCTAATTTCAAAGAGGTGCATACGCCGGAGATTTTGGAGATGGTGATTGGGGGGGGGATTGATTGACGAGTGATGATTACATGAGTGATGATTGTTGAAGTAGTGGTTTGAATTTCGAAGGCCGAGGTTCCGCCAATCAACCATCCTACCCTCAAAAATCGACCTTGACTTCAACAATCATCACTCGTCAATCAGTTTCACCGCGCTTTTTCAAGTACCAGCGCCCCCTGCTTTGCGCCAAGCCTGCTCGTGAGCATAAAGCGGTAAATACCTGTCGGCCATTGGGCTGTTGGCAGCGGTACATTTAAGCGAGCGCTGTGCAGGTTTAAGTAGGTTTCCCAAACCAGACGCCCCCCTGCATCAAACACGCTGCATTTGGCGGATTCGCCGCGCCAGGTCTCCGGAATTTCCAGGGTAAGCGGCATCCCATCTGAAAGCAGGCTGGGATAATAGCGGAATCCATCTGTGTCCGGTTCAGTGGCTGCGCTGAGCGGGGAGGTTTTAAAGGTAGCCAGATCGCTGAAGGGCGCACAGGTATGCCAATCATTGAAAGGGCGGATCCGCCAATAGTAGGTCAGATTGGGTGATAGCTGTCCTGCCGTGAGGAATGTATCTGAGGTGATCACATCCACCTGTTTGAACGAAAAATTGGCGAATCGCGACGCCTGCACCAGGTAGCGTTTTGCATTGTGCGCGGAATGCCAGCTCAGGAAAGCCCCTATGACAGGCACGATCTGGCCTTGAATGGGTTCTATGGCGAGTGCCTGTTCATCGATCGGCTGCTCCAGCATGGTGGGTGCGAGCCAGCTGGCTTTTTCTGTGAGCAGCGTGGCGCGCATGATCGAGATTTCTTCTGCCGAGAACCGACTTTGACATTTATCCAGGGCATAAGACATAAACAAGGTACCATCTGAATAGAATTCTGCGCCGAGCGGATCACGTTGCTTGGTTGTACTGAGGTTCTGCGCATCACAGTCCCAGCGATAACTGAGATAGTCTGGTTTGGTATCACAGATGAGATCTGCGGCCTGGAAGCAGTTGCTGCCGTTGACCAATTCTACCAGCGCTGTATCCAGGGGAGCAGGCACCTGAGTTTCCACCGTATCATGGAAGTACGTGTAGTCATACGTCAAGGTGGTAGGAGTAGGGACATTAAAATTGTAGGTCTTCCCTTCCCAGCCGATGAATGGATGTGGGAGTGAGAGCGCGTGGCCGACCTCGTGCGACCAGGTATGATCTCCGGTTCCGGAACAGTTGTGCCCGATGGCTACCCCTCCGTATGGAAGGTTGTATCCACAGTTTCCCGCCGGATCTGCCACAAAGTAGGCATTTAATGCGTCGGGGACATTGTTGGTCAGCATCATATTGATGCCTTGTGGGATGGTAGTATGGGCATGCCAGTCCGTCTCATTCAAGAGATTCCATTCATTTTTGAAATAGAACTGAATATTGGCGGGGCCAAAATCCTCATTCAACTGGCAAAAGGAGTTGAGAAATTTTTCTGTCGCAATCCGGCCGGTTCCGCTGTCTTTTGCCAGCAAATGCGGCTGCAATGCCACCCAAAGGGTATCTTCAGAACGATCCAGTACCGGCGGGCGGAACCGATAATCGCACAACCAATCCGACACGCCCAGTGTACCACAGGGCGCCAGGTCTTCTTTCAGAGGCTCCTGGGCAAAAAGGGAGGTAGCAAAAAAGAAGCACGCAAAAAGTAAAAGACGTGGCATAGATAGATTTTTTAATGTATTATGTAGCAACTAAACAATAACCCGCACAAACACCTGAGTTCCTCAGATCCATCGCTTCCGGCTAAAATAAATCAGCATACTAATCATAGCAACAAACATACCGCCTAAAACTATGAAATATCCATAGTGCCAGTGCAATTCAGGCATATAGTCGAAGTTCATGCCATAGATCCCTGCAATAAAGGACAATGGAATGAAAATGGTACTGATGACCGTCAGCAGGCGCATCACATTGTTCAGCCGATTGGCGGCCTCTGCCTGAAACAGTGCCTCCAGATTTGCGATCATATCACGCTGATTGTCAATGCCATCCAGAATCTGCGCGACGTGATCCACCAGATCCCGCAGGTAAAGTCGGGTGCTGTCTTCCACCAGATCGCTTTCCGTGCGGTAAAGCCTGGTAACGGCTTCCCGGAGTGGAAGGATTCGGTGCCTAAATTCGTTGAACACCCTTTTTAGCGCAAACATCCGGGCCTTGGTGGTTTGAAGTGCGCCCAGCGCATGCAAGCTGCTTTCTACCCCCAGAGTCTGTGTTTCGAGTTCATCCAGCACCGAGTAATAACTATCTACGACCAGATCCAACAAGGCATAGGCGAGATAATCAGAGCCTTTTTTGCGAAAACGGCCTACCCCGTCTTCACATCGTTTGCGTACCGGAGCGAGGGTATCATCCGGGTCTTCCTGAAAGGAAACAAGGAAGTTTGGTCCCGCAAAAAGCGCAATTTGCTCGCTGTGTATCTCGAGAGCCGCGGAATCAACCTTTAAATGATGTACTATAAAAAACAGACCGTTGTCAAACTCCTCCAGCTTTGAACGCTGCTGCGTATCCAGCACGTCTTCCAGCGCAAGTGCGTGGATATGGTGGTCACTGCCGATCTGTTCAATGAGTTTTATATCCGTTAAGCCGCATACATCCGTCCACAAAACAATATTTTTCTGCTCCAGTGCAGGCTGAAAGTAGCCTTTCTTTTCTTCAAAGAGGGTGTCATTATAGGAAATGCTGATCACCTTGGCAGGCGAATACTCCCGATGGCCCGTATACACCAGCGAACCAGGCGGCAAGCCCTTCTTCAAAGTTTTTCGGCGGCGGTGTTTATGTGTCATGGGCAGCCTTCCATCGATTTAGCTTTCTCCAGGACTTTGGCTTCCAGCGATTTTTTGAATTGAATGATGCGTTGCAACAAAGCCGGATCGCTGGTGGCCAGCATTTGAGCAGCCAATATACCAGCATTTCGGGCAGCATTCAGTGCTACGGTTGCTACAGGCACGCCTTCTGGCATCTGAAGGATGGAAAGGATACTGTCCCAGCCATCAATGGAATTGGAAGACTTGACAGGCACGCCAATGACCGGCAAAGGCGAAATAGCCGCCACCATACCCGGCAAATGCGCTGCCCCTCCCGCTCCGGCGATCACAACCCGAATACCCCGTTCATGTGCTCCGGTGGCAAAGTCGAACATACGTGTCGGGGTACGGTGCGCCGATACGATGGTCATCTCAAACGGAACCTGAAGTTCGGTAAGGATGTCTGCTGCTTTTTGCATGACGGGCAGATCGGAGTCGGAGCCCATTATTATTGAGACCATTGAGTGAGTGAATGAGTGGGTTAGTGAATGAGTAAGGATTTGTGGGTGTGGATGGGTGTGTGAATGAGTGGATTAGTGAATGAGTGAGGATTTGTGGGTGTGGATGGGTGAGGGCGTGTATGAGTGAATGAGTGAGTGGGTGGTGGTGAACCAAGTTAACCGCCAGAGCCAAAGCCTACTGCTACGTGGTAGAATTCGATTTTTTCAAAAGTTTGGGTTTCCGTGCTGCCGTCTTTTATAAAAGTAGCATTGTATAAATTTACCGTTGCAAGATAAGTGTTGCCTTCGCATTGCTCACCTTCTGTTTTGAATTCTAGTTTGCCGGATTGCAACTTCCAATAAGTTATAGGGCAATTGGGAATTTCAATAGCATCATTACAAAGACTACTCCACACCTTTTGGAGCTCGCAATTTTGTATGATTTCCACATCGGCAAATGTTTCAAGGGCTATGTTTTCAAAGCTTTGAAAATTTTCTGTGAAAGCAACCTTGTCACGATCGATCGAAACCGAGGCGATCATGTCGTTGCTGATGCGTTTATGGACGCTAAAATCGTTACAGCCTTTAAGGTTTTTGTCCGGATTGGGTGTGCCGCAATCGTTTTGATTGGATTTTTTGCAGCTCAGCATAGCAAGCGCTAAAAACAGAAGTCCTGGTAATGCAAAATGTAGTTTCATATCAAAGTTGAATTATAGCCAATGCAGAGTGGTTTTGAACAAGGATGCTCTTCAATCATTTTGAAATCAAGCATTTACATCACTCAAATCATTAAAATCACTCTAATCATAGTATAAGTGAACAATACCTGGCAAGACGACATTACTCCTACTTGAGTTGGCCTTCGATCTATTCTTATTTAAATCTTAATATTCGACTTTGGTCGCTTGCTCATGCCGAGCAAACCTTCAGGTTTTGTTTCACAAAGTTCGCTTTTTTCATGGCTTCTGCTACGGTATCTGCCGTGATGGTCACATGCCCCATTTTCCGAAATGGTGAGGTGAGCGCCTTGCCGTAGAGATGGATATTCACTCCTTCCAGCGCCAGACAATCATCTACCCCTTCATAACGCACCGGACCTTTGTGCCCGGGTTCGCCGAGCAAATTGAGCATGATGGCCACCGGTGTTTTAGAAACCGTGGAACCCAGCGGGAGATCACAAATACCACGCAGATGCTGTTCAAACTGGCTGGTGTGGGCACTGTCTATCGTATGGTGTCCGGAATTGTGTGGACGGGGTGCGACTTCGTTCACCAGCAATTGACCGTCTTTGGTCCAGAACATTTCTACAGCCAAGAGGCCACAAATATCGAAAGCGCGAATGACCTGCTCTGCGAGGGCTTCTGCCTGTGCTTCCACCAGGGCTGAAATTCGTGCCGGACAAAGCAGAAACTCAACCAGATTGGCTTCCGGATGAAAGTCCATTTCGACCGCCGGGAAGACCGCTACTTCACCCCGGGCATTCCGGGCCGCCACGATAGCGATCTCGACCTCAATAGGCGCCAGGGCTTCCGCCAGACAAGGACCAGGCAGAAGTTTGGTTTCCAGGTCTGCCAGGGTCCGTAAAATGGCTACGCCCTTGCCGTCATATCCGGCCGTGCGTGTTTTTTGCACGAGTGGTAATTTCCAGGCACCGGATTCGATGGCCTGTTTCAGGGCATTTTCATCCGCAAAAAGTTCATAATGGGCCGTAGGAATATCGTTTTCGCGATAAAATTCTTTTTGCAAACCCTTATCCTTGATGATATCCAGCGCGTTTGGATTGGGATGAACTGTTTTGCCCATCTGTTCGAGCGCCCGAAGTGCATCGGTATTGACGTGCTCGATCTCAATGGTGAGCAGATCCTTGTCTTGGCCAAATGCCAAGACCGCATCATAATTATTGAAATCCCCTAAGGTAAAACCGGTGCAAACAGCACTGGCCGGGGCCTCCGGTGTCGGATCCAGACAGAAGATCTTGAAATCCCAGTTGGATGCTGCCAGGGCGAGCATTTTGCCCAACTGGCCGCCGCCCAGGATGCCGATTTTATTGGTTGTAGAAAACATGGGGCGAAGGTAAGCTGCTGATATGCCATTTATTTCAAACTGCCAATGTAAAGTGATTATTAATTAACCCATGGGACTATAATTTCCTAAAAATTTTCCTATACTTTTGAGGCAGTTACTTCCTAAATATTATCTATTTTAATCAAATTATCATGTGCAATATCAAATGTCACCAACCAATACAATTATATGAACTCAAAATTATTGCTCCCCTTAATCCTAACATTTATTGGCATACTTGGTCTCCACGGAGGTATGATGGCACAAGAAGGAGATGCTCCATGCAGCAAACTTTTTAGTGCTTCTGAACAATTAGTGGACTGCAAATTAAGGGTTACTTTCACGGCATTGCAATGTTTGGACTGTACACACACTTGGAATATTGGCCTTTGTGGGATGAATCAAACTTTAACTGGAAATTCGGTAACGTTTTCTCTGTCGAACATCAATACCTATGCCAACGCACAAATTGTCGTACAACATACTATTGATTGTGGAAATGGGCCAAGCACTGGGGGAATCCTTTATTCGGTCGCAACACCTGGAATTTTCCTCGGAAATCCAGGGGACTTCAGCTCAGTTATTCCTGCAACTGCTTTGGTTAGTTGCAATGATGGCCAACCTTTAATGAGTGACCTGGTCCAACAGCAAAGAGTTTTTGTTTTAAGTAGAATTCAAATTGATAAACCTAGCCAGACGTTTAATAATTGTGATGTTTGCATGGATCCTGGCACAGGGTTTATTGTTGGGGAATCTGCAATTGCATTGCCTAAAAAACATCTATATATCAAAAACAACTCCAATGTGCACAATGCTTCTACTAGTCTACAAAATAACAGCCCTATTTGGCAGGGGATTGATGTAGACCGTTCAGGAGATGTTGAAATTACGGGCAATTCTAAAATCAGAGGGGCACTTGTAGCGGTAAGGGTTAAGCATCCTCAAGCCTCCTTAAAATTTAACGGCTCTACTTTTGAAAATAATTTTATCAGCCTGGCAGCCAATGGACAGTTTGTAAACAATGGAATATCCGGAAATACCTTTAAGGGGCCACAAAATAGCTTTTTCCCAATGGCGCCAAATTTCACTCCACTTTCGTTGGATAATTATATCAGCGATGAAATCCCGGGACTTGCCTACTCAACGATTCGCCCTTTTGCAGGCATTTTCCTGGAGCAGTCAACACTCAACATTTTTGACGTCAACACTTTCATCTACCTAGCAAATGGAATATGGATGAAAAATTGCAATTCAAATATTAACAATTGTATTTTTACTGCCATGCGCTCAGGTATGAATCTTGATGATTACACAGGTAATGGAATTAGGCTTATAAATGTTGGAAGGGCAACTTACAGAAATCTCGACAGGAATTCATTTACCACTTGCGACAATAGTAGCGTAAACTTAGATAACAGTGCATTCTTAACCTATTTTAAAAGTAGATCTTTTTTATCTAACTTTTCCACCACAGCCCATAGATTAAGACTTAGCCAAGGATTGAAGAAAGATCCACTATCGCCTTGGGATTATTCTTTGGTTTCTACGAATCAGGCATATTGTAAAAACTTCGGAGTTTGGGGTTCGCAAACAGGAAATAGCATAAATTTCTTAAAAGTCCAGGGAGGTGATTATTATACAGGTAGCGAATCTAACTATTCTTGTGTTGGAATTTACTTGGATAATTTGGCTTCTCTACCATACCCGAACAATTCCATTGAAGTCAGAGATGTATTCTTCAGTCCAGGCCCATTTCAAATTCCTTCTTTAAAATTACAGGATGTTTATCTCCATAATACAAACAATATTCGAGTTTTTAACAACTTTATCGAAACCACTGGATATGGAAATAGCAAGAATATAGAAGGTATTCTAGTTCAAGG
>JBILHS010000132.1:0-13924 GCA_044350425.1 Saprospiraceae bacterium | reverse complement strand
TGAAAACATTAGTATCAAACGGAAACGAAAAAAGGCCGATCGGTCAGATCAATATCGTGAACAGATACTGCGATTATATAAATGAGAGCGATGATCTATCCGGGGGTACGTTCATGCGTTTGCCCTGCCCCCCCAAATACCAAAACCCCAACTTTTAACGTTAATCCTTTACAAACCCAACAAATTTTTTCCAGAAAATCCGCAAAAGGCCTCAACTTTCGGCCTTCATATCATCCAAACCGATTTTTCACAAACCTTTCTGATTTACAAACCTGACTATGCTAAAATCATTACCCTTGTTTTTCGCGCTGTTTTGCGCCCTTTCTGTTTCCGCTCAGGCGCCTGTATGCGTGCGCGACTCGTCTATCATCGCTACCGGAGCGCTGCTTTCACCGGCACCGTATACCGAGTTAGACCCATCCTACAACCTGAAGGATGCCTGTATAGACAACTTTTACAGCCAATCTGTGACGGTTAATGTCCCTACGTCTTTCCAGGGCATCCCGGTTACCCAGGTGAGCATTGCCACCACCAATGCCATCAGTGACCTGCCAATTGGCATTACTTATTCCTGTGATCCGCCTAACTGCGTTTTCCCGGCCGGTTCACTGGGCTGTATTCAGCTGTACGGTACGCCTACCAATGCCAACATCGCACCGGATACTTTTGACCTGGGCATCACGGCAACGGTGACCACGCCTTTTGGCGGTATTCCGGTGGTTTTCCCCGGACAAGTGGCTCCTGGCTCACACTACTACCTGGCGCTGAAAACACCTGCTTGCCTCGTAGGCAATTATGACCTTGGCAACCAGTTCACCCTGCTGAAAAACGTTCCAAATCCTTTCAGCAACCAAACGGTCATCACTACCGAATCTCAGGTTGCCAGCGATTTCCAGTTTGAAGTATTCGACCTGCTCGGTCAGCGCGTGCATGCACAAACGATCCACCTGGAGTTTGGCCTGAACGAATTCACCTTCGACGCATCCACACTCGCCAACGGCGCCTATTTCTACGCGCTCAGCAACCGCGATGGCAAAGCCGTTCGCCGTATGGTCATCACGAAGTGATGTATAAACTATGATGTATGATGTATGATGTATGATGTATTAACCATGATGTATGATGTATAATTGGGCTCGATAGCCTTGAACATCATACATCATGGTTAATACATCATAAATCATACATATTTTAATCCTGCTCTCAGTCGGTCTCATCGAAAAGATGGTTGCCTTTAATCCAGCGCCAGTTGTACAAGCTGCTGCGGTTTTTTTGTTTTGAAATTTTCACGCTGAATCTTTCAACCCAGACCCCGCATCCTGAAACTTTCAACATGGATCTTTCCTCTTGAAACTTTCAACTTGATACTTAAAAACTGGTTTGCGTCTTCCGTTGTGCAACATTTTTTCACTTTTTTTAACCGATTGTAACGATGATGAAACTTCTGCTAACCATTTGTTTCTCCACGCTTTTCTTTGCCAATCTCTTTCATGCGCAAACCGGTTGTCCGGGTTGCCTGGTTGATCTGCCGGCTGGTTTTCCGGCAGACACGATCTATTTGCCTGATCTGCCGGATGGTGTAAAAGGGACGCCTTACGACCATGATGTGTCGTTCCGATTGCCTAAGACGACCACTCCGGTCAATGCCGTTGATAGCACGACCCCGCCGGGTATTCCCATTAATAAGTTTGAAATACTCTCCGTTGAGGGACTGCCAGCAGGTTTGTATTGGCAACTGAATCAGTCGGTATTTGATCCGGCTACCCAGACAGACGGATGTATGAAGATCTGCGGTACGCCACTGGAATCAGACACTTTTGTGCTGACGGTGAAACTCCGGGCGACGGTGTTCATTATTACCCAGGAGTCTACCTTCCCGATCTCCATTTACATCTCGCCCAAGGTCAGCAATACGGATGGGTTTTCGATCACCAACCCGACCGGCTGCGGAAGTGTTTCGGTGTCTTTCACCAACAATGTGCCTTCCAATGGGAACGAAGGTTTTTCTTATGCCTGGGATTTTGGCGATGGCACCCCTGGTTCGGTGGAGGAAAACCCGGAACCACACGTGTATGACCAGCCCGGTTTGTACACGGTAGATTATCAGGCTATTGTGGACACTGCAGGCTATTTGCTGGAGAGCGTGCGCTTGCTGGAAATTGACTGCACAGATCCTCCGCTTTTTGGCAACCCGGACCTGTATATGGAGATCCGAAAACCCGATGGCAACATTGTGTTTAGTTCGTCTCCGGCGATCAACAGTACACCCTTGCCCTATGTGTTCCCGGTAAATCTGCTGCTCGGGCCGGGCAACTATACCCTGCAGGTAAGGGACGATGATTCTGGCGTCAAGGGTCAGGATGACGATTGCGGTAGCCTCTCCTTCAATATTCTGAGTAACGGTAGCCTGATCGCGGGTGGACTCTCCGTGGAGATGAATATTTTACATCCGATCGATACCATTCATTCCACCGACACCATCATCGTTTATCCGCAACCTGCAACACCGACCATCAACGCTCCCAATGGCCTGACGATCTGTGAAGGGGCGAGCGGAGTGGTTTTGTCCTCCTCCTATGGCTTCGGGAATCATTGGATACTGAACGGCAACCTGATCCCGGGGGCCACGGATTTCATTTACCAGCCGACCCAAAGCGGCGACTATCAGGTGCAGTATATTTCTGCAGACGGTTGTGTAGCCACTTCAGCCGTAGCGGAGGTGATCATTTATCCGCTTCCTGCGCAGCCGCTGTGGTTCAATTACAACAACTCATTGCGGCTGACCAATCCGGCAAATCTGCCTGCCCAATATGCACTCCAGTGGTACAATGCAAGTACGCCGATTCCAGGAGAGACGGATATCTGGTATTGTTCCATGACCAGCGGCATTTTTGGACTGGAAGTGACGGACCTGGAAACGGGATGCACAAATTTTTATGCGGCATCGGTAACGAACAATCCGAATTACAACTGTCTCATTGGCACCGAAACGCCTGATCTGGCGGCCTTTGAGGTGATGCCTAACCCAACAGCTGGCCAGGTGCTTTTGCGCCTGCGTGAGCCCTTAAAAACCGGCGGCACGATCCGCGTCTGGGATGCGACCGGACGGATGGTGCAGACCGCTCAGGCTGTCGCGGGATCCAGTATCGTCCCGCTCGACCTGAGTACGCTGGGTTCAGGTGTGTATGCTGTGGAAATTTTAGCGGAAGGGGTTCGTGAATTGGGGAGAGTTGTGAGAATTTAAATATCGAATATCGAACACTGAATATCGAGCTCCGAAGTAGGCGCTGCTCCATGTTGGGTGGTTAACGACGGTACTTCAAGCCCGGAGCCCATTTCGGAGTTCGGTGTTCGAAATTCGGTGTTCAATATTATACCTGATGTAATAAGAAAGCCCCCAGACATGACATCTGGGGGCTTTTTGGTGCCCGGGACGGGACTCGAACCTGCACGACCGATAAAGGTCAAGGGATTTTCTTACCAACTACGACTTTCGTCGCTCCCGCCATTCACTTGGAGGGATTTGTGGTCTGGACTTTCTCTTTACCATACCACGCAATTTGCATGGCTTAGGCACCGCCTGTTAAGTCTCTACACCTTTCCCGAAATTCATCGGGACTTGGCTCGGGATTGCCACTTGTGAGAGGTTTCCCCGAATTTAAGCGGCTTTACGTCAAACATTTCTGAATGCGCACTCAAATTATAGAACTAAGTCCCTCGTGTCTACCATTTCACCACCCGGGCTTTCGAAACAACAAAAATAGTTACTAATTTTCTAAATCCTAGAAATTTAAGAAAACCAGAAACAAAAAAGCCTTTCCGATAAATCGAAAAGGCTTTGAGCGGAAAACGAGATTCGAACTCGCGACCTCGACCTTGGCAAGGTCGCGCTCTACCAGCTGAGCTATTTCCGCAAATGGTATTTAATGTTCAGAACCGTTGTTCTGTGTTTTGCGGCGGCAAAGATAAGCCCACAGTTTTCGGATAGTCAAATATTTTTAGAAAAAAATTTTACTTTTTTGAAAAAAGCCCAAAATTGAGATGTTTTGGGCTTTTTTCATGTGTTTTTGAGGTGGTAAAGGTCTCCGAAAGAAGCAAAGTTTTAAAAATTAAGTCGCAAGCCGTTGGGAATCGCGACCAGGACGGTGCAAAGATCAAAGCTCCTCGGCGGTACTTTCCGTATCTTCTACTTTCCCGTCCTCCAATTTGCGTTTGAGATAAAAATAGGTTTCCAGTTGGGTCCTTACCGGAATATCGCTGCTGTTGCGTCGGTATTCATTCAGGTTGCGCGGATCAATGATCCGTGCTTTTACGTTGTCGTTGAGTTGTATGTTGAGCAGGTCGCGGATTTCCTTTTGAAGGATTGGATCGTAGACGGGAAAGATGGTCTCAATGCGAAAAGAGAGGTTGCGCTCCATCCAGTCGGCGCTGCTGAGAAAGGTCAGCTCATCGCCCCCGTTGTGAAACACAAATACCCGGGCATGCTCCAGGAAGCGATCCACAATGCTGATGATCTCAATGTTTTCACTCAGTCCTTTAAGTCCAGGTACCAGGCAACAAATGCCCCGGATGATGAGGCGTATTTTTACTCCGGCCTTGGAAGCGTCATAGAGTTTGGCAATAATCTCCTTATCCTCCAAGCTGTTGATCTTGAGGATCATCTCGGCTTTTTGGCCATTTTGGGCAGCCTCCACTTCATTCGCGATCAGTTGGTACAATTTTTCGCGGAGGTTGAATTTCCCAACCATCAGGTGCTGAAAAGGCTGGGAAGGCGTCATATTTTCCAGATGCGCCAATACATTGCTTACTTCGTTGGTCAAACGCGGGTCGGCGGTAAAGATGCCAAAATCAGAGTAGACCTTGGCGGTCTCTTCGTGAAAGTTGCCCGTGCCCAGATATGCATATAGTTTTGGGTGACCGTCTTCCACGCGGCGCACCAGCGCGAGTTTGGAGTGGACTTTCAGGCCCGGCAGGGAGTAGTGTACCCGGACGCCCGCCTTTTCCAGCCGTTCGCCCCATTCCAGATTGGTGGCCTCGTCAAAACGAGCCTTGATCTCCACAAAGGCGGAGACCTGCTTTCCCCGTTGTACCGCTTCCATGAGGGCTTCCAGAATGCGGCTGTTTTTGGCTACCCGGTATTGGATGACCTTGATGTGGGTGACCGCAGGATCGAGTGCGGCTTTTTCAAAGAACTGAATGACCGGCTCGAAGGATTGATAGGGCACATGGATCAGTTGGTCGGCCACACCGATGGCTGTGAACATATCCGGTGCATCCGTCAGAACAAGGTGGGGCAGCGGCGGCAGGGGCTTGTTTTTCAGGTGTTTGAGGCCGAAATCCGGAAAGCGGAAAAAGTCAAAATTATTGTGGTAGCGCCCTTCAGGCAGCATGTCGTTTTTCCGAAGATCAAAGGTGTCCTGCAGGTACGTAAGTTGGTGCTCGGGCATCTCCCGGTCGTAGACAAAGCGACTGGCAGGACCCACTTGTCGTTTTTGCAGACTCATTTTTATCTTTTGGACCAAGTCGCCGCTAAATTCATCCTCAATGTCCAGTTCTGCATCCCGGGAGAGCTTGATGGAATAGGTATCCTGAATATCATAGCCAGGGAAAAGCCGCGAGATCGAATGCCGCACAATGTCGTCCAGCAGGATCACATCATGGCGATCGCCTTTGGTCGGAAGTGAAACGAAACGGGGTACCTGGTCGGAAGGGATCTTCACCAGGGCATATTCGCTGTCAAAGAGCGGCTTCTTTTTTTGTCGCAAATGCACGGCCAGATACAGGTGGGCATTGGCCAAAAAAGGATTGATGCGGCGTTTGACCAGCAGTACCGGCATAACGAAAGGCAATAGATTGCCCTGGAAATAGTCCTCCGCAAACTGCCGCTGTTCCGCGTTCAGGTCAAGCCTCCGAAGAATATGTACATGGTGCTTGCGGAGCTCGGGAACGATGTGATTTTCAAATATTTCGGAGAATTCGGCTTGTTGCCGGTTGACGATCAGGTGGATCTCCTTGAGCAACTCGCTGGGATCGAAATGAAGTTGGGCTCGGGTTTTTTTGCCTACTTTTTTGAGTTTTCGGATGCCCGCCACCCGGATTCGGAAGAACTCATCCAGGTTGGAAGAGTAGATGGCCAGAAATTTAAGCCGTTCCAGCAGCGGTACTGCGGGGTCTTTGGCTTCCTGGAGCACCCGATAGTTGAAGGAGAGCCAGGAGATGTCGCGATGAGTATAGGGCAGCGGTTGCAATGGTAAATCTTAGGATTGAGTGAAATAAGTGTTTTGGCCGGCAAAAATGGAACTTAAAACTGGAGTATACAAGGGGGCTTTAAATAACTTAACGTACCAATTCAATGGTAAATCTAAACTTCCCCAACAGATGTAAGTAATTGCTGTTCCAGTTTTTCACTCAACCAAAACCCAGCTTTGATTCGTAAATCAACTAAGAATGGTTTGATTGCAGAGATATGGTTTTGGTTTTTTGCTTCTATAAGTATACCAAGTATCCCTGTTGTTTTTAGCCCCATTTTTCGTGCTACGGTGGTTCCTAATCGTTCATCAAGCAATAGTAAATCAGCATTAATCTCTTTAGCAAGTACTATAGCCTCGCTTTCGCCAGCGTCCAATTGTTCTTTTAAAATCTCAACCAAAGCTTGGTTTTGAGGAGTTAAGACTTGCAAATCAACGACTTCCCGTATGATTTTTGGGTTAAATCCAAACTTCTCCAAGTCTAAAAATTCTTCCCAAACAGAAATAGGAACTATGATTTTTCCATAAAGAAGTCCGAGGAGGTTTATTTGGCCAATCAAGAATAGACCCGATATGCAAGACGTGTCGCCTACTACAATCATTTAGCTGTGGATTTAACAGCCTGAATATCAGCAACATCTTTTTTTACGTCTTCCCAGCTAAGGTTTACTGGGATGTTTCGCTTACTCATCTCTAGTTGGAAGGCATGCCGGTGCAAGCCAGCCATCTGAGCAGCAAGTCCCAATGAAATTACGCCACGCTGGTAAAGTGAAAGTGCCACTTCGAGCAGAATTTCACTTTTGCTTAAGCCGGATTGCATTATGACGTTGTCAGAGATTTCGATTAGCATAAGATTTCATTTGATGCAAAAGTAAGTTGAAAATTGAAAAGTTTTTATATCAAATGCTTGCTCCACAAACGCTCCGTACCTTCGCCCTACAATTATGCAAGATTTTAAAATCAACCTCGACCGGGACCTCGTTTTCTTTGATGTGGAAACGACTGGTCTAAACGTCATTCGTGACCGAATCGTACAGATCGCGCTGGTAAAACTCCGCAAAGACGGCCAGGAAGCCGAAGAGCTTTCGATGCTGATCGATCCGGGTATTCCAATCTCCGAAGAATCCATGGCGATCCACGGGATCACACCTAAGGACCTGGCCAATAAACCAACCTTTGCCCAGGTGGCCCAAAAGATCTGGGATTTTATCGGAAATGCCGACCTCGGCGGTTACAACTCCAACCGCTTTGATGTGCCCATGCTGATGGAAGAATTTTCCCGTGTGGGCCTGGAATTTGATATTTCTAAGCGTCGTTTGATCGATTCGCAACGTATTTTTTATAAAATGGAACCGCGCACCCTGAAGGCAGCATATCGCCTTTATTGCCAAAAGGAGCTGGAAGACGCCCATGATGCCCTGGCAGATGTGCGGGCCACCGTGGCTGTTTTTAAAGGCCAGATCCGCGCTTACGAAGGCAAAGACCTGCTCGATGAAGACGGTAACAGCGTGCCGGCACCCATCAAAAATGACATGCAGGCGATCCATGAATTTACCAATGACCTCCACTTTGTAGATGCCACGCAAAAACTCCGGGTGCAGCCAGACGGTACCGTGGTGTTCAACTTTGGCAAATTCGCAGGTGAATCTGTGAAGACCGTCCTTGCCCGCGAACGCCATTATGCAGGCTGGATCGTGGAAAAGGAGTTTTCTTCTCAGGTAAAACAGTACATCAAGCAGGTAGTGAAGGAGTTAGAAGGGAAATGAGGGGAAGTTTCAAGTTAAAAGTTTCAAGTTAAAAGTTTCAAGTTAAAAGTTTCAAGTTAAAAGTTATGAGTTTCAAGCTCGGGCACCCACTTTTAACTTTCAACTTGAAACTTTCAACTTATTACTAATTTTATCTCCCAAAATCATCCTGAACCCGAATGATATCGTCTTCATTGCTGGGATTTTCTGCATCCGTATGTTGCCAGATCTCGGCAACCATACCCCAATCGGAAAGTCCAATAAGCCGGTGACGTTCTCCTTGTTTGAGTTGGATGATATCCCCTTCATACAGGGTATGTTGTTGTTTTTCCTCATCGGTATCGCTGGTAACTACGCCCACGGAGCTGCTGATACATTTCCAGATCTCGGCACGGCGGTGGTGGTACTGCCAGCTTAAACGGGCATGCGGGGCCACGAGCAGGATCTTGGGACTCAGTTTTTGGGTGATTTTGAGCGCATCTATATTTTCATCTGGAAAATAGTGTGCGGCAAATTGGGCTGCCTGGGTTTCATCCAGCACAAAAAATCCGCCCCAGGGCCGGGTATCGTCCATTTTTACTACTTTGAAATCAAGTGCTGCGAGCATTTTTGCAGCTTGTTCAAAAATCAATTCCTTTTGATCCATAATTTTGTTTGAAGAATAAACATTTTGAGGAGTCTTTCTGGGTTTAAACATAGCGGTTTTAGGTGCAAAGTTGAAGGATTAGGAGCACATTTTCTTTCGCACAATGCACCCACGTTGAAAAATAAAACACCGGCAAGGATGCCGATCGCCTACTGACCAGGATAACCCCCGAACATGACGCAGATCTGATCTGGCTTTGACCCATGTGGTGGTACTAAGACGTAGGTTTGAGCCTTAAAAATTTTGACAGCGCCTAAATGCCCACAATAAACACATGAGCCGTCTTCTACTTTCTATCGGAACCTTACTGTTCGCCCTTTGTTTTTCGGCCTGTTTCGAGCCGAAAGAAGGCTGCCTGGACATTGCCGCCACCAATTTTGATGCGGGTGCAGACGAGGATTGCTGTTGTGAATACCCAAAGCTGGTGCTGTCTGTGAATCAGGTCTATGATACCCTGCTTTTTCTCAACAACACACTTTACCCGGACGCAAATGGGCACTTATTCAGAATCAAAAGTGTAGCTTTCTATCTATGTGATTTTCAGGTGTTCCAAAATGGACAGGCTTTTTCGGTGAGCGACACGATCACACTCAATACCTTCCTGGGTAGTGATACTTCCGGTCAGCTGTTTACCAATGATTTTCAACTGGTTCGCCGCTCTCCGGTGGTTTATCCTGTGGGTACCTTTCAGCAGGACGGCAATTTTGAAGCGGTTGACTTTCAATTTGGGCTGACCGAAGCAGCGCAAAAAGTGATCCCGTCCAAGGCCCCCATCAATCACCCGCTTTTCACACAGCCAGATAGTCTTTGGCGCAGTTCATCCGATGGATTTGTATTTCTCCAGGCAGTAGTGGTGCGGGATTCCATGGCAAGCACCCAGCCCGATACCCTGCGATTTTTACAATCGGATCTGGGCCTGCTCCGTCTGAGCGCTAGCGGTTTATTTGTACACCCAACAGGCTACGACTTTCCATTGGTCCTGACCGTGGATTATAAAAAGATGTTTGAAGGCGTAAATTGGTCTGTACACGACATTTCCGCATGGAAAAACACGATCAGTGCAAACCTGACAGGTACTTTTAGCGTTTCACAGTAGGGAAGTCTGTCGGTACCCTTATTATGAGCCGACGCACATTATGACCATGGAAATTAAGATCACCACTACACCAATCACTAATACACCAATCACTGCATCATGAAAAATATCGCATTCCTACTCACCATTTTTTCCTTCGCATTTTTGTCCTCCTGCCACGACCACGACGAAAACACCGGGGTAGATTTTGACATCACCTTCAATGCCACTTTTGACGGGGCGCAACTGGAAAAAAATAAGGACTACCTGTTTGGCACTACGCCCTTGTTTGTAGAAGCCTGCCGATTGTACCTTTCAGACATCACCTTGTTGAACGGCACCGATGAGATCGTCATTTCCGAGATCGAATACCTGGATTTCACCCCAACCGATGCGGTATTTGCCACCCCAACTATTACGTTTAAAAATGTACCGGAAGGCGAATACACGGGTATCAGACTTGGTTACGGCGTAAAACCTTCCCTGAATGCAAAGCGGCCTTCAAATTTCCCGGCTGGTCATCCGTTAGCCATCGAAAACGACTACTGGTCTGGCTGGAACAGTTATATTTTTTCCACACTGGATGGCAAGGCTGATCCTGAAAACGATGGCACTAAGAACTTATCCCTGGCCTATCACTGTGGTTCCGATCCGGTGTATAAGACCTTTGAATTTGCTCAAACGATCCATGTACATGCAGGAGAAACCGGCGCAAGGATCAGTTTTGATATGAAAAAATTCCTCACCCTGGCGGACGGGGCCTTGTACGACATTGTGGCACACCCAGCCACCTCCAACAGCGCCAGCGACGTAACGGTGGCACAAGTACTTATGGCAAACTTCGGTCGTGCCACTACCGTAGCACAATAACCATTGATTATGAAACAAGTATTTAGCAAAAATATGCTTTGGGTGGCCGCCATACTGCTGGTAGCCTTCACCCTGGTGGTGGCCTGCAACCCTGAAGAGCCTGCGCCCACGCCGGCAGGCGATCTGGAAGGCATCGCTTATGCTCCGCAGACCTACACCATCCTAAAACCGGCAGATTTTCCGGAAATACCCATTCCAGTCAACAATCCTATGACCGTGGATGGCGTGCAACTGGGTCGGCGCCTTTTTTACGACCCTATCCTCTCCGCAGACAGCACCATGTCTTGTTCTACCTGCCATTTACCCTCTGGTAGTTTTACGGACAACAAAGCGGTATCTACCGGAATTGACCAGATCGCAGGGCGTCGCAGCTCGATGGCTATCCTTAATTTGGGGTACGTGACCGATGGTTTTTTCTGGGATGGACGGTCGAAGACCCTGGAAGATCAGGCCCTTCGGCCAGTCGAGGACCCCATCGAAATGCACAACACCTGGCAAAATGTGGTAGCGAAATTAAAAACGCACCCCACTTATCCGGTACTTTTCCGGAAGGCATTTGGCATCAATAGCCGTGCAGAGATCACGAAAGAGTTGGCAGCCAAAGCCATTGCGCAGTTTGAGCGCATTCTGGTTAGCAGTGGTAAATCAAAGTTTGACCAATTTAAGGCAGGTAACCTCGATATCCTGGATGAAGAAGAGCTCGATGGAAAACTAATGTTCTTCGATGAGGGCGCTCAATACAACCTTCCCGATGCCCAGTGTTTTCACTGCCACGGTGGGGTGACGCTCACAGGCGGGAAGTTTTTCAACAACGGACTGGACAGCGTGGGCTCTCTGGATGAATTTGTGGATCTTGGGTTGTTTGAGACAACAGGCAATCCGTTTGATAAGGGAAAATTCCGTGCGCCTACCTTGCAGAATATCGCCTTGACCGCGCCTTATATGCATGATGGTCGTTTTCAAACCCTCGAGCAGGTCGTCGACCAATACAACGACAACGGCTTTGGCGTCATAAATGAAGGTGCTTTTTTAAATAATATTGGTTTCCCCAATGGAGATGGTACCTATACGGGGCTAAATGCCTATCAGAAAAAAGCCATTGTCAAATTTCTGCATACTCTGACAGACACTGATTTTATCAACAATCCGGACATTCAGAATCCTTTTTAAGAAAAGGGCATAAGTAATTGCCATACTGCACAAACAAGAGTCGCTCCTGAGGTTTAGGGGTGACTCTTGTTTTTAATATCGAACACCGAATGTCGACGTAAGCGCTGCTCACGGAATTTGTGCTGATAAAATCTGATAATTTCCCCATTCATCGTTACATTTGGCCTGTTTTTAGCACGTAATCCTTCTATCCGATCATTTTTAATTAAACGTCCCGATATTCATGCAAAACCGACTTATACTGCTATTCCTTTTTGCGGCTTTTTCCGCCCATGCTCAGATAAGTGAAGGTGGTTTGCCGCCCAGTTTTCAATCTGGAAATCAACCCTTTTTGGCCGGAAAAATGCCAACGGCTTTCACGCTCCCAGTATTGGATGTGGCAAAGGCGCTGGACGAGGACAGCAAAACTCCCGGACAAAACCGATTTGCGGCTCCGGTTTATTCGGATATTTCGCTGGAAAATGCCGGCGTTTGGCAAATCCTGCCCAATGGGGATCGCGTTTGGTTGTGTGCCCTGCATGCTCCGGGCGCCAAAGGATTGACCCTTATTTTTGACGCATTCCAATTGCCTCCGGGCGCCAGATTCTTTGCCTACAGCTCCAGCCAACAAGTACTGGGAGCTTATACCGCACAGAGCTGTTTGCCGTCTGGGAAATTTTTGATCGGTGTACTGAAAGGTGAAACGAGCTATCTCGAACTCTACGAGCCTGCCGCCGTACAGGGGCAATCTAAGGTCAGTACAAAACGGGTAGACGTTGCTTATGATGCGAATGCGCTGAATGGGGCAGAGGACTTTGGAGAATCGCTTCCTTGTCATATCAACATCAACTGTGCAACAGGTGCTAACTGGCAGACAGAAAAAAAGGCCATCGCGCGTATTCTGATGGTGTTTTCCAATGGAGAAGGCTGGTGCAGCGGTTCACTGATCGCCAATACGTCCAATACCTTTGAACCCTATTTTCTGACGGCGCATCACTGCCAGCTGATTGGGAATAATCCTGACTTCGGACTTTGGCGTTTTGATTTTGACTATGAATCGACCGCCTGCGCCAACCCGGCAGTAGAACCAGTGCCCCGGTCGGTACTGGGAAGTGAACGGATCTCCTATCGTTCAGAAACAGATTTTATGCTATTGAAAATCAATCCCATTCCGCTCAATTACGAGGTGTATTTTAACGGCTGGAATCGCGACAATAACCTGGTCAGCGTGTCGGCCAATTCCGTGTATATCCACCATCCTTTTGGGGATATCAAAAAAATATCTCTGGATACACAGGCTTCTATTATTCACCCGAGTGCACTCGCCTGGGGTGGTATTTTTGGTACTAGTCCTGCAAACTCCCATTGGAAAAGTATCACAGATTTCGGCGTTTTTCAACCCGGTTCCTCCGGCAGTCCACTTTTGGATGTGAATAAGCGTATTGTGGGCCAATTGCACGGCGGAAGCACCGCAATGGGCAATGAGTGTAAAGTGACTGGCGCCTACTTTGGGCGTTTCAATCTGACCTGGAACCAGGGGAGTTCCCCGGAAACCCGGGTGAAAGAATGGCTGGATCCGACCAATACGGGGGCGGTCATACAAAACGGCTACCTCCGCCCGGCGGTCCAAGGTTATAACATCAGCGGAAACATTAAAACCCATTGGGGAATACCCCTGGAAGGAATCCGAGTTGAAATAGGCGGTACCGCTTCTGCAGCGGTTTATACAGATTCTCTGGGGACTTTTACTTTTACCAAAATGCCAGCCGGGGGTAATTACTCCATCAAACCCGTTCACAATTCCAACGCATTGAATGGTGTGACGACCTATGATCTGGTTTTGATCTCCAAGCATATTCTGGGGATTGAGCCCCTGGATTCTCCCTGGAAAATTCTGGCAGCCGATGCAAACCAAAGCAATTCGATTACCACCTTCGATATTGTGGAAGCCCGCAAAATCATTCTGGGCATCATATCGGGCTTCCCGACAAATACCTCCTGGCGTTTTCTTCCGGCTTACACCACTTTTGCCAATGCAAATAACCCCTTTCAAGGCGGGTTTCCACCGGACAACATACCAGTGAACAACCTGCAAAGCAATTACTCCGGCGCAGATTTTAAAGCCATCAAGGTGGGAGATCTGAATAATTCGGCCGTTGGCAATTGAGAGAGTGAGTGAATGAGTGAGTGA
>JBILHS010000164.1:0-9386 GCA_044350425.1 Saprospiraceae bacterium | reverse complement strand
ACCGGACAACATACCAGTGAACAACCTGCAAAGCAATTACTCCGGCGCAGATTTTAAAGCCATCAAGGTGGGAGATCTGAATAATTCGGCCGTTGGCAATTGAGAGAGTGAGTGAATGAGTGAGTGAATGAGTGAGTGAGTGAATGAGTGAGTGAATGAGTGAGGATGGGTTGTTAGGGCTAGATCCGTGCTTTTACCCTATTTAACGGATATCTAGGGCTTTCTTTAATGAATGAGTGAGTGAAAGAGTAAGGATACAATGTTACCCTAATTTTGAACCTGATGCAATTGACGAAAGAAGAGTTTAATGAAAAAATGAGGCAACGGACCAAGAAATTGGCGGTTGATGTCATCCATTTTCTATGTGGATTAGCACCGCATAAAGCCATGAGAGTCATTGAGTATCCGATCACCAAAGCTGTAACTTCAATAGCAGCCAACTATAGGGCTTCCTGCAGAGCACGTTCACAGGCAGAATTTCATGCTAAAATGAGCATTGTAGTAGAGGAAGCAGACGAGTGCTTATTTTGGCTGGAAATGATAGAAGACCTAAATATCGACAAAAGCCCCCAGCTTAAAAATTTGCAAAAGGAAGCCCTCGAGATCCTAAAAATTTGCTCAAAAGCACGAACCAATTCATAACAACCAATCCTCACTCATTCGCTCACCCACTCATTCACTCATTGAACCAGATCCTAAAAATTTGCCTAAAAGCCCGAATCAACCCATACCAACCCATCCTCACTCATTCACTCACTCACTCAATGATTCACACCGCAAAAGAGCGCTTTCTACACTACGTTACCATAGATACACAAAGCGACCCGGACAGCCCAAGCCAGCCCAGCACAGAAAAACAAAAGAACCTCGGACACGTACTCGTGCAAGAGTTAACAGCGATGGGCATTACCGATGCACACCTGGATGAGTTTGGTTACGTGTACGCCACTATCCCGGCCAATACAGATAAAAAAGTGCCGGTCATCTGCTTTTGTTCGCACATGGATACCTCGCCCGACTGCTCCGGCGAAGGCGTAAAGCCCATCATTCATGTCAATTATAAAGGCCAGGACCTGGTGCTTCCCGATGACAAGTCTGTAGTGATCCGCATGAATGAGCACCCTGATCTGAAAGCGCAGATGGGGAATGATATCATTACCGCCAGCGGCACTACCTTATTAGGTGCTGATAATAAAGCGGGATTGGCGGCAATCATGAGCGCGGCGCATATCCTGTTGAACAACAAGCAATTAAAACACGGCAAGATCCGTATTCTCTTCACTCCCGACGAAGAAATTGGTCGTGGGGTAGATAAGGTGGACATGAAAAAGCTCGGTGCAAAATTCGGCTACACCATCGACGGTGAAACAGCCGGAAGCATTGAAAACGAAACCTTTAGCGCGGATGGTGCGGTGGTGACCATTCACGGGATCTCCGCACACCCGGGATTTGCCAAAGACAAAATGGAAAACGCGCTGAAAATGGCCGCACGTATCGTTGCTAAGTTTCCCGACAAACTCAGCCCGGAACATACAGATGGCATGCAAGGATTTATCCACCCCGTTCACCTCGAAGGGAATATTGAAAAGGCGACCATTAAACTCATCCTCCGCGACTTTACGGAGGCAGGACTTAAACGTCATGCCAAAACCTTGCAGCGCATCGTAGACAGCGTGCTACAGCAGTTTCCAAACAGCCGCGCAGAAGTCAAGATCAGCGAGCAGTACCGGAACATGGGCAAGGTGCTTCGCAGGCACCCGCAAGTAGTGGCCAATGCCCTGGAAGCCCTTAAACGCGCCGGTTTCCCAAGCCCGATTCAAAGCAGCATTCGCGGGGGCACGGATGGTTCACGCTTGTCGTTTATGGGTTTGCCTTGCCCGAACCTTTTTGCCGGAGAACATGCCTTCCACTCCAAACAGGAATGGGTCTCTGTGCAGGATATGGATAAAGCGGCGGAGACCATCGTGCATCTGGCGCAGGTTTGGGAAGAAAAAGCTTGAATGTAACTTTTTGTAATTTTTTCGTCTCCAGAATAGGACTCAGAACATTCCTTTTCAATTCTTTAACCCATCACTTCATAACTACACACCATGGAAGATTTTTGGAAAAAAGCAGCCGACACCGCTAAGGAAACTATGGACAAAGCAGGCGATGCCGCTGAACAGGCAGCCGCTTTAGCCGCTGAAAAAATTGGCGAATTAAAAGAAACCGCCACAGAAAAATTCAACGAACTCAGCGTAAAAGCAGAAGCTATGGCAGAAGTAGCCAAGCTTGAAGCAGCTGAAAAACTGGCTGAGGCCCAGGCCGCCAAGGAAAAAATTGCCGCGCACGGAGGTGATGCTCTGGACTACATCAGCGAAAAAGCCAAAGCTATGGTGGGCGAGATCAAGGAAGAAGCCAGCGAATTGGCCGAAGAAGGCAAGGACTTCTGGCAAAAAGCGAAAGACTATGTGTCTGGAAGCGAGGAAAAGAAGGACGCCTAATTAAATGTGGTCAATTATTTAAATGTGGTCAATGTGGGGAACTCACGTTGACCACATTTTTTTGGCCACTACAATTAATTCTGTGTTTTGCCAAACACTAATCCCAAGCCTTGTCATTCTGTCGGAACCCGTCCGCATCAAGTGCGCTTTGGGTAAGATTTTGCCCGAAAGTAAGCATACGCCCGGGTTAAGCGCTTGATGCGGACGGGTTTCGACAGATACTCGAGACAGGAGAAGGCTCTAAATGAACCTATTCAACAATTTCCAAATCAAACTCCCCTTCGTGAAAAAATAGTTTTGAAGGATAATGCTCGAAACCAGTCATTGTGGTATCAATCTTTAGATGTACATTGAATATTCCTTTGACCCTTTTATTGGCTAAATTCAGTTCAGTGATCTTTATCTCATTGTCAAGGAATGAAGTATCTACCAGCCAATCTGCTATAGAAACGTCAACGTTAATATAAGAGAAACCAAAGGTCGCTTTGTCGGAATGAAGCCCTGGAGGCGAGACAAGTGGAAATGTACCTAGCTTTTTTGGAACAATAAAATAAAGTGCTTCTGCAAAAAGCAATACGGTATCACCATTTGTCAAAATATATGGGAAATAAGTGTTTCCCGATACATTCAAGTGATTGGAAGGTGGGCCTGGCCATTGGGCATACCCTGAAGCCTTCCAATCCCAACAAGTTTTGACTGCTTTAAAAAAGCCGTGTTCCATTGATCCAGGAAGATTAATTTCAATAGTATCTTCACAGGATATCATGTGAGAGGTGTCAATTGGATCAGGTTCGGTTGGCGTAATAATATCAGGGTGTTGGCAGGAAGGCAATAAAAAATAGGCCACTACCAGTAAAGCGAAAAATAACTGTTTCATGGAGGCTATTTTATTTTTTGGCCAATTCGGGGTGCGACTCCAATTCGCACTCCCTACCACCCAGCCTCATCATTTCTTGATAACCGGCAATTCAAAAGCCACCTTAGTACCCTTCCCCACCTCAGAAGTGATCTTAATGGAGCCGCCAATATCATGCGCGCGTTTAGTCATACTTCCAAGGCCTACCCCGGAGTCTATCTTTTCAGCGACGTTGAAACCAATCCCGTTATCCGCCACCAAAAGCGTCATTTTTTCCGAATCAGCTAAGAGACTGATGTCCATTCGGGTGCACTCACTGTGCTTCATGGCATTGTTGATGGCCTCTTTGAAAATGAGGAAGGCATTGCGTCGGGCCTCGATGTCCATTTCCATGACTGGCAGATTGCGCGGAATATTCAGTTGATAATCAATGTCCTTGGCATCCAGGAATTTCTGTGCGTGCTCGCGCATACGGTCGGCCATGTCATTCAGGTAATCCGGATGGGGCTTGACGGCCCAGATCAGGTCGCTGATGCTCTCCAGCGTACTTTGGGCGCTCTTACTGATCTGTTCGAGCAAGGGTGCGGCCTCGGGTACTTTATGGGCAAATTGCTGGTGCGCCACCTTACTCAGGATCCGGATACCGGACATGGATGCGGCAATATCATCGTGCAGATCTCTCGCGATCCGGTCTTTTACTTTCTGCTCGGCGGCTTGCACGGCCAGGAGATTTTCCTGTTGCTCCATCGAAAGTTTGAGCTGCAACACCGTCCGGTCGCTGTCCACAAATCCGTGCCAACGGATAAAGGCCACGGCGAAGATCATCGCCTCTATGATGAAGCCCCACATGACCGCATACTGGATAAAGGGATAATTGGGCAGGACATTGATATTCCGCAACAGGTTGAGGAAAAAGGCTGCGGCAAGTGGCAAAAAGGCAAAAACCACGATCCGCGCCCGGATACTGGTCCTGAAATTCTGTATGATCACGATGACCGAAACCAGGGTGATGACCAGAATAGAAAGCATGGCAGCCGTGAAGATCACCTGCATCAGCGGACCGTGTTCGTATTTGACCAGCACACCAAAAACGCCCGTGAGTACAAACATGGCGCCCAGGTACCACTTGGTCACGCGGTCCAGCCATTTATCCAACTCCCACAAGCGTATAAAGTAACGGTAAAAAAGTCCGTAAGTGGCCACCATCAGGAAGGAAATGCCATGGCGCTGCATGACCGGGAAGATATTTACTACTGCAGAGTAGTTGTACGCTTCCCGCAAGAGCACCACCAAGACATAAGCCAGATAGAACAGGTACATCGGGTCGCGGTACATGTAATACAGTTGTAGCGAGAACAGGATGGAAACGAGCATAGTGCCCAGAAAAAGGCCAAAAAGCAGCACATTATGCCGACTTTTTAAAGCGAATTGGTCTGGCGAGTGAAGGCTCAGGCCCAGGTACATCGAACCTACCTCATTGGCGGCTTTCGCCCAGAACCTGTTCTCGCCCGGCATCAGGGTCACCGCGACATAGTAGCCGCTCATCAGGTCAAAACGGTCGTCGCCGTAGATCTTTGCACCAACTTCGGGGAAGGTTACAAAACTGCTGTCAGGCCGTTGTTGCAATAAGGAAAATTCATCGAAATTCTTTCGATTCAGCCACAGGATCAGGGTTTTGGGTTTCGGCAGCTCATTTTTCACAGAAAAGTAAAGCCACCATGCACTGGCGTCTGCACCAAAAGTAAGATACGGACTTTTTGCAATAACAAACTGGGAGTCAATCGCAGCTTCCCGCACCCGTTCAAAGGTCAGAGTGTGCGCAGAATCCCGCAACAATTTGGGTGTAATGAGTGTGCGGGAGAAGTCGGACTGCACGAGCGTGTGCTCTTGCGCAGTGGCAATAGCAGGCAAAAGAAGAAATAG
Source organism: Saprospiraceae bacterium (assembly GCA_044350425.1). Lineage (GTDB taxonomy): Bacteria > Bacteroidota > Bacteroidia > Chitinophagales > Saprospiraceae > M3007. The sequence continues at coordinate 4,124 of JBILHS010000164.1, read as the reverse complement.
CCACAGCACACAGCTTAGGGCTTGGTTCGGTAGTCGGACCAGGGATAATCTCATAGCGTCGTCCTAAAATAATAAAGCGCGCCGAAGGAAGGAGGACTACTTTAAGATTAGCAGCAAACCTAAAGGCTGCGAAAGTCGTCCACTGTTAAAATCGTTCAAGATTTATTTTACGGCAGAAATACTGAGCCAAGATAAGCAATTCCAAGCATTTAATAAACCGCAATACATCTATTTGGCACCAAAAGCACGTGTCTTGCCATGGTTATTGCATAAAATCAGTACATTTTTACCAGTCGAAAATGGAAGCCAGGCGAGGTCCCGGGCCGCTTCAGAGGCCCAAAAGCCTGAGATGCGGTTGGGCACAAACTTAAATCCGCCTTTGCCATCGCCTTCCAGCAGGCAGCCATTGGAAGCGTCCAGGCGATAGGTTTCAGGGTCTGCATCGAAATCGTTGCCAATGGTGAGCAGATCCATTTTTCCATCGCCGGTGAAATCTGCGGCGAGTATGCGGAATACAGGGGCAAGTTGGGCTTCGAGCGGTAGCTGATGCGGAACGAACTTCCCGTTTTGATTTTCAAACCACTGGGTTTCCAGGGTGCCAGCTTCCAGACAAAGGCCTCCCAGCAGGTCTTTTTCTGGAAACAGGTCTGTAACGGTCGCTTTTGAATAGGGCGTGTGGCGTGGAAATTTCTTTTTCACCGAAGGAATTTGAGCCGCCAGGAGATCGCGTTGTACCACGGGATAATAGGCGCCTTCCCAGGGCGTACACAGCAATGGATCAAGACTTCCATTACGATCCAGGTCGTTGGCGAACAAACGCAGTGGGGCGGCTTCCGAAGCGCGGTGGCGAGAGTTCAGGCCCCAGTTTCCGGCTGCGATGTCCAGATCCCCATCGCCGTCCAGATCATGGAGTGTCAGGCATCTCCAAAGGCCGGTGGTGTTTTCCAGGCCGGGAGTATTGGGGCTGCGACTCAACGTTGCACCCCCAATAGTAAAGACCTGAATCCCCATCCAATCTCCCACCACCACCAATTCCTGTTTCCCATCGCCATTCAGATCTCCCCATTGAAGGTCCGTAACCATTCCGGGCTTTTGAAAATCCGGAGCGACCTGGGCGGTCACATTTTTAAAAACACCACCCTGGTTGTGTAAAATGAATGATTCTGCGGCTTCCGGGAAACGCCCTGGTACTGCGCTGCCTCCTACGAACAGATCTTTCTGTCCGTCTCCATCGTAGTCAAAAGCAGCCACACAACTGCCTGACTGTGTTTCGGTTGGCAGGGCATTGGGGGCACGGGTAAAGTTTCCTTTTCCATCATTCAGGTAGAGCCGGTCCTGATAAAGTGCTGCATGGACAGGCTGTTCATTTCCTCCGCTCACCACATACAAGTCAGAATCGCCATCCCCGTCTGCGTCAAAAATTGCGCTCGCGGTGTCTTCATATGCTTTGTCGCTTTCAAGGTCTGCCTGGGTGGTTTTTGTAAAACGTTCCGCTGAATTTTGCAGAAAAACGGCCCCGGCCTGTCCCGTAGCCCCGCCGATAAAAAGATCTGCCGCACCATCGCCATTCAGGTCGCCCGTAGACATGCGCGGGCCCGTACGACTAAGTCGATAGGGCAGGAGCTTTTCGCGGTCAAAATCTTCAAAGGCATTTTCCCGATGTTCAAAATCCAGGCCGGAAAGGGCACTGATTTCTTCGAAATACAAGTTAGAAACGGGCGTCTCCCGCGGGCATCGTCCGGGTTTTGCATCCTCGATCCTGAGCAGGATCCGTTGATCCACCGGAAGGTTGGCCAAAACCTGAAAGTGCCGTTCCTGCCAGTCAATTTCAACCTTATCCACGGTTTTCAGCGCCCCCAAACCAACCTGAAAAATGGCTTCCACGCTGGAATAAAACCCGCGCGCAGGGGTCATCTCCTGGGAAAAGATCATTTGTCCACCGGCCCAGACGCGCACTTTCGCACCAACGCCGCAGGGGTTTTGCGCCGTCCCCTGGCACTTGATCTGAAGCCAATGGTTTGGATTGAAGCCAATGGCCTTATTTTCATAGACCCCCGGCGGACTTTCCAGGTTGTTGGTGATCAGATCCAGATCGCCATCGTTGTCGAGATCGGCATAGGCGGCACCATTGGAAAAACCGGGTTGCTTGACGCCCCAGACTTCCGAAACATCGGTCAGCTGGAGCGAACCAGTATTCTGGAAAACATAGTTGTGTGAAGTCTGTGAAGGCATTCGGCCTACATAATCCTCAAAATTCGGAAATCTCGTCTTATTGATGCCGCCGGTTTGGTTGATACTATCCGCCGTGTAGAGGAAAAAATCGAGGTCGTTGAGGTCGCGTTTTACTCCACTGGTCATGAAAAGGTCGCGCCAGCCATCGTTATCAAAATCAGCCATTAAAGGTGCCCAGCTCCAGTCGGTAGCGGAAACGCCGGCCAGGTTTCCAATTTCACTGAAGCCTCCGTTTCCATCGGAGATCTGGAGCGTATTTCGCATGGCTTGTCTGCCGTATCCTCGTTGCTGCATCTGCCGGTCGCGCTCCAGTGTCATGGTCGACATCAGACGTTGGCGGCGCGGACCTTCCGAAGCCAGCATGTCGAGGCTCACCAGGTCTGCGAATCCATCGCGATTCAGGTCGGCATAATCCGAGCCCATGGTATGGTTGGAGGTATGCCGGAAGTAGGTGTCTGCCTGATCGGAAAAGGTGCCGTTGCCGTTGTTGAGGTAAAGAAAATCGGGCATCACAAAATCGTTGCCTACAAAAAGATCGGGCCAGCCATCGTCATTGAAATCGGAGGCGATGGTAGAGAGGCCGAAAGCCCGGTTTTTCAGGCCTGATTTTTGGGTAATATCCACAAATCTTCCACCCTTATGCTCTAAAAACCGGTCGGACTCAAACTCGTCTTTGGGAAGCTGATTCCGCGCCGGACCGGCCGTATAATCCAGGATATTGATGTTTTTAAAATCCACCGGATGGTTCAGGATATAACAGTCGAGATCTCCGTCGAGATCGTAGTCGAAAAAATTGGCATGTTGTGAGGCGGAGAGATCGTCCAGCCCGTATTCGGCTGCACGCTCCGAAAATACGCCACTCCAGCCTTTTACATCTGGGGAAGGCGTATTGATAAACAACAGATTGCGGCGATCCGGCAAAGGCGTAAGCCAGGTGCGACACACGTATAGATCCTGCCAGCCATCGCCATTGATGTCCACTACGGTCACGCCGGTTTTAAGCCCGCCGAATTTTGAAACACCGGCTCTTTCTGAGATGTCTTCAAACTTCATCCCGCCTTTGTTCAGATACAGGCGGCACCCTTGCAGGCGGGCGGTAAAAAAAAGGTCCTGAAGGCCATCGTTGTTCACGTCGATCACCGCCACTCCGCCACCATTATAGATATAGGGGTCTGCGATGAAATTGTAGCGGAATTCTTCCTGAATGGTAGGAGTGAAATCAATACCGGTGCGTTCGGGGGGGAGGCGTTCGAATTGGGTAGTAGGCGTGATGGTGGTTTTAGGCTCCTTGCCGGAATGCAGACGAGAGTCGGGGGTGCAGGCAATGCAAAGGAGCAGACAGGAAAGGACTTGTGGTTTCATGACCATTGGATTGAAGGGCGAAAATAGAAGGAATCGGAGTTAGAGGGCCGAAAAGAGTAATGGACTTCCCACCCGAGTGCTGTCATCCCGACCTTAGGAGGAAACTGCTTCGGGAAAAGTGGAAATCTCCGGCTTAAGCCTGGCCAGTTCCCTCCTAAGGTCGGGATGACAGCACTCGGGTGGGATAATCTCTAAACATCACCAAGCGCCATAATCCGACATACAGGTTAATTTTATTTCATAACACTTGTTTTTTTACCTGCCCTGATTATCTTTGCTATGCCTTGGCAATTGTGAACCCGTAAGCTTATAAAAAACCAGTGTATGCCTGAATTTCAGTTGCCAGAGTCTTGCAATAGGCGGCTGACAAAAGACACCCCGACCCCTGAACCTAAAAGACCCCGGATGCACTCCCGGTGCTTCTATGTTCATCCGAACTGACGCTTTTCGTATTTTTTCGATCTAATCCGTATTTAGGAGCAGATATCTGCTCTACAGCATGACATTCAATGCTAAATCTCGTGTGGCGC
>JBILHS010000098.1:0-23413 GCA_044350425.1 Saprospiraceae bacterium | reverse complement strand
TCGTCCGATGCGGATTTGTGCACTACATCATCAATGATGATCCCTTCTGCAGCGGTTTGTTCGGTACTTGCCTCGGCTTTATCCTCCGAAGGCTCTGTAGGAGCAGGTGTTTTGAAGGACTCCAGCGCCTCCTCAGCACGATCCACCACCTGTTCAAAGGCTTCTTCCGCTTTTTCAACTGCGACGCTTGCAACCGCTTTGGCGGTATCCAAAGCATCCAGCAATACATCGCCCAAAAGATTGGACGCTGCCTCAAAAATGCTTTCCTCTTTTTCGGCAGGTGTAGCTTCGGTAGCTGTGACTGCGGTGGCCTTGGCGTGGGTTTCGGCTTCTATTTCTGATTTGATGGCTGCTTTTTTAGCTTCAATCTGTTGACGTTCGGCCTCTTTTGCAGCGGTACGGGCTTCTTTTTCGTGCGCTGTACTCGCCTGACGCTGTACGTCAGTCCGTGTTTTGATCATTTCCGCCAGTCTTTCGCGCTTTCCATTGGCACGTTCTTCGATCATTTTGATCTTTGCACCACGAATTTGCGCTTCGAGCTGACCTTCAGAATCATTCACTTTTTTGCGCTGGAAAACCAGTTCTTCGTCGTCGCGGTAAAGGCTTTCTTCCAGGCGTTTGATGGCATCTTCGAGACCAGTCAGTCGTTTATCATGTCTATCGGCGACCGTACCGGAATTGACTTCCGGACCAAATCTCCGCTCTTTTGCTTTTTTGAATGCAACGTCCAGGCGTTCCCAAAGTTTGTTGCGGTGCTCATTGCTCATTTTGGCAGTGTGGTATTCACGCTGCACTTTTTTAAGCTCATCAAAGACGCTGTTGAATTTTGCACCACCAGTAGCAATACGCGCCTCAATTTCTTCTAGGGCTTTGCTAAAGTTATCATAAACCCCTTGAGAGACCTCATTGAACTCAGAATTCACCCGTTTACGCACCTCTTTCAGGTGTTCAAAAAGCTCGTTGATGCCATCCCGTAGTTCGTCTGCGTGTTGGCGATACAGGTTGCGCTCGCGGCTCTGGTTTTGCACCTTATCCCAAAATGACTTTAGACCATTGAAAATGCTGTTGTCATATTTGGACATCGATGCCACCTTCTCTTTAAACTCAGCCAACTCCTGATCATAAGCAGCATGTAGCTTGGCGGAAAGTACCGCAAAATGCCACTCCGTCTGCGCGCGTTGCACGAGATCCGGACGATCCGCTTTGATGTGGTCAGGTAAAAGACTGTCAATGACACTTAGTTCGCGTTCTTCAGAATGAACGCCTTCCGGAAAAACTACTTCCTCTTTGCCATCACGCCATTCGTGCATCATCTTTTGCACAAATTCTTCATTCGCAACGGATGCCGGAAATGTGTGCAGCATCACCTTGCTGGTAGCTGCATCCAGTTCGAGTGCGATCAATAATTTCTCGTTTTCGGCATTAATGCCCCAAATAACTAGCTTGTTCTTCATAAAATCTACAGTTGTCGGTTCACGGTACGCGATTCACGGGTTGCGGGTTACGGTACACGATACACGGGTTACGGTTGATGGTACAGCGTCTGTTACTGCTCGGAAAAGAGGCTTGTTTCTTATGTCAAGTCAGTAAAATCCTGTACCATATACTTTCAGGCGGCAAAATTAGACTGTTGTTGTCGCTTTTTTCTCTTTTATCTTCAAAATACCTACTGAAAGCAGGTATTCTGCAATTTGGATGGCATTCGTAGCTGCACCTTTCCGCAGGTTATCGCTTACGATCCACATATTCAGGGTGTTGGGTTGTGATTCATCCCGACGCAAGCGGCCTACAAAAACCTCGTCTTTGTCATGCGCCAGGAGTGGCATTGGATATTGCAATTCTACCGGATTGTCTAAAACCACGACGCCCGGCGCTTTTTCCAGCAGGCTACGGACTTCGGCAAGATCAAAATCGCGTTCAAATTCCACATTGACCGATTCTGAGTGTCCCCCGATGACCGGCACCCGTACCGTGGTCGCCGTCACACGGATATTTTCGCTGCCCATGATCTTCTTGGTCTCCAGCACCATTTTCATCTCTTCCTTGGTATATCCATTTTCAGTAAAAACATCAATGTGGGGCAATACATTCAGGTCGATCTGGTATGGATAGGCGCGCTCGCCCCCTTTGCCTTTGCGCTCATTCATGAGTTGGGCCACTGCTTTTACCCCAGTGCCCGTCACCGATTGATAGGTGCTGACTACAATACGTTTGATGCCGTATTTATCGTACAAAGGTTTGAGCGCTACCACCATCTGAATGGTCGAGCAATTGGGGTTGGCGATAATCTTATCTTTAGCAGTAAGTACACTGGCATTTACTTCCGGGACGATCAGTTTTTTTTCAGGATCCATGCGCCAGGCCGATGAATTGTCAATCACCACCGTACCACGGTCGGCAAAACGTGGCGCCCATTCTTTGGACACACTACCGCCGGCGGAAAAGATGGCTAAATCGGGCTTTTTCCCAACGGCCGCATCCATGCTGATGATCTTGTAGCGCTTGCCCTGGAACTTGATGGTCTTGCCTACAGAACGTTCAGAAGCTACGGGGTAAAGTTGCGTGACCGGGAAGTTGCGCTCTTCGAGTATCTGCAACATTTTAGTACCCACCAATCCGGTGGCGCCTACTACTGCTACTTTCATGTTTGTTTGTTTATTTGTGATTGGTGTGTTGGTGAATGGTGATTGGGGATTTGGCGTGCAAAGGTAGAAAACTCGTTAAACCCATGGCGGTGAGCGTGTGCAGAATTATAAGTCGGACGGAATTATTCATTTTCAAAAGGTTCGCTCCATTATTGCCCCCGGCTTATTTGGAAAAGTGGTACTTCTGTGCGTACTTCGCTTCTTCCTTTGCAGGCTATGAAAACAATCACTGTTGTATTCGCGCTAATGATCTTTGGGCTTTCGGATGCTTCTGTCCGCGCGCAAAGCGGTTTTGTATTGCCCGGAGGCGTCAAACAGATCGAGATACCGTTTGAGTATATTAACAATTTCATCATATTAAGCATCTCTTTCAACGGCCCTTTACCATTAAAATTCATCTTTGACACCGGGGCTGAACATACGATTTTGTCCAAACGCGAAATCAGCGACTTACTTCAGGTGCGCTATGACCGTGAATTTCGGGTGAAGGGTGCAGATCTCAAAACAGAGTTGGTGGCCTACCTGGCCCGAAATATCCGATTACAGATCCAAAATAAAGAGATCATTGCCCCCAGCGAGGATATTCTGGTTCTAAAAGAAGACTATTTTCGATTTGAAGAGTACGCAGGAATAGAGGTGCATGGCATTCTGGCCGGGCGTGTTTTTTCCCGGTATCTGGTCAAGATCAACTATCAACGCAAAGTAATCACCCTTTACGAAAGGGATGCTATACGTTTAAAAGAGCAAGGATTTGAGCCTTTGCCTGCAGAATTGTACCGCAATAAGATCTATCTCAACCTGCAGGCCCAGCTTCGCCCGGATTCCACCTCGCCCATCAAACTCTTACTGGACACCGGTGCCGGAATGCCCATCATGCTATTCACCAATACCCACCCGCTCATTCAGCCTTCGGCCAACGCGATCCCGACCAACATCGGTATGGGCTTGGGAGGCTATCTGGAAGGCTATGTGGGCAGGACCCATGGGCTTGACCTGGGTGTTTTTTACCAAAAGAACATCCTCACCTATTTCCAGGCGGTGGACACCTTTCAGGAGATCAGTTATCTGAATGGCCGCAACGGACTGATTGGAAACGGTATTTTGAATCGTTTTCAGCTGGTGGTCGACTATCAGGGTGCGGTGGTCTGGTTCAAACCAGGCAAACACTATTTGAAAGAGTTTGTCTATGATCGAAGTGGCCTGAGCATTATTGCTTCAGGGATCCACCTGAACTATTTTTCGGTACTGAACGTGCTACCGGGCTCTCCGGCGGACGAAGTGGGCATCCATGCCGGCGACCGTATTTTACGCGTCGGATGGCTATCCGCCAGCTTTCAGACCCTGGCTGACCTTCAATCCTTGCTCCAAAAAAAGCCCGGTACTAAAGTCAAGATTACCATAAAGCGGGATGGAAAGGTCATGAAAAAAGTGATCGTGTTGCGGGATCTGATTTGAAACACTGTCCTACGGCAGACAGTTCACCAGGCTTCTATAAAGCTTCCGTTCTTCGCCAGAATTAATTGGAGCTATCTTTAGGGATAAAAATCTGGAATTGACTTTTAGTCGTACCTCTGGTAAAATAAAAGAGAACTCCCATCATGCACATCGTCATCCTCGGCAACGGAATCAGCGGCGTCACTTGCGCGCGGCACTTGCGCAAACTCAGCAACCACGATATCACCCTGGTTTCTGATGAATCAGACGAATTCTTCAGTCGCACCGCACTCATGTACATCTATATGGGCCACATGCGGCTGCGCGATACGATGCCCTACGAGCCCGGGTTCTGGGAAAAAAATCGCATCCAGCGCATTCGGGCCCGGGTTACAAATATTAATTTTCAGAAAAAAACACTGATCAGCAGCTCGGGCGAGACGATTAGTTACGACAAACTGGTTATCGCCTTAGGCTCTCAGTCCAATAAATTTGGCTGGCCCGGTCAGGACCTGGATGGCGTACACGGGCTGTACCATTTGCAGGATCTGGAAGCGATGGAACGACATTCCGCCGGACTTTCTGCTCAAAAAGAGGCCGGAAGAGCCGTGATCGTGGGGGGAGGCCTGATCGGGATAGAAATGGCCGAAATGTTTCACTCCCGCAGTATACCGGTTACTTTTTTGGTGCGGGAAAAAGCCTTTTGGAACAATATATTGCCTCCGGAAGAGTCCGCTATGGTCACCCGACATATCAGGGCAAACCATATTGACCTTAGACTGGAAACAGAGCTGAAAGAGATCCAACCCGATTCGACTGGCAAACAATGCGGCGCCATCACCACCAGCAAGGGAGAAACGATCTCTTGTAGGTTTGTTGGGCTAACCGTTGGAGTCAGCCCAAACATTGGTTTTTTGAAAAACACAGCGTTAGAAACCAATCGTGGCATTTTGGCAGACGCCTATTTACAAACCAACCTTCCCGACGTATTTGCCATTGGTGATTGTGTTGAACTCCGCGAACCAGGCCCCGGAAGACGGGCCATTGAAGCCGTCTGGTACACCGGGCGAATGATGGGAGAAACCGTTGCCTATAACCTGTTGGTCGCATCTGAACCTACCGGCAAAGTGAATCGCCAGGCGTACAATCCCGGCATCTGGTTCAACTCAGCCAAGTTTTTTGACATAGAATATCAGGTGTACGGCGACATCCGGCCACAGCTTCCGGAAGATCAGGCTACCATTTATTGGGAACATCCCAAGGGCGACAAAAGCATCCGGATCACCTATCATCGGGCTTCTGGCAGCGTCCTCGGTTTCAACCTGATGGGCGTGCGTTATCGCCATGAGGTTTGTGAAAAGTGGATCCAGCGTGGAATCGCTGTAGAAACCGTACTTCAAAATCTTGGACTGGCCAATTTTGACCCGGAATTTTCAACGCAACATGAAGCCGATTTGATCGCCGTTTACAACCGCCAAACTGGCAAAAATTTAACCCTTAAGCAAAAGCGTGGTCTGCCAGCAGTATTAGCCTTTTTATCCAATTGATCACATTGACCACATTAAACAAATTGACCAGATTAAATGAAAAGTCTATCTCTTGCCACACCAAACCCGATGCTCACCACGCCCCTCCAAAAAATTGGACTGGCATTGCTGACCATTTCAGCTTCTTATATCCTTTACGAAGGCCTGCGTTTCCACGGACTGAAAGCGGAGCCTTTGACTTTGTGGGCCTTTTTTGCACTCGTGACCGGGCTTTGGCTTTTTCTTCGGGATGAGCGGGCCGATTTTAGTAAAAACACCAATACCCTGGCGGTATGGATGCGCGGCCTTTCGGCCCGGGGGATCTGGGGTTGGCTGCTGGGTATTGTGTTGACAGAATTTTATGTCTGCCTGTATTGGGCGCCCCAGTACATGGCTGGGCTGATACAGTTATTTGATCCTTTCAGCCAGGTATTTCGCCATAAAGCAGCGGACCAATGGTTTGTGTACGGTTCCTTCTACACCCTTCTGGTATTGGTGATGGGTATCCGGTTCATTTTCAAATACCGGCACAGCCGGTATCAATTGGTTCGTACGGTTTCCGTCATGTTCTTCCAATTAGGCTTTTCTTTCCTGATACCGGGCCTGCTCCTTCGTTTACAGCAACCAGAGCTGTACTTCACCTATTTCTGGCCCTTGTCGTATAGCAATGCCACACCTGACACCTGGAGCTGGCAATCTCAGACCTCTACAGGCACCTGGTTTTTCTTATTTGGACTGGCCATGTTTTTTATTGGCACGCCTATTCTGACCTACTTTTTTGGTAAAAGGTGGTATTGTTCCTGGGTATGTGGCTGTGGGGGGCTGGCCGAAACGGCAGGGGATCCATTCCGGCATTTGTCTGATAAATCCTTAAAAGCCTGGAAGATAGAACGCTGGATGATCCATTCTGTACTACTCTTTGCACTCGGTATGACGGCTTTATTGTGGGTCAATGTGATGACGGGCCGGGGGGTACTTGGGAGCGCTTCAGAAGGATTTTACAAAACCTATTCCTTTCTTATAGGCTCAGCATTCAGCGGAGTGGTGGGGGTAGGTTTCTATCCGCTCATGGGCAGCAGGGTGTGGTGCAGGTTTGGTTGCCCTATGGCCGCCTGGCTGGGATTTTGGCAAAAAAAGGCCTCTAAATTCCGGATCACAACCAATGGCGGTCAGTGTATCAGTTGCGGCAATTGTTCCACCCATTGTGAAATGGGCATCGATGTGCGGGCTTATGCCCAAAAAGGGCAGGACGTGGTTCGGTCCAGTTGCGTGGGTTGTGGCATCTGCGCCACGGTTTGTCCTCGCGGAGTCCTGCGTTTGGAAGGTTCAGACAGCGATATTGCTGCGCGGACTACCCAACAGCGGACGGTGCATGTAAAATTAGAGGATGTGAAAATGTTGTAAGCATACTATATTTGCCAGACAAAACAGATCAAGCCATGGGTATAGCCATCATTGCATCCATCATTTTTGCCGCCGGACTACTAGGCGGCACAGCCAATTACTATATGGAACAGGCCAATGGGGCCGGCTTTCGAAAATCGGTCTTGCTGGGACTGACAGCCGCCGCTACGGTACCGCTTTTTTTGAAAACCGTTTCCAGCGAGTTATTGAAAGAGTGTCTGGAAGGCAACGCAGTTTCTTACTTCGTATTTTTTGGGTTTTGCACCATCGCCGCTATTTTTTCTTCCAAATTTTTACAATCTCTGGGGGACAAGTTACTTCAGGAGATCAAGGAAGTAAAGCAAAAACAAGAAGATCTTACCGAGACTACCGATGCTTTGGTTTCCCAGAATTCAGACCCTTCTGAAACGGATATAACCGTCATTCCCGCTCCGGGAGCCGGAGATGGATCAGAATTCGAATCCTTTAGGTCCGGCGACACGCCCAAATCTGTTGTTTCGGTGTTAAGCGACGAGCAAAAAGTGGTGGCTATACTGCAAGGTTCCAAATTTGCTTTTCGCACCGTAGAAGGCCTTGCAAAAGATACCGGAATGGATCAGGGATCTGTTCAGAACAAACTTTTAGACCTGGAAATACAGGGGAAAGTAAAAAAAACCAGGCGTGCCAGGGATGGCGTGATGGTATGGAGTATGAAATAAGTCATTTTATCCCGACTTTTTTTTAAACTCCTTTGGAAATTAACCGCGCAATTTTTACCTTTGCGGGCATTTTCGAAAGAAGTATCACATTTATAGCGCACAACACAATGGAAATCATTGAATTGCAGGGCCATCGGAAGGAGTCTTCCGGCAAAGTAGAGGCAACCAAAATCCGTCGCAACGGTCACGTCCCTGCGGTGATGTATAAAAGCGGTGGCGGCGAGTCTATCCAGTTTACACTGGAGTCATCAGCTGTTCGCCCACTCATTTTTACGCCTAAGTTTCGTCTCGTAGAAATCAGCCTGAACGGTGCTACACACAAGTGTATCGTGAAGGACACCCAGTTCCACCCGGTTTCGGATGAGGTACTGCACGTTGATTTCCTCGAACTAGTTCCTGGCCTGAAGTTTAAGGCTTCCGTGCCTTTGCGTTTTACGGGCTCTGCTCCGGGCGTAAAAGAAGGCGGTAAGTTCATCCCACGGATGCGTACCATCAGCATTCTAACTACGCCTGAAAAAGCAGTGGACGAGGTGAATGCTGACATCACCGAGATGAAGTTGGGCGATACCCTTCGGGTACGTGACATCACAGTGATGGACGGTGTTGAAATCACCAATCCGGTTGCTGTGCCGATCGCATCTATTGAAATTCCACGTGCATTGAAAACCAAGTAATTGGGACTCAAATAAAAGTTGAACGGTTCAACGTTCGTCCAAAGGGCGGCTCGAAATTCGAGCCGCCCTTTTTTTGTTTCTTCGAATTACTTTTGTGCTAAAATATGGTCGCTATGCTCAGCTTTTTGTGTCTGCCTTTCGATGAACTTGCACCCCATGTCCTCTATGAGATCCTGGCATTGCGCCAGGAGGTCTTTGTGGTAGAGCAAAATTGTCCATATCAGGACTGCGATGGTAAAGATCTATTAAGCTGGCACCTGATGGGCCGGGATGCATCCGGAAAACTGATCTGCTATACCCGCTTATTACCCAAAGGGGTCTCCTATGAAAACCATGTCTCCATAGGTCGGGTGGTAAGTGCTCCCGAGGCACGCGGTACCGGAGCGGGTAAGATACTGATAAAAAAAAGCATCCAGATGTGTCGTCAACTCTTTGGGCAACAACCTATTAAGATCGGTGCACAAACTTACCTGCTAAAGTTTTATGAAGGTTTTGGCTTCAAATCCACCGGAGAAGAATACCTGGAAGATGGCATTCCGCACACCAAGATGATTTTGGATTTTTAAATCATGTCCAAAATATCTGTCATCATTCCAACCTTAAATGAGGCGGCCAATATTGGTCGGCTGGTGGATCATTTGCGCAAACATGGTGGAACGGCCCTCGAAGAAATTTTAATAGTAGATGCAAACAGTGGTGACCAAACCGCAACAATCGCATCAGACGCTGGTGCGCGTGTACTTCAATGTGATGTATGTAATAGGGCCGCACAGATGAATGTAGGTGCAAGTAGGGCAAAAAGTCCGGTGCTTTATTTTGTCCATGCAGACACCATCCCCCCGACCTCCTTTGCTGAAGACATTCAGCAAGCCCTCGCATCCGGACAAGTGATGGGCTGTTTCAGATATCAGTTTGACTCGCCTAGATGGATCCTGAAATTCAATGCATTTTTCGTCCGTTTTCGTTGGCTTTGGTGCCAGGGAGGCGACAAAACCTTTTTTATACGTAGCGAAGTATTTGAGGAACTGGGTGGATATGATGCGCACTATGTCGTGATGGAAGAGTATGATTTTCTGCGCAGGGCGTTGAAAAAGTATCCTTTATGTATCCTGCCAAAAAACGCATTGGTTTCTGCCCGAAAGTATGAGCGCAACAGTTGGTTTCGGGTGCAAGTGGCCAATCTTGGAGCGTTTACCATGTTTCGGCGCGGGGCCGAGCCGGAAAAAATCAGACAGTTTTACAAATCTATGTTGAATTCCTAAAAACCAGACCTGACCATGTTTCGTATTTAGTATAGCACAGCCTCCCGCTTAAAATCAACCGCCATCTAAAAAAATGAAAAAAGCAAGCTTCCTATTCCTGGCCATCCTCGCTACCGGCCTGATCTGGTTTACCTGTACCAACTGTCGCTCGATCAAACGCAATACCGACTCCCGCCCGGTCACACACGAGATCTGGGATAGCCTGGTAAAAAAACACGTAGACAAGGATGGATTCGTCCAGTACAAAGGCTTTATTCGGGACAGCGCCGAACTCAACCGTTATCTCCGACTGCTGGAGACTTCACATCCCAGCGACAAAGGCTGGAGCAGGCAAGAACAAATGGCCTATTGGATCAATGCCTACAATGCCTATACCGTTCAGTTGATCATTCGGAATTACCCTACGCCGAGTATCAAAGACATCAAACGCGGTCTTGCTTTTGTCAATTCGGTGTGGGACATCAAGTTTATCAAGATCCAGGGCGACTCCTACGATCTGAACAACATCGAGCACAATATCCTGCGCCCGGTTTTCAAGGATGCCCGGATACATGCTGCGGTGAATTGCGCTTCCTACTCTTGTCCACGCCTGCGGAATGAAGCATTCACCGCTGAACGTCTTGAAAGTCAATTAGATGATGCGATGCGTAGTTTTGTAAACGACCCGTTGCGCAATCAGATCACTGCTGAAAAAGCACAGATCTCTGAGATCTTCAAATGGTTCAAAGGAGATTTTGAACGGGATGCGGGCTCGGTTCGGGAGTTCATCAACCGGTATTCAGTGATGAAACTGACGGATAAAACAGACATTTCGCATCTGGATTACCTTTGGACTTTGAATGAGTCGAAATGAGTTTTTAAAAAGAAGCGAGAGCGGAGACCTCCGAGGTTTTGAAAACCTCGAAGGTCTCCGCTCTCGCTTCTTTTTAAAAACTCCGCAAATACTTACCTCCGCAAACGAATCGAATACGAATCCCCGTTCGCTAAAGTAAGCGTACCAAAGCGATCACAAGTGCCATCCCCAAAATCCAAAGCGCGCGTCCGGGCACCTACGGTAAATTCGATCACTCCCTGAGAGATCCAGCGACAATCGGCATGCTTGATCAGCGGCTCCGTGATGGTCGCGGTGAAATCTTTGCCGTTGCGATTTACACCTGAAGCGGTACCCGTGCTGCTCCAAACATCATCATGGTGTGTGGCAGTGCTCCCGCCTTCAATCAGTACACTGGTGCGTGTTTTGCTCCAGGTTGCGCTGCTTCCGTCTTCAAAAGTGAGCTTCATGCTGGTCGCGACCTTGGTATAAGACCATTGGCCATCTGTGTTCTGGCCATTGTTGGTCCAGGTGCGCGTGCCTTCCACTTTCACGCCGTCTACAAAGAAATTGTCGTGCATAATGGTGCGAACTGCACCCGGCGTCCGAATCTCCGCGGTCTGGTTAATGATCAGGATACCACTCAAGACCCTGCCATCCGGGCGTGTGCAGGATGTTCCAAAATCTATCGTGATGGTATTGGGCCAGGTGCCTTCCGGCTGGGCAAAAGTGACTGTGGGACAGCTTCCGCCGCGGTCTTCTACGGCCAGATCGATATCAAAATCAACCTGTTCGGTGTAATCTTCATTGGCTGAAAGATCTTCGGCCGTGGTGATGACCACATCATTGTTGTCATTTTTTTTGCAGGATTCAAACGCCGTTAAAGAGGCGATTAGGGCGATCAAAAACAAGAGGGACTTTTTCATAGTAGTGATATTTTTTTGTGTTTGTGAAAGTTTATGAAAATTTAAGATCACACGAATGGACATTTTGACATTAGATACTCAACTATCTCATAAAGGTTGCGAACAACAGCGTAATAGACGGTAAGGGCAACGCAAGGTTTAATCGGGTAATAGTAAAAAACTGACGCTAAAATTATTATGTTAAAGATGAGAATAAACCTTACCATTTCATGCCCGGAAAGAGCATCTTGAGTTACTCAACAGGCTTTTGAGCGGTGCCGGAGCGCCCTGCGAACAAATGATCCGGCTCAAATACATTGATGGATATTCAGATGAAGAAGCTGTTCCGGAAAAGCTCACCGCGTACTCCACGGTGGAATCATTGCGTCAAAAAAGGAACGATTGCATGAAAAAAACTAAAAGAAAAGGTCTCCACGCTGAAAGATAAAATTATTTAGCCCCGGTCCACTCATAAAAAGACGGATAGCCTACACTCACTACCAGAATCCGAATCGCGGAAAAATATAACATGGACATAGAAGCATATCTCGAGGGCAGCATGGCGGCCAGCGAAAGGGAGGCCTTTGAAAAAAGGTTGCTGAGCGACGCTGCGTTGCGCAAAAAATTGGAGCAATACCAGTCCTTAAAAACAGATCTCGACTGGCATTTTGCAGCAAAAGACGTTGCTGCTGCTGAAGCTTTGCGGGCGCAGATCAAAACTACACGCCTTCGCTGGTCAAGACTTTTACTAGTGCCGCGTCCGGCCATTAAGGTGTGAATATGGCGGTCTAATTTTTCCTTTCTCTGCGTTGTTCGTCGGTTAAAATATCCCGCATTGCGCCCTTCTCACGCCTTGATAAAGAAAAAATTTGCCTCCCCAATTCATACCTTAATAGCCGGGCGCGGCACTAGGTACCCCACTGATATTTTTTCTGGTGCCCCTCACTTCTGCCTGAAGTTGGGATTGAAACAGTTCCTACAAAATAATTATCACCTCCAGATGACCACTATCATCCGCAGGTGATATGTGAATCATCTTAAAACAACAAATACCCCGGTTTTACCGTTTTCTTGATTCGGTTTTTGCACGGTTTAACCCTGCCTACCCCGGCAAATTTGCGCTTTCTTACCTGTTTTTCCTGGGAATGTTCTTTAGCGACAAACTCATGGCGAGTATAAGGCTGATCTCCCAGAGTTCTGCAGAAAGTATAGATTGGACTTTTTTATCAGTAGTATTCGCTTTCCCTGTTCTTTCTTATCACCTTGCTGTAAGAAGCAAAAAATGGGGAATTATGGATAAGTTGAAAAAGATCAAAGAAAAGATCAAAAAGAAAATTGCCTATTTAAAAGAGGATTCCGATTCCAGCAAAGTTTGGTTAATTCTCTTAATAGCGCTTTTGATACTTGTAATTCTAGTTATTGTGGCTATTAGTTCAATCAAAATTGAAGTTTGCAACACCGATAGCGTCGATACCAGCTCAGCTTGTAAGAGTGAGTCGGGAGCGGAATTGAGCAGTGCTGGCATTCGTAATGCCAGCACTGCTTTTTTAATCACCTGATTTTTATAGCAAAAAGTCTACCAGGTCTAAATGATATAACCAGAAAATATCCAGACTCCAAAGTGCGTTCTTGAAAGAAAACATTCTTTCTTATGCGAAAACTACTCCTATCCACCCTCTTCCTATTCCTGCTCACCAGCCAAATCTCCGCCCAAAAAACCACCCAAACCAACAACACCTATGACCTGAAAGACGCCCTTGCCAAAAAGCTCGTCAGTATCCAAATCGAGGGCAAAGGCGGTCACCAGGGCGAGGCTTTGAAGCTCGTGTGTAAGAACCTGCGCGGTCAATATCTGCGCCTGCGCATTCCGCAGGGCCAGCTGATGGAACCGGCAGATTCAGCCCAGCAGACGCTTGTGGTGGCCGAAGAAATGTTGCTCGCCGTTACAGCAAAAACACCCTTCGAAGGATTGCTTAAAACATTCTGCACACAAGCCGGTGACAATTCTCCAAGCGCCGGATCCAAGTTTGCTGTTGGCGCGATCGCTCCTGCGACCATTTGCAACCTGTTGAAATTCATCACAGAAAAAGGCAAAACTGCAAGTTCAGAAGCTCAAATCGCAGTGTGGTGTCTCAGCAACGGCTCATCACTGGGTTCCATCGGCGACCCGGAATTAACCAAGTTTGTGGCAGACCAACTGGGCAAAGACGTGCCCGGATACAGGATACGGCACAGTACGGTAGAAACTGTGCCCGGACGACCTGCCGAGCTCGGCAAAGCCCTGGTAATAGAAGGCAACTTCCGCTACTATCTGGAAAAAGACGAGCGCACCAACATGGTACTGCTAGACAGCACCGGCAAACTCATCAAACAGGTATCCAAAGAAGAGATCATGAAAGCTGGTGAACACCGTAGCAGTATGCGACTGGAAGTTTACAACCTTGATTCAGGCAAATACACGCTCCGGATGCAAACTAAAAGTGGCAAGGTGATCAAGGATATGGAAGTTGAGTTTTGAGCTTTAAGTTACAAGCTGAAAGTTACCAGTCGAAAGTTACAAACCCAAGCTATAGCCCCACTTTCAACTTTATACCTGTAACTTGCAACTCTATACTTGTAACTCTATACTTGTAACTTTTAGAAACAATCGGGTGGACCTGACAGGAACATGCTATTTTTGCCTTTTCCACACGACCTTGACGCCCCAAAAAACGTGCACTGACCTTTCAAGATGACCACTGACCTCCTGCTCGGCAGCCTAGTACTCAGCCTGCTTCATGCCGCAATTCCCAACCACTGGCTTCCCATTGTCGCCATTGGAAAGCGGGCCGGTTGGACTGCGGGCAAAGCTTCCCGAATCACTCTTTGGGCGGGTGGTGCACACGCGCTTAGTACTGTTTTGATCGGACTGCTGGTCAGTGTTGCCGGCTGGCAACTGTCCAACTGGGCAGAAATCTTTATGGAAAAAGCAGCGCCCATACTTCTCATTGCATTGGGTCTGGTATTCATCTGGCGACATTATTATCACAGGCACTTTCACCTGCACGGCCAGGTTTCAACTCAACTCCCTGAAAAACAATTGATCCTTGCACTGGCATCCGCCATGTTCCTGTCCCCATGCCTGGAAATTGGCGCCTTTTTTCTGGTGGCGGGTACCCATGGACCATGGGCAGTTTTAAATTTATCCCTGCTTTATACCATCACCACGGTGGGAGGCATGGTAGTCTGGGTTCAACTCGTCTGGCACGGCCTTTCCCTGGCCAACTGGCATGCATTGGAACACTACGCCGGAATCATTTCCGGCGTAGTGTTGATGCTGGCAGGCCTCATCGGACTTTTACATTGATGTATGAACTATGATGTATGATGTTGTACGTTATTATTGATCCGTTTTTCATACATCATAGTTCATACATCATAGTTCATACATCACACATCAGTTTTTAACGAATTTCAGGCTCAAAACACGGCCGTTTGCTGTGCTTATTTTCAGGCAATAGATGCCCTCCGGCAAGTCCTGTATCTCAATTTTCCCTGAAAGTGCTGCGGGCTGTATTTGTTGTACCAACCCACCCCGAAGATCTACTATGGCGGCGGCGATCACATCCAGGTCAATGATCTCCAGTTGAATGGCGGATCGGGCCGGATTGGGCCAAAGTCTGACGGAGCCCATTTGGCCGGGCTCACTGGTACCTACTGAATTGGTGATCGTAATAGGCGCCAGCGCAGAGGTGCAACTATTTGCATCTGTGATCGTCAGGGTATAGGAACCTGCTGTGAGACCTGTCAGGTCTTCATCCGTCGAAAAGGGCTGGCCATTTTTATTCCAGGCGAAGCTAAAGCCCCCACTGCCTACCGGTGTCACCGAGATCGCCCCTACACCCTGCCCGTTTACATCGTTGGTAACATTATCCATCAGGATATCCGGCACCACATTGACCACAATGGAAAATGAACAGGTTGCGCTGTTGCCTGAAACATCAGTAGCCTGATAAACAATGACATAAGTGCCTTCCGCAAAAGCTGATCCACTAATAGGGCCACTAATCTGCTCTGGCGGAGTCGCAAGTCCACAATTGTCCGAAACTGTTGGTGGTCCAAAGTTCACGAGGTTGCCTCCACAAATCTGGATCCCTGCAGGACAAGTCAGGATTGGCCCCTCCTGGTCGGTAGCTATAATACTGAAGGAAACATTTGAAGTACAATTGTTCGCATCAGTTACAAATACAGTATAATTTCCAACGCTAAAATTGCCAGGGTTTCCGCCTTGCCAATTAAAGGAATAGGGTGCTATACCTCCTGTTACGCCAATATTCGCAGAACCAGTCTGGTCTTGCGGACACAGTACATTTTGAACGGAGATGACTGTGGTGATTAAAAGCTCTGGTTGTCCAATACTTACAGATTGGGTAACAGTACATCCGGTGGCATCCGTAGCGGTTGCAATAAATGAACCCGCGGATAAATTAGTCGCAGTCTGGCCACTCGCACCGGTACTCCACAAATAGGTATAAGGCAAAACGCCACCGGTCACAGCAATGGCCGCCTGACCATCAGATCCGCCAAAGCAGGAAACGTTAACGGGTACGATCGTAGCTGAAAGCGCACAATTAAAAGCAGACACGGAGGCTGTCTCGATGTTTGTACAGCCGTTTGCATCGGTTACGGTTACCGTGTAGGCACCTGGCGCCAATCCTGTAATCGTTTGAGTGGTAACATTCGTGCTCCAAATATAACTGTAACCAGGAGTTCCTCCGGTTGGGTTGGCGGTAGCGGAACCATCGCTTGCACCCAGCGCGGTGACATCGGTAGCCGCAATGTTGGCAGAAAGTACCGGTGGCTCGCCGATGCTTACACTGAGTACGGCCGGACAACCATTTCCATCTACCACACTAATGAAGTAAACCCCGGGCGCTAAATTATTGACACTTTGCGTAGTTGCTCCATTAGACCACGCATAGGTGACCGGATTCGCCGCGCCTGTAAGACTGACGGAAGCAAGCCCGTCATTGGAGCCATTGCAGTTGGTATTTGCAAAGGAGGCAGAGCCTTCCAGGTTGCAGCCAAAAGCATTTACGGTCACAGTTTGAACTGCGGTACAACCATTTGCATCTCCTACACTCACGGCATAAATGCCCGGCGGGAGGTTTGAAATGGTTTGGGTTGTGCTGCCGTTATTCCAGACATAGGAATATGCCGGAGAGCCCCCGCTGGGCGCAGCAGTAGCGGTTCCGTCGTTGGCATCAAGATCTGTTTCGCCGGCAGCTGAAACATTGGGTAAAAGCACATCAGGCTGAGTGATCGTGACAGAAACAGATGCTGTGCAATTTTCGCCATCGGTCACTGTTGCCAGGTAGATTCCCGCAGCCAGGTTTATTGCCGTGGCACTGGTATCACCGTTGCTCCACAGGTATGTAAAAACACCGTTTCCACCAGCACCTGAAACAGTAGCTGTCCCATTGTTTCCACCATTACAACTTACCTGGGTGGACGCTTGCAAGGAGGCCGTAACAGTAGAAGACTGATTTACCACCACACTATCCAGCGCCATACAGCCATTATTGATGTTGGTAATTTTTAAGAAGTATTTGCCCGTGCTGTCTACTACCGGAGTCAGGGTAGTATCGCCTGAAACGATGTGCCCCCCATTTTTGACGATCCAGACAAAATCAAAATCCGGGCCCTGGGAAGAAGGTGTAGCATTGAGTTGAATGCTTGAATGGTTGCAGTTCAGATTTCCCGGAGGTACGATGCTATCAAAGGGTGCTGTGGTATTTTGAATGACCGAAACGACCGCTGTGGAAGTACATCCATTGAGACTGCTGGTGACCGTTAGCATATAAGTACCCGCTGTATCCACCACCGGGTTTTGAAGATTGGAATTAAAATTCTGGTCGGCCCACAAGTAGGTCACGTTGGGTGCCTGGGGGGAATCTCCCGATAATTGCACTGAATCCTTTACACAGGTGATCTGGCCATCAGCCATTGCAGAAGCGCCTGGCGGGGCGATATTTTGTTGCACCGATACGGTATCAAATCCAATGCAACCATTGGCTGTATTGATTACCGTTCCGTAATAATCACCAGGTAGCGAGACATTTGGATGGGCAATGTTGGAAGAAAACCCATTGGGTCCGGTCCAGGAAAATGACGGGCTGGAAGCATTCGTAGTCAAGTTCAGTTGTACGGCACTATTGACACATGTCAAGGGACCAGACACCGTTCCATTGGCTGTTGGCGGAGCTGCATCCCCAACCACCGTTCCGCTGGCCGTTTTAGTACAGCCATTGACAGGATCTTGTACGGTTAAGGTGTAAAGTCCCGGCAGATCCACCGTAGGGTTTTGCTGAAATTGGTTGGCCGGGGTAATTCCAGGGCCTGCCCATGTAAAGGTCACCATGGGCGTTTGAGAACTACCGATCAGCGTAACCATGGGGTTATTACAAGTGATAGACCCACCCATAGCGGAGGCATTTGGCAGCGTTGTATTGCAGACCACCGAAGTGGAAGCCGTGGCTGTACAGCCATTGGATGTATTGGTTACCAGTATGGTGTAGTTTCCGCAGCCATTCACCGTTGGGCTAGGGGTATTGGCGCCCGAAACGATGTTTCCGCCCACGGTTGTCCAGGCATAAGTAAAGTTCGCACCGGAAGACGAACCTGACCCATCGAGTTGAATCTGCGTAATCGCACAGGTAAGTGTTTTATTGGGTCCTGCATTGGCCACAGGAGGCGTGGTATTTCCTGTAATGTTCACCGTAGCAGCCTTGGTGCATCCGTTGGCATCTGTTGCAGTTACCGCATACATTCCGGTCTGATCAAAGGTGGCGATAGAAGAAGTTTGACCATCAGACCATAGAAACGTGTAGCCCTGAGTTCCACCTCCGGCCGTGGCCGTGGCTGTGGCCTCACTGACACAGGTTGCGGTCCCGGAAACGCTGGTACTCAGGGTGAGTACAGTTGGCTGCGTCAGGGTAACCACGGCTGTGGCCGAACCACTCCCTCCTGAGGCGGTCACGGTGACCGTATAAGTCCCTGCGACCAGATTTGTGGCTGTCTCTGTGGTCTGTCCCATAGACCACAGATAAGTGTACGGTGGAGTACCGCCACTTGCTTCTACCGTGGCGCTTCCATTATTACCGCCGAAGCAGGTAGGATTAACGGTATTACTGATCATTGCTGTGACTGGAGGCGGGCCAGAAAAAGCAAAGGATAAATTGTCCCAGATCGGGGCATCTCCACCAGTTCCTCCATTCCCATTGCACATATTTACGATGTAATATACTTTAACCGTGTTGCCGGGAACACTCAATGGCGCTCTCCATTGAAAATCCCAGGAAACTGAGCCCCCAGCAAAGTTTTTACCTCCTCTATGCTCGACGTATTCTCTGCCAGCAAGAAATTCGGTACCAAGCTCTGGAACGGCTTCACTCAGATTGCCACAATTTGCATTATTTGCATCTACGACCACCAGTTGTAAACCAGCTTTAGAAGGCGAGCCTGTAGCATTGGACAAGGTAACCGTGATATCATAAAGACCATCCGGAGCTGCCGTAGCTGGAAATCCAGTCACCGTAAGATTTCCGTTATAATTACCACCACTATGGCAGTCATTACAGTTTCCGTCAAAAGGTGCGGCTGATTTACCCGTAGGGGGATTGCCATTGTTGGCGAGCCAGACCAGCATTCCAAGGAGAAGGCCGGTAATAGGAAGCATGCGGGAATGTTTAAACTTTTGCATTTGAGACAGGTTGATGTTGTGCTAATAAAGCTTAAAAAAGGCATGACGGTACAAGGACTCAAAGCCTTGTCACCACTGCATGGAGAAATGAATTGGAAATAAACGTTGTCCGCTTGGACGAATTCGGGGGAGCAAGAAAACAAAAAAAGAGGTTCGTTATTCCGTCAGCCTACTGAACAAAACATCAAACCCACGTTTTTTGCAGAGCAAAAGAACGATATTTCAGACAACCGATATGTCAGTTTTTGACAATTGATGGAATTAGGCAGATACCAGCCCTGCTTTTTCAGAAACCTCCATCATCCGATCGATCGAAGCCCGCCCTTGCTCGATGACCCAATCCGGGAGCAAGATCTCAGGAAGCTCATACTCCATGCAGAGGTAGAGTTTTTCGAGGGTATTGCGTTTCATGTGGGGGCAATCGTTGCAGGCGCAATTATTCTCCGGAGGTGCAGGTATAAAGGTTTTGTGCGGGCTGGATTTTTCCATCTGGTGCAAAATTCCGGCCTCTGTTGCCACGATAAATTCCGTGGCCGCATCGTTTATCGTATACTTGAGCAGGCCTGTGGTAGAGCCAATAAAATCCGCCATGTCCAGGATATGGGCCTCACACTCTGGGTGGGCGATAAATTTGGCATTTGGATGCCGGAGTCGGAGTTTGACAATTCTTTCGTAGCTAAAGATCTCGTGTACCATGCAGGCTCCGTTCCAAAGAACCATGTCCCGGCCAGTCTTTTTGATCAGATAAGCACCCAGGTTTTTGTCCGGCGCAAAAATGATGGGCTGGTCCTTTGGGATACTTTCAATGATGGCCACCGCATTGGTACTGGTGCAACAGATATCTGTGAGCGTTTTAAGTTCTGCAGTACAGTTGATATAACTGACCACGATATGATCAGGATATTTTTCCTTAAATTTTTTGAAAAGCGCCGGCGGGCAGGAGTCCGCCAAAGAGCACCCGGCCTTGAGGTCAGGCAACAGCACTTTTTTACCGGGGCTGAGCATTTTAGCCGTTTCTGCCATAAAGTGTACCCCGGCAAAAACGATGATATCAGCCTCCGTAGTGGCCGCTTTTTGTGAAAGTCCGAGCGAGTCGCCGATATAATCCGCAATGTCCTGTATTTCGGAGTCCTGGTAGTAATGTGCCAGAATGACCGCATTTTTCTCCCGTTTGAGCCGGTTGATTTCCGCTACCAGATCGAGGGTGGGATCTACCGTGAGGTCTAGAAAACCGTTTTTATCGAGTTTGGCAGTAGCTGTTGTGAGGGACATGTTTTGATGTTTATGGTTATTTGGTTAATTGGGGATTTGTTGTGCTTGAAGCCGGGCTTGTGAACAAGCTCCATCCCATACCCGGGAAGCTCAAGCTCAGGCACAACAAATCCCCAAATCCCCAATTCCTCGAATAACCCAATATCTTAATCTTCCGCCGTCAAGACATCCACGATCGTTTTCAAAGCAATAAAGATCGGCTCGCGACCTTCTTTACTGACCAGTGAATCGGGATCGTCTTCGCTTTCGAGTACGGCTTCTTCAGCAAAAGCGAGCAAATCTTCCTGTGGGGTATTTTCGAAAAACGGATCCAGTCGATCGCGGAATTTTTTGGCCGTTGAAGCTTCCAGGATCTCGTAGTTATTTTCTTCTGCTTCGCCAATTTCCTGTTCAGAAACAGCATCCAGCGGACCATTTACTTCTACAACAGATTTCCAGGCGATTAGGGCCAGATATTGTAGGTACCCTTTTTCATCATCGTTCAGCAGCTCAAATTCTTCACTAAAAAGCCAGGCAAACAGCACGGGCTGCGCCTCCGAAAAGGCTTCCATTTGCGTTTCATATTGATCATCAGAATAGTCTTCCAGCGCATCAATAACGGCATCAATTACTTCTTCGGAGACAAATTTCATAAATTCAAAAAATTGGAAATCAGGTGATTGTGCTAAAAAATAAGTGCAAAACTACAAATGTTTAATCCGAGTGCCCTTACATTTTTCGCTTACACATGCTAAAACCAGTAAAAAAAACGTCTGTTGCTCCAACTAGTTTAATTTTGCGTAAAATTTCTTTATAAACATGAAACGCTACGCCTTTATCGCCCTCCTACTTTGCTTTTCTGTAGGAACCTTTGCTCAAACCCCTGAAAAATATTCCCGCGTGGAGATCAATCTCAAGGGTAAAGATATCAACGCCTTGACCCGTCTCGGGATAGAGACCGACCACGGCATCCATTCACCTGGGCATTCGCTCGTCGTTGACCTTTCCACCTCTGAGATCCAGCTGGTAAAAAGTGCTGGATTTCAAAGCAAAATCAGGGTCGACGACCTCAAAAAGGATTACCTGGAGCGTATGCAAAACCCCGTCGCTGAGAATCGGGGGGGCTCTTGTGCCAATTCAGGGGTAACTCCCTACCCTACCCCATCCAATTATACGTACGGAAGCATGGGAGGTTACCATACCCTGGATGAAATGATGGCCGTGCTGGATGATATGCACGCAAAGTTCCCCCAGCTCATCACAGCGCGTGCAGACGCCAGTGATACCATCACTACCTGGGAGGGCCGCAAGCTTCAATATGTAAAAATATCCGACAATCCTGACAGTGAAGAGCCCGAACCAGAGGTCCTCTACAGCGCATTACACCATGCCCGTGAGCCCAATGGAGCGAGTCAGATGCTCTTTTACATGTGGTACCTGCTTGAAAATTACGCCACAGACCCGGAGGTGAAGTACATTCTGGACCACACTGAACTTTACTTTGTGCCCTGTGTCAACCCCGATGGTTATGTGTACAACGAAACCACCGATCCGCAGGGTGGTGGATATTGGCGCAAAAACAGATCTGATAATGGAGACGGAACTTTTGGCGTGGACCTTAACCGCAATTACGGCTATTTCTGGGGCAATGATGACAATGGCTCCTCTCCCAATACCAACAGCCAGACCTATCGCGGCCCTTCGGCTTTTTCAGAGCCTGAAACACGAACCATACGCGACTTTGTACTGGCTCACTCATTTGTTTTTGCTCAAAACTATCACACCTTCAGCAACTTGCTTATTTATCCCTGGGCTTACAACAATGAGCTCGCGGATCCTTCGCTGGCCATATTTGCTAAATTATTCACCCGCGAAAACCAATACAAAGCAGGCACCTCCATCGAAACCGTCGGCTATAATGTCAACGGAAACTCTGACGACTGGATGTACGCCAGCAGCGGCGTAAATTCCTTCACGCCGGAAGTAGGCAAAACGGGTTTTTGGCCGCAGCCTACAGAAATTGATAATCTAAACCGCGAAAATGTCTGGCAAAATCTCAACACAGCGCTTTGTGCCCTGCGATTTGGCGAAACCACCGATCTCAGCCCGACCTATTTTTCCACTTTGACACCCAATATAGAACTGAATCTCATCCGATACGGATTTGAAGACGGCGCCTTGATTGCATCAATGAGCCCCCTCTCAGCGAACATACTCAACGTCATTCCTGCTTCCCATTCCTGGGAGCTGGATCAGTTCGAATCAAAAATTCTGAGCAGTCAGGTTATTTTGAGCCCGGATATTCAGATAGGCGATGAATTCACACTCCTACTTACTTATTCAAATGGCTTTTATACCAAAAGCGATACCCTGCACAAATTCTACGGCGGAAAATCCATCGAAGTCTTTAATGAAGACGGTAACAGCATCAACGAATGGAATGGCGCCTGGGACAAAACGCTCGGTACCTATGTCAGTGCACCTTCCAGCATCACAGACTCGCCCAACGGCAACTATGAGCCCAATACATATTCCGAATTTGTTCTTTCCAACCCAGGGGTAAACATACCTTCCAATGCCCAAAACCCACGCGTGCGTTTTTGGGCAAAATGGAACCTCGAGCCGCGTTATGATCACGTTCAATTGCGTGCCATCGGCGCCAATGATGAGGCCCTTTGTGGCCTTTACACCACTCCAGGCTCCGGAAATGGGGCACAGCCTTCTGGCGAACCCTTATTCGATGATCTTCAATCAGAATGGGTGGAGGAGTGTATGGACCTGTCTGGTTTCATTGGCCAAACCATTGATCTGGTTTTCCGTTTGGGTTCAGACAATGGAGACGAACGCGACGGGTTCTACTTTGATGACCTGCGGGTGGAATACACCGACCCAAGTCTGTTGAACACGGTAAGCACTCCCTTGCAGGATTTCCGCCTTCGTCAAAACGAGCCGAATCCTGCTGCTGCATACACCATCCTCCGCTGGGAAAACACGAAACAAGTTACCGGGGACGCCAATTTGGTGGTCTACAATCAGCTGGGCGTGAACATTGCGCAACAATC
>JBILHS010000187.1:0-6170 GCA_044350425.1 Saprospiraceae bacterium | reverse complement strand
AACAGCTACCAATTCTCGGATAATCCGATGGCAACTTGCTATGTCGTTGGGTAAGTCCATGAGAACACAAAAATAAACTTTTTTCAATCGCCCGATAACAAAAATGAATCAGGCTAACCAGTTACAAAGCCTATAAAACTCCGTCAGGGAAAATAGATCTATCAATGTTATTTTTTGAGAAGGCTTTGGAAATAATCAACAAATTGGGGGTTTTTAGTTTTATTTCATCTTCTCAATGGATGCAGACAAATAATGGTGAAAAATTAAGATCTGCATTCTCGGAAGGTTATGTCAAAGAAATAGTTGATTTTGGATCGTTGCCAGTTTTTCAAGATGCCGATACTTATCCTGCAATATTTGTTATTTCAAAGGAAAAAACTAATTTTTTCAAATACCGAAAGGTTGAGAATAAAATAAACCTGACTGAAATTGGAATTTACGAATCAAGATTATTGATTGTCTCTTCCAAAAGTCTGAATGAAAAGCCATGGGTCTTTGATGGCTTTAACTTGAATGAAAAGTTAGAGAATGGCAAAATTAAATACACTACACTCGGACAAATTGCAGGAGTGAATATTGGCGATTTAACGGGCTTAGACAAAGCTTTTATTATTCATAAGGAACAATTGAAAGAGTTGAATCTGGAACCTGATTCTTTTTACCCTTATGCATTTCGAGGTGAAGAAGTGAATAAGTTTTCCACTGTCGAACCAAACTATTTTGCAATTTACCCTTACAAAGAAGGAAGAAACGGAGAGTCTATTTTGTTCAGCGAGGAAGAATTCAAAAACAGGTTTCCAAATACCTACAATTACCTATTAAACCATAAAGAGGAGTTGATGCAGAGGATGGATAGTAGAAAGCTATATGCTTTAGGAGATAATTGGTTTCGGCATTTGCGTCAAGGTACTTTCGGCTACATTAATCCTGAAAAGATGATAGTAAAAGGGGTTGATACCCAATTAAGTGTGGGATTACTAAAAGCTAAGACCTTGTTTAATGGAGCAAACTGTCCGGGTATTATTCTAAATGAATCAACATATTCTTTCAAATACCTGCTTGCCGTTCTCAATTCTAAGTTAACAACCTATTATTTGAACCAAATTTGCCCTAAAAAACTTGGAGGCTACTACCGTTATAATGCAACAAGCATTGCCACAACCCCAATAGTCTTGCCCGCCTCTCAATCCCCCTTCATTGCTGCTGCCGACCAAATGCTCGCCCTCCACAGCAACCTCCACACCCACAAAAAACGCTTCCTAACCCTCGTACAGGCCGAATATAACATCCCCAAGCTCAGCCGCAACCTCGAGAACTGGGAATCGCTAGACTTCAAGGGCTTCGCTGCCGAATTGGTCAAGCAGAAAGTCGTACTCACATTAGCGCAGAAATCTGAATGGCTCACACACTTCGAACAGGAACGCGCCGTAGCATTAGGTTTACAGGAACAAATCCGCAGCACGGACCAAAGGATTGACGAAATGGTATTTGATCTTTATGGACTGACGCCGGAGGAAAGGGCACTGGTGCTGGGAGCGTGATGTGTAAAGTGTGGCACACCTGCAAGGTTAACGTGTGGCACACCTCGGAGGTGTGCCACACGTTAACCTTGCAGGTGTGCCTAAAGTAACGTATCTTAGTAGGAAAATGAAAACATTATGAACATCGTCCCTAACCAAATTTTTCATGTTTACAACCGCGGCAATCAACGTCAGACTATTTTCTTTGAACGAGAACACTATTTGTTTTTTCTCAGAAAAGTACGCCAGTATATTAGTCCGCACTGCTCAATCCTGGCTTATTGCCTGATGCCCAACCATTTCCATTTACTTCTTCAAAGCAATGAACAAACCGTTGCTCCCTCCGCAGCACTTCGTCGCGAGGGGATTGCTCCCAAAATTGACATGAGTAACTTCGCACATGGCATGAAAATGCTGCTAAGTTCCTACACCAAAGGTATAAACAAACAATTAGGGCTAAGTGGCTCACTTTTCACTCAAAATACGAAAGCAAAGCAGGTCAGCAGTGAATTTTCATCAGAGGATTATGTGCTTTCTTGCTTTTATTATATTCACCAGAACCCATTAAAGGCAGGCCTGGTTCGGGATTTATCGGATTGGGAATATTCATCTTTTCCCGATTACGCTGGATTACGAAAGGGTACGCTTTGCGATTTTTCGTTAGCCAAGGAACAACTTATGCTGGACTGGCATGAGTTTAAACATGAAATTATGCGCGAAATTCCGACAGAAAGTTTGTTGAAGATTTGGTGAAGGTTGCGGCTTGAACGTGGAATGTGTGGCACACCTTGGAGGTGTGCCACACATTCCACGTTCAAGCCGCAACCTCAATGACACTTAAAATAATCAAAAGGTTCCAGACACTCCCGGCAACGAAACAAGGCCTTACAAGCTGTTGATCCAAATTGTGAGATCA
The DNA here is from genome assembly GCA_044350425.1 of Saprospiraceae bacterium. Lineage (GTDB taxonomy): Bacteria > Bacteroidota > Bacteroidia > Chitinophagales > Saprospiraceae > M3007. The sequence goes on along the minus strand of JBILHS010000187.1, from coordinate 3,734 downwards.
TTTCTGTCTCGGAAGACCCGCAATGCGGGCAAACCAGCGCCCTGCGCTCCCCAAACAAGGCTTTTTTATCCAGGCTCGCTTCGGCGGGCGGGGCAATGCCGTATTCCAGGAGTTTTAGGCGCCCATCTGCTGAAAGCCAGTCGGTGGTCCAGGCAGGAGAAAGCACGGTGATCACCCGAACCTGATCAAATCCACCTTCTTGTAAGGCTGCCCGGATATTCACTTCGATCACACCCATGGCCGGACAACCACTGTAGGTGGGTGTAATTACCACTTCGAGTGCCTCATCTTCAGCCAGGCGAACGTCCCGGATGATGCCGAGGTCATTTACAGTGAGTACCGGGACCTCCGGGTCGGTAACCGATTCGAGCAGCAGGAGGGCTTTAGAGAGGAGCTTGTCTTGTGATTGCATTTTGGGATTTTTTATGAATGAAATCTAACAACAGGAATCCAACTTAAGCGGTTGCCAACTTTTGCAACTTTCGGAGATAAGGATGGAAATGCACTTCCACCGCATGTCGGGGGCTTTTTAAAAATTCCTTTTCAATGGCTTCAGCTTCTGCACGGGCTTTTTCAGGGAGGTCGGCGGGCAGTTTCCACTGGCCCTTGAGGAAGCGTGCCAGGAGCTGTGCCTGTGCTTCTGCCAGTGGCCAAACACTGCCTTGAGGCTGGACCAAGCCTATAAAAATCAAGGTTTTATGCAGCGGGTGAAACATCCGCAGGTACAATGGCACATTGGTAGCATCCTCCCATCGCAAAAAATCCGAATCAAAGAATGGCGTGCTCATTTTGTAGCCTGTGGCTGAAATAATCGTATCGTATTCACGTGAAGTCCCGTCACTAAAAAAAACGGTTTGCCCTTCGACACGAGCTACTCCCGGGCGCGGATTTACTTTTCCGTGGCGGATCTTGTCCAACAATTCCGAGTTTACGGTCGGGTGCGAACGCGTAGGCGGAAAATTGGGGCGTGGCAAACCATAATCGGCATAATCTCCCACCTGGATCCGAACCACCAGGCGATGCAAAAAGTTTTTGATTGGACCCGGAAGCCATTGTGTCCCAGCTGCAAAGGTATCTGTGGGTTTGCCCAGAAAAAACTTCGGGATGATGTATTGGGGTGAGCGTACGCTGATATCCACCTGGGCAGCGACCCTACTGGCTTCTACAGCACAATCACAACCGGAGTTGCCGGCACCAATCACCAGAACCCGTTTGCCTTCCAGGCCCCGGTTATTTTTGAACTGGTGAGAATGAAAATACTGGCCTTTAAAATCACTGGCCCAGGCCGGATGACGGGGCACCGCATGATGCCCATTAGCCACCAGAAGGTAGTCAAACTCCTCTGAACTACCGTCGCGCAGGGTTAGTTTCCAACGTTCATTTCCGATGGGTGCTGCATGGGCAATTTCGGAATTGAAGCGGATAAATTGCTCTAATCCAAAAGTTCTGGCATAATCCTGAAAGTAGGCTAATACTTGTTGGTGGCTGGGATAATCAGGATAATGATCCGGCATCGGGAAATCGCTGTAATGCGAAAGCCATTTGCTGCTGATGATGTGGGTGGTTTCGCAAACGCTGCTGTGCCCATCTCCGGCCGTGTAAACCCAGTTGCCGCCGATCTGGTTGTTTTTTTCGAAACAGCAGAGGTTCGTAAAGCCATTTTCTGACAATACTTTCAAGGCTGCAAGGCCGGAGCAGCCTGCACCAATGACAGCGATCCTGGGCGAATTTGTCATGGATTTCATGGACATGCGCTATGGTTTTGAATGCCCAAAAGCTTCTTGCCAAGCCATTACGCCCCCTTTGAGGTTGAGCACGTTTTTGAAACCATTGGCAAGCAAAAGTCCCTGCGCCATGGCAGAACGTGAACCTGAACGGCAGTGAACAATGATTGGTTCATCCTTATGCTCCTCCAGTTCGTGCATTGAATTTACGAGTGTATTGAGTGGGATGAGTTGTGCGCCCAGGTTGAATTCTTCGTATTCCCAGGGTTCGCGCACGTCGATGAATGTAAAGGGCTCGCCTGATTCGAGCTTTTGTCGGAGGTCTTGAACTGTAATTTCCATGTGCGAAGGTTTTGAAAATTTTTCGAGTAAATGTAACCAATTCTCGTTTCCTCCAAGATTTCCCCCTACCCTTTCTACTTTTGCCCTTTATTTTTAAAAAAGAACATGGCAAGAAAACAATTCAGCCTCCCCAATATCTACATCCACGGCATCGCGGATCGGGGAAAAGGCGTGGGACGAACAGACGAAGGCATGGCCGTTTTTGTAGACGGTGCAGTACCCGGAGACGTGGCAGACGTATTCGTACAAAAAAAGAAAGGCGGTTTTGCAGAAGGCCGGGTGGAGCGTATTGTGACCCCATCTCCGGACCGTGTGGAGGCTTTTTGCGAACATTTTGCCATTTGTGGTGGCTGCAAATGGCAGAACCTCGACTATCAGGCACAGCTTCGGCACAAGCAACAGGTGGTGGATGATGCTTTGAGGCGTATCGGAAAAATCGAGATCGGGGAATTCCTGCCCATCCTCGGTGCTCCGGAAACGGTCTTTTACCGCAACAAACTTGAGTTTGGATTTTCCAATAAACGATGGATTCTGGAGGGTGAATTCTCTAAGGATCAGGAGGTCTCCGAGGATTTTAAACCCTCAGATATTTATGGGCTTGGTTTTCACAAAGCCGGGTACTTCGACAAGATCATTGATATTCACAAATGCTGGCTTCAAGCAGAGCCTTCGAATTTGCTGCGCAATACCTGTCGTCAGATCGGGCTGGATCAAGCGCTTGAATTTTACGATCCCCGTCGTCACAAGGGTTTTCTACGCAACCTGATGGTACGCCTCACCACTACGGGCGAACTGATGGTGCTCGTCAGTTTTGCGCAAAACCGGCCTGATGCAATTGCAGCATATCTGGATGCGATCCTGGAAAAATTTCCTGAAACCACGACGCTGGTGTATAGTATCAATACAAAGCTGAATGACACCTTATACGATCAGGAAATCCTGACCTACTATGGCAAAGGTTTTGTGGTAGAGCAACTGGGCGACTTGAAATTCAAAATTGGCCCGAAATCGTTTTTTCAAACCAATACCCAGCAAGGTAAAGTATTGTATGATGTAACAGCCGAGTTCGCCGGTTTGACCGGGAATGAAAATGTCTATGATCTGTACACCGGTACCGGAAGTATCGCCCTTTATCTGGCTCGGTATTGCCGTGCAGTAGTAGGCATTGAAGAGATACCGGATGCGATTGCGGATGCGGAGGAGAACATGCGGCTGAACGACATAAAGAATGCCACCTTCTATGCAGGTGACGTAAAATCTGTACTTTCACCAGAGTTTGTGCAAAAGCATGGTCGCCCGGATGTGTTGATCACCGACCCTCCCCGAGCTGGCATGCACCCCAAAGCGGTAGAATTTTTGCTCGAACTGGAGTCGCCACGCATCGTTTATGTCAGTTGCAACCCGGCAACACAGGCCCGCGACCTTCAGCTTTTGTCAGAGAAATATACCGTTTTAAAAGTACGCCCGGTTGATATGTTTCCACATACGCACCACATTGAGAACGTAGCTTTATTAGAGTTAAAAGTAGCAAGTTAAAAGTGGCAAGTTAAAAGTAGCAAGTTAAAAGTGGCAAGTTAAAAGTAGCAAGTTAAAAGTGGCAAGTTAAAAGTAGCAAGTTCAAAGTGGCAAGTTCAAAGTGGCAAGTTCAAAGTGGCAAGTTCAAAGTGG
>JBILHS010000116.1:0-17270 GCA_044350425.1 Saprospiraceae bacterium | reverse complement strand
GCAAGTTCAAAGTGGCAAGTTCAAAGTGGCAAGTTCAAAGTGGCAAGTTCAAAGTGGGTGCCCAAGACAGAGGTTGACTACTTGAAACTTGAAACTTTTTAAACTGAAAAACCTAATTCAATCATGTTTAGCCTACTCAGTAAAATGATCTTCCGGCTAATTGGCTGGAAAATCACGGGGAAGTACCCACATGAGTTATCCCATGTGGTCGTTGCAGTTGCACCGCACACCTCTACCTGGGATTTTCCGCTTGGGGTCCTGACCAATAGTGCCGGCAAGTGCCACGCAAACTATATGGGAAAAGCCTCCTTATTCAAGCCACCCTTTGGATTCTTTTTTAGGTGGTTGGGAGGCATTCCAGTGGACCGCAGCAAAAACCACAACCTAGTTTCAGCTACCGTAGAAGCTTTTAAGCGGGAGCCACGTATTCACCTGGTCATTGCACCGGAAGGTACACGAAAAAAGGTAGAAAAATTTAAGACCGGGTTCTACCACATCGCCCGGCTGGCAGGTGTACCCATTTGCTTATGTAAGTTCAATTTTGAAACCAAGGAGGTGTTTTTTGACCCCAACTTATTTTATCCAACGGACAACGAAGCGGCCGACATGGACTTTATCTGGAATTATTTCAAAGGGGTAAAAGGTGGAAATCCTGAGTCCGGCATCTAATGATTCAGAATTCGCAAAAAACGAGTGGTAAACATTAGAAATGTCGTTTTCTGGCACTTGCTTCGAGCAGCGTGCGACCCAACCCTTTGTATCTTTGGTACGTATTCTTTTCAGAGAATACCTTCCACCTTTTAAATCCTGTTTTATGAAACGCCGATTTCTACCTACTTTAAATTTAGGCCTGATACTCCTATTCAGCTTTTTTGCTTCAACCCTTATTGCCCAGCAGGATACGATAAAAATAGAAGGGTACGCCCAGCCAACCTGTGCGTGTGATGGCTTCATTGATATCACCGTTACCGGAATTTCACAGCCTCCGTCCGCCGGTTTTAGTTATCTATGGTCGAACGGTTCTACAGTTCAGGATCTGACAGGTCTCTGCCCCGGCACCTATTGTGTGACCGTTTTAAATGGAAACATCAATACGAACATTGCTACCAGATGTTTCACCGTGCCTAACCTGCCCTTTACCCCCCTGGAGATTCTTTCCAGCAATACAGCACCCTGTAATTTTGACAGCACCGGTATTACCAATGACTGCGAAAAAGTGTGCCCCGGCACTACCGCAACCTATTCTGTTTCAACTCAATTTCCCGCTGGTGGCAACCAGCCAATCATCGTATGGCAGGTGAATGGAGCAAGCAATTCGGTGATCAATACGAGCAATAATGGCATCACCTTTTCTTCGAGTGTAACGGTTACCTGGAGCGGTCCGGGCACAGGAAGTGTTTCTGTTTTCTCTGATGGCGCTTCCGGTTGTTCCGGAGAGGACGCCTTGTGTGTGACCATTATTGATGCACCCAAGGCTGCTTTTGAAAGCAGCCCTGCAGCAGCAGCAGGCGGTCCACTTCAGGTCTGTCTGGGACAATCCGTTAGTTTTCAAAACCTTAGTACGGGCGATGCGGACGCTTTTGAATGGCTTTTCAGCGATGATCTGAGTTCTTCCAACCTTGAAAATCCGCAACATACTTATCTGATTCCAGGCACGCATCAGGTCAGGCTTATTGCCCGGAGTGCCTGCCTTTGCTCCGATACGACCTATATGGACGTTGAAGTGATCAACGCGCAGGCGCCCACCCTGGAATGTGTGGCCACCCTTTGTCCGGGTGAAACGGTCACCTACACCGCTACCAATGGTTGCGCCCCGTTTTCCTGGAGCGTCAGCGGGGATGGTACTGTCCTGAATGGTGGAACTTCCTCCGCGAATACCATTACCATCCAATGGAATGGTGGCCCCATCGGCACCATCACGCTGGGTGCACAACCTTGCTCTGGCGCGGCCTGTCCGGTAGCTGGTGTTATTGAAGTCCCGATCATTACCAGCAACGCACAGATCGTTGGGGAGGAACGGGTCTGCCCGGGCTCCAGAGAAATTTACAGGATCGAAGCTTTTGGAGGTACTGGCTTCGTTTGGACTTTGCCTACAGGCGGGATGATCGTAGAGGGACAGGGCACCCATCAGGTTACTGTCGAATGGAGTACGCTACCCAATCCGGCTCCTGCTGCGGACCATTCCTTATACGTCCAATACACCAACTGCTATCTGGGTTGTGGCGGCGCTGATTTGATCCATGTACGGATTCTCTCTTCTTTTTCGATCGATGGCCCCATCGAGCTTTGCCAAAACGCCAGTGGAAATTTCAATTCAAGGCTGAATACCAATTTAAGCCCGATTCTTTGCAACTGGGCACTTACAGCTCCCGATGGAAGTATTGCCTGGACCTCTGCTTCGGCCACGAGCGCGCCCAATATCCCGTTTTTAAATGGAGCTGGCGTATACAGGCTTTCGGCTGTTCCAGCTGACCTCAACCTGACTTGTTCAAACGAGGCGGATTGGGCAATCAGTATGCGGGCCCTTCCTGCTGATCCAACGGGAATTTTGGGGGAAACCAATATCTGCCCAGGTACAGCTTACACCTATGAAGCTACAGGACTACCAGCAGGGTCCAACATTCGCTGGACGGTTAAAAACGGTGCCGGTGCCACACAAGCCCTGAATGGAAACCCGCTCAATGTCACCTGGGGCAATACCGGCCCTTACTGGCTAACAGCCGCCCAGGTTAGCACCGATGGGCTGGGCTGCCTTTCAGATACAGTAGGACTGGTGGCTATTCCCATTGCCGCACCCGTGATCGCAGGAACTTCTGCGGTCTGTGAGGACGATAAGGGCAGTTATTCCATGCTGAACCTTCAAAATGTAAATATTCAGTGGAGCATCAATCCAAATACCGCCGGATCCATTGCGGATGGGCAAGGTACCAACCAGGTAGATATCTTCTGGAGTCAGGCGGGCGGGCACCTGGTGAGCGTGTCTGTATGTGGGCAAAGCGCGCAGTTTCCTGTTATCGTACATGCCAACCCGGACCCGATTCCTTTGCACCCTGCGGGACTTTGTCCGGGCGCAACGGTGATGGTACAGACTGCAGCACCTTATGCTAGCTATCACTGGAAAGATGAATTTGGTGCAACGATTAGTAACACAGCAACCACGATCCTGGGGGCGGGTGTTTATTCCATTGAGGTCATAGATGCAAATGGTTGTGCAGGCGCTTCTGAATTTAACATTGAAAGTTGGGACGCGCCGAATGTCTCGCTCACTACTGCCGACCCGACTGGTTTTTGTAACAACTCCTATACCGTTTCGCTCACGGCACTGACCAATACTGCTGTAAATTACACCTATCAATGGTTTAAAGATGGAACGCTGATCAGTGGTGCTTCCGGGACCACCCATTTTTCCAATCAATATGGAAATTACACCGTTCAGGCGACCAACGCCTACGGCTGCACCGCAACGGCTGGACCCATTTTGTTGTTTGAATATTGTGTGCCCGGCGGCGGTGGAGGCAATAGCGTATGCAACGGTGGTCCACTTTGTCCTCCAGGGGTAATTCAGTGCGTACCAGACCTTACCCCGCGCTGTGATTCGTTTGTCATGATCCTGAACGACTACATCGGGATGTATCTTCCAGGAAGTGCCCAATGGACCACCGGTATCTCCGGCGGTGCAATCATTGGAACGGCTACCGGGGAGAATCCCAGTTTTGTCTATCCAAATGCGGGAAAATATGTCGTCGTTGTTTGGGTGCAACTTACCGATAGTACCTTTTGCAATGCGATAGACTCCTTGGATGTGGATGCCGTGGCAAGATTTGACGAATTAGTTGGCTGCCCGGGTACGATGACCGATTTTGAAAATCAATCTGAATTACTTCCGGACGCCAGCATTGCCAATTATGCCTGGAATTTTGATGATCCTGCCTCCGGAGTGAACAATCTTTCCAGCTTAGAAGACCCTTCCCATATTTTTTCTCCTGCCGGAACTTATGGCGTAAGCCTGACCGTCACCACGGCAAGTGGATGCACCTCCAGCATGACCAAACAGCTGGAGATCCCGGATTCTGACCCGCCTGTTTTTGCCGATCCGGCTGCCAAATGCGCTGGAAATGCGCTGGAGTTTGCTGCAACGCCCAATCCTGATGTCATTGAGCTTCGTTGGGATTTTGGAGAACCGGCCTCTGGTCCTTCTAATGATGCCATGGGGAATACGGTTTACCATGGTTATCCTGCCGGCACTTACATAGCGACTGCTACAGCCAGTAATGTCTACGGTTGCACCGCAACGTTTACACGCAGTATCACAGTACAACCCAGTGCCCTGAGTGGGAACATCAGCCCGGCCAACCCTGCACCGATCTGCGAAGGAAGCATGATTACGCTTACGGCACCAGCTGGTGCCGTTTCCTACTTATGGTCAGACGCTGCCAATACCACCACACAAACCCTCAGCACGGGCACAGAAGGCGCCTATCAGGTGACCCTCACCGATGCCAATGGCTGCACTTATGCCCCACCCACCGTGAAAGTGGAAATAAATGCTGCTCCGGATGCGCTCATTAAAGCGCTTTTGTTCAATGATCTGGGGCAGATGATCGGGAACGCATATCCAAGTGTCACCCTTTGTCAGGGGGAGGATGTGGCCTTGCAAGGCATCAGCAATGGTATCGCTAACTATTCCTGGTCGGGAGGGAATGGAAGCAATCAGGTCTTGTACTTCACCGACGACCGCAATACCCTTTTACCGGTAGGCTCCCATATATATTCTGTGACCGTAACCAGTTTAAGTACCGGATGTACAGCTGTTTCTGATCCTTTTTTGGTCACCGTAAATCCAACGCCCAGTGGCTTCTTTGCCAGTAGTCCAACCGTTTGCGCCGGAGATCCAAATGTGATCACTTACACTGGGCCTACGCCTGCCAACTGGCAGTTTTTCTGGAATAACGGAGCCAGCGGCACAACGCTCACAACAGAAGACCCCGGCAATTATTATATCCGGGTGATCAATGAGTTTGGATGCGAAGCGAAAAGCAATACCGTGGAGATCCGCCCTGGTCCACCGGTTGGAAGTATACCGGCAGGCTGTCACACGCGGTGTAGCCCAGATACGCTGTGTATTCCTAATTTACCAAATGTCGTTTCCTGGCAATGGTATATGGATGGCAATCCAATTCCGGGTGCGACCTCTTCCAATTTTATTGCGCAACAAAGCGGCATTTATTGGGCAGAACTCACCGACGTATTTGGGTGTTCGGGCGAGAGCGACCCGCTTTCGCTCAACCTTTTTACCGGATATGGCAATATCCTGGGCCAGGTATGGTCTGATGTCAACAACAATGGTTCCATCGATGCGGCAGACACCCTGCTTTCGGGTATTACGGTGGTGGTCTACCAAAATGGCAATCTGTTTGATGCCGCAACCTCCGGCCCGAATGGAGATTTTGCGGTGACCAATGTTTTATCCACCAATTACAGCTTTGTTGTTGATCCGTTTTCCCTGCCTTTCGGGTGGTCCATCGTGATCGGAAATGACCAGACCACCCTGTCTGGCTGTGATGTGACCGGCGATGCGGACCTCTTATTGCATTTTGGTTGCAGCGCGTTTGGAACACTGCAACTGCAGGCATGTCCGGGCGGATTTGCGACTTATAACGGCACTAATATTTCGGTAGGCGGGTCACAAAGTTTTCAATTGACCAGTCCGTCAGGTTGTGATTCTACCCTGGTCGTGAGTGTGACGGCCTTGCAACCGAGTTTCAGCACAACTAGTTTGAGTGCTTGCCCGGGTAGTTTCGCGGTTTACAATGGAACGAATATCCCGGTCGGGACCAGTCAGAATTTCACCCTGACCAATGCTGCAGGTTGCGACTCTGTGGTCACGGTGACGGTCAGCGCATTGCCCACAACATCCGGTTCTCTGAGTCTGAGTGCCTGTCCGGGAAGTTTCGCAGTTTATAATGGAACAAACATCCCGGTCGGAACCAGTCAGAATTTTACCCTGTCTAATCTATTGGGCTGTGATTCCGTAGTGACGGTAACGGTCACTGCCTTACCTGTCAATTCCAGCGCGCTAAGTCTAAGTGCGTGCCCGGGTAGTTTTGCCATTTACAATGGAATGAATATTCCGGTTGGAACCAATCAGAGTTTCACACTGACCAATGTTGCAGGTTGTGATTCTGTGGTCACGGTGACCGTCAGCGCATTGCCCACACAAACCAGCACCCTTAATTTAAGTGCTTGTCCGGGAAGTTTTGCGGTTTATCATGGAACCAATATTCCGGTTGGAATGTCGCAAAGTTTCATCCTGGCGAATACCGCGGGCTGCGATTCCGTGGTCACCGTGACGGTCAACCCTTTGGCACCTTCTGCTTCTTCGATCAGTCTGAGTACTTGCCCTGGTGCTTCGGTGTTGTACAATGGCATCAGTCTTGGCGCGGGTACTACCCAGAATTTCAATTTAATAAATGCCGCAGGCTGTGACTCCGTGGTGACCGTGACAGTGATGGGCGACCTACTCCCATCCAGTGCTGCACTGAGTGTTGGCGTATGCCCCGGAGAAACCTTCACTTATCAGGGCATTCCGCTGATAGCAGGCACCGTGCAGAATTTTACCCTGAACAATGCTGTAGGTTGTGATTCCGTGGTCACGATCACCGTTTTCCAAAAGAACATCTCGTCCAATGTGCTGAATGTAAGTGTTTGTCCGGGCGCAACCTATTCCTATGCAGGGCAGGAAATTGCGCCTGGCAACTCGAAGGACTTTCATTTTACAAATGCAGAAAGTTGCGACAGCACGGTGACCGTGATCGTAACAGCCTTCCCGGAAACTGTTTTTGGATTGACCGCCGAACCGTCCTGCAGCAATTCGTCCACCGGAACACTGGAAGTCACCGGCCTTTCTGGAGGACCTGCGCCCTACTTGTATTCCCTGGATCATGTTACTTTTCAGGATAGTTCACGCTTTACAGGTATTTCATCAGGTAACTATACCGTATCCGTAGAAGATGCCAATGGTTGTGTTTTTGAAGATAATATCCTTTTGGAGGTCATTCCAGCGCTGAAAATCCAATTGGCCAACGGCATTCTTCCCTGCGATAGTGCTAAAGTGCAGCTAGAGGCGGTGGTGTTGAGTGGAAATGCTGCCGGGCTGAGTTATCAATGGTGGGATGGCGGCCAGGCGGCCACTACGATTGCCACAGAAGCCGGAGCCGTTTGGGTAGAAGTCACGGATCAATGTGAAACGGTGCGTACAGAAGCTTCTGTAAAATGGGCTGAATTAGCGGATGATTTGGACATTGTGTACATTCCAAACGTATTCATGCCCAGCTCAAATGATGCCGAAAACACCCAATTCAAACCATTTTTTGCGACAGGGATCAACCTCCTGGGCTTCCATTTCGAGGTATTTGATCGCTGGGGCAATAAACTTTTTGAGACGTCCAGTACTGCAGATGCCTGGGGAGGTGTTTTCCGCGATCAAAAATTCAATCCCGGGGTGCAGGTCTGGCATCTGGAGGCAGACATTGCCATATGCGGCAGGGTGTTGCATGTGGAAAGAAAGGGGGATGTGACGGTGGTACGTTGAGGCCGATTCAGGTAATAAAGGTGCTTAAAGCCCCCGATGATTTGCGAATCATCGGGGGCTTTTTCTTTATCCGGATTAAAAAAGCTCGTTGAATGAAAAATTTTTTACGATTTTTAAAAAATAATTTGATTTACAATTTTCATTAAAATATTGATAATCAATACTTTAAAAAATACTGGAAAAAAATTTCACATAGTACCCTGCAAAAGTAGGTTCTATGTATTGCAAAGAACCTTCCTGTACCATTATCTTTGCACCACCTACTAACAGAGACTGGACAGCAAACAACATAAATTAAGCTATGAAACCCAAAGTTAAAATCACCCTATCAGTGCTCACCTTCGTAGCCATGGTGCTTACAGGTTTGGCAGCTGCTGAACAAGTGCCCACTCGTAAGCCTCATGGCAGCGAAACACTCCTTTCCCCCAACATCATCAGCCTGAGTCCGAAGTTGGTGCGTAAAAAGAACCAGTTTGAAAAAGACGAAAAAGCGATCCGTGAAATTGACTCCATCGTGATCAACCAGCAACCAGCGAAATAAACTTCGCTTTACCATTCATCTGAACAATGTAACAAATTATGGATATCGAAAATGCAAAAGCGCAAATGCGCAAGGGGGTGCTGGAACTCTGCATCCTAAGCATCATCGAGGAGGACGAGGTGTATCCGAGTGACATCATATCGAGGCTCAAGGCCAATGACCTCATTGTGGTGGAAGGAACCCTTTATCCGCTCCTCACCCGGCTGAAAAACGACGGACTCCTGGATTACTCCTGGCGGGAAAGCAATGCCGGCCCTCCACGCAAGTATTTCAAAATCACAGCAGTAGGACGGCAATTCCTGGAAGCGCTCAGTAGCAGTTGGCAACAACTTGTCCAATCGGTGGCACAGACCGTTGGCAAACCTACGAGCACCAAAAAGTCCCGAAAAAATGAACCTGCTCCAGTTGCCGATCCAGGCACCGGAATGTCAATGGAGGAGGGAACGATAAAGGATACGTCCACTCCGGAAGGCGAACCAAAACCGAACACCATCAACTAACATACGCAATGAATAAGATTCTGAATATCAATCTGGGCGGTTATGCCCTCACTATAGATGACGATGCGCACCAGTACCTGGATGGTTATCTGGACAGCATCCGCAGGCGGTTCAGCGAAAGCGAGGGCCGTGACGAGATCGTGGGTGATATTGAAACCCGACTCGGCGAATTGATCAGCCAAAGTATGGGCTCCCGCTCCATTGTGATGCTACCTGATGCGGAGGCAGCAGTCGCTGTGATGGGCAAACCAGAAGATTTTGGCGGAGAAGATACCCGCAGCAGTAGCAGCAGTACGCAAACCGGCAGTGCTTACAAAAAGAGTGAAAAATCAGCGGTACGCACCGGAAAGCGGCTTTTTCGCGACGAAGATGATGCGGTGGTCGCAGGGGTATGCTCCGGCCTTTCAGCCTATTTTGGCATACAGGATCCGCTTTGGATGCGCTTGATCTTTGTATTACTGGCCTTTGCCTCCTTTGGCTTCTGGATGCCGGCTTATGTGCTCATCTGGATCCTGGTTGCACCCGCCAAAACTGCCGCTGACCGTCTGGCCATGCGTGGAGAACAAGTGAACATGGACAATATTGCCCGGGAAGTGGAAGAAGGTTTTGATCGCCTCGGCAAAAAAGTCAATGAATTTGGTGCAGATGCAGCTAAAAAGGGCAGCTCCGGCGCACAAAATGCCATGAGTACCGGTGTGACCGCCATCGGGCAAGCCTTTGGGTTATTGTTGCGCTTTCTGGCAAAATTTGCAGCCCTGATCGCCATCCTGATTGGTATCGCGATCTTCCTCTTACTGGGTGCAGGCTGGATCGGAAGCATCATTGCACTGATGATCGGAGCGCCTTATGTGGAGTATTTTAGTCCCTTCTCTTCAGGTTGGACCTGGTTTGGCATCATCAACCTGTTTTTCCTGATGGGCATACCAGCCATTGCTTTGGTATTGTTCTTCTCACGGTTATTATTCAAAACCCGTACACCGGCCTGGGTGAACAGAAGTCTGACAGGATTATTTATTATCAGCGTCATTACGGCCTTTTGTATGCTGCCGTTCGGGATCAAAGAATACAGCCAATCAGGTTCGATTTCGAAGAACATAGACCTTTCGTCCTTCCAAAATGATACTTTGAAGGTAGTGGCCGTTGCTGATCTATTAGGTGGCCGGTACCATAACCAAAATGATTTCAATTTTGAAGAGGACGGTATACGTATAGATGACAACGGGATGGAAATGCGTTGCCCGCTTGAGATCCGTGTGATCCCAAGCCGCGATGGCCAATATCATTGCACCCAGATCATTAAATCCCAGGGCTCGTCCAGCCTGAGTGCGCAGGAAAACGCGGACCGGGTAGTTTATGCAATGGCTTTTACAGGTAGCACCCTTCAGATACCTACGGCTTACTCCATTGGCAAAAGCGAAAAATGGCGTGGTCAACGCGTACGGGTCAATATTGAAGTACCTATCGGAAAAAGCATCACTTTTGATGAGGCCATTCATGAGTATGCAGGCGCAGATCTGGATGAATACGACGATATAAACAACAACAACTACATCTCCCGCCGCCCGGGAAAGGTGTTCCGTATGGGTAATAAGGGGTTGGTTTGCGCCGATTGTCCAAACATGGGTGATAAGGATTACAGGAGTGACCGCAATTATGAGAATTTCATTCTGGAGGGTGATTTCACCACTGAAATCCGGAAAGGAGATGATTTTCGGGTAGAAATTGAAGGGCCCAACGGAGAAAAAGAAAAGATCCAAAAGATACAGACCGGGGACAAAATCACCTTTACCACCAACGGAAAAAGCACCAATGGAGCTGTACGGGTATTCATTCAGACTCCTACGTTTACGTCGCTGCATGCTGACAATTCCGGTGAAATCACCATCCGGGGTTTTGACGAAGGAACGGCCAATATCACCGCCAGCGGCAACAGCCGGATCAAAGCATACCTGGATGTTTCAAGCGAGTTCAACATTGCACTTTCGGGCAAAGCCAGTCTGGACCTGACCGGAAAAGGCAATAACCTGGATGCTAGTCTCAGTGATAATGCGGTGTTAGAATCAAACAATTGGAATGCTGATCGGGTTGAGATTTCAGCCTCTGACGCTGCACGTGCCCGGGTTTTTGCGAAAGATGACGCGCTGATACTTTCCACCGGACAAAGCTCGGTTCGGGTAGATGGGGGCGCCAATGTCCGGAACAAGCGGGAGGAAAACTGATTTTTTTAGACGGTGGACGGTAGACGGTGGACGGTGGACGGTGGACGGTAGACGGTGGACGGTGGACGGTAGACGGTGGACGGTGGAATCGAATGATCATATTAAATTTCCGGTGCAGGATTCATTTCAGAAAGAAGGTTCCTCAAGTCTACTTTAAATAATTAATATTTCTGCGGCGGTACGGCTTTGAGCCGTATTGCCGCAGCTTTTTATATCCAACTTTGATTTTTCAAATATCCAGCGCTAGTTTTCTACCTTTGTGGGTTACTTAGCATTAACATGCCTACTCCAGCTTCCTCGCCAACCGAACTTTATCAAAATATTGCCCGTAAGGTCAAGGAAGGCAGTTGTGTGCTTTTCCTCGGCCCGGCGGCCCTTGCCGCCAAAGATCAGGATGGGAACTGGCAACCGATGACGGACCTTTGTGCACGATACCTGGCGGACAAGTACAATCTGGAACTGGGCGCAGACGAAGACTGCAATCTCCCGTATGTAGCCAGTCTTCTGCGCATTCAAAACCGCTCCACCGATAATGTCCTGCAAGAGGAGGTATCCAAATTCTATACCGATTCGGCTAACAAATTCGAGTTACATCCTGCTCTGGAACAACTTACCGACCTGAAGTTCAGAATCGTCATCAATACGACCCCGGATAATTTCATCACCCGGCTCTACGATCAGATCGCGCAGGCATACCATGCCGATTTTTACAACTGGTATAAGCCGGGCACAGGATTCAGTTTTGATTTTGACAAGGATTCACGCGTGGTGATCTATAATCTACTGGGCGCCTACCACAAGCCGGAGTCTTTGGTGCTGACTTACAAACAGCAGCTCAGTTTCATTAAAAAGATCGTAGGTGAGCAACAGAATGAGCGCATCCCGGATGCCCTCACCAATGCTTTCAAAGACTTCAGACACCACCTTTTCCTTGGGTTTGATTTTGAAGACTGGGCACTTCGCCTACTCCTCGACACGCTGTATAAAAACGTCCGCGAAAACATCCAACCCTATTCTTTTACCACCAAAGATGAGCGCCCCGCGGAGTCCGATACCAGGGTGTTTTTTCAGGGCGAATTTGGGATGCAATTCCCCAAAGACACCCTTGAAAACTTTGTGACCAACCTGGTCACAGAGTATCAAAAACTGGATAGTCCGGCCGCAAGCAGCAACGCACAAGTGCCCAGGGCAAAGGTTCTGGTGCTGTACAATGAAGTCGCGGATAAAGATGGTTTTGACCTGCTTATGAAGCATTTGCGCGGCCTTCCAGCCCAATTTGTCAGTTTCGCTGACGCGGTAGGGCAAGGCGATGTGCAAGCCTGGCTGCTGAAAACGATGGACGAATGTCAGGTCGTGTTGCCCTTGCTGAGTGCCGACTTTTACGATGCCACCAATAACCCGGCCGCATCACTCCTGGCCGAAATTGCACAAAAAAACAACCCGCGCAAAGGTTTTTTGGTCATGCCTATTTTGCTCAAACCTGTGGGACTGGACGGTCCACTTGCGCAATTGCCCACCCTTCGTCCCACCGACAAACAAGCCATTATGGGGAGCGGAAAAGAGATTCAATATGCTTCGGAGATCGGCGACGGGCTGAAGAAGTATATTGAGAACCTGAAGTAGGTTGGTGATTGGGGGAATGGGGGATTGGGGGACTTGTTATGCGGTGGCCCACTACCCCTGCCCAGAAAGCCCGCATCACAAAATGCACCACAAAAGTCAGGATCAGCAGCCAGGCCACCACCTTCATAAAACTATATACCAGCAGCGGAAGCGAGATCTTTTTAAAATCTTCGTCCATCACCAGATTTTCAAGGTAATAACGAAGCATGTCATCCACAGCTGCCGGCAGGTAATTTGCTAAAAAGATAGCTGCGCCAGAGATGACCAATTCAAGATTCCAGCTCTTTTCTGTCAGGGCGCGGAGCCATTCCGGGCGTTTATCTGTGGGTATTGGATCAGGTTCCATAAAATATCACGAATTTTGGCCGGAAAAATATCAAGCATTCTCCAGACCCTTCATTTTTATTCTCGCAACCAGCATGACCCTTCCAGACCTGTCTTCAACTATTGTCGCTCTGGCCACCCCGCCCGGCGTGGGCGCCATTGGCGTGATCCGTCTTTCCGGACCGAGGGCGATCCTCGTGGCGGATAAAATATTCAAAGGGAAAAGATTGGAGAATCAGCCCAGCCATACGGCCCATTTTGGAAAGATTGTAGCGGAGGATGGGCGTATTCTGGACGAGGTATTGATCACGACCTTCATTGGTCCCAACTCATACACCGGGGAAGACACCGCTGAAATTTCCTGCCATGGTTCGCCTTATATCTTGCAGGAGATCATCCAGCTGTGTCTGGAAAACGGTGCACGCCTGGCGGAGCCGGGAGAGTTCACGCTCCGTGCTTTTCTAAATGGGAAAATGGACCTCACCCAGGCTGAAGCGGTTGCAGACCTGATCGCCTCAGAAAGTGCCGCTGCCCACGACATTGCGATCCGCCAACTGCGGGGCGGATTCAAACATGAGATCCAGAAACTGCGCGAAGAACTGATTCACTTTGCAAGTCTGGTGGAATTAGAACTCGACTTCGGCGAAGAAGACGTAGAATTCGCCGACCGCAACGACCTCAAAAAGCTGGTCAATCAGATCCGCGATCACCTCCATCCACTCATTCAATCATTCGCTTTAGGTAATGCCTTGAAAATGGGGGTAACCACTGTTATAGCAGGCCGACCCAATGCCGGCAAAAGCACCCTGCTCAACGCCCTGCTCAATGAAGAACGTGCCATCGTCAGCGATATCCCCGGCACTACCCGGGATACCATTGAAGAAGTGCTGAACATCCGCGGGATACAGTTCCGGCTCATTGACACGGCTGGGATCCGGGAAGCTCAGGATACCATCGAGGCCATTGGCGTAGCCCGTACGATGGAGAAAATTGAACAGGCGGCGATTCTGGTGTATGTCTGGGATGTTGCGGGGGGGATGACGATTTTGGAGGTTTGGGAGGACCTGGAACGGTTGACGGCGCACGGGACACGGTACACGGGGGACGGTGCACGGGGGACGGGGATACAAGCAACGACTTTGGTCGTTTGCAACAAGATGGATCGCAACCCGCTGTTCCAAACGGAGTGGTTGTTGAATCCTAACTTACCGGGTGTGCATCCTTATTTAATGGGAAACTGGGGTTTAACCATCCCGAGTGAATCCGGGTTGCCCAACCTGAGGGCAACATCGCTCCTTCCTGTTTCTGCTAAAAACCTTATGAACATCGAGTTTTTGAAAGAAAAACTGTTCGAAGCCGCTGCGGGAGAAGGGGTTAATACCGAAAGCACCGTCGTTACCAATGCCCGACACCATGATGCCCTGCGCCGGGCAGATGAGGCTTTGGCGGAGGTGCTTACCGGGCTGGACGCCAATGTTACAGGGGATTTTGTGGCGCAGGATATCCGGCGTTCACTGAGCTATCTGGGGGAAATTACCGGGGAAATTGGGGTGGAGGATCTGTTGGGGAATATTTTTGGGAAGTTTTGTATTGGAAAGTGACCCGTTGCAATAAATGGAAATGTCATGAAATTCCGAAGCACTCACAGCCATCTGCCTTTGGAGACAGATGTTGCAAAAAATGCAACATCTCAGTGGTAAGGCAACCTAAAATTGTCAAGCATTACTTGACAGTTCAATCCAGAAAAATGGCCATTGTAGCTCATTTTTAGCTCAACCTAGCTCGTTCAAGCTCAAATTCCGCTAAAAATGAGCCACAAAGGAGACTTAAAAGAGCTACAAAGCTTTTGAACTCACCAGACGAAAGGCACCTTCAAAACAGGAGGCGATATTACCTTATTGAGGTAAATCATGGCGGCGTCCATCGTACCTTCACGCCTTTCCGGACAAAAGCCTTGCTTCCTACCTGAATATCCATGCTCCAAACAAAAAAATCCTCCCCGACAGAAAAAACCCGCCTCCACCCCCAAAACCGGCATCGCGAGCGCTACGATTTCAAACTGCTGATCCAGCGTTGCCCGGAACTCGCGCCGTTTGTGACCTTGAATGTTTACAACGACGAGTCTATTGATTTTGCCAACCCGGAGGCGGTCAAAATGCTGAACAAGGCTTTGCTGATGCAGTATTACGAGCTCCAATACTGGGATATTCCGCCGGGTTATTTGTGTCCGCCGATCCCTGGCCGGGCAGATTACATCCATTATGTGGCTGAATTACTGGCCCGCTCTAATTACGGGAAAGTACCCACCGGCAATAAGATCACCTGTCTGGATATTGGCGTTGGTGCCAATTGCATTTATCCGATCATTGGGCGGCAGGAATATGGCTGGCAATTCATTGGCTCAGACATTGACCCGGTAGCATTGGAGTCTGCCAACAAGATCATTGAAGCCAATCCCAATCTGAAGGGCGGGGTCGAATGCCGTTTGCAGACCAATCCGGCCGATATGTTTTACAGCATCCTTCAAAAGGACGAGTTCGTAGATATTGTAGTTTGCAATCCTCCTTTTCATGCCTCTCTGGAAGATTCCCAAACTGAAAACCTGCGCAAACTGAGCAATTTAGCACAGGAAGCAGTGGCTACCCCAGTTCAGAATTTCGGCGGACAAAACATGGAACTCTGGTGCGATGGGGGCGAGGAAAAATTCGTTCGGGCCATGGTGCGTCAGAGCCGGCAATTCATGAGCTCCGTGTTTTGGTTTTCTTCTCTGATCGCAAAAAAATCTCACATGCAGGGCATTTATGAAGAACTCCGTAAAGCAAAGGCGGAGGATGTAAAAACCATTCCGATGGGACAGGGGAATAAGACCAGTCGGATCATTTGCTGGACATTTTTGAGCAATGAACAGCAAAAAGAATGGAAAAATGAGCGCTGGAATGCGGTGATCAAAAGGACCGGGGCTGCCTAGGATACCCGACGGAAAGTGGTTTGCGAAAAAAGCGAAGTGCTTGGGCTTTATTCACCGGGTGACTTTGAGTCACCCGGTGAATAAAGCCCAAGGTCCACCGTACCTTGTGCCACCATGAAAACATATATTCTCTCTGTCCTGTTTCTCCTGGGCAGCTCCCCTACCCTCTTCGGCCAGGTGGTCAACATTGAAGAGCAGCGGATCACTGGCACCAATGACACAACCCGTTGGTATGGACACCTGCGTGGCGGCGTTTCACTGGCCAAAGTGCAGCAGCAAAGCCTGCAGGTTCATGGACAAGTCAAAGTGCAGTACAAGTCTGACCCGCATCTAACGCTCTTGCTGCTCAATGTGAATCTTTTGCGCGCCGGCAATCAGGATTTCGCACGTCAGGCCTTTGCGCATCTTCGTTACAACTACAAACTGAGTAAAACCTGGACCTGGGAGGCCTACACGCAGGTCCAGACCAGCCCGATCCAATTGCTGGATCAACGCAATCTGATCGGTACCGGAGCGCGTTTTCGCTTGCTCAAATCAAGGGATGGCAGGCAGCGGATCTACCTGGGCGCAGCATGGCTTTATGAACAAAATCGTTTTAAGGAGGCCTTTGCACCCACTTCATGGCATCGTTCCAGCAATTATATTTCCACCACCCTCCGTCCCAACCCAAAGATGGTGCTCATTCAGACCACCTATTGGCAACCTGTACTGGGGCTTATCCGCAATTATCGCCTGAGTTCGGAGTGGTTGCTGAAGGTTGATCTGACTAAAAAACTAGCCTTTACCCTTGATTTCGAGTATAGCATCGACAAAAACCTGCCTCCGGGAGCGCCCAAAGAAAATTTTGCCTGGCGCAACGGGCTGAGTTGGCAGTTGTAAAAGAGCTATGTAACCCTGCTGCTGATGGCGTTTACCATTTTCACCCATGGAATTCCTTTTCTGAATGTGATGATGTTCAACATATTCACGCCTTTGCTAGTTTTTTTGGGGAGAATCTATTATATCATCCGCATAAAACCTTTATTTTCAAAGCAATAATCCATGAAAAACACCATCCGCGTAGAGCGAACCATTCTCCATATTTCGCGGGCGGAACTGGCTGAACGGGTACAAATGGCCCGGCAGACCATCAATGCCATCGAATTGGGCAAGTATGCTCCCTCAGCCGTGCTGGCCATTAAAATAGCCCGCGTGTTCGGAAAAAAATGGAGGATATTTTTGAACTGGAGGAAGGCGATTAGATATAGGCCTTTTGAATGGGCTCATAATATACGAGGGTATATCATGAGTCAATCTCAATCCAAAGCGACCAAAGATTATTTCGTTTTCCTGGCACAAACCTTCCATATTTTAAAAATCTGGAAGGTTTAACGGCTCGAAAAGAATAACTTCTGGTATAAAGCTTGGGCAAAAGACTCATGAGACACCCTCGTTTATAATATACCTGAAAGAAAGTATTTTATGCGTCCGCTTTCTTTTCAACAGCATCCTCTGTTGCAGCAGC
>JBILHS010000181.1:0-7046 GCA_044350425.1 Saprospiraceae bacterium | reverse complement strand
GGTCAGGAAATTTGGGTCAGCGCGGGCACTTACAAACCTGCGATTTCCTTTCTGATCCAAACCGGTATATCGGTCTACGGTGGCTTTGCAGGCACCGAAACAGCGCTCAATCAGCGCAATGCGCTCCTGAATGCGACCATCCTGAGTGGTGATCTGCTGGGCAATGATCAGGTTGGGAATTTTACCCTAAACCGGGCCGATAATGCGCAACACATCGTTACAATTTATGCCAACATATCGACGGAAAGTGCCCTGATCGATGGTTTCCAACTACGTGGGGGAAATACGCTGAGTGGGTCGGCCAATGCAGACCTGACGCGTCGGGGAGGCGGTATTCTGGCAGGCGCAAAAGCTACCGTACGCAATTGTTATTTCACCGACAACTTTGGTGAATCCGGGGCGGGAATGGCCTCCATTGGTACTGCGAGTGATGGTACCGTGGTGGATAATTGCGTATTCGAGGCCAATAAAGCTTCCGAACAAGGTGTTTTGATGCTTCGGCAAACGCCGAGCGGATTGATCAACAATTGTGTTTTCCGCAATAACCAGACCAATCGCGGCGCCTTTTACCCGCAGGAAACCGTCGCTGTGACCATCGATAGTTGCTTGTTTGAAGGCAATAATGCAGGGGCTAATTTTGGCGCTTCCATGTTTTCCTGGCAGGCAAGCTGGACCATGTCCAATTGCATATTTAGAAAAAACAAATCGGCCAATGCCGGCATTTATATTGATAACCGCGATGGAGGAGATGTGGTGACGATAGACAATTGTCTCTTTGAGCGGGATACCGCCACCGGTTTTGGCGGAGCCGGTATTTATGGCTGGCAGGCTACGGCGACGGTGAAAAACTGTATTTTCCGGGAAAACTATGCGCCCAGCGCAGCAGCCGTTTATTTTAACGGGCGCGAGTTTGACAGCCAGTTCAGCATTGACAGCTGCTTGTTTGAACGAAACATTGCGACCAGTTACGGCGGCACTGCACTTTATAACAACCGTACCAATTACACCCTGAGTAATTCGATCTTCCGCGACAATGTGGCGCCCAGTTCAGCAGGAGCAATTTATCATGGTGATACCACCCTCTTTACCGTCTCCAAATGCCTTTTTGAAGGACAGACAGGGGCCTATGCTGCTGCGGTGGCAAACTATGGCATTGGCTGCAAAGGCACCTTCGAGGGCTGCACGTTCCGGGGCAACAAGGCGACGCAGGGCGGAGGCGCGGTGAGCAACGGTTTCAAAGCGGATGTTTTGTATAAAAACTGTGCTTTTACAGGCAATGAGGCAAGTTTTGGTGGTGCTATTTTTACTCAAAATGACACGACACGACTTCAGGTGGAAGGATGTGTATTTACAGAAAACAATACTTCCGGAAACGGAGCCGCCATTCTGATCAACAGAAACATCGCAGCAAGTATACGCAACAGTGAATTTTCATTTAATACAGGCGATTACGGCGGGGCGATCCAGGCTACCGGCGACAGCATGCTGACGATTGAAAACACCATTTTTCGCGATAATTTTGCCGGAACGCAGGGGGCAGCCCTTAATTTTAATCAAACCAACGCCATTCTTACCAATTGCCTTTTTGCCAGAAATATCAATGTGGGCAGTGGTGCCGGCGGCGCGATGTCCATCAATGCTTCCGACAGTCTCCGTTGCCGGGTAAAAGCGATCAACTGCACGTTTGTTGACAATGAAGCTCCGCTGGGGGCAGGCATTGCGCAATGGGAGGCGCCTACCGGAGATGCCCAGCTTTCGTTGCTCAACTGCCTTTTCCAAAACCCGGTGGGCGAAAATTATTCCATTGAACAAGGAGAGCCGGAAGTGATTTCACTCAACGGAAACCAGAGCAGCGATGTCTCCCTGGCAGACTACCTGACAGGCAATAAAGACGCTAATGAACTGAGCGTCATCTTCGCGGATCCAATCAACGATAATTACCAGCTTACCATGAGTCCGGCCGTCGATGGCGGTGTTGCAGCAGGCGCACCGCTCACGGATCTATTGGGCAACCCTCGTATTGGATTGCCCGACCGTGGTTGTTATGAGCTGGGTATCAATGGCGTGAAAAATGTGGGTTTTCAGGTGCTTTCCATGCAATGCGCCCCGAATCCTGCCAGTGACCACACCATGCTCGTGTTGGAAAACGATCGGAACGGGGAGGCAGAGATCACCGTTTGGAATCAGGCCGGACAACAGGCGGGCAGGTACCAGACTATCAAAACAGACCAAAAATTCTCCTATAACCTGGAAGTCAGCAACTGGCCCTCAGGCACATACCGCGTTCAATTCCGGATGGGTACCTGGTTGCATGAAGGTACTTTCATCAAAAATTAAGCCCTTTGGCTGGATTTTTATAAAAATTGCGCCGCCTTTGCTTCTGCGAGGGTGGCGCAATTTTTTTATCTTTTTTACGAAATTCGGCTAATTTTTTTTATCTTCGTATCTCACCTGTACGCCCACACCAATGAAACCAACTGTCTGGAATCTTACGCCCACGGACGAAGTCGCTGCCGAACGACTTCAAACGGAGCTCAAAATCCCCCTGCTGTTTTGTCGTCTGCTCGTTCAACGCGGCATTTTAAACATCGAAGATGCCCGCACTTTTTTCCGGCATGACCTGAGTAATACCCACCATCCATTCCTGATGAAGGACATGGACCTGGCCGTAGAACGCCTCGATGCAGCCATTCAAAACAATGAACGGATCTTGCTTTACGGCGACTATGACGTGGATGGTACCACCAGCGTCGCGCTCATGTTCTCTTTTCTTTCAGGCTTTCATTCTAACCTTGACTATTACCTGCCCGACCGTGAAAAGGAAGGTTACGGCGTGAGCCTTTTGGGTGTGGAATATGCGCGTGAAACGAATTGCACCCTGATCATCGCCATGGACTGTGGGATCAAAGGCCATAAGCCTATCTCGCTTGCCAAATCCTATGGCATTGATTTTATCGTTTGCGATCACCACTTACCGGAAGGAGACCTGCCTGAAGCGGTAGCCTGTCTGGATCCGAAACGCGCGGATTGTCCTTATCCCTACAAAGAACTGAGCGGTTGCGGGATCTCCTACAAACTGGCGCAGGCTCTGGCCTTGCATTACAATACGCCTTCCGAAGAGGTCACTTCCCTACTCGATCTGGTGGCGGTCAGTACCGCCTGCGATATTGTGCCTATGACGGGAGAAAACAGGATTCTGGCGCACTTTGGTTTGCAAAGGCTCAATCGGGCACCACGACTGGGATTGTGGGCCATGTGTCAGCGCATCAATCGTCCGCAGCCCTTAGATATCACCGATGTAGTGTTTGGTATTGGTCCACTCATCAATGCTGCCGGCCGACTGGCGGATGCACGCGAGGCGGTACGGATGCTGCTTTCTGCAGATAAAAACAGCGCTTTGGAGAATGCCGGCAAACTGGTGACACGCAATAAGGAACGCCGGGAAATGGATTTTGCCATGGCAGAGGAGGCCCATCGGAAATTCAGAGAAACGGCCAATTGGAGCGATCGCAAAAGCACCGTGCTTTTTGAACCAAATTGGCACAAAGGCATCATCGGGATCGTGGCGAGTCGTATTGTGGAGACCTTTCACAAGCCCACCGTAATCCTCACAGAAAGCAATGGGAAAGCGGTCGGTTCTGCACGTTCAGTCGCAGGTTTTGATTTGTATGGGGCTTTACAGCAATGTGAAGACTTATTCAGCACTTATGGCGGACATGCGCACGCTGCCGGCATGCAAATGCCTTTGGAGAACGTTGATGCGTTCACTGAGCGCTTTGAAAAAGTGGTAGCCCAGACCATCGCCCCTGAAATGGAGCATCCACAGATCGATGTTTGTACTAAGATCAGGTTCGATGAGATCACGCCTGATTTTTGGAAAATGTTGCACCGGTTCGAGCCCTTTGGTCCGTACAACCGAAATCCGGTCTTTTGGGCGGAGAATGTATTTGATACAGGTCAGAGCAAATTGCTGGAAAACAACCACGTCAAACTTTCCCTTCGCCAGGCAGGAAGCAAGGTGGAAATGACCGGCATCGGATTTGGATTAGGCAAGGCCTTTGAAGCGGTGCAGGGCAAGCCCTTTGGAATCATTTTTAACCTCCGTGAAGACGAATGGCAGGGACGGCGGACGATCAAGATTTATGCGAAGGATATGCGGTAAAATCCGTGTCCAGTCCGCGTCATCCGTGTTCCTTGGATGATAGAACACGGATGACACGGATTGGACACGGATTTTATTCCCGTTTGGGCTTATACTTCGCCAGTTCCAGAAATTTCTGAGCATCCTTCATTTGTAACAACTGATCCATCGTTGTTTGAGGGTATCTTTTCATGTAGGAACGTACGATCTGCAATCCCATCCAGTTGCCGATCTCGCCAGGCGCTTCCTGATAAATGGCAGGAGCGTTCGGGCTGGGAGTGACCAACTTTCGGATCTTATCAAAATCGGAGGAATACAGGAGTTTTTCACTGAGCATACGCGCCCATACTTCCGCCTCATTGGCATAACAACCTTCCATTTGTTCCTTGGTATAACCCATTTTCAGACTGTCGGCCACGTCGGGTAACAGGCAATCTCCGATGTATAATTGTTTTCCATAGTGCACCATGAGATCCAGCAGGCGCTGACCATTCGGGGCATCATCGCAATTTTGGGCAATTACTTTGCTTAGGCGCACGATCATGTATTCTTTTTGAAACTGCCGGCGCATAAAATAAGGGAAAACATCCGGATCATATCCAGGGTAGGTCTCGCCCAAAAACATATCCAGTCCGATACCACACAAACTATCCCCGGCTGTGAAAGCATCGGTGGCAAATTCCGAGATCATGGTGACCACCTGCGGTATCGGCTTGTTTGGGAAATAGTACTTGTAATAGCGGAACATCTTGTTCAGGTCTTTTTCCAGCCAACGCAGATCACCGTACAGTTTTTGTATCGTATCGTACAAAAAGCGCGTTTGCGGAACAGAAATGAATCCAGCCAAGGCCTGTCGGGGCGTTTCGGCGGGGTTCGATTGATCATGAATGATCTCGTTGCAAAAAAGCGGAAGCATCACGGGATATTTCCCGAGAAGATTTTGCATTCCGGTTTGAAGCTGAGCCGTATCCAGGGCGAATATATCCTGCTCAAAGCGAAGGAGTTGCACGTCTACCTTAATCGTGGAGATGTCAGGATGGGGCGTGCGGGATTCCTTATTGCAAGCATAGAAAAAGAAGATCGAAAGCGCAATCAGCAGCGCAAAGTGGGTCCGTAATTTCAAAGTTGGGAAAGAATTGGTGTGCAGAATTTTTAGTGGGCAAAGGTAACGAACGCGGATGAAAGGCAAATTACTCTTCTGCTAAAGCCAGAATTTCATCATAAAGTGCAGTATGTATATAAAAGTCGGCCTCTTCCAACAATCGGTCCATCAGTTCACGAACTTGAGGAACAAACTTTTCATGCTTTGCCCGCAAAAGAATTCCAAGCACTCCCACAGGTTTGAGTGAAAGATTTATAGCTATTTGCCGTCCTTTTCTTTCATCCATCAGAATTCGGTCAGCCCCAATTTCAACGGCCAAAGCAATCGCTTCGGCTTCACCAGGGTCTAAATCAGATTTCAAATTATCCCAAAGGGAATAATAACCTGGCCGTATATTTTCGGGATGAGCCACAAATGATCAATAGCGGCTAGGTTGATTAGTGGAGAGGTATCGCTGACGACTACCATATTCACATGTTTTGTAAATCAATCTGCAAGTCGTCAGTTGAATAGTTCAGATGTACGCCCCGATCCTTTAGGATTTTTTGAAACTGTAGCCTGGTTCGATCGCAAAATCGAGCAGCCTGGGCCAATGTTAAGCGGCCGCGTTCGTAAAGCCAAACTGCGAAATCAGCCTTCACATCCTCTGGGTTTGTATAGGCTGGTGCTTGGTTCAAAACAGCATCGGAGATTTCTATTAGCATAATTATGGCCAGTGTTTCTTTTTTTGGGATAATTTGAAACAAAAATACGTAGAATAATTGGTTTTTGACCAACAAAAAATTGGCTGCCCGCAAATCTCATGCGAACAGTGAGTATCTAGCGACGTTAGGCTGCTATGCAGCAGGCATGATCGCTGGCAGCCTGGCAAATGTGATCCCAGGCAAATGCACTGCTGCGTAGCAGCCACAACGTCGGTAGCAAAGATTTTTGCGAATGATCCGGAGGTGCGTAGCACCGGAACACAGCGTGGCCGGGTTTCGGTGCTGCGCACCTTATCACTTACCCTCGTTTAATGTCTACCGACGTTTAGCTGCTACGCAGCATGACTATGGCTTGGTATTTTGACTGCTTCTCGAGATAATAATTACCATGCTACAACATCCTCCCAAAAATCGAACAAATACTTTTCTTCAAATTCAATTTCAGCTCTTTCCAACATTTCGAGGTACTCTTCGCGAAATGATTTTTTGCGGTGGTGCTCATCTTGTTGTTCTATATATGTCGCAACAGCAGGTACTTGTGAACGACTGTAAGAAAACGCGGCATATCCAACTTGCCATGCAAATTGATACGCCGAAAGCTTGTTATCATTAATAAATTCATTGGAAGACGTTTTTATCTCTTCCACCAATTTTGGCAAAGGCTGGGAAGGACGGTAACCAATCAAGATGTGAATGTGGTCTGGACGGGAATTGATTTGCAGCATTTTGTGCCCATAGTTTTGGACAATGCCTGTGATATAAGCGTGCAAGCGTTCGCGCCATGATTTTTGAATCAGTGCTTGGCGATGTTTTACGGCAAAAACTAATTGGAGATGAATTTGAGTGTAGGTGTTGGCCATTTGGTAGGATTTTGAAATGATTTATACAAATTTAGGTCAAAATCTTTAAATAAAAAAGGCTCAATTGCGGGGTTCCGGTGCAATGCACCTTAACACCTACCCTCGGTGAATGTCTACCGACGTTAGGCTGCTACGCAGCAGGCATGATCGCTGGCAGCCTGGCAGATGTTATCCCCGGCAAAAATGCACTGCTGCGTAGCAGCTTCAACGTCGGTAGCACACCTCATTGCGAAAGGCTC
>JBILHS010000011.1:0-83264 GCA_044350425.1 Saprospiraceae bacterium | reverse complement strand
CTTTCAAAAAAATAGCCGCGTTCGTCCTGAAAAACGGCGGGCTCAAATACGATCAGGTCTTGGATGGGAGTTGTTGAAAAGGGCATTTTTTATGTATGATGTATGATGTATGATGTATGATGTATGATGTATGAATGGGGCCCGGGTTTATTTTTTTCTCCAGGAGATCATGGCGGAGGGAGTGAGACCGAGGCTGGGATGCCATTCGGAGGCCAGGTCGAACGAAAGGTTGTTTTTTAGCCGGAATCCGGCGCCAAAGGCGAGTCTGGCCACCTGATTGCTCCGCATGCCTGCTCGAATGACAAGTATAGAGATGGGGCGATATTCCAGACCGGCCTTAATCATGGCTTTGCGTTCGAGATCCTTTTCAGTTTCAAAACTCATCAGAAGCAGTTCGGAAGGTTTCCAGGAGGCGCCCATGCGCAGTACCGTGGGCACGAGGTCCTCGCCGATCTTTTGTTGAAGCGGGTTTTGGACTTTGGCTCCGATCCATACATCGGGCAATACACGAGCCAGAAAATTGAGTCCAAAAGTAGCCATCGTGGTAGAGCCATATTCCTGCGCGGAAGCCCGCAATACGTCTGCAGAGCCGCCCAGGTAAAAGGCCTCTGTCAGCCGACGACCATAAGCGAGTCTAAACCGCTGCTCCGTGTAAATATCGGTGGCAGCATGGTCGATGCCAAAGCCTACGCCACTATATTTTCCCATAGCACCAATTGCCTGAAAATGGGCGCTTTGCCAGCCAGCTACCCCATATGGCAAGGCCGAACCGGCCCAAAAACCAAGTCGTTCACCCAATCCGAGTTGTGCTTCGTTGGCCAGTCCGGCAGAAAGCCCCGGGAGTGCAATAACGGCCCCGCCCATGCCCATCGCTGCGGCATTTTCAAATGGACGCATAAAAACCTGCGCATGAAGTGCTGTGGTCAGGAAATACAAAAAAGCTAATAAAGCGAGTGGACGCATGGTATAAAAAATTGCTTGAGCAAAAGTAGCGTGTCGGAGCGATAGGCACGACATACATTTGCCACTCAAATCTGAATGCCCATGAGATTTCGCCAGGCTACCATATCCATCGACGGGAAAGTCCACGCCCTGCAGCCCAACCGCGCCAATACTTCTGAAGAGATCTATATTGATTTTCAACAAAATGAAGAAGGGGAGGGCGTCCAATATTCTGTTTTTTTACATCCCAAGCAGGATGTGAAGTTGCAGAGCCTGGAGATCCAGTTCGACCTGCCACTCCCACCGGAATCTCGTTTTTTTGCCAATGGGTATCAATCCTGGAGTGAAAGCCGTTCTTTTAAAGTGACAGAAGGCATCCCCAGACTGCGTTCCCTCGCCCGAAGGCACATGGGCTATTATGGGGACGAACACATCAAGGACATTCCCCGGGGGCGAGGAAAGCTTTATTCCTGGACTTACACCTTTATTACGCAGCATACTCCGACAGATAAAACGCCTAAGAGGCGATTGCTATTAGGATCGCTCAACGAACGCACTGGATTTACCCTTTTCCTCTATGATCATTCCAGGGGCATTCTGACCGTTCGGAAAGACCTGGATGAACTCGCCTTGAGCCATTCTTTTCCGGCGCTTGACTTTTGGGTGGCCGAAGGGGATGAGCAGACCTTGTTTGACACCTATTTTAAGCGGGCAGAAATAACGCCCCCCACGGCTCCAGCGGCCCTGGGTTGGACAAGTTGGTACAACCATTTTACGAATATCTCGGAGTCGGTTTTGTTGCAAAATCTGGAATCATTTATGAGTGGCATGGACTTTAGTCCCTCGAGATACGAGCCGTTTACGGCGACAGAAGCTGATCCTGTCGGCGTAAACGGCAGCGCTCCAAACATATTGAAGGCCATGCTGCCAAGCTATTTCCAGATAGACGACGGCTGGCAAACCGCAGTAGGCGACTGGCTGACCGTGAAGCCAGCTTTCCCCCATGGAATGAGACATATCTCGCTGAAGATCAAAGAAAAAGGCCTTCAGCCAGGGCTTTGGCTGGCGCCTTTTGTGGTTTCGGCTAAATCAGAATTAATGCGCAGGCATCCGGAATGGCTGCTCAAAGACGCAAAGGGCAAGCCGATCAAAGTGGGCTGGAATCCCATGTGGTATGGCTGGTATTATGCTTTGGATTTTTATCAGGATGGTGTGCGTGAATACCTGAGTGGCGTGTTCCATACAGTTTTGGATAAATGGGGCTTTGATCTGTTGAAACTGGATTTCCTTTTCGCCGTAGCGCTTGCTCCACCACCCGGGAAAACGCGCGGTGGAGTGATGTGGGAAGCCATGGAGTTTCTTCGTCGGCTTATGGGGAACAAGCGTATGCTGGCCTGCGGGGTACCGCTCGGCGCTGCTTTTGGGCTAGCCGATTACTGCCGGATCGGGGGAGATGTACACCTTTCCTGGCGCCACCCGATGCTCTCTTTTTTACGACACCGGGAAAGGGTAGATACCTTGTCCGCACTTCGGAGTACGCTGGGGCGCTGGCAGCTCAACGGCCGCGCTTTTCAAAACGACCCGGATGTCTTTATCCTTCGCAACGAAAACCAGCATCTCAACCCTGCGCAGCAGGAAACCTTGCTGCTAATCAATGTATTATTGGGCAGCCTGCTTTTTACTTCGGATGATTTTGGAAAATATTCGGCCGAGCAAAAGGCAGAGTTGGAGGAAGCGCTGTCCTGGCAAGGAAGTCAGATTTCCAGCGTGGTGGAATGGACTGAAGATGTCTGGCAAATTGCTTTGGTACAGGGAGCTTCCAGTTGGTCAGCCTTTTCTAATTTAACAAGCCAGGACAAAAAACTGTCCCTACCCAACGGAGCCTGGGTAGATCTGCGTCCTTTCGAGACCTTGATATTGAAATCCTGAAATCGTCCACCATTGGCAAGTCTTTTTCTTTAACCTGCCGCCGAAGCGCGTATCTTTGTGCGTTCAAAGAAGGACTTCAATACTGTAAACATGAAAAAACTGCTCCTATTATTGCCATTTGGCCTCTTACTTTCCGCCTGCTCCAATGATTTTGAAGTGACGGCACCCTGGAAAGAAATTCCTGTGGTGTATGGTATTCTGTCGCCGCAAGATACAGCCCACTATATCCGGATTGAAAAAGCATTCCTCGATCCGGACAAGAGTGCCTTTGAAGTAGCACAAATTGTTGATTCGCTCTATTATCCTGAAAGTTCTATTACGGTTTGGCTGGAGCGCACAGACAATCAGAATCGGATCGCTTTAAAGCGGGTTAACGGTGCATTAGAGGGTTATCCACGCGAACCGGGTGTTTTTGCTGCCGAGCCCAACTGGCTTTTCAAGGCGAATACTGCTGGATTCCCACTTTTGGCGGGTAAAAAATATCGTTTGGTTATAGAGCGGCAGGATGGTAAGGCTGATATTACGGCTGAAACTACGCTGCCTGGCGACTTTACTATCATCAAACCTTTGGTGAACGCTGTGGTTCCCAAAATTGCTTTTGCAGGTTCAAAGAGCACGACCATTCAATGGCGGACTGATGAAAACGGCGT
Organism: Saprospiraceae bacterium; assembly: GCA_044350425.1. Taxonomy (GTDB): domain Bacteria; phylum Bacteroidota; class Bacteroidia; order Chitinophagales; family Saprospiraceae; genus M3007. The sequence continues at coordinate 79,743 of JBILHS010000011.1, read as the reverse complement.
TTTTTTTAACGTCACTTTTGTGGTACGGATCAATGAAAGAAACCTGAACGGCACTTTGATCAATACCCAGGAATTTGTTTGGGAGGCCGCTACCAATCAGGAAAGAAGTGCAACTCCGGTTAGCACAGGAGTATATGAGGCCTCTGTAGGGTTATCCGGCATTAGCTTTTACAATTTTCTGGCTCAGAGGCTTCAAAAGACGGGACCTAACCGCTACAGAGAATTTGCTTCTGTGGACATCATTATTGACGGTGGTGGTAGAGAAATCAAAGAATATCTGGAAACGGCCAATGCCAATGGTGGTCTGACCGGGGCTGAAACGTTCCCAAATTATTCAAACATTTCTGAAGGTTTCGGGATTTTTACCGGCAAAAACCAAACCATTGCACAAAATATTAGGATTGATGGCGTAACCGTGGATTCTATGAATATGAGCTCCATTACCGATACCCTTGGATTTGTGAAATAATAACTTTGTTGTCGTTACACCCCACGCGTCCGGTTGGCTCATGTCAACCGGACGCGTTTTTTTATGTGTACTTTGTCGTTACTAAAAATCTGTGCCGTCTATCCGTTCTTGGGGGCAAGCAGTTATGTGGAGTGAATTTGAACTCTTTTGAGTTCGTTACGACAGGTTAAAGACTGGCAACCAACACGCGGATCGGCACTATTTTATTTTAGTTATCAATTTATTATTTCACAATTTTAAATTTATTGCGTTTTTTATTTATTTAAATTTGAATATAAATTTTAAACTTTGGATCATTTATGAAATGTTTTAAACCCTTTAGAAGGGTTGATCGTTTATGAATGAACAGATATATTTTTCACAAGTCGCAAAAATTGTAATTGCTCAGAAAGAGCCTATTAGACCACATTTGTACTTATGAAGGTGGTAATAAATGTATTACCGCCTAGAGATATGTTCATGGGATTATACAAATTCAGGTGAGAGAGCAAGTCCTCCCAATGGTGGGAGGACTTGCTAAACCTGACTGCATTGCCTTCAGCCCCGCTTTTGAGCGACTAAAACCATTTTCAGCCCTTTCAAATTTCCTGTTTTCAAAATATATGGTCCCTTTCGGCCCCTCCATTCGGTGTGTTCATGGGATTATAATTTGTAGTTTTTTCAGCCGTACCAAAAGAGGTACGGCTTTTTTATTTTCAGTGCTACCTTTCGGCTTTACCCGCCGAAGCTTCAGCGGAGGCGGGTCGTTCACTTTCACAAATTTGAGGGTGTCTCATCAACCTAATGAGGCCCCCTCAGACCATTCACAGATTTCAAACATGTCAACAGCAACCGGCGAACTTAAGCGTGTGACGACGCACACCATTCAGGCGATGAAAAACCGCGGCGAAAAAATCGCCATGCTTACAGCCTACGATTTTTCGATGGCCCGTATTCTCGACGAAGCGGGGATCGACATATTATTGGTGGGCGATTCGGCATCCAATGTAATGGCAGGTCATGAGACCACCCTTCCGATCACACTGGACCAAATGATCTACCATGCCCAATCCGTGGTAAGAGCAGTGAACCGAGCCATGGTCGTGGTAGACCTGCCTTTTGGCAGTTACCAATCCAACTCAGAGATCGCACTTTCAAGCGCTATCCGGATCATGAAAGAATCCGGGGCGCACGCGGTAAAACTGGAAGGGGGCGAAGAAGTGGAGGATAGCATTCGCCGTATCCTTCGGGCCGGGATTCCGATCATGGGCCACCTGGGACTTACGCCACAGAGCATTTATAAATTTGGCACCTACACCGTACGGGCAAAAGAAGATGTTGAAGCCCAAAAACTCAGGGATGATGCAAAGCTCCTGGACGAGTTGGGTTGTTTTGCATTGGTGCTCGAGAAAATTCCGGCTCAATTGGCCAAAGAAGTCTCCGAAAGTATTGAAATACCAACCATTGGCATTGGCGCGGGCAACAATTGTGATGGTCAGGTATTGGTAACGCATGATATGCTGGGTATTACCAAGGATTTCAAACCACGCTTTTTGCGGCGATACCTGGAGCTCTTTGATGCCGTAGGGAATGCTACCAAAAGCTATATCGCAGATGTGAAAAGCGTCAGTTTCCCGAATGATTCAGAACAGTATTAGCATGAAAGCAGGATAATAGTCTGAGCAGATTTTGGATTACTTTAAAAGTCTGCTTACATTCGCCGCTCCGAAAATTGGTTTAGCAGTTTTTTTTTAATGTAAGTTGGTTTTATCTCCAAATTATTCTCTGTTCTGAGAAGCGATTTAGGGGATGACCGCATCTTTCTTTGCCTGACTATATCTTCATAAAGTTCTAACGCGGTTTTTCATGATCAAAAAGCTACTCCCGTTTTTGGCTTTTATTACTTTAGTATCTGTTCAATCTGAGGCCCAGGTCAACCCACCCTGTCAAACGCCCCCACCTCCCGGAGCGGAAAATTGTCAGGCGGCCTGTGTTTATTGCGATTTTGATGGCTACATGGGTACTAACAACGGTACGCCATCCGGAGGGAATACGGTCTGTGGCCAAATTGCGCTGCACAATGATCAGTGGTTTGGATTTACGGCGGGCTCAACTTCTATTACCATCACGCTTTACCCCAGCAATTGTGATGATGGCAATGGTTTACAGGTCGCTTTTTGGGATGATTGCTCAGACGCGGACGCTATTGTTTGTGATCCGGGCTCGCCCGGAGGCGGCAACCAGCCTATCGTGTTAAGCTATGACGGATTTACAATTGGAGAAACCTATTTTTATATGTTGGATGGCTGGAGCGGGGATGTATGTGATTTTGAGATCGAGATCACGGAAGGGTCTATCACACCACCGCCACCGGATCCGGCACTCCAGCCTCAAGGGCCAACTGTAGTTTGTCCGGGCGCAACAGCCGTTTATTCCATCAATGATGTTTTTGGAGCAGGTAGTTACCTCTGGTCAGCCCCGACGGGTTCACAGATCAATGGTACGGGTGCTTCCTTGAATATAGATGCTCCGGAAGGAACAACTGTCACGATTACCTTTGGCAATGTAGGAGGAAACGTTTGCGTGCAGGCCGACAATGCCTGCAATCCACCCTCTGCTCAAAATTGCCTTCCGGTGGTTAATCAGCCCATTCCACCTACCGTTCGACCTTCTTTGGTGATTTGCTATGAGGACGTACCGTTTGTCTGGGATGAAGAACCCTATCCCATGTTGAATGTTCCGGGAACTTTTACCCTTACGTCTTCTCCTTATGAGTCCTTTTTAGGCTGTGACAGTCTGGTAAGGCAGACCATTGTAGTCAAGCAAATTGCCCCCACCAATATTGGAACAAAGTATATCTGTGCAGGCGAATGTTTCATACTTTCTGGTGATAGTTATTGCGATCCAGGCAATTATACGGTCTTATTTGAATCATTTCAAGGCTGCGACAGCCTGGTCAACTTTGCTTTGGTGGTCCTCAATCCGGTGGCAGTTATACCCCCGCCGGCCAATTCGATAGACTGTAACAGTGCCGGAGTTTTGTTGACCAGCACAGGCTCAACGCCGCTTGGGCAGGCTACTTACAGCTGGTTCAATGCAAACTGGAACTTCCTGACGGGTACATCCACCTATAATGCGACCCTGACCGGTACCTATCACCTCGTTGTGACATCTCAGGGTGGAGGGGTACAGTGTCGTGATACGGCGAATGTAGTTGTGACGGGCAATACGGTGGCCCCCGGGGCAGTCGTTTCAGGAGGAAATATTAACTGTTTGATGCCTCAGGGGGCACTCACAGGTTTTTCACCAACCAATGGTGTGAACTACACCTGGACAGGACCAGGCATTTCTGCGGGCAATCAGTTTCAGCAAAATCCGACGGTCGATCAACCGGGCGTATATGTACTTACCATTAGAAATCCAGTCAATGGTTGTACCTCTTCAGCCTCAGTAACGGTATTAGGCGACCTTACCCCGCCGGCCGCCAATGCAGTTGGAGGGATTATCACTTGCGCACAAACCAGTGTTACCATTGACGGCATCACCAATGTGCCTGCTTCCAGCTGGTTCTGGACTGGTCCGGGTATCCATGCAGGAAACCAAAACCAGGAAAATCCAAATGTCGATCAAAGTGGCTCCTATGCAGTAACCGTAACCAACACCTCCAATGGGTGTACGAATACGGCCATGGCAGTGGTAGATCTAAATAATACAAATCCAACAGCGGTAGCCGGGCCCGACAACACTTTGACCTGTCTTTCTCCCAATGCAATCTTACAAGGCTCAGGCAATGGTGGCGGTCAACCCATTTCATTTTCCTGGACAGGTCCCAATGGATTCATGTCCAATATTGCCCAACCCGTCGTGAATGAAGCAGGGTTGTATATTTTGACAGTGGTGCATACGCAGAATGGATGTATGCGAAAAGACACCGTGAGTATTGCCGCCAACCTGACCCTGCCAACGGCCAACGCTGGAGCAGATTCCACCATTACTTGTGCCTATCCTAACATAACCCTGATCGGGAGTGGGTCGAGCAATGGTCCGAATTTCATGGCAACCTGGAGCGGTCCGGGCATTCAGGCCGGCAACTCCAATCAATACAATCCAGAGGTCGATCAACAAGGCAACTATAGTTTGCTGATCACTAATACAACCAATGGATGTACCGCTACGGATCAGGTGGAGGTGTTTCTCAATACTTCGTTGCCAACTGCCAATGCGGGTGCGGATGACCAACTGACTTGTACCACGACCAACGGAATAACCTTGAATGGCAATGGTTTTCCGGCAACTGTAAAATACCTGTGGATGGGGCCCGGCATTGGCTCTGACAACGACACCTTGCAAAGTCCAACGGTTACCCAGCCAGGCTTGTATGAACTGATGGTCACCAATCCAGGGAATGGTTGTACGGCAACAGATCAGGTCACGGTGATGCAAGATGCTAATGTGCCCGTGGCCGCAGGTGGACCTGACCGGGTACTCAATTGTACAGTATTTTCAGTTGACCTTGATGCGTCAACTTCTACTTCAGGGCCAGATATTACCTATTTCTGGTCCGGTCCGGGTATTTCTGGTGCCAATGCTTCGATCTTAAGCCCAACCGGCTTAACGGTTCCCGGCACCTACAATTTGACCGTCACGAATTCGAGCAACAATTGTGAAAATACAGATGTGGTGGTCATTTTGCTAGATACCCTCCCTCCCATTGCAAATGCCGGAACCCCGCTCATCCTCAATTGTTTCAATAATGCCACGGATAGTCTGGATGCTTCAGGATCTTCCCTGAATTCACTGACCACCTTGCTGTGGTCCGGACCTGGTATCACAGCTGGAAATCAAAACGAGGTACATCCTGTGCTCAACAATGCGCCGGGTATTTATACCCTGATTGTGACCGATACCGATAATACCTGCACGGCTATAGATCAGGTGGTCGTAAATACTGATCTGGTCGCACCCTTTGCAGACGCCGGGAATGATCAGATCATTGATTGTGTCACGACGGCTACTACCCTTGGAGGCAGCTCTTCCAGTGGCGCAAATTATACCTGTCAATGGAGCGGGCCAGATATAAACAGCAGTAATCAGGACCTTGCAATGCCCACGGTAGCGATTCCCGGAACTTATACGATCGTAGTTTTAAATACCGTGAATGGCTGTAAGGCTTCCAATGATATGGTGCTCAATACCACGGCTGTTTTTCCAACGGCATTGGCGGGCAATGATGGACTTCTGAGCTGTGCCAGCCCTAACTTTACATTGGATGGCTCGGCTTCCAGTACCGGAGCCAATTTTCAGGTCCTTTGGGCAGGTCCCGGTATCGGTGCAGGAAACCAGAATCAGATTTCTCCCAGTGTCAATCTTCCGGGTAATTACATCCTGGCGATCACAGACCAAACGAACAGTTGTATCACACAAGATACTGTTGTGGTGGATCAAAATGTTGCGGTTCCTGCTGCTAATGCGGGCCAGAACCTGATCCTGAATTGTCAGATGACCAGTACAACCCTGGATGGAAGTTTATCAGCCATGAGCCCTACCATTGTATACCTCTGGACGGGGCCGGGTATTAACGCCTCCACTCAAAACAACCAAAACCCACCCATAGACCAGCCGGGTACCTATACCCTGCTGACTACAGATACTGCAAACGGCTGTACCTCCTCAGATCAAGTGGTGGTCCTCGAAGATGTTGTGGTGCCAACAGCCTCTGCTGGGATTGATATGTTGATCACTTGTGCCAATGGTACCCAGACCCTGAACGGAAGTGGAAGTAGTATGGGTGTTTTATTTACTTATGTGTGGCAAGGCCCTGGCATCAATTCCGGGAATTTCGATCAGCAAAGCCCATCGGTGGATGCCTCAGGTACTTACACGCTGATCGTGGAGAATACACAGAATCATTGTATTGCTACAGATGTGGTTTTTGTGGCTTTAAATGAAACCCCTCCGCTCACGGCTGGAGGTCCTGACCGCATCCTGACCTGTACAACCACCTCCGTTCAGTTGGATGCAACGCAGTCAGCCACAGGTCCGAATATCAGTTTTGCCTGGGATGGCCCGGGTGTTGTCCCCGGGAGCGCTAATAGCCCAACCCCCACGGTAAATCTTCCAGGGGTTTATGTACTGACGGTTACGGATGCAACCAATGGTTGTACCAATGTAGACGCTGTGAATGTAGGGGAAGATGTACTGCTGCCGACAGTTGCTGCGGGCAATGACCTTGAAATTACCTGCAATAATGCGCTTCAAGGGGTCATGCTCAGTTCGGCAGGTTCCAATACAGGCCCTGATTTTACGCTCCTATGGAGTGGTCCAGGCATCACGCCGGCCAATGAAACATCGACAAGTCCAACGGTATTGTTGCCAGGCGCGTACACGCTGGCCATCACCAATACTCTGAATGGCTGCGTCAATACGGACGGTACCAACGTCAATTCTAACCAGGACCTTCCTGTTGCCAGTGCAGGACCAGATCAGGTGATCACCTGTGCTGTGCCCAACCCAGCTTTGGATGGCACCAGTTCATCCACGCTGAGTGGAACCCTGCTTTTTCTTTGGTCAGGGCCTGGCATCAATCCGGGCAACCAGAATGGAGACATGCCTACGGTACTGCAGAGTGGAACCTATACATTAACTGTGACCAATGCGGTGACGGGTTGTTCGGCAACAGATCAGGTAATCGTCAATCTGGACAATTTACCCCCCAATATATTGGCTACTTCGGAGGTCATCACTTGTCTGGATCAGGTTTCTGCGGTCACAGTAAGTAGTTCGTTGACAGGTTCAACCTACCTCTGGGAAGGACCGGACGTCAATCAGAACAATAAAGATGATCAAACCCTGCAAGTAGATATTGCGGGCATTTTTGCGGTTACTGTGACCGCCGCTAACGGATGTACCGCCACCACAAGTACCATTGTTGTGGAGGATGCATTTGTGCCCCAGGGCAGTGTGGAAGGCTCTGAACTTAATTGCTTCAACAATGGCGCTACCGTGATCAGTGGACAAGTGGACTCGCCCTCCGGTTCAACCTTCACATGGACCGGCCCCGGCATTAGTACCCAGACCACTGCTTCGATCACAGTAACCCAAACAGGTATCTACACCTTTACTATTTATGCCCCAAATGGCTGTGTGAGACCATTTTATGCAGAAGTGACCTCTAATTTTGTTCAGCCAAGTCACAGCGTTGTTGCCACCGATGAAATAGATTGTAATACTTCAGAGGTGTTGATCAATGGCGCCGGGAGTTCTGTAGGATCAAATTTTTCTTATTTCTGGACCACAACTAATGGCCATTTTGTTTCTGGCACCAATACTTTACAGCCGATCGTTGATAGAGCCGGGATATATACCCTGCGCGTCTTGAACAACCTCAATGGTTGCGAAAGCATTGATTCGGTAGCCGTGAAGATAGATCCAGCGGTGCCCTCTGGCTTTGATCTGGAAGTGCGGAATATCCGATGCTTTGGAGATAAGAATGGTTCTATCACCGTGAATGGTGTACAGGGTGGAACCCAACCTTTCCTCTTCACGTTGAGCGGCAATTCAGGTTCGGCCAACAATCAATATACCGGGCTGGTAGCGGGGGATTATCTGCTTATTATGGAAGATGCGAATGGCTGTCATTTGGATACAACGATAACGATCATAGATGCAGGACAATTACAGGTAGAGCTGGGCCCTGACATCTCGCTGGGCCTGGGTGAATTTGCCACGGTTACGGCTCAAATTCAAACCCTGATCGGGGCTCAATCGGTGATCTGGAACTATGCACCCAACTGTGACACAACATCCATATTCTGCGAAACCTTTACTTACCAGCCGCTGGGTACTTATCGGCATAAAATTGAAGTGACAGATCTGAATGGCTGTGTCGCACGCGACGAAATTTTAGTGATCGTGCAGAAAAACGGACAGATCTATGTGCCCAACATCTTTAACCCGAACAGTGAGGTTAATTTCTCTCTGGGTGTACATGTGGGGATCGATGTAGCCAAGATTAAGTCTTTCAATGTGTTTGATCGCTGGGGAGATCAGGTGTTCAGCCTGAAGGAATACATTCCAACGCCTGGTGGCGAGCCTGATTTTGGACAATCCTGGGATGGCAATGTGCGCGGAGAGAAAGGCCAGATTGGTGTATATGTCTGGTATTGCGAAGTGGAGTTTATTGATGGTCAGAGCAAAATATTTAGAGGAGATGTTACCCTGATCCGGTAATGTAATTTGGGGTAACACATGGCAGGGCAAGGATATTTAAACCTGAGGCATCCAGAATTTTGCTGCGGTATCCTCCTGTTTACCCTGCCCATCCTGGGCGTTCTACAACTTGACTACATGTTCCGTGTGCGTAGGTAACCCATTTTGCTTTAAAATGACAAAATAAGTCCCGGCTGGAAGTCCCTCCAAAGGGAGGGCCAGATGGAGAGTTGTCCTATGGGGAGCCGAGTGGGTGCTTATCAGGTCGCTTAGGGCGTATTTGCAGAGGATTTGGTTATTTAGGACATCAATTTCTAGAGATTGTGCAACGCCGGCTACATACAAAAACATACCATCCAGAATAAGGGAAGTCGGGGAGTTACTTAGCCCTTCTAAATCTGTAATGCCACATTGTTGAAAGCCATTGCCATTATAGATAGCAAGGAAAATTTCGTAAAATGAACTGTCTGCGTTCGTGTCCATTCGCAACGGGTATGGTCATAATGTATCTTCAAGGGGTCATTGGGGAAATTTAAAATGTTTCTTTTGCCATTTTGGTAAACATTCACCTGCATATTATCCTGGTGTATTAGCCCGCTAAAATTACCCTGTAGGCTACCGGTCACGTTACGTTTTTGTGTAGAACCGGCGTGCCGTACCCGTATGGTGACGTTGTGTAATCCGATATTTGTTCCCTCTAAAACTGGTTTAGACAGCTTGCCCAATACTAAAATATAAAAAAATGGCCAAATGACACGAACGGGCGTTTGTGGCCAGCTGCCCTACCACTTCAATTTAACAAAATTTTCCCTTGCCCGCTTCACCCCGTCCATGGGAGTCGTGCGGTAATGTTCCAGCTCGATGATGTAATGCTGAAATCCTGCCTGTTGGCTTTGGCGGAATACCCCGGTAAAATCAATGGTACCATCTCCAAATTCAATGGTCTCCCGGGAGGCAGTTGCAGCAAGGTCTTTGGCATGACATAATTCCCAGCGGCCGGGATAAAGTCTGAACCAATCCAGTGGATTGTGTTTTGCAAAACAAACCCAGTACAGATCCATTTCCATGGCAAGGATTTTTGGGTCTATTTCATGCAGCAACCATTCAATGAGCAGGCGACCATCCGGGCCGCGCTGGATGTACTCAAAATCATGGTTGTGATAACCAAAACGGATGCCTGCTTTTTGGGCATATTCGGCCCCTGCAGCAGCTAGTTTAACGATTCTTTCAACCTGCTGACGCTCCTCTGCAGGTACATAAGGATAAATGATGTAGGTCTGACCCATTTTTACCGCATCATCTATGGCGCGTTTGGCGCGATCTGAAAGGCTTTGAGTGCTTTTATTATAATCGTTTACAGAAAAGCTGCAATGGCTTGAGGGCATGCTCAGTCCATTGCTTTTCAGCACACGGAGGTATTCTGGAAGGGACATTCCAAACATTTTCCCGTCGGTGTAGCCATACGCCTCCACTTCGGTATAGCCCATTTCGGCAATGGATTTTAAGGTGGCAACCGGATCTTTTGCCATGCTGTCACGAACGGAGTAAAGTTGGACGCCGAGGTGTCGGACGGGCTGCGCAAGGTTCTGGATGCTTTGGGGCAACATGGCGGCTCCAGCCAGCGCCAGTGCCGAGGTTTTGAGGAATTCGCGGCGAGGTGTCTGATCCATGGTGTAGATTTTTGCTGCAAGAAATGAAAAACTCCAGAAATCGTAATGGGTTTAGCGTGTAGACCCATTACAATTTCTCCAATTTTCAAACCATCAGCCTACCTTTGACAAATGAAACAAAAAGTAGTGGTCCTGACCGGTGCTGGAATCAGTGCCGAAAGCGGCATCAAAACCTTTCGCGACAGCGATGGCCTGTGGGAAAACCATCGGATCGAAGACGTTGCAACCCCTGAGGGCTGGGCTGCAAACCCATCCCTCGTGCTTGATTTTTACAACCAACGCAGGGCGCAACTCTTCACAGTATCACCCAATGCGGGACATCGTGCACTGGTTGATCTGGAACGTGATTTTGTCGTACAGATCGTGACCCAAAATGTGGACGATCTCCATGAAAGAGCGGGCAGTTCAAAGGTGCTTCACCTGCATGGACAGCTTAGACAAGTGCGTTCTACACGTCACGAACACCTCGTCTACCCCTGGGACAAAGACCTGCATCTCGGCGATGTTTGTGAACGCGGATTTCAATTGAGGCCACATATCGTTTGGTTTAGAGAAGCGGTCCCTATGTTGGATACAGCTGCTGAAATGGCCGAAAAAGCAGATATTTTTCTAATTATTGGAACCTCTTTACAAGTATATCCAGCTGCCGGTCTAATGCGTTATGCCCGCAGGAACATTCCGGTTTATTACATAGATCCTCATCCGCAGACCAATTTTGAACTCAATAATATGCCCAATCTGAAGATCATTGAAGCGCCTGCCTCCACCGGTGTACAAGCAGTCATCGATCTGATCAAAGCATAAAGTGTTCAGACTATTGGAAATTAGACATTGTACTTGCGATAATCCAAACCCCCAATCACCACCAAACCAACATGCAGATCCGCGCCCGGCTTACCCTTCTATTTGTGCTCATTGCAGCAGGTATCCTTGCCGGGGTTTTGTTTTCGGTTTATCTGGTTTTTAAAAAAAATACGGAGGACTCGTTTTTTAAGGGATTGGTTTCGAAGGCTGAAATGACTGCTCAAACAGCCTTGCAAGGTGCTGGCGAACGAATTCCTTTAACTGCCAACTGGATCGCTCCGGATGATGACACGCTGCCTTATCGGGATAATATCAGCGTATTTAACAATGCTTATGAGCGGGTTTTTTCAGTTAGACCGGATGCGCCGCCTGTAACCGTGAAGGATCTGCAGGACATTTATCAGCAAGGCGAAAGTCATTTCAAGCATTATAACCTGCTGGCACTCGGGCGTAAGGCGAATAGTCCGACGGGTACAGCTTATGTGGTGGTAGTAGAGGGTTATTTTGATCCAACCCAACTGGATCAGTTGCGTAGCATCCTGATCATAGGTTTTTTTGCGGGACTTCTCCTGGTTGCTTTGTCCGGTTGGTATTATGCCGGACAAGCACTTGCTCCGGTCTCCCGTATTGTGGAAGAAGTTGAAAGCCTCCAGCCTGCCGATCTGAGCCGCCGGGTGGCCACCGGAGTCAGCCGTGATGAGATCGCCAGACTGGCTGAAACGTTTAACCGGCTGCTTGATCGGGTAGAGCAAGCCTTTCGGATGCAACGCATGTTCCTTTCCAACGTCTCGCACGAACTTCGGAACCCGCTTGCGGCCATTCGAGCCCAACTCGATGTTGCTTTATACCGGGAGCGCGAACCCGAAGCTTACCGAAAAGCCCTGCAAAGTGTACTGGACGATGTAAAGGCATTCAGTGAAATGGAAGAAGAGCTTTTACAACTTGCCCGTATCTACAATGATCCCAAGGCCATTCCTTTTGCTCCAACCCGCCTGGATGAATTGCTTTGGCAGGCCAAACAACAACTACAAAAACGACATACTGATTTCAAGGCCAGCCTGGAATTTGGCGAAATGCCGGAGAACGACGAGGTGCTTTCCATTCGTGCCAACGAATCATTGCTGCTAACTGCAGTGCTGAATCTGATGAACAATGCCTGCAAATATTCCCCGGATCATAAAGTAGTGGTGCGGGCTCAGTTCCACCCGGACGGAAGTCATGTGGTGGAAGTTTGCGATCAGGGTCCTGGTATTCCTCTGAATGAGCAAAAACTTATTTTTGAACCCTTTTATAGAAGCCCTCGACACCTAAAGGTCAAAGGCACCGGGGTTGGACTTTCCCTGGTGCAAAGCATCCTGGGCCTCCATCAAATTAGGCTTTCAGTTGAAAGCCCAGCGGCTGGGGGAACGGTTTTCCGCTTGATTTTTCCTGGAGCTGCTTACCTTGTCGATTAAACCGCAAGCTTAAACACACAAAACATGAAGTACATCCTTTCCGCTTTCAGCGCATTTTTTCTCCTGCATGGACTTTCCTGCAGCGCTCAGACCCCCCCTATACGGGAAATGAAATTCCCCAATGGGAAAATCTGTATTTTGCTGGACAGCATCGGGGCGGGCAAGGCCATCACGTTCGATCAAAGAGATGGCTATTTTGAAAAGGTAAATGCCTCAGAGATGTCCATTCAGATCCGAAAACCTCTGGAGAAAGGGCAAACCCGGGAATCGCTTTTGCCCGAGTATATCCGATTCTTAAAAACGGATGTGGAAGGTTTTTCTGCTGAGGAATCGAAATTTATCGAGGGGGTCATGGAAAAAGTATTCCTTACGGTCAATGGGGTTTCAACGGATATTTTTCCGGATACCCTGCTGCTCATTAAAACCAAAGGCAAGCATTACGGCGATGGCGTGTGGTACACCCGTGAGAACTGCATCATCATTCCAGCTGATGAATTGGGGCGGCGAAAGACCACCCCGTTCACCACCACCATGTACCACGAACTTTTCCATGTCTGGTCCAGGCTCAATCTTGCAAAAAGTGATCGCACCTACCAACTAATTGGTTTTGAGGATGTTGGATATCCAAATCTGATGCTCCCACCAGCCCTCGCAGCACAGGTACTCTACAACCCGGATGGGGTAGACTTTGCTCAGAAAATAGCATTGACTCAAAAAGATGGCTCGATCCTTTATGCCATTCCGATCATCTATTCCAATCACCTCGGCTGGACCGACCAGCAGAATACCTTTTTTGCATATCTGGAATTCAACCTGTTCCAGGTCGAAAAACAAGCGGATGGCAAATGGAAGGTGATCGTAAAAGAAGATGGCATCAGCAGTACCCTGAACATCCAGGATCAGCCCGATTTTTACCGCCAGATCAAAGACAATACCGGGTACATCATTCACCCGGACGAGGTGCTGGCCGATAACTTTGCTTTCATCATGCAGGAAAAAAATGGCCAAAAGGTGTCCCTTAAGTTTTCACCGGAAGGAAAGAAATTGCTGGTGGATCTGGAGGCACTGTTAAAATCAAAATAAGCAACCCAAAGGAATGGATGAGAAAAAAGCCTCTTCACACCATACACCCGATTTTTTTGTAGATGAAAGCGGGATGAAACTGGGTGTAAAAAGTTTTTGCTACCTCGTCCTGGATTATTTTTCCAAAGCAAAATAGTCCACCCCGTACACCGTAAACCGTAAACCGTACACCGTAAACCGTAAACCGTCCACCGTATACCGTCCACCGTATACCGTCCACCGTATACCGTGAACCGTCCCCAGTCCATGACCAACAAACAAATAGCCCGGGCCTTCGACGAATTGGCCAATCTCATGGAACTCCATGAAGAAGACCCATTTCGAATTCGTTCCTATGCAAATGCATACCTCACCCTGCGCAAACTGGATTCGCCCCTGGCGGAATTATCAGATGCTGAACTGAAAGACATCAAAGGGGTAGGGGCTGCCATTGCCGGTAAGATCCGTGAATTGCTCAATTCCGGCCAGATGGCGACGCTGGAAAAGTACCGTGCCCAGACTCCCGCAGGAGTTCGTGAAATGCTGGAGATCGGAGGTTTCGGTCCTAAAAAAGTGCGGCAGGTTTGGCAGGAGATGGGCATTGAAAGTCCCGGAGAGCTTTGGTACGCCTGTAATGAAAATCGCCTCGTGGAGTACAAGGGCTTTGGCTTGAAAACGCAGGAGGGCCTCAAAAATAAACTGGAATATTTTTTCAGAAGTCGCGGCAAACTCCTGCTCGATGTAGCGCTGGCGGAGGCTATGACTGTCTGTGATTTTTTAAAGTCAAAGCATCCGGATATCCAGGCAGAGCCAGTGGGCGAAGTGCGTCGGAGATGCCCTGTGGTTGAATCGGTACAGGTTTTAGCAGCCTTTGATGGAGATCTAGTTTCAGCGTTTGAGGGTTCTGATTTTGGATTGGAAAACGTTGAAGATGGGAAATTCGCCCTTCGCTCAGGCGTCTTAAGTCCCGGGGGACAGGAAGATGCCGGGGTAGTGGTCACCTTGTTTCAGTGTATGCCAGAAGCCTGGGGTTCCAAACTCTTCAAGCATACTGGAACGGTCGCTTTTCTGGAAGGCTTTGTAAAAGAAAATCCGGGGGTGGATTTTAAGGATCTGCCCACTGAAACTGCCGTGTTTGAAAAGGCGAATCTGGCATTTGTGGTGCCCGAATTGCGCGAAAGTAAAGTCGTGAAGGGCTTGGTTGATCAGGCGCAACTCATTCAGGAACAAGACCTTCAAGGTGTTTTACACGTGCACACCACGTACAGTGATGGCTTGCATACCCTCCGGGAAATGTGTGAATATACCCATTCTCTGGGCTATGCCTACATCGGGATCACAGACCACAGTCAATCGGCTTTTTATGCCAACGGACTCAAGCAGGATCGGGTATTGGCGCAGATGGAAGAGATCGATAAACTGAACGAGGAACTCGCACCTTTCCGGATATACAAAGGCATCGAAAGTGATATTCTGAACGATGGCTCCCTGGATTATGAAGATGCCTTGCTTGAAAAATTTGACTTTGTGATCGCCTCGGTGCACTCCAATTTGCGGATGAACATCGAAAAAGCAACCGAGCGCGTCATTCGGGCCATTGAGCATCCCTGTACCACCATCCTGGGTCACCCGACCGGACGACTGTTGCTCAGTCGCGAGGGCTATCCGCTGGATTGGGACGCGGTATTCGAGGCTTGTGCCAAACACAAAGTCAGTATAGAACTCAACGCACATCCACGCCGACTGGACCTTGACTGGAGCCTGATTCCCAGGGCTTTGGCATACGGGATTCGGATCAGTATCAATCCGGATGCACACAGCAAAGATGGTATTCTGCATACCCGATATGGCGTGATGGTGGCACGAAAGGGCGGATTGACGTCGGCGGGATGTTTGAATACATCACCTTTACACGTCACTCTTTAACAAACTTCCCACTCCATAATTTTCCACCTGCTTGGAGGGCAAAAAAGTACAGGCCAGGAGGAAGGACTCGTATATCTACTCCCAACTCTTGTCCCTTCTGTATATTTAGCTGCACGACTTCTTTGCCTGTAACATCAAACAAGGTAATTGCCTCTATGTCCGAGGTTGTTCGTAAATGCAAGATATCTTTAGCCGGGTTTGGCCAGAATAAGGCTTGCTGGTCTGCTCCCTGTAGCGTAATTGTACTCACTACGTCTATCATTACTTCCAGGCAAATCGTATCACATGCATTTAGATTACAAACTGTAAGACACACTGTATAAACTCCTGGTAGGTTATAAAGGTGCACCGGGCTGGTATCCTGACTGCTAGTGCCATCGCCAAAGTCCCAATGCCAAGTTGCAGGCTCATAGTAGGAAAGGTCGGTGAACTCAACTTTCTGAGGAGAAAGTGAATCGGGTACCTCATGCCGAAAGTGGGCAATAGGCAGGTTGTTTATGCCCAAGGTGTCACAAGGGCTTCCGTCGAGGGGGCCTAAACGGTAATTGGGAAAATTAGGCTCGAAAAAACTTCCTCTTGCCGGGAGTTTTATCCCATGCTGCTCCACTTTGCAGGCAAGTCCTTTTTTATTAGGATTATGTATAACATGTAGGATGTCGTTGTTAGTGGTAGTTAGGATATAGATTTTACCATCCGGTGCAAGTGCAGAATGGAAAAAAAAAGTCTCTTCTGGTGACATAAATCCGTCATATACTGCCACGATTTCCCGAGTAGCCAAAATATCAGGTGCAAAAAGGTCAAGTTGCTGGATTTCACCGCCAGTGGTAAGATAAAGGAAGTGGTTGTCGGAAGAAATGGCTACTCCTCCAGAGCCAGATGGGATGATATTATAATCCCAGTAAACGGGGTTAGCGAATGTGCCGCTACAACGGTCGAAGTCAAGTATCAACATTCCTCCCGGGTGGTTCCGAAAAAATTTCCTCCCGTCGGGCGTAAAGCGAGTCTGGTTGCAACAATAGCCACTGTCCACTTCTGTAAAGCCAACATCCTGCATCCCTTTGTACTGCACCGTGTCGGGTGTGACAAGCGTGACATGTATTTCACTATGAAAGCGTCGCGTAACTATGACCCACCAATCCCGGCCATTGGCGTGGCGTGTAGCAGTAACAAACTGGCCTAGATAAAGTGAATCGTTCAATAAGGTATTGTTCTTACTAATCACAGCCCCGTTGCCATTGTCACCACTTGCATCTATCTCAGTGTAAAGCAGGTTCATCGGGGTTCGGTATTTATTATCGCTTCTTAAATGAAAAAGATAGTAGAGGCTGTCGCTGCCAGGCCTGGGTAGAAAGATACAAGGCTGGATTATTGGATAAAATTGATTCGATGGGTATGAGCAATAAGAGTTAAACACCTTTCCAGGATTTAGAGAATCTCCATTCAATATCAGTTCTTTATTTCGGTTAGAAATACGGCACCCATCGGTAAAAGCAACCAGATTTCCATCCTTGTCCGCTATGGAAGCAAATGGGAAATCAACGATAAAGTCATTTAGGGTTATTTTAAGGGGCGTAGTTTTGAAATCAAGTAGAGTGCCGCCAAATACGGATCCATTCCATGGGATAATTTGACCATTTCCAAATGGCCATACATAGTCATGTTTGACTTGAGAACAGAGTAGGGAAGGGAGAAAAATAGTAAAGTAAAGAAGTAGCGGAGTTTTAATCATTGGAATGAAAAGAAATGGCCGCGCGAAACCTGGCACTACCTTGATTATTAACCAACAGATGATCGTTTGCTTTGGAGCGTGCCAGCGGGAAGCGAAACCGAGTGCAATGTATTTAATCAGAACCAAGTGGGCCAATTTTAGGAGTAAAATTTATCACTAAATGTTTGAGCATGATTACCCGAATGAAGATAGAGTATGCCTTACATCCGAAATAGCATCCTACTTTTGTCCAATGAGACAATTTTTGCGTACTTCCACCCAGCTACTTTTTTTTGTTTTTTTTGTTTCAAAAATTATCGCCCAGCCCGTGTACACCGGCTCCCGCGTAGCCCTTTTCGAGGTTCAAATATTACAACAAAAAAACCAAAACCTCCAGCTTCGGTGCCGCATGGCCAATACCGGCCGTGAAACGATCGGCGGAAAAAAGAGCAGCCCGGACATGGTGGTAGAGTTTGATACGATTGGATTACCAGTGCTACTGCGTGGGCACGAATCTTCCATTGCGACCGCAGTACGTGGAAATTGTCCAAAACTAAAACCCGGCGAGGTTTCTGCAGCCATCTGGCTGAATGTAGCGTTTCAACCCAGGCTATGGGAGGGGCAGGAAGGCTGTGCCCGAATTATATTTGACACGGTTTTTGTAGGGGTGTGGAATGAACGTAATATGCGTCTTCGATATGTGTTAAAAAATACTGGAAATGCGGCCGCGAATTTGTTCTCAGCACAATCGGAGCCATTACTAAATATCTATTTTGTACGCGATGAAAAATTGACCCGGGGGGCTATTCCGGCAGGCAGTACCAATCTTCAAAAGGGGCGTGAAACCCTGGATGGCATGCTTTTTCCGGGACAGTTTTTGGAAGGTACTGTAGAGATCAGCCTGAAAGACCGAACCAGATTTTCGCCCAATATCGCCGTGGAATTTGACCCGGCACAGACTTTGGAGCGGTGTGGACAAAGTAGGAATGTCTGGATCCTTAGGCTTAGATTTTGATCTCAGGGTAGATTTTTTCGTAAAAAGGCGATATTTTGTCTTTTTTGAAGTTAAGTTTTCGGGAAAAAGGCAGAAATCTGCCGAATTTTCAAAAGCGCGTGCTTACTTTTGCACTAGTTTTTAATCCTCTTTTTGTAATCTCATGGCTGTTTTGGCAGTATCGGTATAATCCTGATGGTTACCTGTCTCGTTCAATAATCAACCAGATCCCGACAAGGTTTTTCATTTCAAAGGATTCCGCTTGCGCACCAAAGTAGTCAGCCTGTTAGGACTGATCTAATTTTGTACGCAAAACATCCTCCAGGGCTCCAAGGCCTGGACTAATCTGCCAAATTTATGCGGAACATCTCTACTTTTTTTAACACTCGTCTTCCATTTTTTCCCCTGTTGCCCACTTTGGTGGCTGCGGGCTTACCTACTTCTTTCTGTAATCATAATCGCATGAAAAAAGGACTACGCTCTGGATCATTGGACATCCATAGACTTTTCGCACACCCATTAATTTTAGCGGCATTTCTCCTCGCCTCCGGCAGTGTATTCGGCCAGACGGGCGCCTCCTCTCAAGCCTTTTGGCAGCAGATCAAAGACTCGGATGTTGCTGCAGAGAGTGCTGCCCGATTGATCGTGCCGACACAATATCGCGTCTTAAGGCTTGACCTTACGGCCATGAGGTCGGCCTTACTCACCGCTCCGGTAGAAAGTAATTTAGCTTCCTATACCAATGGCATCGAGTTGCATTTTCCTATGCCAGATGGTACTTTTGGGCGGTTTAAGGTTTGGTATTCGCCTATTATGGCAACAGAACTGGCAGCCAAATACCCTGAAATAAGAACCTATGCAGGTTTTAATATCGACAATCCGGCCAATATCATCCGCTTGGATGTGACCCCTGTTGGATTTCATGCCATGACCTATGGCAATGATGCATCCCTTTTTATTGACCCTTACGCCAATGGCAATACGAAGGATTATATCTGTTATTACAAACGGGATTTTGTAAAGAAAGATTCGGATAAGATTACCTGCCTGGTTGAGAATGATATCACGATAGACCTGAATGATAAAGATAAGGCAGGTGGACAGGAATTTGTAGGTGACTGTGGGATTCGCCATGAATACCGTCTGGCTGTGGCAGCAACTGGTGAATATTCTGCATTCCATGGCGGAACAGTAGCGCTGGCTATGGCAGCCATTAATACCACGATGAACCGGGTGAATGGTGTTTTTGAAAAAGATGCTGCAGTGCGTATGATACTCATTGGCAACAATGACCTAATTGTTTATCTGAATGCAGGAACCGACCCCTATACGAATGGCGATCCTGGCCTGATGATCGCCGAGAACCAAACCAATATTGATGCGGTGATCGGCAATGGCAATTATGATGTTGGCCACGTGTTTGGTACCAATTCGGGCGGTTTGGCAGGCCTTGGCGTCGTTTGCAGTAATGCCAATAAAGCCAGAGGCGTCACGGGTAGCGGCGCTCCGATTGGAGACCCGTTTGACATTGATTATGTAGCGCATGAATTAGGCCACCAGTTTAAAGGCAATCACACCCAATACAACGATGCCTGTAATCGTAACAATGCTACGGCCTTTGAACCGGGCTCTGCGTCCACGATCATGGGTTATGCGGGTGTTTGTAACCCCAGTATCCAGCCGAACAGCGACGCATACTTTAGCACCGCCAGCCTTTTTGAGATGCGGCCTTTTGTTGCTACAGGCGGTGGGAGCACCTGCGACAATGAAATTTCCGTAGTGAATGTAAGTCCTACGGTTACAGCCCTGGCCAATTACTCCATCCCCATATCCACACCTTTTGTACAGACCGCTTCAGCCACCGACCCCAATGGTAGCCTGACCTATTGCTGGGAGCAGATTGATGCCTACATGGCACCAACTCAGCCCATGCCACCAGCGGCTACCAATCTTCATGGACCGGTATTCAGGTCTTTAAATCCTACGGCATCCACCAAGCGATATTTTCCCAACCTCACGGATTTGTTCAACAACGTGACGCCCACCTGGGAGGTCTTGCCTTCCATTGGCCGTGCAATGAACTTTCGGGTGACGGTGCGTGACAATGTAGCCACAGCGGGTTGCACAGGGGAAGCTTCCAACACGGTGACTACGGTTGCTGCTGCCGGGCCTTTTGTAGTGACTTCACCCAATACCGCAGTCTCTTATGCTGTTGGTTCCACGCAAACAGTTACCTGGAATGTGGCCAATACCACAGCAGCGCCGGTTAGCTGTGCCAATGTAGATATTCTGTTTACGTCGGATGGAGGTGCAACTTTTTCGACCTTATTGGCCAACACGCCCAATGATGGTACGCAGGCAGTGACTATGCCCAATACGCCGACAAAATCGGCACGGATCGTCGTGCAATGTTCTAATAACATCTTTTTTGATGTGTCGAATGTCAACTTCAAACTGGTGGGCCCATTGGTAATCAATGAGGTGGACTATGATCAAGCAGGTACTGATGCGGCTGAATTTATTGAATTGAAGAATATCTCCGGCAACGCGGTTAACCTGAATGGCTGGACGCTTGAGTTGGTCAATGGCAATACCGGAGGCGCAGCAATTTACCAAACCATCAATCTCCCGAACGTCAATCTGGCGGCTGGTGCTTACTTCGTGATTTGTGCCAACAACGCGAATACACCCAATTGCGATTTGGACGTGGCTCCCAACACTGATTTGATTCAAAATGGCGCTCCGGATGGGATTGGACTTCGGAATGCAGGCGTTTTGGCAGATGCAGTGAGTTATGAGGGCAATACAGGCGCTCCTTATACTGAAACTTCAGGTGTTGGCCTGATTGATGGAGCCGGCGCGGCGAATCAGGGCATTTCCCGTTTCCCGGACGGAGTGGACACAGACGTGAATAATGTTGATTTACTCAGCAACGTTTGTATTACGCCTGGTTTGACCAATCTCAATACTGCTTCGAACTGTGTGCTTCCTTGCGACATCACTGCTATTAGTTTTTCTAATGTTGGCTCCTGCAACGACAACGGCACGCCATCTAATTCTGCAGACGATTATTTTACTGCTACCATTACGGTGACCTATGTGAATCCTCCGGCAAATGGCGACTTGACGCTTACAGGTGATGTACTTGCCGGTGGTGGCGCCCTTTTTGTTGCAGCCCCATTCACGAGCCCATCAGTTTTCAATGGCGTCCGGCTGAAAGCAGATGGGACTCCGAGTGTGATCACGGCAACATTTAGTGCTGACCCACTTTGTACACTTACAGTGAGCAATGGTCCGACAGTTAATAGCTGCTCAAATCCATGTAATATTTCAGGCATCACTTTCTCGAGTGCAAGCCAGTGTAATGATAATGGGACCAACGCAGATCCTGCGGATGACTATTTCACGGCTAACATTACGGTCACTTTCACATTCCCTCCAGCTTCGGGCAACCTGACGCTTACGGGCGATGTATTAGCCGGTGGTGGAGCGCTTTCTGTAGCGGCACCATTCACCAGTCCGGTTGTTTTCACCGGGGTACGACTAAAGGCTGACGGGACGACAAGTGAAGTAACGGCTACATTCAGTGCGGACCCAGCGTGTAATTTCACAGTAAATAACGGTCCAACGGTGGCGAGTTGTTCCAATGCAATTTGTGATCTGACAAGCGCAGGTCTTACAAATGTCCATTGTGAAGACAACAATCAATCTGGCGACAACCCTGCTGATGACTATATCTGGTTTCAACTCAACCCTACAGGCAGTACTTTAGGCAATGGTTATAATGTAACCGTCAGTAGTGGCTCCGTGCTTTTGAATGGATCCAATCCTGCCATCAACGTCCCTTATGGTTCCTCGCAATTTTTCCGACTCCAGGCCGGTTCAGCTGGTGGAGGTAATGTAACGATCACCATCACAGATTCAAATGACCAGAACTGTACCATTTCAGTCCTGATCATTGATCCTGGAAGCTGCTCGGTGCCGGAATGTTCACTGATTGTGGTATGTCCACCTAGCCCATCCGGAACCTTTGATTGTAACAACCCGATTCCTGCTCCGGTTACTACCGAAGCCGGCTTTGAAGCCCTGGGGGGTGATATTGGCGGTGTATTTTGCGGAACGCTGACCATTACGTCCGTTACAGGCACAGTTAACAATTGTACTTCGAGCAGCATTACCCGTACCTACACCATCTTCGATGATCGTGCACCGGTAAACGGGGTGCCGGACGGCAATGAAAATTCTACAACCTGTACGGTCACTTTTAGCTATACGCCTGATCAAACCCTGCCTACGGTAACGGCAGGGAGCATAGCAGCTTGTTATCCGAGTGTTGCTGCTGCAGAGGCTGCAGCATTGGCTGCTACGACTGCAACGGACAACTGCACTGGAATGGTTACCAAAACGGCTGCTACAGTAGGTACCTGCTCGGCTGTTATTACAGTCACTGCAACTGACCTGTGCAACAACAGCGCCTCCGTCAGCTACAATACCCGCATTGATGGTACCCCGCCAACCTTGAATGGGCTACCCGCAACCCCTGTTACCGTCAGCTGCAATGATCTGCTGCCTGCGGTTCCAAATGTAACGGCTACTGATAATTGTGGCCCGGTGACCCCAGTTTTCACTACAACCACTACACCAGGCAATTGCCCACAGGCTAAAACCATTACCCGGACCTGGACAGCCACGGATGCATGTGGCAATGTTACCAGCTTTACGCAGACCATCAATGTGGTGGATGTGACAGCACCCGTTTTCAATCAGAATCCACTCCCTGCAAATATTACTGTTTCCTGTTCAAATATCCCAATGCCGGAAATGCTGGACGGAACTGACAACTGCGATCCAGGCATTCCAGTACCAGTCATCTTTATCAATGAAGTCCACTATGATAATACTGGTGGCGATGTGGGCGAATTCATTGAGGTCGCTGGTACTGCAGGCACAGATCTTTCCCAATACCAGCTCGTGTTGTACAACGGCACCGGAGGCGCTCCTTACAATACGATCGTTCTGAGTGGCCTGATAGACAATGAAGCGGGCGGTTTTGGTGCGGTATCCTTTGCTTATCCGGTCAATGGTATCCAGAATGGCGCTCCAGACGCTATTGCACTTGCAACCACCAGTGGCATCGTGCTTCAGTTTTTAAGTTATGAAGGTGCGTTCGTCGCTGTAGGTGGCGTAGCCAATGGAATGATGTCGACTGATATTGGTGTGCTCGAATTGGGCACTGAACCAATAGGTCAATCGCTACAACTCACAGGCGCTGGACAGCAATATAACGACTTTACATGGGTTGGTCCACTTGTAGCATCGGCAGGAACTTTGAACGCAGGTCAAACGATCACGCCACTTCCCGGGGTTATTCCGGCCCTGTTCAGCCAGATGATCGAAGCAGGTGATTGTAACGGAGAATCCACGATCACCCGAATGTGGCAGCTCAAAGACGGCTGTAATAATTCCATTACACATACTCAAATCATTACGGTTACCGATACGGAAGGCCCGGCATTCTCGCCACCGCCACTCCCGATGGATATTACATTGAGCTGTGAACAGCCCGTCCCACCAGCGCCTGTCCTTACTGCCGCTGACCTGTGTGATGTTCCAGGCATGTTAATGGAAAGGGTATGGATCAATGAAATTCACTATGATAATCTTGGAGGAGATGTCGGTGAATTTATTGAAATAGCTGGTACGGCAGGTACAAATCTTTCAACATATAGTCTGGTACTTTATAATGGTACTGGCGGGGCTTCTTATAATACACTCGTGCTGGGTGGTATTATTCCAAATCAAGCCAATGGCTTTGGCACCCTGTGCTTTGGCTACCCGGCAAACGGGATCCAAAATGGTGCACCGGATGGTGTAGCCCTGGTGCACGATGTGATGGGTGGCATGGTGATTCAATTCTTAAGCTATGAAGGTGTGTTCGCAGCGACCAATGGTCCTGCAAACGGCATGAATTCTACGAATATTGGTGTTTCTGAAGCGGGTACCGAACCAGTTGGCCAATCCCTTTATCTCACAGGCAACGGCGACCAATACTCAGATTTTACCTGGACAGGACCTTTGGCAGCCTCCAATTGCGGTGTAAATGCCGGTCAGACATTTGTTGCAGCGTCTCAGGGGCCGACAGTCACCTTTACTGAAACACAAATGGCTGGGAACTGTCCCCAGGCAAAAACGATAAAGCGTACCTGGACCGCTACCGATAACTGCGGAAACCAGACCAAACTCGACCAGACCATTTCTATCGTCGACAATACCCCTCCGGTGGTGAACTGTCCGGCAAACCTGACCATCAACCTGGATATATTTGGTAAGGCCTCGCTCAACATCAACAACATCAATTATTCCTATTCAGATAATTGTGCTCCGAATGCCAATCTGCTGTTGATCCCATTTCCTCCACAGACGTTTACCTGTGCTGATGAAGGATTAACGCGTGCTTTGACCATAAGGGTGGAGGATCTTTGCGGTAATATTGGTTCTTGCACATTCAACGTGACCATTGCACCCTTCTCACGTTGCACGCCCGTCATCCGGATCACCGACCCCTGTGTTTGTAAAAACAATGCAAGCAGCCTGGAAAACGGTCAGTTTGGTGAAACCATCAAAATTGAATCGCTGGCCGGGAAAACTTGGACGCTCATTGCCAATATGGGGCTTTACGCGTCAAACAGCCCGGCGCCACCTGCTGCACCGATCCTGATACCCTTGGGGACCACTTTTGTGGAAAATCCAGTCCCCAGCGGAGATTACTTTTTGACGGGAATCCATGTGGATGCCCTGGGATATTCCATCACGGTCCGCAGTGAAACAGGTCAGATCCTCACCATCGGAAACTCCTGCCAATACCCCAACCCGACCATTACGGCTGACCTGGGTGGTCCGTTTTGTTTGTATTCCAATCCGGTGAACCTCACCGGAACCCCTGGTGATGCGAATATCGCAAGTCAGGGATTTACCGTGAACGGCATTCCAGCCACCGTTTTTGACCCTGGGCAAGGCGTGGGTCAATACCAGATCGTTTACACCGTGAACGGTGGGGTGCCAAAGGCTTTTGGTCCAAACGATCCGGGATGTATCCAAACCATCACGGTATATGCCAATGTGATTGCTACGCCTACGAACCTTTCCTGCAATGACCTGGTGTATTTGTCGCTGGATGCAGATTGCACAGAAAATATTCTGCCTGACGATATTTTGGAGGGCACCTACGGCTGCTATGACGATTATATCGTAGAAATTGACCGAACCCTCCCGTATGGCAACGGACCCTGGGAGCCCGGCACCGTAAATGCAAACGACATCGGTAAAACCTATCAGGTACGTGTAACGCATCTGGTAAGTGGCAATAAATGCTGGGGAAATCTCAAGATAGAGGATAAGCTCTCTCCTGCTTTGAACTGCACCGATTTTTCGGTGCCCTGCAATACAGTGGATCTAAACCCTGATTATCTGACCAATGTCCTTGGGGTTATTGTAGCATACCCGGCTGTAACAGACTGTCAGAGTTTTACCCTGAATTACATTGATACGGAAGTCCCGAAAGATTGTGCTTCAGGCCTGACCAAGATCGTTACCCGGAAGTGGACCGCCGTGGATGCGAGTGGCAACACGTCTATTTGCACTCAAAGCATCAGTCTCCTGCGTCCAACGGTGGCAGATTTGAAATTCCCGCCCAGCTACGACGATATCGTTGCTCCCGGGTTCAGTTGCAACGCAACGTATCCTTCGCCAGCTTGGATTGAAAGTCAGGGATTGCAAGGCTATCCCTACATTTTTGGCCAAACGGGTGGTTGTAATTTCAACTGGTCATTTGTAGATTTGCTGATCCCGGTGTGTGACGGCACTTATAAAATCAACCGAAAATGGACGGCGCTGAATAACTGTGCGCCCGGCGTTATAAAGTACGACCAACTTATTAAAGTGGTGGACAAACAAGGTCCGGCCATGACTTGTCCTGCCAACACCACCGTTTCAGTCGACCCATTCCAATGTTGTGGTACCGTTGATCTGCCTGATCTTGTGATCCGGGATGAATGCTCCCGCGTCAATAACATCAGCGGGATGGTTACCACCTTCGACCCGACCTCCAATGAACAAACCGGAATGTATACCATTGGTGGTACGCTCCAGGATTTTGCGGGAAACAACTGGTGGGATAGGGATACATTGGCAGCATTTGAAAATACCCCCTGTCTGCCTATCGGAGCACAAACGGTTTTATATGTTGCAACCGATGACTGCGGCAATAGCACCACTTGTACATTCCGGCTCGCCATACGGGATTATGTTCCCCCTGTAGCGGCCTGCGACCAGACTACCACGGTTTCGATTGGCACAGATGATCCACTGGATTGTTATGGCCCGGCTGGTCCGAATGGCCTGCCTGCTGCCTTAGATGCCTGCAGTTTTGGAGGTGTGACCTGGGTAAAGGCTGCCACCTTTAACGATGGCTCTTATGACAATTGTAACAACATAAAACTCACCATTCGTAGAATGGCGCCGTACTCAGATTGTATCGAGCAATTGAATGCGGCACGAGGAACCCTGCCTTGCGACGCGCCGAATCAGAGTTTCCCATCTGAAAGAGATCGTGCCATCAGCGAGCAGGATTCCATTAAATTCTACTGTTGTGAAGTTGGGACAACCCAGACCATTGTTCTGGCGGCGTATCAGTTGGATATGAACGGAGGGATAGCGGTAGGTCCGGATGGCTCTCTGATCAAAAACGAGTGCATGATCCAGGTAGAAGTGCAGGAAAAGCTCAAGCCGAGCTGTATTCCTCCTGCCCAGGTTGCCGTGAATTGTGAAAACTTTGATCCAAGTCTCTGGACTTATGGAAAGGCTGAAGTAGCAGACAACTGCTGTCTCGACCTGACCAAGGAATACCAGGGCCAATGCGGTCTGACCCATACTGTAAACTATTCCTTGTTCGATACGGTGTGCAATAAGGGTACGATCACCCGCACTTTCCGCGCATTTGATTGCCATGGACAAAGCAGCCAGTGTACCCAACGGGTACTGGTCACCTATGAGCAGGACTATTTCCTTCGGTTCCCGAATGATGCGATTGTGACCGGTTGCAATGATGACGCCCGATACGATGAGCCAAAAACACTGGGCGAGGATTGTGAACTCCTGGGTATTAACTATGAGGATGAAATCTTTACAGTTGTGCCGGATGCCTGCTTCAAAATAGAACGGACTTGGACGGTCATCAACTGGTGTACCTACAATCCGAATGGAAACTGCATTAATGTCCCCAATCCAAATCCGCATCCAAACACCAATAACATTACCAACCTGCCTGGTCCTACCGTTTCGGAGTGTGGTACGCCAGCGCCTTGGGCTTCAACGGTGGTTAAAATCAACCCGGGCGACCCACAAGCCACTAACTACTGCACGTTCTGGGAGAAAAACGCAAACTGTTACAAGTACAAGCAGATCATAAAGATCATTGACGGACAGGCTCCTAAATTTGAGCATTGCCCATCAGATACGGCTTACTGTGACCTCACGACCAATCAGGCAGGTTTGTGGAACCAAATGGATTGGTGGGACAATTCCATACAAAGCCACGATTTGTGTGAGGGTCCGGCTGACTTGAAGGTCGCGGGCCGAGACGCCTGCTCCGGAACCAATGTATCCGCGAATTATCTGCTTTTCCTTGATTTGGATAACGATGGTACGATGGAAACCGTGATCAATAGTTTGAATCCGCCCCCTCCGGGCATCGTCTATTTTGGCAATGCCAACACTCCGAACTTTGGAGGAGGAGCTCCGCGCACATTTGACAATCGCGGGTTGCCAACAAATCAGACCTATCAATTCGCGATACTTCAGAATCTCACTGCCGGGGCCAATCAAAAAGCATTCGCAGTTCGTTGGAATACAACGCAAGCTCCGAATGTATACACCATTCCTGAGTTCCCGTATGGAACCCACAAGATCAAATGGATCTTACAGGATGGTTGTGGCAATCAATCGGTCTGCGAATACAAATTCACTATTAAAGACTGCAAAGCTCCAACGGTGGTTTGTATCAATGGTTTGAGCGTCAATATTATGCCAACTGGGATGGTACAGTTGTGGGCTTCAGATTTCCTGCAATACGCAGAAGATAATTGTACTCCGGCAGGCCAATTGAAACTTGGGATCCGCAAATGTGGCACGGGCACCGGATTTCCGTTGAACCCGGATGGAAGCATACAGACCTCGGTCGCCTTTACCTGCACAGAAACTGGCACCCAATGTGTGGAGATCTGGGCGCTTGATGCTTCGGGGAATGCGGACTATTGCGAAACTTATGTCATTGTACAGGACAATTTGGGCAATTGCTCGAATGGTCACATCAATGTAGCCGGAAAGATCACCAATGAGATGACCGAGGGTGTAGAGGAAACGATGGTCAAGATCCATGGTACCAGCACATTTGCACCACCTTATTCTTTCTTTGATCTTTCTGACAATCTTGGGGAATATTATGTGATGAACAACGTGCCCCTGGATGCAAGCTTTACGATCGCTCCGGAGAAAAAAGACAATCCACTCAATGGTGTGACCACTTATGATCTGGTATTGATCTCGAAACACATCCTGGGTACGGAGCCTTTAGATTCTCCGTACAAGATTATCGCTGCAGATGCCAATAAGTCTAATTCGGTAACCACCTTCGATATCGTTGAGTTACGCAAATTGATACTGGGTATTTATACCGAATTGCCGGCCAATGACTCCTGGCGTTTTGTGGATTATAATTACACCTTCCCGAATGCGAACAATCCATTTGAAGCCTCATTCCCGGAAAGTATTTCGGTGGCGAATGCGATGACCAATCAAATACAGGAAGATTTCATGGGCGTCAAAATCGGCGACCTGAACCGTTCTGCTTTAGCCAATGCTACCATGCAGGCAGAAGAACGCACGGCTGGCACGGCGATCTTTGATATTGCGGACCGCGATGTCAAAGCGGGTGAAGTGTTTGAGGTTTCATTCACTGCTGCACAGGCGCTTAAAGGTTTCCAGTTCACGACAACCCTGAATGGCTTGACTGCGATTGGCACCGTGGATGCTGAAAACGTTAGATCAGGCAACTTCAACCTGACTCCTGCGAATGCCATGGCAGTTTCTATTGACGGAGCACCAGGTTTCACCGTACGTTTCCGTGCGGAAAAAGCGGGCAGATTGAGTGAAATGCTGGGTGTATCTGGTTCGATCACCAGAGCCGAGGCTTACGCAAACAATGACCAAATGACCCGTCTAGGTGTTGCTTTCCGTTTCAGGTCTCCTGCGGGGCTGACAATGAGTCGTGTTGGTTTCGAGCTGTACCAAAACCAGCCCAACCCATTCGTGAACCGCACGTTTATAGGGTTCTTCCTTCCGGAAGCAGCGGAGGCAACCTTGTCCGTGTTTGACGAAACAGGCCGCGTAGTTTACCAGCAGAGAGGTCAGTTTGCTCAAGGGGAGAACACGATCGTCTTGGATCGTGCGCTGATCAATACAACGGGCGCATTATACTATCGGTTAGAGACCGCCACAGACAGTGCCACGAAGATGATGATTCAGGCGAGGTAGGGTGCGGGGCTTGTCCCAGCCCACGAAGAAGATGATCCAGGCGAGATAAAATTCGTTTTAGAAGGGATTTATTATACAGCCCCGATCCGTTCTACGGTGTCGGGGCTGTTCTTTCTGACCGTTTTAAGGGCATATAATTTTGGCAAACCAAAAATATAAGCGTTTTTTCTAAATCTGAATGACAACGGACGACATTTTTGACCAAAAAAATTGCTTGGCATATAAGGTTCGTTACATTTGCAATCGTTTTTTACCAACTATTAAATTGCTAAACATGATCAAAAAATTATCCATCCTTGCTTTCGCGCTTTTATGCACCTTCGGAGTATCGGCACAACACAAGCGTCGTGTCCTGATTGAGGAGTTTACTAACGCATCCTGCGGACCGTGCGCTTCGCAAAATCCGGGCTTCAATGCAGTTGTTGCAGCCAACATGCAGTACCTTACACCTATTAAGTGGCAGACCAACTGGCCTGGAACAGATCCAATGAACGCTCAAACCCAAGCCGATGTAGCGCCGCGTGTAACTTACTACGCTGTAAATGGTGTACCCAATGGCCGCCAAAATGGTACCCTGGAAGTATTTCCACTTTCGAATATGACCAATGCTTCGATCCAGACGGCATACAACACGCTGACACCTGTGACCATTGCAGTAAATCATTCCTTGAATGCTACGTATGATTCGGTGTTCATCAATGTTGCTGTGACTTCAGATGCTGCGTTGACAGGCGCCCTTCGCCTTCGTGTGGTTGTAATTGAAGACGAGATCATTTTCGAATCTGCTCCTGGCTCTAATGGTGAAAAAGATTTTTACCAGATTATGCGCAAAACCCTGCCTAGTACAACGGGTACTACCACGGGCAACTTTGCTGCTGGTGAGACCAAGAACTATGCTTTCAAATGGAAACTGGCTAATTTCTACGATATCAATCAAATGAGCGTAGCCGCTTTCCTTCAAAATGATGACACGAAAGAAGTGTTCCAATCAAATCGTTCTGAGCCATTGACTCCAGCCGTTCCAGGTTTGGGTGCTACAGTAGCTTCTCAGAATGTATTCGCATGTGTTGCTGGCTTTTCTCCATCCTTCACCTTGGAAAATACAGGCAACGCAACTTTGACCAACGCACTGCTTCGCTACCGTAATGGTGCGGGTGCATGGCAGGATCTGAACTGGACTGGCAGCCTGGCTCCAGGTGCATCTGAAGATATCCAACTTACGGATATCGTGATCAATGCTGCAGGTACGGTTAATATTGAAGTAGCAGTTATTAGCTCAAATCTTGGAATCCAAACCAACCTCGTGGGTGGAACTTCTACGATCAAGGTCACCGCTGCTTTGGGCGCTGCACAGCCACTGCCTTTCAGCAATGTTTTCCAGAGCGCTGCTTTCCCTCCAACTGGCTGGTCTTCGATCAATGCCGGCGCTAATGGCTGGAAACTTGCGACCAACGCAGGTGCTGCCAGCTCACGTTCTGCGCGTTGCAATATGTATGATATCCCAAAAGGTGCCAATACATACCTGCACACACCCAAAATCGACCTGAGCACTGCTACCAATGCCAGCACGCTTAAGTTCGACCATGCTTATGCGCCTTACAGCGCAGCTGACTACGATGCCCTTCGCATTGAAGTTTCTTCTGATTGCGGTGTGACCTGGTCTGAAATTTTCTATGCTCAAAACCTTGATCTGGCTACTGCTCCTGCTGCAACGGCGGCATTCGTACCAACATCTACCCAGTGGGCTGCGAATGAAATTGACATTTCCAGCTTCAATGGTCAGTCTGAAGTGATCATTCGTTTCACCGGCGAAAGCGGCTTTGGCAACAACCTTTATGTGGACAACGTAAACGTGAGCACCACCGTTGGCACCAAAGAATTGACACTGACTCAATTCAACCTGGTTCCGAACCCAACCCGCGACTACGCTGAGGTTCGTTTCGGTCTCGAAACTGCACAAAACATCGAACTTCGCGTGTACAGCGCAGAGGGTGCCTTAGTACAATCACAGTTGCTTGGCGAACTTCCTGCCGGTGAAAACCGTGTTGTGATGAATGCAAGCCAACTTGCTTCTGGCAGCTACCGTGTGGTACTTCAGGGCAGCGAAGGCACTGCTCAAACGCAGTGGGTCGTTGTGAAGTAAATTGTAACCCAATTTCGCTTTGAAATCGGCAGTTGCGCTATGCGTGGCTGCCGATTTTTTTTTCAAATATTATTGAAAAAAGAAGTTGTCCAAAATCGTATACCAGTACCTTTGACAAAATGAAGCGTGTTTTGATGATAGCGGTAACCGCGTAAAGCGGTTGCCGCTTTTTTTTCCAGATTATGCGATTGTACCTTATAGCCGGAGAAGCATCCGGCGACTTACACGGATCCAATTTATTAAAGGAACTCTATGTCCAACGCCCCGACCTCTCCTGCAGGGTCTGGGGGGGTGACCTGATGCAAAATGCAGGTGCAACCCTGGTAAAACATTACCGAGACCTGGCATTCATGGGCTTTGTGGAGGTGATCAAAAACCTTCGTGCCATCCTGCGCAACATCGCTTTTTGCAAACAGGATATCCTGGATTTCAAACCCGATGCACTGGTGTTGATCGATTATCCGGGCTTTAATCTGCGTATCGCTCGTTGGGCAAAAGAGCAGCATATTCCGGTGATCTATTACATCTCCCCTCAATTGTGGGCCTGGCATGCCTCTCGGGCACATGCGATCAGCCGTGATGTGGACAAGTTGCTGGTGATCCTTCCTTTTGAAAAAGCTTTTTTTCGAACCTATGGGATAGACGCCGAATTCGTCGGACATCCACTCCTGGATGAACTTGGATTGGTAAATGCCATGCACCAATCACCAATCACCAACCAGATCGCCCTGCTCCCCGGAAGCCGGAAACAGGAAGTGAGTCGGATTTTGCCTAAAATGCTGGAGGTGTCGGCTGATTTCCCGGATTACATCTTTGTGATCGCGGGCGCGTCTTCTTTGTCTGAAGCGTATTATCAACCATTTTTGGAGAAGTATCCAAACGTGCAGCTGGTGCGCGGGAAGACCTATGAGGTGTTGCGGGAGTCCAAAGCGGCCCTCGTAAAATCGGGCACCTCTACGCTAGAAACAGCCTTGCTGGATGTACCTCAGGTGGTTTGCTATACAGGCAACTGGATCTCCTATCGGATCGCCAGGCAATTGATAAAGGTAAAATATATTTCGCTGGTAAACCTGATCATGGATAGACCCCTGGTGCGCGAGTTGATACAGGACGAATTAGATCCGAAAAACCTGCGCGCTGCTTTGGCAGAAATTTTGACACCCGAAAAATCCAAGGAAATAAAGGCAGGCTATGCTGAACTCCGCAAATGCCTGGGAGACGGCGGAGCTTCCCAAAGAGCAGCAGCTGCGATCTTGAAGACTGTAGTTTCGAGTTAAAAGTTTCAAGTTAAAAGTTTCAAGTTAAAAGTTTCAAGTTTCAAGTTTCAAGTTAAAAGTCACAGACCAGTGCTCAGGTCCAACTTTCAACTTGAAACTTTCAACTTGAAACTTTCAACTTGAAACTAACTACTTAATTACGGTGAATTTCCGGGTCAAAGAACCTTTTGCCGTAGCGATACGGGCAAGGTAAGTGCCGGAGGCCAATTGTGGCAACTGATAGCGAAGAGTCTCGTTCGTGAGCCCACTGCGGTCTTCAAACGTGATTACCCGACCCTGCATATCGGCAATCGTAATGGTCGCATCGGTTGGCTTCTCGAATTGAACGCCCAATTGGAGCGTTTCGACTACCGGGTTTGGAAACAAGCTGAGGGTGTTTTCCGGAAGCGCTTGCTCATCAGTGGTACTCACCAGACTGATGTATAAGCGCAATAAGGCATTGACGTCTCCACCAAATCCATTGACATTCCAATCCGTGTTGAAGACGAAGGTAGATGGGAAATAGTAAAATACGTCGTCATTGAATGCATGGAATGCCTGCGCGCTGGCATTCGCGTATTCCATGGCCACAAGGTAGCGTGCTCCTGGCTCCAGAATAACTCCGGGAAGACCCGTGTTCAGATCAGAAATCACGGCTTGCTGCAGTTCGTAGTTGTCCAAGGAATCAGGTGCCTCGTAATTGCCGGCACCCACCCATTCAGTACTTGAGCTCAGAATAGAGGATGGATCAAAATCAGAAAAGTCTTCTGCAACATCCGCATTGACTTTGAAAAGATAGATCGCTGCATCCACTTCACCCGGGGCGATTTCATCTGCATTCGTAGAGAAAGCAAATTCCGCTTGCGTTGCTTTGTACAATTCAAAGTTGCCGCCATTCATGCGATAGGTATTGGCAATCGCCCAGTCACCTCCAGCGCTTGGTCTGTAACCCTGTTCGGGGCCATCTTCTTTGGCAAACTGATTGTTGCTCACCACAAAACTACTTGATCGTACATTGTCTGTCGGGCGTTGGTCCACGGAGTCTGTACTTACCGAATAACCAATCGTATACAGACCTGTATTGAGTTCAGGAGCGTAAAGGATCGGGAAAACAAAACCGCTATCAACCACACCGGCAGCAAGGGACGGGATGGTAATGGTTTGCGTATGCAAGGTGCTGCCACCATCTTCTTTTACATATGCGGTGACCACAATATTGGTCTGCGGGTTCAAACCATTGTTGTTGAGGTTGACCTCAAATTGGAAGGTGTCAGAAGCAATTTGCGAAACCGGGGTAGCAAAGCTTGAGACAGGGTAGAAAAATGCGCTGATGGACAGATCATTTCCCGGCGTTGGGTTCTGGTCATACACTTCGATATCATCCAGACTCCACATGTACTCCCAGTTGCCGGTCCACTGCCATTGAAGCAGTACATTGGCCTGATTCGCTGCCGTTGCAGAAATGTCAATGATGGGAATCTCCGGGTTCTCAGACCAACGTGCAGTGGTCGTCAGGCCCGGGAAAACGGTATAATTGGTCCAGGTACTGCCATTATTGGTACTAACCCGTAGTACGGCATTTGTTTCTGCCCCCAGCGAGTACACACCAATGTGGGTCTGAAAAGTGACAAAAACCTGATTCTTCCCGGTACAATCGATGTTACTGGTAGTAAGTTCTGCAATATGGCTTTTAGGAAGGTCTCCTGGTTCGTCCGAATCAAGTACCATAGAGCCGGTGCCTGCTGTTGCACCTTTAAATGGAATCTGACCATTGGTGGCATCATCGAAGACAGGCGCGCAGCCTGGATCACCATTGCCTAAAGCCGGGTTGGGACACCAGGTCCAGAGAATATTCTGGCCGGAAGCATCTGCAATGGTCCAGTTGGATGGAATACCATTGGTGAAATTTTCACTCCAGAAGGGTGTTGCCAATTGAGCGTTTAAGACGCCCAGCGCGAAGAATGAAAGGGTAGCAAAGAAACTCCGTTGTAAAATTTGTCGCATAAAAATTTGATTTGAAAAATGAATAAAAATGGTTTTTGGTGATTGGTTGAATTGGGGAGCCAAAGCTTAACATGCATGGCCGTTCTAATGGCGCTTAAAGTGCCAGACGCAGGCACCCCAATTCACCCAATCACCAATTCATCCAATCACTGAATAACAATTTTTCCGATTACACTGCCACGACTGCCGTGCAGGGTGAACAGGTAGGTGCCTTCGGGCAGGCCTTCGCGCTCTAGGTTTACAGATTCTCCGCGAAGATCGCTAAAGCTCCGCAGTGTACGTCCGGTCAGGTCGCTCAGGGTAAAAGACATGGATTCTGCATTTTTGTTTTCAAAAAAAACGGTGGTGCTTTCGCGCATGGGGTTGGGTTGGACGAATACAGCAAAGGGAGCGCGGCCCGCTTCGCTGATAGAAACGTAGTTTGCAGGCACACAATTTGGGTCCGCCAGGGTAGCATTACTCCGCTGGTACTGGTTATTTACGATCGCAGTGATCGCTGATATACAAACCTTATGATCGGTCAAAGCAGCATAGTGGATGCGCAAAAACGGCGTCGGAGTGAAGTGTTTGTTTAGGGCGGATTCGTCGGCAGCCAGGGCAAGAATTTCACCGGAGAAGGGGTTGAATGCCGGAACCACCTGATGCTCCATAGAAAGGTTTTCTACCGATTCGATGATCAGGCCGCTGACCGAAAATTCATAGGCCATCACCTCATGGTATGGATTCACGATCTCGATTTCAAAAGTTTTTGTCAGGGTATCCAGATTGCCTGGCCTGAGTGTGACCAGATCTTGTGTATTGAGAAAACCGGTAGGGAATTGGCAGGGGAAACGCTGGATCCAGTGTTGCTGATCATTGGCATAAAGATTACATTCCTGAAGCAGGGCGGCATCAAATACATTGATCTGGTTGTCTTCATGAAGCTCAGTGCAAGCCGTTGGAGTGCCGTTATCCGCAAGCGATGCGTTGAGGTACTCCATGACATCAGTTGAATTTCGGAGTGTATCCAGATTCCAGTCGCCAATCAGTGCAACGCCACCACATACGCCATTGCAATCGGGAGCAGCACTGCCAAAAACCTCGCCCAGACAGTCGGTGAATTGTTTGCAGGAATCTTCGTTGAATACGACCTCTGGCGCGTTGCCATCGTAAGATAGATTGAAACATGCCTGGGCCCAGTTGTTGTCGAAGCGTTTTTCCACCCGCCCAACATTGTCCGGACTTTGGTCCCAGTTGACGCGAACCACCATCGTATAATCGTCTGCCGGCAGGCCGGTAATATCGATCCATTGGCAGGGCGTATCAGTGCCATAAACATCACCGCAGCCGGCAGAAATACCCATATTGTTGCACAGAAACTTCGCCTGACCTCCACCAGAACACTCTGTGTCGAGAATGCAAAAGCCTGTTTTCGAGCCGATGGCTACCCGGTAGCCCGCAGAATTGTATAAAAGGTATTCAGCATAGCCCATATAATGCCAGTGCTGGTGACAGGGGTCGTACACAAATTGGGTAGAAACCGCATTGATATCCGTGGGGGTCTTACCAATAAAAAAGTCCGCATCACCGATATTCTGGATCTGGGTGGCAAAGTGAATGATCTGCCGATCCCCCAATCCACGCAAACAGCCCTCTTGCACCACACAAACGTCCGGGTTGTTCAGGTCTAAGAATTCCAGCGTACTACGCAGTAATTCCTGGTTTACTATCAGGTCCGGTGCTTTTGCACAAGCCGGGTCGCCCGGATAGATACAGGTGTCGCTAAAAGTTGCCAGCGGTTCATAATTGCATGCCAGCGGATCCGTACAACCAATTACGGGCCCTAAAAAGGTTAGGGAATAGGGAATAGAATCTGGGCTGCATCCTATGGTTTGATACCGCACCCGAAAGAAATATTCTTTTCCACCCTGAAGATTGACGGAAACCGAAGCCGAACTGTCCGGACATCCGCTATCCGCGTAAAAGATGGTACCGAGGTAAATCTCTGAAAGAAAAATACCCGCGCAGGTTTCGTACCCCCAGATTTTAGTTTTGCAGGCAGCACCACAGGTTGTAAATACATAGTTGCCGGTATCTATCGGGGTAAAACTGAACCAGGTCTCCTCATTGG
Source organism: Saprospiraceae bacterium (assembly GCA_044350425.1). GTDB lineage: Bacteria > Bacteroidota > Bacteroidia > Chitinophagales > Saprospiraceae > M3007. The sequence continues at coordinate 42,367 of JBILHS010000011.1, read as the reverse complement.
TGGGTGTGAATCCGGTACCCGTTGTTAAATAAATAGGGCTTGAACAGGAGGTGCCGGCAGGGCAGTTAAAGATCACGGTTTCAACATCAAAATAGCTCCCTGTGACACTGGTATAAGCTAAAACGTCATTCACAAAAAGCTTGTAATAGCCATCGGGAAAAAAACCGTCTTTTGAGCTATCCGTAATCACAAATTTAACGCATGCTCCTTCAGGAACACAGTATATAAATTGATGGGTTTCAGAATCCGGAACAGTACCTGTTCCGTAAGTTATGGTTCCATCTTCACTGGTTATTTTCCAGCTTTGTTCCCAATAGTAAGAATCTGTGTTGATCTCAAGCCGGATGGTATTTTGCTCCGGATCACATTGGGCCAATGCCTGACGCGCAAAAGAGCACAGAAAAAAGGCTAAGAAGTAAGTTGTTAATCGCATACAATGAGAAAAAGCGAAGTGAATATAAACCTGATGCAAAGTACGAACTTTGCCAGGGCTGGGTGGAGATTCCCGGGTAAAAAAAACAATTGGTCGGGCAATGGCAAATGACACAGTCGGCCCCCTTTTTGCTGCCTACAAAAAATTGGATGAAACTTGGCAGCTGAAATATTGGGTTACTGAGTTGCAACGTTATTTGCTTCCTATTGTTCTTAGAAGACCTAGTCCAACCAGAAATTTACAGGTCACCAATCTTAGGCCATTTTGTAACTAAATTTTATGCAGAAAAAAATTCTGATGCTCCTCTGCTCAGCTTTGTTAATACCAAGTCTTCTCCTGGCTCAAAACACGGATGGTTGGGTTTTCAAAAATGAAAAAGAAGGGGTCAAAGTCTATTATAGAAAAACCTCGGATGTATATGAATTGAAACTCATTACCTCCTTAAAGGCCAGCCTTTCTGGTTTGGTTACGCTCCTTTCTGAAGTGGAAAATTACCCTAAATGGGGCTACAAAGTTGCAGAGGCCAGACCACTTAAAAAAGTATCCGAATGGGAAAGTTACTACTACTCCCGCCTGGACTTTCCCTGGCCTTTAGATGATCGGGACATCGTGGTGCACTCCAAAATGGTGCAGGATCCTGTTACCCAACGCATTACCGCTACCAGCAAGGCGGATCCCGGTTTTTTACCCGAACAAAAAGGCCTCGTAAGGATGCGCAATACCCATACCACCTGGACCCTGGTACCAGGCCAGGGTGGCTGGACGTACGTGGAATACTACATTTACTCAGATCCAGGCGGTAGCCTGCCTGATTGGTTGATCAATATGGCCCTTGAGGTAGGTCCACGTGAAACGATCAAAAATATTCGCGGCTTTGTACAACAGGAAAAATACAAGCAGGCTAAATTGGCACACCTCAAGGATTGATTGTGAAGCTTGCCTCACCACTCGAATAAAACATGAAACTCGGTATATTTGGCTACGGCAAAATGGGCAAGGCGATCGAACAGATCGCTGAACGCCAGGGGATAGAGATCGTCTGGCGCATTCGTCGGGAGGATCTTACAACGCTCACACCAGACTTGTTGCGTCAGGCGGACGTCGCTATAGAGTTTACCCAGCCGGCGGTTGCTTTTGAAAACGTCATGCACTGTCTTCGGGCCGGTGTGCCGGTGGTCAGCGGTACCACGGGTTGGCTTGAACATCTTCCGGATGCACAGCAATTTTGTCTGGCGCAAAAAGGTGCCATGTTATGGGCCTCCAATTTTAGTGTGGGGGTCAACCTTTTTTTTGCGCTGAACCGCCAGCTTGCTCAATTGATGGCCGCCAGACCAGAATACGCTGCATCCCTCATCGAGACCCATCACATCCACAAACTGGATGCACCAAGCGGTACCGCCCTTACGCTGGCGAACGAGCTGATAGCAAACGCCGGCCGGTATAATAGTTGGTCCTTGTTGCCGGAAGAAACTGCTCCGGGCCAAATACCCATTACGGCCATACGCGAAGGAGAAGTACCTGGCACGCACCTGGTACGCTGGCAAAGTGTAGTCGATGAGATCAGTATAGAGCATAAGGCGCACTCCCGGGCGGGCTTCGCTGCCGGGGCTGTTTTAGCAGCGCAATGGCTCGTAGACAAGCAGGGTGTTTTTGGAATGGCAGATGTTTTGGGATTGTGATTTTTTGGGTAGAACACAGGGATAATTTATGGTGGTTTTTGAATCTTGGTGATTGGTAATTAGATTATTTGGGATAATATTGTCCCGCTTTCTTACCAGCTTTCATTCATCATACTCTTCTATGAAACTACTTTCTACCCTGCTCGTTTTGTTCCTGTGCTTCCAGGTATCGCATGCACAAACCTCCAAAGATGTAACGGTGCCGCTCACTGCCAGCATTGCTGCCGGCCCAACCAGTATCACGCTCAGTTGGCCCAATCCGGGCAGCGCAGGTCTTCTGATCCGACGCCGTACCAAAGGGCAAGGCGGCACGGCATGGCAACAGATCATCAACCTGGCCAACTCCAATCTTACCACGCTTACGGACAACAACGTGACCAATGGACAGGTGTATGAATACATGATCCAGCGGACCATCAATAACCTGAATGCTTATGGTTATGCACACGTAGCGATTCAGGCCAAGCCGATAGACAGCCGTGGAAAGATCCTCATCTTCGTGGACTCGACCACCGCAGATGCGCTGGGTGTGGAGCTTGCCCGTCTGAAAAATGATCTGCGCGGTGATGGCTGGTGGCCTATTCCTTTCCATACCGGCCCGTCTTCCACAGTTCAATCCATTAAAAATCAGATCAGTACTTCCTATACAGCAGACCCTGGTAATGTAAAAGCCGTATTGCTGCTAGGCACCGTCCCGATTCCATATTCAGGCAATACTGCCTGGGATGGTCATGGTGACCACCAGGGAGCCTGGCCATCGGATGCTTATTATGCAGACGTAAATGGCAATTGGACAGATTCAACTGTGAATAATATTTCACCGGGTCGTGCTGTGAACAAAAACATCCCGTTTGATGGCAAATTTGATCAAAGTTATTTGCCCAGCATCGTTGAACTTCAGGTGGGTCGCGTGGATTTCCGGCACATCAATGCCGCTGCTTTCGGAGAGGCAGACCAGATCGGATTGATGAGACGTTACCTGGACAAGAATCATAAGTGGAGGATCGGTGATTTTTCTATACAAAACAAAGCACTGGTGGACGACAATTTTGGCTACTTCAGCGGAGAGGCTTTCGGATCCAGCGGCTATCGCAATGCCTATCCCCTGGTTGGGGAAGCCAACATCGTAGAAACTGATTTTTTTGAAGGAACCGAGTCACAATCCTATCTGCTCGGATACGGCTGTGGCGGCGGGAATTACAATGGGGCCGGTGGGGTAGGCTCAAGTTCAAATTTTGCTACTGATACGGTGAATATCGTTTTTTCTAACCTGTTTGGGTCCTATTTCGGGGATTGGGATTATGAAAACGATCCGTTTATGCCTTCTGCCCTGGCTTCCCGCGGCGGGATCCTTACCTGCTCCTGGGCGGGCAGGCCGCATGGATTTAATCAGGGCCTTGCTTCGGGTGAAACTATTGGATTCTGCATACGGGAGACCATGAATGCACAATACAATATCGGTTTTGCAAACGCTTTCGGAAAGGGTGGCGCGCACGTAGCCTTGCTGGGCGATCCAACCCTGCGTGCCCATGTATTGAAACCGGTGAGCGACCTCACGCTTACGAATTTGAATTGCAAAAAAGTTGAACTCAACTGGACCGGTTCCACAGATTCAGTAGATGGCTACCATGTATATCGGGCGCCTTCGCAGGATGGCCCTTATACCCGATTGACCACCGTGCTGACCACCAGTACCAATTTTATAGACAATAGTCCCATCCCGGGAAACTTGTTTTATCAGGTTCGGGCCATTAAAAACGTCAGTGCGCCCGGGGGGGGCGTATATGCGAATAATTCGATCGGGGCGATTAAGTTTATTGAATTTGTACCATCTTCAATGATGGCTTGGTTTGATGTATCATTTATTGACTGCAACGGAGCGAGTGAGTTTTGCGGAAGTGTTACCGGCGGGGGCGTTCTTCCATTTTCATATCTTTGGTCAAATGGAAGCACCGATAGTTGCACCCTTTACACCCTTCCAAGCTTAGTCAACCTAACTATTACCGATGCTCTAGGATGCTCCGCGGAAACTGGCGAATTTAATGTTACAACTACCCCAATTTCACTTTCCGCCTCAGTTATCAACGAATCAGCCCCCAATACAAATGATGGCGCGGTGAATCTTAGTATCGTGGGAGGCCTTCCGCCCTATCAATACCTTTGGAGCAACGGGGGAATAACTCAGAACCTTTCGGGACTTTCAGGTGGCACTTATACGGTCACAATTGCGGATGCAAATGGATGCACAGAGACCCTCTCAGTAACCATAACGACCACATCCAGCATTACAGAAGCCGCCACGTTCCAACATTTCCTGCTTTCGCCCAATCCCAGCAATGGCATGGCCACGCTTTCCCTGAAATTGCACCAATCAGCCGCGCTCCGCGTCGAAATCCGCGACTGGACCGGACGATTGATTCTGGGAAATCCGACGGTGCAAACCGATATACTTAGCATCCCGATTGATCTGACCTTAAGTCCTGCGGGGATGTATACAGTGACTGTTTGGGTGGGTAGTCAGGTTTTTGTGCGAAAGCTTACGGTGGTTAGAACATAGTGGATTTTGGATTTCATCCAGGAGTTATAAGAAATAAATTGGGTTTAGGTCTAATTTATTTGAACACGGATGACACAGATGAGACACGGATTTCCCTTTTATCAAGCTGAAATCAGTGTCCCATCTGTGTCATTCGTGGTTCATTCAGTACATGGCACCTTTACCCCTGCTGCGCAACAGCCACAGTTGAACTTCTTTTCAACTACAAAGCAGCATTCTCCGCAACTATTTGAATCTTGCTGTCTGATTCGTCATCAAGCAATCGGTCATTTGTTTGGGTGCCAGCAACACTCCATCGAAATGGTTCATTGCGTTTGATAAACATTGCCAAGTTCCCCTTAACCTTTTACCACCATTATCATGAGGTTACTTTCCACCCTGCTTTTCGCCATCTTGTGTCTGAGCTTCAACAGTTTGCAGGCTCAGGTCTCCAAAGATGCCACGGTGCCGATGACGGCTACCCTAAACACCGGGCCTATCGGCATCACGCTCACCTGGGCCAATCCCGGCAATGCGAACCTACTCATCCTGCGTCGTACCAAAGGACAGGCCGGAAATGCCTGGGTGCAACTGATCAATGTGACTGCTTCAAACCTTACCAGCCTCACAGACAATGGGGTAGCCAATGGCCAGATCTATGAATACGTGATACAGCGCACGCTGGGTACCCTCAATGCCTTTGGTTATGCCCATGTGGCAGTCAATGCCAATCCGGTGACTACCCGTGGAAAGGTCCTGATCTTTGCAGATTCAACTACGGCCAATGCCTTAAGTGTTGAATTGGCGCGTCTTGAAAACGACCTTCGAGGTGATGGCTGGTGGCCGATTTCTTTCAAAACCGGTCCGTCTTCAACAGTGCAATCGGTTAAAAATCAGATCATTGCATCCCATAACGCAGACCCCCTCAATGTCAAATCGGTATTGCTCCTGGGAAATATCCCCATCCCATATTCCGGCAATGCCAACTGGGACGGTCACGCGGAGCACGCAGGGGCCTGGCCTTCAGATGCCTACTATGCAGATGTAAACGGCATCTGGACTGATGTCTCCATCAATAACGTCACACCTGCCCGTGCGGCCAATGTGAATATTCCCGGTGATGGTAAATTTGACCAGAGTTACATGCCTACCGCCGCAGAACTACAGGTGGGTCGTGTGGATTTCCGTCGCCTCAATGCGCCTGCTTTTGGCGCTGCGGATGCCGTAGGGTTAATGAAAAGATACCTTGATAAAAATCACAAATGGCGCATTGGAGACTATGCCGTACAGAACAAAGCGTTGGTAGACGACAACTTTGGCTATTTTGGTGGGGAGGCATTCGCTGCCAATGGTTTCCGCAATGCTTACCCGCTGGTAGGGGAAGCCAACATCATTGAAACCGATTTTTTTAATGGCACTGAATCTCAGACTTACCTCCTGGGTTATGGCACAGGTGGTGGCAGCTATCAAAGCGCCGGTGGGGTCGGCAGCAGCGCCAATTTTGCTACAGACTCTGTCAATATCGTTTTTTCTAATCTTTTTGGTTCCTACCATGGGGACTGGGATTTTGAAAGTGATCCTTTCATGCCAGCCGCATTGGCTTCCCGTGGTGGAATTCTTACCTGCTCCTGGGCAGGCAGGCCGCACTGGTTCAACCAGGCCCTGGCTTCCGGTGAAACCATCGGCTATTGCAATTGGGAAACCATGAATGCACAGTTCAACAATGGGTTTTTGGGCTCTTTCGGTAAAAGTGGCGCTCACGTGGCGCTGCTCGGCGACCCCACTCTCCGGGCCAATGTGGTGAAACCTGCCACCAATCTGGCGCTTGCGGCGCCTACCTGTAATACGGTGGTGCTCAACTGGACCGCTTCAGCGGATGCAGTGAGCGGATACCATGTTTACCGGGCGCTTTCTCCGAATGGAACTTATGCTCGGCTGACCACCACTCCGATCACAGCCACAACCTATACCGACCTCAGCCCATTGTTGGATACCCTGTATTATCAGGTTCGGGCCATCAAAAACGTGACCAACCCTGGCGGAGGTACCTATGCCAACAATGCCATTGGTCCGATCCAGTCCATTGTTTTTGTGGCTGCGGGTGGTCCGACGCTGACCACGGCGGGCGGAACGTTGAACTGTGTCACATCGTCTGTGACACTGACCACCAGCGCCAGCGCTCCGGTGACGACCTGGGCCTGGACGGGGCCCAATAATTTCAGCAGCAACCAGCAAAGTCCAAGCGTTTCAAATGTTGGCACGTATAGCTTAACGGCTACAGATGCAGCAGGATGCAGTGCTACCGCTACCGCAGTTGTTGTAGGCAATTATACTGTACCCATCCTAACTGCGACGGTCAGCAATACGATCAATTGTGCCAATACTACGGCGACCATTACGGTATCTGCTGCAGGATTGTCGGCTTGTACCATTTTCGGACCCGGAAATTTATTGGTGCAGGATTTTACAGCAACGGTCTCTTTACCAGGCACTTACACCATTTCGATTGTTTCTTCAGACAATGGTTGCATCGCCAGTGGTACAGTACAGGTCATAGCAAATAATGTCATTCCAACGGTAACTGCGAGTAATAGCGGGCCGATTACCTGTGGAAATATTTCGTCTCAATTGATCGCTACTTCCAGCATACCGGGCACCACTTTTGCCTGGTCAGGTCCCTGTTTAAATGGCACCACGGCAACTTGTCCCGGAGTTTATACCGTGACGGTCACCAACTCGGCCAACGGTTGTACCAATTCTGCATCCAGCACGGTTGCCCAGGATATCACACCGCCGTCAGTGTCTGCACAAAGCGGGATCATTACCTGTAATAATCCCACCGTATGGTTGAACGCAGTGGTCTCCCCCAACACTACCTCCACGCTGTGGTCAGGTCCCTGCGTGGTGCCCGGAAACCCACCCGCTGCATCCTGTGCCGGGGTGTATACGGTAGTTGCAATCTCGGCCAATGGTTGTACCAATAGTGCCAGTATGGTGGTCACAGAAGATACCCAGTTGCCTAATTTCAACCTTCCAGCTGCAGTATTGAGCTGCCTTAGTCCTTGTGCACTCTTTACAGTGCCTGATCTGCCCGGTTTCCAAGTGATTTATCAGGGTCAGGTCATTCCTCCGGGTGCCTCCATTCAAATTTGTGATCCGGGCCAGATCACCATCACCATCAAATCGATCGCAACCGGCTGCACAAAGGATATTGAATTGACCATTTCCCAGGATACCAACGTTCCAAGCGCTGTGGCCGGGCAGGATGTGACTATCTCTTGCAATGCCCCTACCGCTCAATTATCCAGCGCAGGAAGCAGTGTTGGCGCAAGTTTTACCTTGCTCTGGACCGGACCTAACGGGTTTAGTTCAGGCCAGCCCAATCCAGTGGTAAGTGCACCAGGCACCTATACCCTCCTCATCACAAATACTACGAATGGTTGTATTAATACAGATGTGGTACAGGTACTTGCTGATCCAAACTTACCTACCGCCAGTCCAGACGTCAGCGGTCAGATTAACTGTGCCAATCCAACGGTTCAATTATCCAGCGGTAACAATACGCCGGGCGTAACCTATGCCTGGTCGCCTTCCACAGGCCTGAGCTGTACGACATGCCCGAATCCGGTGGCTTCATTGCCAGGCACCTACACGGTGGTTGTGAGCGTGGGTACCTGCGCTGCTTCTGGCTCGGTGGTCGTGGTAAAAGCACCGGAGCTGGTGGTGACTACGGGAAATGCCACGGTGGGTTGTGATGGAGCAACATCAATATGTCTGAGTGTAGTCGGTGGGACTCCACCTTACACCTATCTTTGGTCTAATGGCAATACCACTATCTGTGCAAACTATGTGGAGCCAATTTTTAGTGTAAATGTCATGGATGCCGGAGGCTGCGTTTTCCAAGGCCCGAATATTGTCATTACGCAGATACCTGAAGCGGTACTTACCACCACCGTTGTCAATGAGTCGGCGCCCAATGCAAACAATGGTTCCATCGATCTGAGTGTATCAGGTGGTGCCGGGGGGAATAGTTATGTGTGGAGCAATGGCGCCACTACACAGGATCTTACAGCACTGGGAGCCGGAACGTATAGCGTAACAGTGACAGATATAATGGGATGCACCCAAACGACCTCCGCTACGGTAGGTACCATGGTTGGAACAACAGAAACAGCCTTGTTCGAACAATTTCTGCTCTCTCCGAACCCAACTGTAGGGCCTGCCCTCCTTTCGCTAAAACTGCACAAGTCTGCCGCAATTCGTGTGGAGGTTCGCGATTTGGCAGGACGAGTGGTGCTGAAAAATCCGCTTCTGGAAGCCAGCACATTGAACCTGCCGATTGATTTGGGCAGTAGCTCGGCCGGAGTCTATTCAATTTCAGTCTGGATTGATAATCAGGTTTTTGTGCATAAATTGGTGGTGGTTCGATAAACGGAAACACATCCTAATATTTAAATTGCCGGAGCGACCAAAACGCGCTCCGGCAATTTGTTTTTAGGGATCAATCAACTTGGCGTAATTTTGGCTGCTTCATCGATACTAAGGTATTTTAAGGCAACAGGTACTTCATCCCCCAATACCCCAAAAACGCAACAGCCGATACTATGAACAGAAAACTTGCGCTACTGATACTACCCGCAACAATCCTTTTTTCCTGCGGAAGAAATGCCATCCCGCATGCAGATAACCTTGCAGAAAAAAGTGAGCCCTACGACCAGTTTGCTTTCCAAAGAGCTTACCCGGACAGCGTTTTTGACTGGCAGGGCTGGCGCCAAACCTTACAGCAAACCCGCTTGTCTGAAACGGCTCCATCCCGTCAGCTTAATTGCGGTACCAACCTGAGTAACTGGACACAACAAGGTCCCATGAATGTAGGTGCGCGTTGCAATACCCTCGCCGCGAAGCCAGATGATGAAAATACCGTATTGGCGGGTTTTTCAGCTGGCGGCATTTTTAAAAGTACCGACGGCGCCGTAAACTGGCATCCGGTTTTTGATGAAAGTCCGGAGTTATCTATTGGCGACATCACCTTTGATCCATCCAATCCAAATATTGTATACGCCGGTACCGGCGACCCGAACATCCCTTCTCTGGTTTTTAACGGGGATGGAATTTACAAAAGTATCGATGCCGGCGAAACCTGGCAACATCTTCCCAACAGCCCGTCGGGTATTGTTTCCAAGGTGGTGGTCCATCCCAGCAATTCGTCCATACTCTGGGCAGCCACCATGGGCAATCCGTATGTGCGGGACAATCAGCGGGGGATTTATAAAAGCATGGATGCAGGAAACAGCTGGCAGCAAGTGCTTTTTGTGAGCAATCAAACCGGGGCGAGTGACTTGGTTCAATGCCCGACCAATCCGCAAATTCTTTATGCCTCCTTTTGGGATCGGATTCGGAACAACCACGAATCGGTCGTTTATGGTACCAAAGGCAGGGTTTACAAAAGCATCGACGGTGGCAACAACTGGGTCCAATTAAGTGGTGGTCTGCCCACCGGCGTTATGGGTCGATCTGGTCTCGCAATTTCCCGAACCAATCCGGACAAGGTTTATGCGGTGTTCATAGACTCGATCAATACGCCTGGAGGACTTTTCAAAACCGTCGATGGCGGCACCAGCTGGACCCCTGTTAATATTGTACAGTTAGAAGACGCATGCAGTGACTTCTGCTGGTATTTTGGAAAACTAGGCATTGACCCGAACAATGATGAAGAACTGTATTTTCATGCTATTTTGCTCTGGCGAAAACCGGCCGGTAGTACCGGTTGGTTCAATGCGGGTGGCGGACATGCAGATAGTCACGATCTGATCTTTACTGCCAGTGGACGGCGATATTGGTCGAACGATGGCGGGGTATATCGCAACAACCCGGGCCAAATGAGTTGGACAAAGGCTAAAAACCTGCCCGTCACCCAATTTTACCGCACGAATTTTAATCTACATGAACCAAACACCTATTGGGCGGGAGCCCAGGACAATGGCATCCAGAAAGGCAATGGAGTAAACCCCAATGGCTGGCTCCCTGTTTTTTCAGCAGATGGCTTCAGCTGTGCTTTTGACCCCTCCAATGCAGAACATTTTTGGGTAGAGATCCAGAATGGAGCCATACACGAAACTTCTGACGGTGGAAATACCTGGCAGTTTGGTTCCAGAGCGCTGGGTACTTCCGATCGTACCAACTGGGATACCCCCTTTTTCATGAGTCCGAATATACCGAATAAGCTTTATGCCGCCACCTATCGGGTATACAGTAAAGATAGCGGCGGCGGTTGGGGGGCGATTTCAACGGACCTGACCGATGGAGTTATTTTCGGAGCACGATTTCACACGATCTCCGGCCTCAACGAATCGCCTGTAACGGTAAATAAATTGATCGCGGGTACTTCGGATGGTAACGTCTGGCGCCGCGAGGCTGCCGGGACTTGGACCAATATAACCGCTGGTCTGCCCAATCGCTACGTTACTTCGGTGCGGTATTCTCCGACCCTCTCCAACCGGATTTTTGTCACACATTCAGGTTTTCGGGATGATGATGACATTCCACATATTCACCGCTCGGACGACAATGGTGCTACCTGGCAGGATATCTCCTCGGATCTGCCTCAAATGCCTGTGAATGATATTTTTGTATGGCCAGGGTATGCGGACCAGGTGCTTTTTGCGGCCACAGACATTGGCGTATATTTTAGTACCACGGGCGGCGTTTCGTGGAACAGACTGGGTGGGAACATGCCTTATATTCCCGTATTTGATCTGGAGCAAAATCCGGTTCGCAAGGAATTGGTAGCGGCCACATTTGCCCGGGGCATCTGGACATTTCCCTTTGATTCTGTTTTTGTACAGCAGAATCCTGTGACCGTAAGCCTGGCGGGAACCGTTCAGGACGAATTGGGCATTGGCCTCCTCGAAGTAGCAGTGGATGGGACACTAAGTGACGACAATGGGTTTTTCAGCCTCGACAATCTGCCGGGTTGTGCATCCTACACCCTGGCGCCTTCCCGCAACGACAATCCCTTGAATGGACTGACCACCTATGATCTGGTGTTGATCTCCAAGCATATCCTGGGTATTGAGCCATTTACCTCGCCTTATAAAATGATCGCTGCAGATGCCAACCGTTCTGGCAGCATCACGACCTTTGATATTGTACAACTTCGCAAACTTATTTTGGGCATTGACACCCAATTTGCAAGCAACACCTCCTGGCGTTTTGTGCCTGCAAACCATATGTTTGAGAATCAGCTCAACCCTTTTCAGGCTGCTTTTCCCGAAACCCTGGCGGTACAGGTACTGACGGTTCCGCTTTCAAACCTCGATTTTACAGCCATCAAAATTGGCGATGTGAACAATACTGCAGTCCCGAATCTGAATGCGCCAGGAGCGGAGCGGACCTTAAATGAATGGCCTATTGGCCTGCGTTGGGGAGACGAAGATGCTTTATCCGGTACTTCGTTGGAAGCCAGCGACCCATCGGCCATCGAAACGACGCATTTTATTGAAGCGTTTATTACTATCCCTGCCGCTGGAATCAGTGCTGCGCAATTCACCCTGCAATTCGACCCGAAACGCCTGGTTTTTGAAAAAATAGAGTCCCAGACTCCGGGCATCTCGATGGAAAACTTTGGATCGAACCGGATCGGACAGGGACTTTTGACCTTTGCTGCGGAGGGTCTGGAGTTGTCTGGAGAAACGGACCTTTTTAAAGTGATCTTTCGGACAAGGGGTAAAATGCCCTTGACCGAGCGAATCGGCCTGGCCAATTGGCCTACTCCTGGACTGCTTTATACCCAAGATGGAATTGCTTTTCGGCCGGTTTTGGAAGCGGGCAATGCAAACAATACCAGTATAACGCCCAATCCGTTTGGATTGACAGGAACCTGGGTTTTGTCAAAAACGGATCAGGATATTCAAGTTTTTGATGCCCGTGGACGCCTGATATTTTCAAAAAAAACGGCTGTAAATACAGCGATTCATTTGGAATCCAGTCTGTTTCCGCATGCAGGTACCTACTTTTGGCGTATGGGTGAAAAAACTGGAAAGCTTGTTTTTACACCCTAGTGCCGCGCCCGGCCATTAAGGTATGAATTGGCGCGGTAGATTTTTTGTTCATCAAGGCGTGAGGAGGGCGCAATGCGGGACATTATAACCGACGAAGAATGCAGATGAACGGAAAATGTAGCCGTCAATTCGTAAGTTAATCGCGGCACTAAGATCCCTTTTTGTTGATCATTTCAAAGACTATTCACCCAACGATTTTCAACTTTAACATTCAGGGTGCTTAAAATTCGGAAGGATCTTTCGACTTTTGCTTCCCCATTTTGGCAAACATGTTAATCGGTTAGCTGGCGAATGCTGGTTGCCAAGCTTCAAATACTAAAACCGATTACCAGGCGTTTACCCGCCTCACCTCTCTCTGCTTAACCACTTTAGTAGTCTAGTTTTCAGGCCACTGCCTCGAAAGCATACACTTTTTTCGGTCAAAAACATTCTGACCTAAATCGCACATCGTTTAGACGTTGAACAAACAATGCAGATTAAAAAACATGGATGCTATTGGCTAGCACTTGCGCTGGCAATTTTTTCGAATGCTGTTGGATTTGCTCAAAAAGAAGCGCCGCTACAGCTTTCTGATTTAGAAGAGCCGATTGATACCACTGATATACTGGTCGCTAAAGGCGGCAGTACCGTAACCATTACAGATGCTGAATTGCGCGAAAGACTTGGAGCGCTCAGTAGCTGTTTAGAATTGCGTTCTACGGCAGTGGTAAAATCATATATCAAGACGTATGTACAGATCCAAACCGAGAAAACACGGAATATGCTCGGCAAACGTCTTACCTACTTCCCCCTCTATGAGGCAAAGCTTCAGGAATATGGGGTTCCGGAAGACCTAAAATTCCTTTCAGTCGTAGAATCTGCGCTTAATCCAAAGGCGGTTTCCCGTGTGGGTGCAACCGGACTCTGGCAGTTCATGCCGAGCACAGGCGGCGAATATGGTCTTCGAGCGAATACAGCCGTAGAAGATCGTAGCAATCCGGTAAAAAGCACGGATGCCGCAGCCCGTCACTTACGCGACCTTTACAAACAATTTGATGATTGGGCCCTCGCTTTGGCGGCTTACAACAGTGGAGCAGGCCGTGTGAATGGGGCCATCCGCCGTGCCGGAAGCCGCAATTTCTGGACCATCCAAAAATACCTGCCTGCAGAAACCCGCAATTATGTGCCGGCTTTCATCGCTGCAACCTATATCTGCAATTATTTCCAGATCCATGGCTTGGTGCCGAACAATCCGGACCTTGATCTTCAGTTGACCGACTATGTCAATGTGTATGAAGGCATTTCGTTCCGCGACATTGCTGACGCCACAGGTATTTCCTACGAAGTGATCAAAGACCTCAATCCGGGGTTCAAGCGCGACTACGTGCCACCTACCACGGAAGGACACTTTGTGATTGTTCCGGAGCGCGTGATGCCGGCTTTTATCCGTTACCTCAACACGGTGAGCAGTGCCCGCAAGTACAAGCTGGAAAGTATTGAAAAATATACCAGCGCGGACAGTGGGGACGGTCGCTATTGGGTCAGCAATGCAAAACCTAAAGAGATCGAGTCCATTGATAAATTCGCTGCACGCCTGGGTATTTCCGGAGTACAGCTGAAATCCTGGAACAATCTGGAAACCAATTTTGTCCAGCCAGGCCAGATGCTCAAACTTTACCGTCCGGTTTATGTGCAAAAACACTCCGAGATGCGCATCGAAGTACCTGCTTTGTCCGCAAAGCCAAGCGTAGCCCCACAAAAGAGCAATGCGCCAGCCGGTAAAAATAAGCCAGGGAGCGGAAGCCAGACTGCAGTGGTGCAAGAACAAACGCCTCGTATCAAACAATACCAGTACCATACGGTTCGCCGCAATGAATCCTTTGAAGACATTGCCCGTCAATACGCCACTTCGGTGGAAAGTCTGCGCAAAATGAACAATCTGGACACGGTAAAATTTGGAACCCGCTTGAAAATCAGGGAGTTTTAAGCTCTGAGCAGCATATTTTAAGGTAAAATGAAAGCCCGCCAAAGTTTCTCGAAACTTCGGCGGGCTTTTTTAAATTAAAAACGGATTTTTGCGCAGCGCCTCAAGGCTCCAGGCCAAAATACCTGTTGCTAAAAAGCCTGTCCCCCAATCACCCAATCACCCAATCACCCATCACCAGTCAACGATTATCCAACCATCATGCTTACACGCGCACTTATCATCGAAGACGAGCCAGAAGGCTTGGAAAACCTCAAAAACCTGCTCCGTATGTGTTGCCCCGATGTAGAGGTGGTAGCAGAGGGTGGTTCCAATGCTGACCTGATGCGCTTGGCGGATGATCGTAGCAACCGCTTCGATGTGGCATTTCTCGATATTAGTTTGCCGGATGGCCTCGTTTTTCAGGCACTTCAACAACTGGAAGAACTTCCTTTCGACATTATTTTCGTTACCGCTTTTGATAAATATGCCATTCGGGCCTTTGAATTTGCGGCCATTGACTACGTTACCAAACCCATTGAGCGGGAAGAATTGATCCGTGCAGTGGGTCGGATCAAGCCGCGCAACACAGAAACCAAAGCGCGACTCGAAGTACTTCAGCAAACCTACAACCCCAACGCCCCCAATGCATTTAATAAAATCGGCATTTCAGCCATGGATGGAGTCCATTTTGTGCGGCTTTCTGACATCACCAGGCTCGAAGCGGAAAACAATTACACCCATTTTTTGCTGAATGGAGGAAGCCGCATCACAGCAAGCCGCACCATAAAAGCATACGAAGATGCGCTGACCAGCTTTAACTTTGTCCGGGTCCATAAGAAGCACATTGTAAACATGAACTTCATGAAAACGTATATCAAAGGAGAAGGCGGTTATCTGATCATGGAAAACGGGGATAGTATCGAGGTGTCGCGCCGACAAAAGGTGAATTTAATGGACGCGCTTAAACGGACCCATGGGGATACCTGGAAATAAATGTGGACAATGGGTTTAATGTGGACAATGGGTTTTCAAGGCATCAATTAATTTTAACACTATAACCCCTAAAAAATGGGCTTTTTTGATAAGTTTTTTAACAGAGAAAAAAAGGAAGACCTCGATAAGGGTCTGGAAAAAACCAAGGAAGGTCTGTTCGGGAAACTAGGCAGGGCCATCACAGGCAAAAGCACGGTGGACGAGCAAGTGCTGGATGAAGTAGAAAACATTCTGATCTCCAGTGACGTAGGTCTGGACACCGCCGTAAAGATCATTGAGCGCATTGAAGCCCGGGTTGAACGCGACAAATATATCAACACAGCAGAACTGAATGAGATCCTTCGGGATGAGATCGTGGACCTGCTGTCGGAGAACAATATTGCGGATGCCGAGGATTTTGAAGTTCCAGCGGGTAAAAAGCCTTATGTTTTACTTGTGATCGGAGTGAATGGCGTGGGAAAAACAACGACCATCGGCAAATTAGCCTGGCAGTTCAAACAGCGTGGCCACAAGGTGGTGCTGGGCGCTGCCGATACCTTTCGGGCTGCTGCCGTGGATCAACTTAAGATCTGGGCCGACCGCGTAGGCTGTGATTTTTATTCCAAGGGCATGAATGCAGATCCGGCGGCTGTGGCTTTTGAAACAACGCAATATGCCTTAGAGCACAATTGTGACGTCGCGATCATTGACACGGCCGGTCGTTTGCACAATAAAAGTCATTTGATGCTGGAGTTGGGCAAGATCCATCGCAGTATGGAAAAAAAGCTGCCCGGAGCACCACACGATGTATTGTTGGTACTTGATGCCAGCACAGGACAAAACGCGCAAGAGCAAGCCAGACAATTCACCGAGGTAGCCCCGATCACCTGTCTCGCACTCACCAAACTAGACGGCACAGCCAAAGGCGGCGTAGCCATCAGTATCAGTGACCAGTTCAAGATCCCTATCCGATACATCGGCGTGGGTGAAAGCATAGATAAACTGCAAATTTTCAACAAACGTGCCTTCGTGGAGTCTATCTTCGGGAATAAGCAACTGGGGTAACGGTACACGGTTTACGGTACACGGTTTACGGTACACGGTTTACGGTACACGGTTTACGGTACACGGTTTACGGGGGCTCCGCTCATTGTTGATTCTTCCACCGTAAACCGTAAACCGTAAACCGTATACCGTAAACCGTAAACCGTAAACCGTAAACCGTAAACCGTAAACCGTCCACCGTGTACCGTAAACCGTCCACCGTAATGATACAAGTTCTGCACATTTCCGCCGAGTGTTATCCAGCTGCCAAAACGGGTGGTTTGGGCGATGTAGTCGGCTCTTTGCCAAAATATATGTCCCAGGCGGGCGTGCTTTCGGCGGCTGTTATCCCCAAATATTCGCTCAAATGGATCCAGGGACGAGAGTGGGTCACGGTGTATCGCGGAGCCATTCGCTCGGACTGGCGTACGATTCATTTTACTGTGCAGCAGGAAAGAAGTAATGCGCTGGGCTTCCCGTTTTTTGTAGTGGATATCCCGGGCTTGTACGACAGGCCGGGTATTTACAATGATCCCGGAGGCTGGGCCTATGGGGATGAGATCGAGCGGTATCTGGTATTTCAACAGGCTGTGCTGCAATGGGTTATTTCATTCCCTGAGCAGGAACGGCCACGTGTTTTGCACTGTCATGATCACCACACCGGACTGATTCCTTTTATGGCAAAATACTCCCCGGATTTCCGTCCGCTGGCAGAAACGCCTACTGTTTTTACCATCCACAACGGACAATATCAAGGGGCTTTTAGCTGGAAGAATCACAACCTTTTGCCTTATTATGATGCCTGGGCACGGAGCTACCTGGGCTGGAATGGGGCCATCAACCCCATGGCCGCTGCGATCAAATGCGCCTGGGCAGTTACCACTGTTTCTGAAAGTTATCTCTTTGAATTGCATGAAAGCAGCCTGGGACTGGAACCGCTTTTTAGATTGGAATGGCACAAACAATGGGGCATCATCAACGGCATTGATTCCCAGGTCTGGGATCCAACGACCGATGCTGCGCTCCAGTTTCGTTTAGAGAACAATGATATTCAAGCCTTTAAGCAAAAAAATAAACGAGTGCTCTGTGAGTGGTTTGGTTTGCCGGAGCACTTGCCGCTGATAAGTTTTATCGGCCGGATGGTGGGCGAAAAAGGCTCAGACCTGCTGCCGGACGCTTACCGCAACTACATTCATGCGGGCGGATCAGCCTCTTTTCTAGTTCTGGGTACGGGCGAAACCTGGACTCAAAATGAGTTCCGGAGCATGTCGCACCAATACCCCGGCCGCGTGAATGCAGTGATCGACTACAATGAATCCCTGGCGCACCAGATCTATGCAGGATCGGACTTTCTGATCATGCCTTCCCGAGTAGAGCCTTGCGGGCTCAACCAGTTTTACGCGATGCGCTATGGTACTATTCCGATTGTTCGATCTATTGGTGGACTAAAAGATACCGTGCCGGATATTGCGGAGCCAGATGGCACAGGACGGGGCATTCGATTTGACCGGGCTACGCTAAGCGATATTGGTCATGCGATCCACCGGGCCGCTTCGATGTGGCACAATGAGCCTGGTATTGTGGCGCTGTTGCGTCAGCGTATCATGGCGGTTGATTCCTCCTGGGAGAATACGGTGGGCAGGTATTTTAGTGTTTATCAGCGGATTGGGAGTCGGGTGGAGCCTGTGCGGAAACTAGCGGTTCAAGCCCCTATACCGCAAACAGCGGTAGAGGAGCCTGTTAAAAAAATAGCCAGGCCGGTCGAAGTTGCAGCGGTGTCTAAACAAACTAAAGCTGCCGAAGCTACGCCAAAGCAGGCCAAACCCGCTGAAGTTTTGGCAAAGAAGACAATCAAAGTTCAGCCACCAGCGAAGGCGGTTAAACCAGCAGAAAAATCGCCTAAAAAAGATGTGATCGATTCCAAAACCAAGCAGAAAGGGAGCACGAAGAAATGAGCGCAATGGATTATTTTTGGGTAAATTTTATAGAGAAAGGAAGACCTGTTGCAATGCAACAGCTTAAGCAATTATTAGAAGCTGATTTAGATCAGAAAGAAAATAAAAAATAATTTGACAAACAAGCGCAGTGCTGTACGTTTGCTCAGAATCAAACAGAAATAACAACAGCCGCCATGATTAAAATGATTTGCCTTATTCTCGGCGGTGGTGCCGGGAGCCGCCTGTACCCACTTACCGAAAAACGATCCAAGCCTGCCGTACCCATTGGCGGCAAATATCGTCTGATCGACATTCCGATTTCGAACTGTATCAATTCCGGGGTTAAGCGGATGTTTGTGCTCACGCAGTACAATTCTGCCTCACTCAATGCCCACATCAAGAACGCCTACAACTTTGATCATTTTACCCAGGGGTTTGTAGATATCCTTGCGGCAGAGCAGACACCGGGCAATTCAGGCTGGTTCCAGGGCACCTCAGATGCGGTGCGTCAAAGCCGCAAGCACTATGAGCGCCATGAATTCGACTATATCCTGATCCTCTCCGGCGACCAGCTGTATCAGATGGACTTTGAGGAAATGGTGAAGCACCACATTGCGCAGGATGCGGACGTGACCATCGCTTGCCTGCCGGTAGACGCCCGTGATGCTACTGGTTTTGGCATCATGAAAGTGGACGAGCATGGCTACATCCCTCGTTTCATCGAAAAACCAGATGCTGATCTGCTTCCAGACTGGACCAGCGAAGTTGGCGCAAACAATAAAAAGCGTGGACGGAATTATCTCGCTTCCATGGGCATCTATATTTTCAACCGCCAGGCCCTCAGTGATCTGTTTGACAATTACCCCGATGCCACCGATTTTGGCAAAGAGATCATTCCTATAGCCATTGATGAAGGGCTTAAGGTGTCTGCCTATCAATACAATGGCTACTGGACCGATATCGGTACCATCCGCTCCTTTTTTGAAGCCAACATTGAACTGACCGATCACATTCCACCCTTTAACCTGTTTGATCAAAAAAAGGTGGTATATACCCGGGGGCGTATGTTGCCTCCTGCCAAATTTTATGGCGGCACCCAACTCAACCGCGCGCTCATTGCGGAAGGTTCCATCATTCATGCCCGGGTCATCGAGGGTTCTATCATTGGTTTGCGGTCCCGCATTGGCGAAAACACTGTCATCAAGGATTCCATCGTGATGGGCAACGACGTTTACCAGACTTTACAGGAAATTGCAACACAGCAGGAAGATATTCCGCTTGGAGTCGGTCACTATTGCCACATCGAGCATGCTATTCTCGATAAAGATTGCAGAATCGGCAACAATGTGGTCATCAAAGGCGGGGATCACCTTCCCGATACGGATGATGAAGCCTATGTGATCCGCGATGGCGTAGTGGTGGTAAAAAAAGGCGCAACCATCCCCGAAGGCACAAGAATCATGTAATTATGTATGATGTATGATGTATGATGTATGATGTATGATGTATGGATAGACTCTTGGCGTCTGGTTTAGTTCATACATTCAAGTTCAAACATCCAACATCCTACCATCCTAGTTCATACATCCTAGTTCATACATCATAGTTCATACATCATAGTTCATACATCCTAGTTCATACATCCTAGTTCATACATCCTAGTTCATACATTGAAACGAATACTCGGCATAGACCCCGGCACCAATGTGTTGGGGTTTGCTATTATTGATGCTGACAAAAAGGCCGTCAAAGTAATTGAAATGGGCGTGGTCACTTTTGCGCATATCAGTGACGACCACACCGTTAAACTGCGCTATATTTTTGAGCAGGTGCAGGATCTGATCCGGATTCATCTTCCGACTGAAATGGCGATCGAGGCCCCGTTTTTCGGCAAAAATGTGCAATCTATGCTCAAGCTGGGCAGAGCCCAAGGTGTTGCCATTGCTGCCGGAATGGTCAATAATCTTGTCATAACGGAATACATGCCCAAAAAGATCAAAAGTGCCGTGACGGGCAATGGGAACGCATCCAAGGAGCAAGTGGCGGGGATGCTGGAGAACATCCTGCACATGAAATTTACAGAAAAGTACTTTGATGCCACCGATGCGCTGGCGACGGCACTTTGCCACTGGTATCAATCCAGCAGCCCGGGTTTGGCCGGGCAAAAATCTTATACCGGTTGGAAGAGTTTTTTGAAGGACAATCCGAAGCGGGGGAAATGATCCTGGACATGTGGACTTTGGACTGCTGTACTTTGGATTTGCCCGATTTTTCAAAAGTCAAAAGGTCCACAGTCCAGCAGTCCAACCAAAACTAATTCCGGAGTCGCTTCTTTTCCGGGATCCCTTCATAGAAAAAACCATAACCCCGAAACAGTCCACCAAACACCCGGTCCTGCGTCAGCATAAATTCTTTGCTGTCCACATCCGTAAAATAGCTGGATACATACGGTGCACCATCATCACGGCGTGTCTCTATTTCAACAGGCCAAAAACGCACCTTTTTTTCCTCACCGTCGGTCTTTTTTACGGTTAAAATGGCAAAGGGTACCAGTGCGGTTACAGAGTCCCGGAGTGGATTTTTGGTTTCGTAGGCTTCCGCGAGGAGGCTTTCAAACTGAATCAGGTATGCTTCGGCTACGCCTTTTCGACGAGGAGTGGTCATTTTAGTCGTGGTGCTAAAATAGGGCTGGATATCATAAGTGGCTTCCCCGGTCTTTTCCAGGCGAAATGATTCGTTTTTGCGCTGAGGATATTCGACAGAGACGGACTGTATCTTTTCCGGATTTTCCCGGAAAATGGCCTTGTCGCGCCAGTCATCTTCGCCTAGAAGAAAGCGCATGCGGATTTGTCCGACAAAACCCGGAATGTGCACCACATAAGGCTGTTCGGAGCCTTCCATCATGAGAACGGTACCGCGCTCATCATTGGTTACACCTCCGATGTAGTAGGTTTTAAGTTTTTTGTCTTCACGGTTATACACTTCTACTTTGATCCCATTTCCGGCTACCTCCCGAACCATGAGTGGGATGGCACCATCCGGAGGTACATTCAGGACATTCACTTTGGTGATGGCTTCCAACAGGACGCCCACCGCTGATGGACTGGCAGGGTACTTGCCATTGTAAATCCATGCTTTGCCTTTTTGTTCAAGGGTGGTCGTATTGCCAGCCCGGTCTGCAATAAAGATCTTGCCGATCTCATCGGCGTTTTTCACCGCAAAGTCCATATCCCAGGAGACCTTGGAATTGGTTTGCTTTTTTTTGTTGGCAAGGGCATACCAGGCGCCGCCGCCCAATACCAGAAAGAGTGCTACTAAGAGCAGGGTTCTGTTCATAAATTTTGATTTTGATCCTGATGGTTCAGGAATGACCATGTGCAAATGAATTCAACACAGTAAGGGCACACTGGCATGGCAAGCGTGCTGCAAAAATAGTGACTTTGTAGTTTCTTTCCATAAAAAAAGCCGACCCTTGCATTGCGCAAGGGCCGGCACATCAAAACAAAACGAAAAACCAACTTTTTATTCTTGTTAGGCTATATAAACAGCCTTTTTGCTCAATTGTTGCTCCGGGTTTTCAAACGGACAGGAATTTCACGGGAGTTCCCTTCCCGTACAACGTGGAGTGTCATGGTCTCACCCACTTTAGAACGTCCGATAAGTTCCATTAGTTCGGAAGTGGTTGTCACATTTTTGCCATTTGCTTTGGTTACCACGTCATTTTCCTGGACGCCGGCTTCTGCAGCGGAACCTTTAGGGTCCAGGCTGGAGATCAGAACCCCTTGGGTGAATGGGATGCCCACTACCTCAGCAGTGTGGGTGTCCATCGTTGCAACGTTTACGCCTAAATAGGCACGGCGGTATTCTCCGTACTTCAGGAGGTCATCTGCAATACGCTTCACCAAGTTGACCGGGATCGCGAAGGAATAACCTGCAAAAACGCCCGTTGGTGTGGCTATAGCGGAATTGATCCCGATGAGTTTTCCATTCACATCTACGAGTGCCCCCCCGGAATTTCCGGGATTGACTGCGGCATCTGTTTGAATAAAGGATTCAATGGGTTTGCCGCCTTTTATGATGTTGATGTCCCTGCCTTTGGCACTGACAATGCCTGCTGTGACTGTGGAGGTCAGATCGAATGGGTTTCCTACCGCAAGTACCCATTCGCCCACTTTAACCTCGTCAGAGTTGCCAATTTCGAGCGCAGAAAGGTCGTTCGCATCGATTTTAATCACCGCCATATCGGTATTCGGGTCGCGGCCCACCAGTCGGGCACGAAACTCGCGGTTGTCATATAAGGTCACTTCAAACTCATCCGCAAATTCCACCACATGGTTGTTGGTTATGATGTAACCATCTTCGGTATAAATAACACCGGAGCCGGTGCCTGACCGTGGCTGTTGCTCATACCCATAACTATCACCAAAAAAATACTGGAATGGATTGGTGTACCGATTTTCTTTCAGGCGCTGGATGGCAGCTTCCTTGCTTTCCGTGGCTTTAATGTGCACCACGCCCGGCATGGCCCGCTCGGCGGCTTTTGTAAAATCAAAAGGCACCGGAGCGCCTCCATAATTCACTTGTTTGGAGTAAGTTTGCTGCTTCGGGAATTGGATCGTTTGAGGTTTTTCAAACATCCTTGCTGCGCCCAGGGTAACAAGTCCGCCAATTGCGCCAGCAAGTAAAGTAGGCCACAGTTTGTTCATGATTCAAAGTTTTTTATTTGATTTAATTACCGAAGATAAACGAGTAAGATGCGTCTTTGCTGCCAGAATGATTTGTTTTAACTTGCTGTTAACCAGTTTCGCAACTTCTTTAATTTCCAAAGCATCTTAGAAAGAACGATGCCGAAGCCTGCAATGTTTTACACCTCCGACCAACGTACAATTCAGATAGACCAACGCCTGTGACTAACCGTCTTTTGCACCAAACAGATGTACTGGAACGCTTGCTGATCCCTGAAACGGATCTGGAGCGACAACTGATCGCGTTGCCAGAATTCCAACATGGACTCAGCTGGGGCGAGCCTCGTTTTGGACATCCGGAAGGTAAAGTCGCCCTCCATGTTAAGGAGGTACTGGATAACATAGCCTCCATACCAGCCCTTTTGCCCCTGGACCGATCCAGACTTCGTTTGATCGCACTGGCCCATGATACGTTTAAGCACGCAGAAAGTCGGTCGCGCCCCCGTGATTGGACCAAACACCATGGAATGCTCTCTCGCCGCTTCATGGAATCATATACGAGTGATAAGGTAGTTTTGGATGTCATTGAAACCCATGACGATGCCTATTATAAGTGGCTTTCCCAGCGCCGCCGCCCTTCGCCCCACAGTCAATTGGACTCGTTGCTCACCCGGGTGGGGCATTGTTTGCAGCTTTATTACCTGTTCTTCAAATGTGATACCCAGACCGGAGATAAGATCCAGGCGCCTTTGCGCTGGTTTGAACAGGTAGCAGAGGGGATTGAGCTGGTGAAGATCAAACCTTTCTGGCCCTGGGAAAGGAGTTAAATTTTTACAACAGGTATCACCTGGACTGCGCCGTCCTGTTCAATGTGCAATAAGTAGACTCCTGCTGCATGGCCAGCGAGCGAGATATTCGCAGTGTTGGCAGTAGAAGTTCGCGCCAGCACCTTGCCGTGCAAATCCGAGAGGGTGATGTTGTATATTTCTTTCCCCTCTAATGCTACTTGTACAAAATCTGATGTAGGGTTGGGAAAGAGACTTACACGGGCCTCTCCAATGGCGGGATGCACAGAAACAGGGTAATTGCCGTAGTCGTAGTCAAATATGTACCAAACATATAGTGTGTCAAATGTCTCACTTCTTTGATAAAGAATGTGCTGATGAATAGATTTATTGGGGTTATATGTGCTTTCAACCTTATATTCAACATTCCAATTTGAATTAACAACGTTCCATCGATCTTCTACATAGGATAAAATTTGACCATCATTGCTGTAATTTGAAGTGGCTATTAAATGAGCCATCCAATTACCGGTGTTATGATATTCATCCACTTTTATGGTTTGCAATGCGGTTCCAGTTTGCGTAGAGCGCTTGCAGAGGAGGCCCAAAGGAGCGCCGCCATCGGGAATGCGTGTAAGTGCTTCAAAGTTAAGCTCATCCAAACCAGGGTATGAATAGTCCGTTATATATCCATTTTCCCATATGCCATTAATCCAATTTAGTTTTATTTCTTGAGATTTACGATCTAAGCAATCGTACTGGTAATTAAAACGAGTTCCACTAGTGCCGCGCCCGGCCATTAAGGTATGAATTGGGGAGGCAAATTTTTTCTTTATCAAGGCGTGAGAAGGGCGCAATGCGGGACATTTTAACCGACGAACAACGCAGAGAAAGGAAAAATTAGACCGCCATATTCACACCTGAATGGCCGGGCGCGGCACTAGTCCGACTTGTTTGATATGCCGCTTAGTTTTCACAATCTGCCAAAATAATCAATCTCTGTTTCATGTTTACTATCCAATACTGCAGCGAAATCCACGTTCTTTGCGTTCTCTTAGCGCACAAAACCAATTTCAGTTTTTACCATGCAAAAAAAGACAAACCGTCCCTACAAGGCTTATGCCCTCTTAGCCTTACTAATGCTTGTCGCAGTTTTTTATGTTATTAAACCCTATTTGAACAAAAAAGCGCCCGTCCCGGCCCCTACTTCCAAAGAAGCGCCCAAGTCTGGTGTGCCTCAGATCCCGGTACCGGACTTTAGCGCAGATTCAGCCTTTTTATTTTTAAAAAAACAGGTCGACTTTGGTCCGCGGGTGCCCAATTCAACAGCCCATAAAAAATGTGCAGAATGGTTTGTGAAAGAATTCAAACGCCAGGGCCTGACCGTGGTCGAACAAAAGTTTCAGGCGCAACACTTCAAAGGAACCTACTTTAATGGAATCAACATTATCGGCCAGTATAAGCCGGAACTAAGCAAACGCATTCTGATCGCAGCACACTGGGACAGCCGTTTCCAGGCCGATAAGGACACTAAAGATCAAAATAAGCCCATTGATGGTGCAGATGATGGTGGCAGTGGGGCTGCCATATTGCTGGAGTTGGCCCGCACGCTGGCAGGAAATCCGGTGGATGTAGGTGTAGATCTTTTCCTGATCGACGTGGAAGACCAGGGCGAGGATGGTGGTCCGTCTGAAACCTGGTGCCTCGGCTCCCAATATTGGGCAAAAAACCTGCACCGTCCAGGCTATTCGCCCTATTATGCAATTTTACTTGATATGGTGGGCGCCAAAGATGCCCGTTTTTACAAGGAGGGTATTTCAAGAGAAGTAGCACCACAAACGGTAGAAATGGTTTGGAATTTAGCAGCTTCTTTGGGCTACGGCGAGTATTTTGTGAACGAGGATGGCGGTGGAATCACGGACGATCACCTCTTCATTGCACGAGATGCAAAGATCCCTATGATCGATATTATCAGCACACCCAATGTCGGACAGCATGCTTTCGGAAGCTACCACCACACCCACAATGATAACATGAGCGTGATCGATAAAAAAGTGCTCAAAGCAGTAGGACAGACTATGACAGCCGTGATCTATAAGCTGCACAACGGAACGCTTTAGGTTGGTTAACTAGTTTGTTGGTGATTGGTTTATTGGGGTGCCTAAGTCTGACATTTCTTTTCTTCTGCAGAAAAGGATGGCTTCTAAGATATAGCACACCAATAAACCATTACACCAATCACCAATAAACCATCAATGCCATTTATCAATCGCCCGGTGCTCGTAGCGTTCCATCGCAGACAACAGCTCCGGAACCGTATCCGAAGCAATGCACAGGCGCCGGTTTTGATCTTTCAGGAAACCATTTTCAACCATATTGTCCAGCATGTGCAAGAGTGGATCGTAGTATCCGCGTAAGCTCAGGAGTCCGATGGGCTTTTGATACTGATGCAGTTGCGCAAGGGTAAGGGCTTCAAAAAGTTCGTCCATAGAGCCATAACCACCGGGTAGCGTGATGACGCCGTCGGTATCCTTGATGAGCATATCGCGCCGTTCTGACATCGTTTCAACCAGGATCATGTCCTTTACGCCCGGATGTCCTAGTTCAAGTCCATGGAGTTGGTGGGTAATGATCCCTGTGATAGGTCCGCCTTCGGCCAATACAGCGTCTGCGAGTACTCCCATGAGGCCCACGCTTCCGCCGCCAAAAACGACACGGATATTTCGTTGTGCCAGTGTTTTTCCTAATTCAGTGGCGGCTTCGGCAAACCAGGGGTGTATCCCTTTATTTGCACCGCAATAGACTGCAATTGATTTCATACGTGTAAATGCGTTAATTTTGCAGTGCAAACCTCGTATATTTTACTCAAACCGATTCTATCATGAACCTTTTACGCGCTTCTCTTTTTGCGTTCGCCCTTTTTACCGTCTTTTCCTGTGATAAAGCGAAGGCCCCCATTGAGCCAGATCCAGTTTTTGAACTCCGGGTAAAAAATGACTATGCTGAGATTCAGGCCAAATATGGCATCTTCCTTTCCAATGCGGATGGAGAAATCGTGGCATTCCAATGGCTTCCAGGCGAAGATACAGCACACATCCAAGTGCCGGGAAGCAACTCCGGGGATCGTTTCGACTGTACAATTTTCAAGACAATCACCTTTGAGGCCCCTGGTTCCGGCCTGAAGGATACCACGCTGACCTTGACAACCTACACCAGCCTGGCCAGCGGACAACAGATCAACCTGCGGGATTTTTTTTTCAAAAAGACAACCATGTTGAAGTTTACGCTCACCGGCTTCAGCTCCTTAGATTCAATTGTGGTACCTGATGGGCTCACCTTCTCTCGTCCGCAGGCCAACAACAATTATTACGGAGAATATCTGGTCAACAATACCGGCCAGTTTTGGATGCGCTTGTTGGTCAACGGCGAACCTTTTTGGCGATATCTGACCTTCAACAATGCCGGCGAAACGGTCAACGCCAGCACCATCGACGTTTCACAGTTGCTGACTAATTTTTCTCCGCCGCTGAATTTAAACTTTCCATTCGTAAGTACCTGGCAGTACAAACTGGATGGGGTAGTAGACACTTCCAAATTGGAATTTTTTCCACTGAGTGATATACTTCGGGCTCCGGGAGGGGCAGTGCCTGTCTATGGCGCCATAAAAGTTTTTGAACCCGTAAACAACGATGCTTTCGATCCCAACAGGCCTTACATCGATCTTTTTCGACTACAAACCAATGGTCCTTCAGGTACCGCAAATGGATACAATTACCTGAGCGACAATTTTTATCCAGCCGTACCAGCCACGCTACCTGTACCGGCGTTTGATCTCGAGGCCACCACACTTGCCAACAACCGGGCCGTGGCTGTAACCTGTATAGGGGCTTTTGACCTGCTTGCTTTTTCGCGCACCCGTACCGGAGTGATCAATATCAATTGGGAGGTGATTACCAAACCGGCCAATGGAATCGTTTTGTACAACCTGCCCGATGTACCTCCTGAGTTGGGCGCGAAATACCCGGCTTTAAAAACGTACGATTTCAATACCCAGGTGCGTGCGCGTGCAGAAGACTACGAGCGACTCAACTACGATCAGATCGTCCGCAAACGGCTGGACAACGCAGACCCGCTGTGGCAGGCGAGGGGAGGATATTTGGGGAGAGAGGAGAATTTTTAGTACAATTCAAGCATTGAGTGGGAGCCGGACACGGTACTGGAGAACGGCAGATCAGCAGTTCCTTAGCATTTATCTTATTGTTCATTTTGGAGTAGACATCAGATAAATTCCGGCAATAGCCAACCCGGCTCCCATCAGTTGTTTCCATTGCATTGTTTCACCAAAAAACATTACCCCTACCAAAAGACACAAAATAATGACTCCTGCATAAACCACCGGCACGGCAATCGACAATTGGCCATCACTTGCAAAAGCATTCATGAAGGTGATGGTAGCGATGCCCAAAGAAGCCCCGGCGACCAGCAGGTAAAAAGTAGTGGCAGACCACCATGGCGTGCCGAGGCTGATCTTTCCGGCACTTGTTTGTGTCAGCAGATAAATGAACAGCACGATCGCAGCACTTCCGTTGATAAGCACACTGGCGAGCGTACTGTTGACAGTGCCGGCCAGGTGTTTCAGGGTAATGTCGTGGATGCTGTAAAGCACAACGGTGAGGAGGCTAAACTGGAACCAGTGCATAGGTCATTTGTGGTTTTCCTGATACTGCATCCTCAGGTGAAACAACATATCCCTTGTCATTCCATCCAGATCAAATTCCGGTTTCCAGCCCCAGTCCCGGCGTGCGGCAGAATCATCGATCGAAGCCGGCCAGGAATCAGCGATCGCTTGCCGGAAATCTGGTTTGTAGCTGACTTTGAAATCCGGCACTTCTTTCTGAATGCTTGCCGTGATCTCGCCAGGATTGAAGGTCATCCCTGCCAGGTTGTAACTGGTGCGCACAGAAAGCGCATTCGCCGGTGCTTCCATTAATTTCAAGGTAGCACGAATGGCATCCGGCATATAAAGCATCGGCAGGGGAGTGTCGGCTCGTAGGAAACACTCGTAGGGTTTGCCCTGTACGGCGTAGTGGTAAATATCTACCGCGTAGTCTGTGGTGCCGCCTCCAGGCATGCTCTGGTAGCCAATAATTCCGGGGTAACGCAAAGAGCGCACATCCAGACCATAGCGACGGAAGTAGTAGTTCGCCCAGTTCTCACCAGCGACCTTGCTAATCCCGTACACCGTCTCCGGAATCAACACCGTGTATTGTGGCGTCATAGCCGGAGCCGCTTCCAGTCCAAAAACAGCAATGGAAGATGGGAAGTAAACCTTGGATAATTGGTTTTCGCGGCTCACTTCCAGCACATTGAAGAGACTGCGCATATTCACATCCCAGGCCCACATGGGGTTCTTTTCGCCGGTAGCGGAGAGGATAGCAGCGAGGTGATAGATCTGGGTGGCTTTGTGTTTCTTGACCAGTCCGGCCAGGGCTTCTCCGTCGAGGGCATCCAGGACTTCGGACGGACCACTTTGGTTTTCCAGCGCACGAAGGTCGGTGGCGATTACGTTGTCGGTGCCGTGGGCTTCACGGAGCGCTTCGGTGAGTACAGCGCCGATCTGGCCGCCTGCGCCAATGATTAGGATTTTATCTTGATTCATGATGTGTGGTGATTGCGGCGCGAATGTATGACGGGCTTTGGGAAACTCAAAATATGGATTTTAGCCGGACAGAATGTAAGGCAGCCATTTAATAAGCTTTTGTATCTTGTCAGGGCATTCATACATCTACCTAGTGCCGCGTCCGGCCATTAAGGTGTGAATATGGCGGTCTAATTTTTCCTTTCTCTGCGTTGTTCGTCGGTTAAAATGTCCCGCATTGCGCCCTTCTCACGCCTTGATAAAGAAAAAATTTGCCTCCCCAATTCATACCTTAATAGCCGGGCGCGGCACTAGGCACTTGTACCGTGACGGTAACTGATATGAACCAAAACACCAAATCTGCCATTAAAATTTGCGGATGATCTGCCCGAAGAAACAGTAGCCATTTTAATGGATGTTTCAGGTGAAGTTGTACTGGAAAAAATCCTGAATAATGCTGCGGCAGGATTGTCTACTGGGGATCTTCCGGCAGGGTCTTATTTCCTGAAAATCAGAACTGCGCAAAGTGAATGCGTTTGGAAATTAGCAAAAATATAAGCTTATTGCCCGGCTATGCGGTGAAACCACCGGAGCAAGTCGCTCTTGTGGCCTCATTCATTTTACCTTAACCAGTCCCAACTTGTCAATCTCTTTACTATTTCTACGAATTTAACTTAATCCTAACATCCCAAACACATATTTTTTGCGTCTGTAATTGTTAAACCACCGTATGTATTCCACAAGCCATAATCTGGCATCAGAAATCGTAGGATTCAAACACTCACATACCATGAAATACAGCCTTGCCATCACGCTCTTCTTTGTAGCCCTTTTTGCAAGTCCCCTGCATGCACAATACTTTGGACGCAACAAGCCCCGCTACAACCAACAGCCCTTCAAAGTGACTGAGACCGAGCACTTTGTCATTTACGATTATCTCGAAAATCCTGAAAAACTGAAGGAGCTCGCCGAAGCGGCAGAGATGTGGTACGCTATGCACTCCAGGGTGCTGGGTGATTCCTTCAAGGTTAAAAACCCGCTGATCATCTACAATGACCACGCAGGCTTTCAACAAACCAATGCCATTCAGGGCGATATCAGTGTGGGGACTGGCGGGGTGACCGAGGGTTTACGCAACCGGGTCATTTTTCCGGCGGCACCTACCAACCAGCAGACACACCATGTGCTGGGCCACGAGCTGGTACACGCCTTCCAGTACAACATGATCCTCAACGGTGACTCGACCAGTATGCGCAACCTCGCTAACATTCCGCTTTGGATGGTGGAAGGACTCGCGGAATACCTGAGCATCGGACGGATTGACGCTAACACCTCCCTGTGGATGCGGGATGCCGTGCTCAACGATATGGTGCCCCGGATCAAAGATCTGGACAGTGGAAAATACTTTCCATACCGCTGGGGACAAGCTTTTTGGGCCTATGTCACGGGTGTTTATAGCGACGAAGCCATCCGTCCGCTTTTTGAAAATACGGCCAAATACGGCCTGAAATCTGCAGTGCCCATGACCCTCGGTATCTCGGTAGATTCTTTGTCCAATAGCTGGCGCCGAACCCTGAAGGATCACTATGGTCGCTGGGCCATCAAGGGCAAAAAGGAGGATCTTCCCGGGAAAACCCTGTTGGATGACGACAATGCCGGACAAATGAATATTTCCCCGGTGCTGAGTCCGAATGGCAAGTATGTCATTTTCCTTTCGGAGAAAAATCTGTTCACCACCGACCTTTTTCTGGCGGATACCAAAACAGGAAAAATCATGCGCAAGGTGGCCAGTACCGCTTCAGATGGCAATGTGGACCATTTCAACTTCCTTGAAAGTGCAGGCACCTGGAGCCCGGATTCCAAACGATTTGCCTTCGATGTGTATGAAAAAGGGCGCAGTGTCCTGATCATTAAAGATATTTTCAAAGGAAAGAAGACGAAAAAAGTGCAGATTCCGGGTGTTCCGGCCTTCAGCAATCCAGCCTGGAGCCCGGATGGGAAAACCATCGTGGTGAGTGGACTGGTGCATGGCCAGACAGATCTGTATGAATACAATTTGAAAACCAGAAAGGTGAAGCGCTTGACCAACGACCGTTATTCGGAGATCTTACCGACTTGGAGCGCGGATGGACAAGCGCTGGCATATTCCACAGACGAGTTCAGCATCCAACGGGGCCGCACCAACGGCGCCTGGGTCATGAACCTTGCAGTCATGAATATGGCTTCCGGAAGTGTTGAAAACATTGATGTTTTTCCGGGATCTGACAACCTCAACCCGCAGTTTGATAAATTCGGCAACCTGTTCTTTTTGAGCAACCGCGACGGCAGGCGCAATTTGTACCGTTACGATGTGACCTCGGAAAAGGTGTATCAACTGACCGATCTGATGACAGGTATTTCGGGGGTTACACCCTACTCCCCGGCCATTACCATTGCCGACGATCGGGACAAGATCCTGTACACCTACTACAACAAAGGCCGTTATACCATTCACCAGGCGAAGGAGGCGGACTTTACTGCCGTTGAACTTGAACCGATCTCGGTAGATCAGGTTCCTGCTGCGCTTCCGCCGTTTAGTCCTAAGATCAAGGATATGGTCAATACCGGTTTGCGGCTCATGGATTCAAATACAGAAAGCACGGTGATGACCGCAAAAAAGTACCGGCCAAAATTCAATCTGGATTATCTGGGCGGCAGTACCGGCGTAGGCGTCAATACCGGCAACAGTAGTTTTGGTACCCAGACGGGGTTGGCCGGTGGTATTGATGCACTATTCAGCGATATGCTGGGCAACAATCAACTGTATGCGGGCGCCGTGTTGAATGGCGACATACAGGATGCTGGTGGGCAGATATCCTATATCAATCAGAAGCATCGCGTTGGTTGGGGGGTGAACGCCTCCCATATTGCTTATCAGACAGGCGGGTATCAGTATCTGGAAAACGTACAGGTAGAAACCTCTCCCGGACAGGTACAAACGCTCCTGAAAAGTGTGTTTGGCCTGGAGCGGGTATTTCAGCAACGGGTCGGGGCCACGGTTTTTTATCCGTTTTCTGTCACCAAGCGCCTGGAGGCAGGTGCCGCTACAGAGTTTTACAGCAGTCGGGTGACCGAATATGCTGATTATTACTCGTTGAATGGCCTTTATTATGGGTCGGATCAAAAAAAAATGCCCAAAGGCGCTACCCTTAACCTGAATAATGTGAACGCAGCGTATGTGGGCGACAACTCCTATTTTGGTATGACCGCGCCCTTGCAAGGCTGGCGTTATCGGTTGGGCTTGGAGCAGTATTTTGGCGATTTCCAGTTTACGACCTTACTGGCAGATGCGCGCAAGTACTTCTATGTCAAGCCGTTCACTTTGGCGGTAAGAGGCATGGCGTATGCCCGGACCGGAGGAACCTCCACAGCCTTCAGTCTTCAGTATCCGCTTTTTGCAGGCAATCCTTTCTTTGTGCGTGGTTATGACCGAGATGTGTTTGCGGCAACAGAAGATCCGGACTTTGTTTACCGGACCGTAGGCAGCAAGATGCTGGTGGGTAATTTTGAAGTACGGCTTCCATTTACCGGGCCGCGCAGGCTTTCACTCATTAAATCAAATTTCCTGGTCACGGATCTGAATTTGTTCTTTGATGCAGGTCTTGCATTTTACGAGGGGGCAGATTTGAAAGAAGGCGCCTACCTGCAACACAAACCGATCCTGTCCACCGGAGTATCGCTGCGGGTGAATTTGTTTGGCTACCTGGTTCTGGAGCCTTATTTCGCCCTGCCGATCTCGGCGCCTGAGAGTGAGAAGACCTGGCGGTTTGGGTTGAATTTTATTCCGGGTTGGTGAGGTTTTTCTCACAGATTTTACACGGATTTCTCTCACAGATTTCACACGGATTTTTTGCACAGATTTAACGCAGATAGGTTCTGTGTAAAATCTGTGCGAAAACCAACGCAAATGATCGTCCCTTCAATTTTTCTAAATAAGCTGCGTTTTCCTGAAAAATCCATCTTTATGCGATACAGTATTCATTTGTTTTAGGGGGCGCTTATTCTTGCTTTGGGTAGCTGGCTGTATATTGAAACAACTAAGGAGCATGGGCGGGAATTGAATCTGGTTACTGGTAATTCATTGCGGCTCGCCAATCAAATTTTGGAGAAAGAATCGGCGTTCTTATTTTCAGAGATAAGGAAAAGTCATATGGATTATCCTAGCCCAGTTAGCCTGGATTATTCTGATCGAGCTCAGCGGATTTGTGGGCTATCTACTAAGTTGCAAAATGCATTTTTTGAAATTGAAACCAAACGAATACAAGGTGACCATGATAAAAACGAGCTGTCCTCCTTGGTTCACAAAATGGTTGCTGAATACCAGGATTCAATAGTACTATTAACTGATGAAGAAAAAGAAGTAAAGCGTGCAATCCTAGACTTAAAGCTGCAAGATCCCGACCTTTCTGTGGATGATTGCCTTTCTAAAACATTGCGAAATGCAAGGGCATATGAAATTCGATTGATATTGCAAAATATACTCCTTCGGGTAAAGGGTACAGAAATGGTTGCATTATATTTAGGAGATCAATATTATGCAGAAATTGTCCTATTCAAATATGAATCATTTAAATTCTTCGAACCGCTCATTAAAGTAAACGGTCAGGTACTGCCGATGAAAGACGGGGTAGCCCTGTTTCAACGCCGATATACCACACCGGGTTTTAAAAAATATATGGCGGAGTTAATAACTATTAACCCTATTTCCGGACAGAAGGTGGTTTTTGAAAAAGAATTCGGTGTAACTGTAGTAGATTCCTGTAAATAGCGAAGAACTTTTCCTTTATAAATAAATCCATCTTTATGCGATACCGTATTCATCTAGTGCCGCGTCCGGCCATTAAGGTGTGAATATGGCGGTCTAATTTGTTGTTCGTTGGTTAAAATGTCCCGCATTGCGCCCTTCTCACGCCTTGATAAAGAAAAAATTTGCCTCCCCAATTCATACCTTAATAGCCGGGCGCGGCACTAGTCGATTCCTGCAGATAGCGAAGATCAATTCAATCCGCCTTTCTGCTGGGCCGCAACAAAAACAACTGCCCAGGATAATTTTTCGATAAGGTCTCCCGGATTCAAACAGCATCAAGTGTGCACGTAATTTTCATACCTTTTTATTTATGTAAGGCTCATACGGGCAGAAGAATTCAGACATTTGTCCCGATTTTTTAAAAAGCACACAACGCCGGACAGTACTCCGTCGTTAGAACAGTTTGGCTCCCTTCACCAAATCACCAAATCACCAAATCCACCAATCACTACATCCACAACAACTATGAGCAAAATACTCTGGGCAGACGACGAAATTGACCTCCTCAAGCCACACCTGATGTTCCTCCAAAACAAGGGCTACGAAGTGGTCACTGCCACCAACGGTCCCGATGCCGTAGAGATCTACTACGAACAAGCCTCAGATATTGACGTGGTGTTCCTGGACGAAAGCATGCCCGGACTCACGGGGCTGGAAGTATTGATGAAGATTAAAGCCCGCAACCGGAATGTGCCGGTGGTGATGATCACTAAAAACGAGGCTGAACACGTGATGGAAGATGCCATCGGTGGGCAGATCTCTGATTACCTGATCAAACCGGTCAATCCCAACCAAATCCTGCTGACCCTCAAGCGGATACTGGACAACAAACGGCTGCTGAGCGAAAAGACCGCACAAAACTATCAGCAGGAATTCCGTGAGATCTTCATGGAGATCACCGGAGGACTCAATCAGACCGAGTGGGTGGATGCCTATAAAAAGATCGTCAACTGGGAAATGCGGGTAGATGCCAATGAGGCTACCGGTGTGAGTGAAATTCTCTCCCAGCAGAAAGAGCAGGCCAACACGGAGTTCTCTAAATTCGTGGTGAAAAACTACTTCGATTGGGTGGATAAAAACAAAGAAGTGGGTCCAATTATGTCCCATTCCATGATGCGCAAGCATATCCTGCCGCATGTCGGCAGTGGTACGCCGACGATCATGTTATTGCTTGATAATCTGCGCTACGACCAGTGGAAGACCATCGAACCCATTTTGAACGAGCTGTTCAGGACAGAGGAAGAAGGCTATTTTTTCAGCATTCTGCCCACCGCTACGCAGTACAGCCGTAACGCTATTTTTGCGGGTATGATGCCTTCGGAGATCGAAAAGAACTTCCCGGATAAATGGAAAAATGACACCGATGAAGGCGGCAAAAATATGTCGGAGGATTTCTTTTTAGGCAAACAGATAGAACGTGCTTTCCGCAAGCCGATCAAGTGGGATTATATCAAAGTTACCAATGTTAACCACGGCAAGGACCTGAATGACAACATTCTGAATTGCCTGAACAATGATCTGACGGTGATCGTCTACAATTTCATCGACATGCTTTCTCATGCCCGTACGGAAATGGAAGTGCTGAAAGAACTGGTGGGCGACGAACGGGCCTATCGTTCACTCACCCGCTCCTGGTTCCTGCACTCCCCGCTGTGGACGGCGCTGCGAAAACTGGAAGGCCGCGATGTACAACTTTTTGTTACCACGGATCACGGGACCATTCGGGTACAGACCCCTTCCAAAGTGGTAGGCGATCGGGAAACCACCACCAACCTGCGATACAAAGTAGGCCGAAACCTTCAGTACGAAGCCCGGGATGTCTTGGCCATCAAGGAGCCCGCTAAAGCCGGTCTGCCCAGACCAAACATCAGCAGCACCTTCATTTTTGCAAAGGAAGATTACTTTTTCTTGTATCCGAACAATTACAATCACTACAACAACTACTACAAAAATACTTTCCAGCATGGCGGGATCAGCCTGGAGGAGATGATTTGTCCGGTGGTGCGGATGAGAAGTAAGTAAGCACGCAGCCTCCAAGTTTTACAACACTAAGGAACTAAGGCACACTAAGAGGGTTTTTTAGAACAAAACCCTGAGTGCATCTTAGTTCCTTAGTGTTATAAAAAGTATGAAGTTGGGTTCTCCCTCAGGGCATATGTGTTAATTTTTTGAAGTAAAATTTACGAAGGAGAGAAGTCTTTTGATTGATGATTACTTGATTGATGATTGTTGATGTCATAGAAGCGTTTTGAAATTATGAGGGTTGATTGGGGTACTTCGGCAATCAAAATTCAAACCTCAACTTCAACAATCATCACTCATGTATTCAACACTCATCACTCACAAAAAATTGATTTTAATGCATTAGCGCTGAGATTCTCTCCCCCAAAAAAAATCCCCCCCCGCAGTTACAGCGGAAGAGGACATCCCAAAAACCGATTACATCTTAATATATCTTCGGCACTCAGGCCGTGATAAAAGTCGTCTGAGTTTGCTCCATTAGAAACACGAATTAATTCATGCAAATGTAACGCCAGTTTTCGAGTTTTAGCGTGACATTGATATGCTTATTTTTTAAAAAAAACAAACTGTTTTTGCCTGGGAAAAGCGTGTTATAAAAGTTTAATTCGGTTTTTATTCAGCTGATTTCCAGCGTATTGTCTAAGGATTCCAGCCATTCCCGGAGGGCTACGTGTTGGGTGTTGAAGTGCATGATCTGGGTTTGTTCATTGGCTAAAAGCGCATCGATTTCTCCAAAATTGTCTCCTATACGACCCTTTATTATCCGGACGTAACCCCGCAATTTTCCTTCCAGTGCTTCCTGCATCTGCGTCCGACCCTTGTCGATCTCTTCCTCGTAGCCTTTCACGATCTTGCTCCGTTGTGCTCGTGCTGTAAAACCGGCGAACAACATGCCGATCCCGGTCAGTACTCCTCCGGTGATATCAAACACAGCCATCTTCGTTACGCCCGCCAGCACCAGTCCAAGGATGGCCACCCCACTTCCTGCGGCGATATTGGGCGACACCGCAGCGTTTTCGGGGAACAGTTTTCCGTTGTTGAAACTTTCAGAGCGCGACATGAACCGGGCAAAGGCCTCCTGGAACTCCTTCATGGTAGTAGCGCGTTTTTCAGAAATGGTCTCAAAAATATAAGAATCGCTTTTAACGATGGTGTCAGCAGCGCGGATCTTGAGGTCGATCATTTTGGTCATTTGCTGTACAGAATCAGCCAGGTCTACCACCCCATCATTGAGTTTAATGCAGAGTTCGGCATTGAGCTGGAGTTCGAGTTTTTTGGCTAGGTCATTGAGCCAGTCCGTGATGCTGGCTTGTTTGCTGAAAAGGCCCATCACGGAACGTTTCAACAGGGAAGGGAACAACAGCCCATTGGCCAGTTCCTGTCCGACTCCCCGGGTGATGCGGTCGTAACCGTTCAGGAGGTTCTCGATGAGCAGGGAGACGTGGTGGTTTGATTTTTTTCCTGGTTGTCCAGCGTTTGGCTGATGTCCTTGCGAAACTCCGTATCCAGGCGATATTGCTCCGCCCGGGTGTCCAGATCCGTGCGCAGGCGCTCGAGGATATGGTGCGAGGTGACGAGGTTGTTCTTCAGCTTGAGTTGCGCGCCGCGCCCGCCGGTCACGTGGGTTCGGATATAATCCCGCACAGCAGAGAAGTTGCTTTGATCGAAGCGGCCCTCCAGTTCGGCTTTGGCGCTGGTGGCATAAATGACAGGCTCGCCCATGCCTTTTTTTACTGCAAAATCGTACAAGCCGCGCTCATTCACCGCCAGATCAGCTTCTGAAAGCAGGTCTTTTTGCTGAAGCACAAAAATGATCTTTTTGTGCCAGTCGCTGTGGATGAAATCAAAAAAGTCCCAGGCCGATTGACGGTAGGGGTTTTTGGCTTCGAAGACAAAAATGACCAGGTCGCTGGCGGGGATAAAATTCTCGGTAATCTCCTGGTGGCGTTCAATGATGCTGTTGGTACCGGGCGTGTCCACCACAGCGATGTCGCGCAGGATATCTATGGGCAGGAAGATCTTTTTCAGGTACGGATTTACGATCACCGTCTCCTCTTTTCCCCCGTACAGGATTTGCTACACGGTATCGGTCATCGGCTGGGGCGCCACGGCACAGATCTCTCGGTTTGATTCCAGCAGTGCGTTGACGAAGCTGCTTTTGCCCGCCTTTACTTCGCCTACAATGACGAACATGAAGGGTTCAGACATTCTGAGGCGCAGTTCGCCCACCACGGCGGCCAGCTCCTTGTGGCCGATTTCCTGGCTGAGTTGCTGGAGGTCTTTCACGAGATCTTCGCATTGGGCGCGAAGTGCGATGGTGTGTTGGTTTAGAATCATAAGGCAAACGTAGGGAGATTTGGGCAGAAATGGAGGGTGTACTTCGCGCTGAACCTCGAATATGCCTCAAATGCCGGACATCACGAGCTACTGCAGGTGGGCTGCGATTTTCGCCTGATGCGTGTCGAAAGTTCCTCTGTCGAAAGCGAGATAAACTCTGTGGGTGTGACACAAAAAAGCTCTGAACAACCCAAAATGTGTTTGATGGCAAGTTCAATATCGCCATTTTGGACTTTAAAAAAGGAGGGCTGGGAGATTTCCATGGCATCGGCCAGGTCTTGTTGGGTGTAGCCGCCAAAATCGCGCAGCTCGCGCATTTTTTGGCGCAGTTCGTTTTGCAGGGAGTTTTCCATGAAGCGTGGAGTATTGTTTTCGTGATATTTGGAAAAAGTGTTTGACTAGGCAAAGTAATAGTATTTTGGTTAATGCACCAAATGACAGTATCTATTTTTGCTGAAACTGGCATTATATAGCCAGAGGGAATAAAATTTCATCGTTAGTGATTTTATGCCTTGTAGCTATCGGG
Organism: Saprospiraceae bacterium; assembly: GCA_044350425.1. GTDB lineage: Bacteria > Bacteroidota > Bacteroidia > Chitinophagales > Saprospiraceae > M3007. The sequence continues at coordinate 2,922 of JBILHS010000011.1, read as the reverse complement.
GGGTAATGGTAGGGGTTGCACTTTTGGTCTTCTAACTATTAACCAAAACATTTTAAATCATGCAGAAATTAAATGCGTCCAAAATCCTTGAAATTGCAAAAGGTATCCATTTGCTTTTAGTTTTCTACTTTGCATTTAGCCAAGTAAGCATTTCCCAGGTACCAACAGTTGTGTTGGAACATGAGTCTATCAGCGACTTTATCCTCTTTCACAGCGAAAAAATTGTTGACCCGACAGTTTTGCCCCGCGTTGACATTGCGGCAGCTTTGGCAGAGGATTCTGCCATGGGAGTTAAAATGCCACGGTTTGGGGTCAAAATACCCACTACTATTTCCAAAAATGACGGGGACCTTGAAGAATTTGGCCAATTCTTCATCTGGAAAAAGTCGTTTTTTTCCAGAAATGCAAAATCCTTGAATTTTGAGTTTACCGAACTGAATTTGCCTGATGGAGCGCAAATGTATGTGTATAATAGTTCAGAGACAATGGTTGCTGGCCCCATCGAAAACAAGCACATTTTCGATGGTCAGTATTCCACGGATGTAATCAGTGGAGATGAAGTTGTTATTGAGATAATTTTACCCAAAGAAACGTTTGAAGCATTCACAATCACGGTTGTAAATATTATTCATGGCTTTCAGCCAATCAATGGATATCTATATAATGAAGTTCAAGATAGGGCATACGATGACTCCGGAGCATGTAACGTGGATGTCAATTGCACAGCAGGTACTGGCTGGGGCAATCAACGAGATGCAGTCGCATTAATATTGGTGAACAACACAGCCTCTTGTTCAGGTGCATTGATCAATAATTCCTGTGAGGATTTAGATGCATTTTTTCTTACGGCTTTTCATTGCCTAAATGGAGCAAGTGGCTTTTTGAATTGGACATTTAGGTTCAATTACGACAGTCCTAACCCGGTACTTCCAAACTGTCGTGGGTCAGAACCTCTTTCATGGATTACCTATTCAGGTGCCAATTTAAGGTCAGGGTGGGCTGACAGTGATTTTGCCCTACTTGAACTTATAGGATCGGTCGTAGGCCAACCAACAATTGCATTGGCAGGGTGGGATAGAAGTACAGTTGCAGCAACATCAGGGGCATCTATTCACCATCCAAGAGGTGATGTTAAGAAAATATCTACTTACGCTACCGCTCCATTAAGAGTGGATAATAGCTCAGGTGTTCCTGGAACATTACACTGGAGGGTTACATGGGCCACAGGAGTCACAGAGCCTGGTTCTTCTGGATCGCCATTGTTTAATCAAAGTAATAGAATAATAGGAGATCTTGCTGGTGGCCCATCGGCTTGTGGGGCAGAAGTTTTGCAAGATTTTTATGGTCGTTTCGATGATTCATGGACGGGTGGCGGGACAGCGCCGACACGGCTTCTTGACTGGCTTGGTGCAAGTCCAAATACAACGGTTACGACAAATACCATTCGTTCCCCATATATTGCTGGAACAGGTCCTATTTGTACGGTTAATAAAACATTTGCATTAGCCAATATTGTACCAGGAAGAACTGCAACGTGGACTGTTTCACCGACCGCTTTATTCGCAACTGGTGCAGGTGCAGCAACTTCCGGTACAGGAACTTCGGCCACCCTTCGAGCTGCGCCAAACAGTGTTTCTGGTCTTGCAACATTGACATTTACAATCAGTGCATCAACTGGTTGTGCTCCTATTCCAGTATCTATTCAGATATGGGTTGGCAAACCAGATGCTACAATCGACGGAGATGATTTTCTTTGCAATTTTCAACCAGGGATTGCTGTTCTGGATTTTGGCAACTCTACAAGAGATTTACAGGGGGTTTCCAACGTAACCTGGTCGTTCTCAGGCCCACTTAGTTCGTTTGCGAGTGATCCAGGAAAAGCCAAATATAGGGCATCATCTACGGATACTGGAAATGGTTGGATCAACGCTTCCGTTACAAACTCGTGTGGAACAAGTCAATTGAGTATGCCATTTGAGGTTGTATGATGTAATTTAAGAACAAATTCAGCATCAATTTCTGTTTCTCCAAATCCATCTAATGGTTCGGTTATGTTGTCATTGTTAGATATTGTTTCATCTGGTGAAAAACAATACAAAGAAAGTGTTGTTCTGGATTATGAAGGAGAAATAATTATATTCGACAAATTAAGCAATATCGTTTATGTAGAATCACTGAAATCTGAAAAGCAAGAACTAAACCTTTCTTTTTTGCGGCCAGATATGTATATTATTGAAGTAATCAATGGCGGCAATCGGTTAAGGTCGAAACTGATGATTATTAAGTAATTTCTTTAGGCAGCTCGTCTGAAAACGACGAGTTGCCCATTTTTTTACATAAAAAGTCCGCAAAATGAATTGCAAAATTTCAACAATTTTTATTTTTTTGTTTTTAAGTCAAAACATTTTGACTTGCCAAAATATCTTTAAAATCACAGAGATTACTTTGGGATATTCGATTTTACCACAAGATAGAAGGCTGTTTAATTTTCCAGGCAAGGATGTAATTATTCATCAAGAAGATGACCGTTGGGATTTTGAATATTCTGTAACGGTTACTAAAAATATTTTTTCAAATAAGAAATTCAATCTTTCTTCTGGGATTGGATATTCGCTATTTCAAACAAAATTTAGCAGGCCGTTTGACCACACCTATTTTAGTAATATTCTGTCAAAAGAGATACGCTATATAGGGCATTATTTAATTCATAATTTCATTTTATGCGCCGCTCCAGAATATGATATTTTAAAAAGTAAAAACAATTCAATTTATATCAATGCTCCATTATTAACAAAATTTTCTTTTAATAAAAATATTAAAGATGGTTACTTCTTGGAACCTGAGGGAAAATATAATAAGGCAAAATTCGATTTTAACAATTTTGAATCTTATTTAGGAATTGGATATAGGCATAAGAGAGTA
>JBILHS010000100.1:0-22519 GCA_044350425.1 Saprospiraceae bacterium | reverse complement strand
TGTAGCTTTGCAGTTTTTTTATGATGCGGAAGGAAAATAGCTGAACCTGCGGCTATAACCTGTCCTGACTTTTACGACAATGCTGATTCAGAATGTTTGATTGATTTAAAACTACTTAAGCAGCACACTGCAATGAAACTGATAGTCCTTTTGCTTTCGTCCATCTTGTTTGTTTCATGCGTTTCGAAGTCAAATCACTACACCAAAGATGACATCGAACCTGCGGCTGAAGCATTTCTTTCGCATGGATGGATCAACAAGTACATCGACAAAGGCCAGCATGCCCTGTTTCCAGCGCCCTGTTTTCAGGACATCAAAAAAACTGTTCCTAAAAAATGGTGGCGGTTTGCCCTGGAAGGCCTCTATTACCAATTGCCTGAAAAACCCGATGACGGCTCGAATGACACCTGGCTCACCACAGCAGATTCCATCCTATTGGACAAAAATGTACATGCCTTTGTACAACTGATCTTTGGTTTAAGACTCTGTTCTTCGGGAAAGTATGACGATGCATTGGTTCGTTTACAAGAAAGCTATCAACTAAGCCAGCTCAGCGGTCAGCTCTTTCGAGCCAACGATGCCCGACGATATATGGCGCGATGCTACCTGCTCAAAGGCGAATACCCCACTGCTGTTGAAATACTCAATGAAGTATTTGAGTTTTTGAAGGATAAACCAGATCACTTTCATCAAGTGCGGAAATTTGAGACCATGCTTCAACTGTCCTATGTGTATAATTCCTGTTCGGAATACGAAAAAGCACTGTACTGGATTAAAAAAGCGCTCCATTACGTTCGAAAATTTGATAATCCCGGGCAGGAAGTAATCGCCGAAGAGAGTATGGCAACCATTTTTTTGAACTTGAACATGCCCGACTCTGCATTTTTGTTGTTAAAAGAAGCCCAAGCCCAAAGGCTTGCCTTTCAAATCAAGCATGACACTGCCAGCGGACAGTACCTCTTTGGCAAAACCCTTTTTATCCTGGGGCAATGCCAGGAAGCATTGCCAATGTTGAAACGCGCCGAATCTGGCAACCTTGAAAATGCCAATGGGCTTAAAATTGCGGAGATAAAAACCGCCATTGCCGACTGTATGCAGCTGTTAGGCTCCTCCGACTCCGCGATGCATTACTACCGACAAGCACTGACCCTGAGTCCGGTACAATCCGACCAGGCAAAGATTCACCGCAAGATTGCAGAACTTTGCGCACTGAGGGGCCAGTATCAACAGGCGTTGTACCACCACCAAATGGGTGCCCGCTGTTTCAGCGATTTTTTCAGTCCTGAAAAAGACCGGGCGCTGGGGAAAATAGAAGCTTACAGTACGCTCGATTACCAAAAAAAGCACATTGAAAAGATGAAAAAAAACCACAACAATCAGCGGTTTCTACTTGTCTTTTTGGGTTGTTCTTTACTCATCGGGAGTGGCGTTGTATTGATCTTGTCACATCGCCAAGGCCAGAAGCGACGGGATTTGAAAAACCAGCAGATGGTACAACAACACCACCTGGAAAGGGTCAGCGCGTCTCTAAACCAAAAAGATGCTGAATTGAGCGAAGTGCAACATTTGTTGGCCTTAAAAAACCAGCTTAGTCAGGCCCTGGAACAAAAAACGGGTTTCTCAACATTGGACGCCCCCATGCAGATGCTTACAAAAAAAGACTGGTTGACTTTTCAGCAGTCCTTCGAAACCCAATTTCCTGATTTCATCTCGCGCCTAAGGGCAAGGTTTGTCCAGATTTCCGGTACCGATATACGCCTCTTCATTCTGATCAAAATTGGCGTCGACAGCCGAAGCATTGCTGATATTTCGGGCATTTCAGTCGAAAGTGTTTACCGTGGCCGTACCCGCCTACGCAAAAAACTGGGGCTGGACAACTCCGAGAATCTGGAAACTTTTATTGAGTTGTTTTGAATGCCTCAAGTCCTGACCTATTGCTTCAACCACGTAGTGGTGATGTTTTTGGTCACAACTTGAGGCATTAAGATCACATCATCAGTTTGCGAATAACATCATAGTCAAGTTCGCCGAGATTACTTACGGTCAAATCCTTTTGGAGTCCGTCAAAAGCTTGTTGTATCTCACCTTTAATCATTGTACCCGACATTCTTCTCCGGGCGGGCGTACTCTCCGGAATCCACGTGATTAGTAAAATTTTCTCTGTTTTTCGAGGTGGTTTTTCTTCGGTTTCATAATTAAAAATCGTAATAAGAAATACCAGGTCATCTTTTGGCAATTGAGCAACAATATCCTGGTAAGCGGTATTGACATCTGCTTTACTAAGCAATAGTACATCCCGATTATTGCTATCCAGTGTTAAAAGCAATGCACTTGCATCATGGCTTGTTTTCATCGAATTATAACTGTCAATGATGTTTTGACTTATCATACTCATTTTTGCTTACGCTTGTCGCGTTGTAAGCTTTTGGTTGCGCCTTTATTTTTCCAAAACGGGCGGGTTCAGGAGCTTCCGCTTTTACAATTTATTGCGACAAAAGTACCCTATTCCAGAGGGTGTGTCCAAATTGCGTTCATGTACAACGTATGTACAAATTAGGGGTCAGACAGTTTTGGGCTATTTGGGGGCCTTAAAAAGCGACCCTCAAGTCTCCCTAAGCTTGAATGAACGCGAAAGCTATCCACCTAATTGGGAGCACCAAAGCGGAGGGGTGTTCGGGTGATGCCCCTTTTTGTTTTTAGTTTTGCCCAACGGTTGCATGGACGCTGCCCTGCCTTGGCTTTGAGTGCCGGGCATGGGCCGTATCACCGACCATACAAACCGTTGGGCGGGTTTAATGGCTGTTCAAATACACCCACAGGGGGTAGGCTACTCCCATATGGCTCCATCAAGGTTGGCTCCGGAAAGTGCGGCTCCGCGAAGGTCGGCTCCGCGAAGGTCGGCTCCCATAAGGTCGGCTCCCATAAGGTCGGCTCCCATACCGGGGAGTCGTAGGCCAATGTCGATATCGCCAGGGCTGCCAACTTCGGGAGGGTTGACGTAGATAATGGCTCCGCTAAGGTTCGCTCCGCTAAGGTTCGCTCCGCTAAGGTTGGCTCGGCAAAGGTTGGCTCGGCAAAGGTTCGCTCCGCTAAGGTTCGCTCCGCTGAGGTTGGCTAGGTGAAGTTTGGCTCCGCTAAGGTTGGCTCGGCGAAGGTCGGCTCCGCGAAGGTCGGCTCCGCGAAGGTTGGCTTCGCTAAGGATGGCTCCGCGAAGGATGGCTCCGCGAAGGATGGCTTCGCTAAGGTTGGCTCGGCTAAGCTTGGCTTCGCGAAGGTTGGCGAAGTAAAGGTTGGCTCCGCTAAGGTTGGCTCCGAGAAGTCCGGCATCGCGAAGGTCGGCTCCGCTAAAGTTTCTTTCACCTGTGGCGTATGCCGCCAATAATTCTTGTGCTGTCATATTTTCCATTGCCCACGCATAACGCTTCGCTTGGCAGTGCTGCGCCCTACTAGTTTCCCAAAGCGGAGGGGTGTTCGGGTGATGCCCCTTTTGGTTTGTACCCAGAGGGGTGCTGTACCGCATCTTCTGACACAGCTCCCATTTAGCATAATTTATATGAGGTGATTTTTCAAATTGAAAAATGCATCAAACTTGTCTGAGTTGCCACAAGTGACCATTGTCCCTAAAACGCAGCGCATTCATCTTATGGCGAAACTGCGCAAAAGTGGACATCCAGGGTTGATTCACCTAACTTTTGATATGTACAACGTATGTACAAATTGGGGGTCAGACAGTTTTAGGCTATTTTCGGGCCTTAAAAAGCGACCCTCAAGTCTCCCTAAGCTTGAATGAACGCGAAAGCTATCCAACTAATTGGGAGCACCAAAGCGGAGGGGTGTTCGGGTGAGGCCCCTTTTGGTTTGTACCCAACGGTTGCATGGATGCTGCCCTGCCTTGGCTTTGAGCGCCGGGCATGGGCCGTATCCATGCAACCGTTGGGCAGGTTTAATGACTGTTTAAATACACCCAAAGACGGAGGGTAGGCTACCTTATGACTCTCGGATGGCTCCGTCAAGGTTGGCTCCGCGAAGGTTGGCGTCCATAAGGAAGGCATCGCTAAGGTCGGCTCTGCTAAGGTTGGCTCCGACAAGGCGGAAGCTAACCAGTTACCAACGTGAAAACTATTGCCCATCAAACGAAATCGCATTTACTTTGTCCGAACGAAAATCTATCATCGGCCATGTCCAAGAAAAACAAAACGACCCAGGCAGCTCCTGCGACAGCTGCATCCAATTCTTCCGAAAACCCGGCAAACGACTCCAATATCCCTGCCTTTGTTTCAGAAAAACTTATACTGGCGGGCTGTCTGGTGCTGACCTTCGCAGTATTTGCCAATACGTTCAGCGCTGGTTTTGTCAACTGGGACGACCACGGATACCTCTGGCTCAACCCCATGGTCAAACCACTTGGAAGCATGGACCTGGGACAGATTTTTACCGGACATACCCATGGCAACTACTCCCCGCTGGTAGTGATCACCTATTGCCTGGAACATACATTCGACACGATCGTAAAACCCGGCCAAATGGCGGTCGAGAACTTTCAGCCTTTTCTGTATCACTTCGACAATGTACTGCTCCATGTGGCCACTACTGCCCTGGCGTTTTTCTTTTTCCGGGCGCTGGGGGTGCGCGGCTGGGGACTTGCGCTGGGTACCGCGCTTTTTGGCATCCACCCCATGCGTTCTGAAAGTGTGGCCTGGGTCACGGAGCGCAAAGACGTGCTTTACGGGCTGTTTTATATTTCCGCTTTATTGACCTATTGGAAATACGTAACGGAACAAAAAAGCAAGTTTTACGCCTTTACACTGATCCTTGGACTGCTCTCGCTTTTCGCTAAAATTCAGGCGGTTTCACTGCCACTCTCCATGCTGGCGATGGACTGGCTGGCGGGGCGCGACCTGAAAAGCATGAAGGTGTGGCTGGAAAAGTTGCCTTTTTTCGCATTATCGCTGGTGTTTGGTCTGGTGGGCATTCATTTTCTGAACGAAGCAGAAGGGTTTAAAGACACCGGATACTCCATGGTAGAGCGCTTCTTTTTCGCCACCGCCTCGCTTTGGAATTACCTGTACAAAGTACCCGTGCCGCTGGGGCTCTCTGCTTATTATCCATACCCTAAATCGGGTAGTTTGCCAACTTTGTATTATGCTTCTCCGATTGCCCTTGCTGCCATTGGCTGGTGGGTATGGGGCTCGCTGAAGCACGGAAAAACGCTGGCCTTCGGCTTCCTGTTCTTTCTGGTCAACATCGTTTTTGTATTGCAATTCAAGGGCGCCGGCAAGGCTTTTATGTCTGACCGTTTTACCTATGTTCCTTACCTGGGACTATTCTTCGTACTAGCAAAAACGTATTCAGACCTCGAAAGTGGGCGCATTAAATCCGGCTTAAAATCCATAGCGCCTTATCTCGCTGCGGGATTTATAGCCCTTTGTGCTGTACTGACCTTATTGCAAAATTCAACCTGGAAATCCAGTGTAAGTCTATGGGAAAACGCAAGCGCTCAAAACCCCAACGATCCACTCTCCTGGTCCAACCTCGGTCTTGCACAGGACGATCTGAAAGAATATGAAAAAGCGGTCAAATCCTATGCTCAGGCGCTTAAAGTAGATCCGGTACATTTTGATGCAACCTTTAATTTAGCCGTGGCATTCAATAAGTTGAAACGCTACGATGATGCGGCAAAGATGTTTGGTCGGGCCATGGAACTCAAGCCAGATTATGCAGATTCCTGGTTTGCCCGCGGACAGGTTTATCTACTCAAAGGGGATTACCCGAAAGCGATCGCTGATTTTGAAAAATTTGCCACCATGGACTCCAAAGAACCCAAAGATAAGATCCAGTCCAGCCTGGGCATGGCTTACTCCAGCGCCGGACAAAATGACCGCGCACTGGCCGCCTATGATCTTGCCCTGAAAATCAAGCCAGACCCGGAGTATCATTTCAGAAAAGGAAATGTCCTGGCCGCCATGGGCAAAATGCCGGAAGCCATTGCTTGTTATGACGACGCCCTCGGACTCGCCCCGGATTACGTAGAAGCGGTCAACAATAAAGGAAACGCTTATGCCAGTATGGGTAAATTTGAGGATGCACTGGCGTTTTTTGACAAGGCCATTGCGCTGAAACCGGATGCTGCCAACTTTAAATTCAATCGGGGCATGGCGCGCCGTTCAGCCGGCGATCTGGCAGGTGCCTGTGCCGACTGGCAACAAGCAGCCTTGGGTGGGTATGCGCCGGCGCAGGGGCTTATTCAGCAATTTTGCAGGTGAATGAAATTGTTCTGAAGGAGAATTTTGGGGGATGGCTCAGTTTTTAATATCGAACACCGAACATCGAAGGGGGCGCTGCGCTTGGAATTTGCTATTATTAAATGCTGTTTCCGATCGGATATTTAGCCCGGAGCCCACTTCGGTGTTCGGTATTCGGTGTTCGATATTGGATATTCGGCCAACACTAAGAATCATGTAACTTATTTAAATAATAGTGTAACCCAATTGCCTCCAGACACCAACAACTTTGCGCACTTGATTTCTTGATACAAGCCCTCAAAAGCCTGTGGTTTTACATTTTAAAAAACAATAACCTTAACCATGAATAATCTTTTCAGGGGACTACTTGCTGGCGCTGGCGCCGCGAAATGGGGCGGCGGCTGTCTGGGTACTATTGTTGTATTTTTGATCATCTGGATGCTGTTAGGACAATGTTAGTCCTGGTCCGGATCAAAAGTTGCCAGGGATTATGAAAATCCCCTTGCTATCCGGCCTTACCTTTAAAAATCTCTGGCACAGAATCGTCTCGGTCGGGCATTTGCTCCGCTTGTCCGCCGAGGAATTCAATGTAGACTACGGACTAAAGTTCAGCGCCTCGCTGTCTTATTACACCCTCTTTTCTATGGCGCCCATGCTGATCATCGTCATTGCGATCGGCAGCACAGTACTTGGTAAAGAAGCCGCGGAAGGTTACCTGTATCTCCAGTTTGAAGGATTGATTGGCCACCTGGGAGCTTTACAATTGCAGGAAATGATCAAAAACGTCCGAATCTCGGGCGATACACCCTGGGTAAGTATCGTAGGTGTATCCACTTTTTTTCTCGGGGCGACCGGGGTTTTCATCGAGATTCAGGATTCGATCAACTCAATATGGTCTATCAAAGCGAAGCCAAAACGGGGCTGGGTGCGATTCCTCCTCACCCGGATCGTCTCTTTCTCGATGGTGGTCGGCATTGGTTTTCTATTGATGGTTTCGCTCGTTTTGAGCGCGGCCCTGAGTATACTGGATGGTTGGCTTGCTTCTAATTTCAGCGCTTTCGTGTGGCTGGCTTTTATCCTCAGCAATTTAATATCAACAGGGGTTGTGATGCTTCTTTTCGCGGTAATTTTCAAAGTGCTGCCGGATGCTGATTTAGAATGGAAGGACGTACTGATTGGTGCGTTTTTTACTGCCATGCTATTTTTGATAGGCAAATATCTGGTCAATATATACCTCAGCCGTTCGAGCACTGTTTCGGCCTACGGTGCGGCAGGTGCTGTGGTACTCATTATTCTATGGGTCTATTATTCCGCGATCATTCTCTATTTGGGCGCAGAATTCACGAAAGTATATGCCAATAAATACGGAGGTAAAATCCGCCCCAGCGAATTCGCAGTTTTTGTGGAACACAAGGAAGTAGTGGCAACGCATATTGTATTGGCTACGGAAGAAATCAAAGTATAATCCACGATGAACCTCCATACACCCTACCCCTATTGGCTTCTAAAAAACGGCTTTCTCTTCGAATACCCAGCCCTCCGCCATTCCTTGCAAGTAGATTTTCTAGTCATGGGCGGGGGTATCACAGGAGCGCTCACGGCTTGGTGTTTGGCATTGGAAGATTTGGATTTTGAATACTCGATTCGTCAAAAGCACGGCATCCGGGTGGAACGTTGGGACAAAGCCGATGTCGATCGGGCACTCCCGCATTTCAAATCTCCAGGCGCCCTTTATTCACCGCACGATGGCGCTCAAGTGGATGCCTATTCGCTCACCCATGCGTTGCTGCAGGATGCCATGAAACATGGAGCGCAGGTATTTGACAAAACCGAAATTGTGGATATCCGACACGAAAAAGAACAAGTAGTGCTTTGCACCAATCACGGACATTCCATACGGGCAAAACAATTGGTGATTGCCAGTGGATATAAATCGCAGGCATATTTGGAGCAAAAAGTTACGCGCATGCACTCCGCATATGTACTTGTGAGCGAACCATTTGAGGGCGAAATATGGCATCGTGACGCGCTGATTTGGGAGACCGCCGCCCCTGTCTGTACCTCCTGACCACCCCAGACCGCAGGGTGCTGGTGGGCGGCAGGGATGAACCTTTTTACAGTCCTGGCAAACGAGACAAATTGCTAAACAAAAAGACCCATTTGCTGGCACGGGATTTTGACAAAAGATTTCCTAAGCTGGCCCCGCTCCTTGTGGACTTCAATTGGGCCGGCACTTTCGCCGAAACGGCTGATGGACTTCCTTTTACTTGGTACGGTTCAAGAACGGCCGCGCACCACATTTGCCCTGGGCTTCGGCGGGAACGGTATCGTGTTCAGTCAAATCGCAGGGGAAATCATTCGAGACGCGGCACTGGGCATAAAGAACCCGGATGCGCACATTTTCTCTTTTGACCGGGGAAAAAGTTGACTGCGGCGATTTGAGTGATGCAAAAGCCAACAAAACGCTGGCAGAAATGAACGGTTATTGGGGTATCTGTTGTGTTTTTTGGCAAAGGAGGGGAGACCGGGGGTAGAACCCTAAGCAGAGTTTTGTACAAGGCCTTAGAGCAGGCGTTTGGGTTCGCCAACGTTCGTTCAGGATTTTTTGCTTCCAAACATGCGGCTCAAAACATAGATCAAAAGCATGACCAATCCAATTACAGCAAAAGCATCAAAGCCCATTCCGGCTTTAAAAATACCCGCGATGGCCTCGCAGGAACTGAACAAAAACGACATCAAAAACAAGGTGAATGCGGTGATAAAGTTCGATTTCTTCATGGTATAAATTTGATTTAGGAACGGCCGATAATTATTCACTGCCCTTAGACTTTTTTTCGCCCTGGTTTTGATCAACCTGGTGCCGCATTCACCGAACGAACTATGAATTGGCGCGGCACCAGGTTCTATGGATGTCATCGTTTGGGTTGGGTTCAGCACTTTGGGGAGGCACATTGGCGAGCGGCGGCTTTTTTATTTCACTTGGGTTGGGGCGTTTTTTGTTGAAATCTTCGTAGGTTTTTTGGCTGAGCATGGTGCTCGTGTCGGGAACAACAGGGATGTTTTTATCTTTTTGCACTTTATTGGTTTTCAAAGTTCAAAGTTGAGTGTCTCAAGAGCTGCCATCGTTGCACAATTCCGGAAATGAATTACAAGATTCACACTTTCGATAAATGATTGTTCTGTCGCAAAATACTTAGTACTATCTTTGACGTAATCGCTTGAGGTATCAACCATGAAGTCAGCTCGTAGTCCAGGCAAAAAAAAATCCCTTCCAAAAAAAAATCCCCCGCTCCAATCCAGCGCCATCGGAACAGGCCCTTCAATAACTGGTACCCGGCCCATGGGTTCCGCGCTCAAATCTTCGATTTTCAAGGCTGATGAAGCAAGCAGGCACCCATTTCCCGTGGTGGCCATCGGGGCCTCTGCCGGCGGTCTGGAAGCGGTGACGCAATTGTTGAAAAACCTCGCGCCCGATACGGGCATGGCCTTTATCTATGTCCAGCATCTCAGTCCGGACCATAAGAGCTTGCTCACGCCGATTTTGTCGAAAGTGACCACCATGAAAGTCCAGGACATCGATGACATGGAAAAGATAGAGCCCAATAATGTCTATATTATTCCGTACAATAAAGAAATAGAGGTGATTGACGGCCATATTCAGTTGCTGCCTCGCCCGGTGAACAAGTCCTCCAACCTCTCTATTGATGTGCTTTTTTCCTCTTTGGCCGAAACGCATGGGGAAAACGTGGTGGGTATCGTGCTGTCTGGCAGCGCGAACGATGGAACGCGCGGTTTGAAAGAGATCAAATTAGCCGGTGGCATCACCTTCGCGCAGGATGATTCCGCGAAGTTCGACAGCATGCCCACTTCGGCCATTGCAGAGGGTGTGGTTGACTTTATCTTGTCTCCAAAGGAAATCGCTGTGCAGTTGGGAAGGATGAGCAAATACCCGCTGGCCAATCGACAAGCCACCAAAGTCGCGCCGGAGGATAAAATAGACAACACCGACCCGGACCTGAAATCCGTCCTCCAATACATCCACACAACAAAACGCGTTGATTTCAGTCACTATAAAATGAACACCATCAAGCGGCGGATGCTCCGCCGGATGTTGATTCATAAAATAGATTCGATCAAGGATTACTCCAAACTGCTCACGGAAAAAAAGGAAGAAACAGACCTGCTCTTTCAGGATATCCTGATCAACGTAACCGATTTTTTCAGGGATCCCGAGGCTTTTGAGGCCTTGAAAAGCAAGGTTTTGCCCAGGCTTTTGGCAAGCATAGCGCCCGGCGAAACCTTCCGTATCTGGGTGGCTGCCTGTGCAACGGGCGAAGAAGCGTTCTCTATTGGCATGTTGTTGTTCGAGCTTCAGGAAAAGAAACCGACGCCCATCCCTTTTCAGATTTTTGCCTCCGATCTGAGTGCCGAAGCCATCAGTAAAGCCAGGAGTGGAGAATATACTTTGAACCAGTTGAAAAACATTTCCCCCAAACGGCTGCAAAGGTTTTTTAACAAATCGAAGGACAAGTACCATATCTCCAAAGCCCTGCGCGATGTCTGTATTTTTGCTCAGCACAACATTCTCGGCGACCCACCTTTTTCCCGGATGGATCTGATCAGTTGCCGCAACTTTATGATCTATCTCGACCACGCGGCGCAGAAAAAGGCTCTGGCCACTTTTCATTATGCCTTGAAAGAAGGCGGTGCCTTGATGCTGGGCAAATCAGAGACCATCGGCAGTTCCACCGATCTTTTTACACCACTTGACAAGAAGTACAGGATTTATGCGCGCAAGAAAAACTCGGGTCTGCATCAAATTCCAGACATCAGTTTCTACCTTCCGCATACCGCGCTAAAAGACAAGGAAAGTAGTACCATCGCCAACCCCAAAAAAATGCCCGTGAGCAGGAATAGTCAATTGACCAATATATTTGATGCCGTTTTGCTCGCTCATTTTGCACCTGCCAGTGTGATCGTCAACCACGATCTGGATATTCTCCAGTTCAGAGGAAACACCGCGCCCTACCTCCAAAACGCGCCCGGGAAAGCCAGTTTCAACATCCTGAAAATGGCAATACCGGAAATCAATTTCGAACTACGCAACGCTATCCACCACGCCATCAAATCCAAATTGCCCGTCCGAAAAGCAGGGATTGAAATGGCCCGCGAAGAAGCTGGCAACACCATTCGGATTGTAAATCTGGAAGTAATGCCACTTCAGGTACCCGGCGAGGAACCTATGGTTGTGATCGTCTTTACCGGTCATGAAATGGAAGTGGGCGGCCATCCGGTGGAAGGCGAAAAGAAAAACTCGATCGCAAAAGACCGACGGATAAAAAAACTGGAAGAAGAACTGGCCGCCGCGCGCTCCGATATGCGTTCCATCACGCAGGACCAGGAGTCGACCAACGAGGAATTACAGAGTGCCAACGAAGAGGTCATCTCGAGCAATGAAGAATTGCAGAGCCTCAACGAAGAACTCGAAACCTCTAAAGAAGAGATAGAATCCACCAACGAAGAACTGATTACCAGCAATCAGGAGCTGCACGCACGCATCCAGCAGGTAGAGGATCTGCACCATTACAATGAGGCTATTCTGGACACCGTGCACGAGCCCATGCTCGTACTTGACCAATATTTCCACATCAAATCCGCCAATAAATCCTTTTGCAAAACCTTCCGGGTGGCAGAGGAAAATATCCTTGGCGGGTCGCTCTATAAATTAGGGAACAACCAGTGGAATGTCCCAAGACTGCGCGCACTCCTCGAAGAAATTATTCTAAAAAATAATCCGTTCCACGATTTTGAAATAGAAACTACCTTTCCCAACATCGGCCACAAGATCCTGTTGCTCAATGCGCACCGTATTGATCAATCAAGCAGAAATGAAGCTCTGGTCGTCCTGACCATTGCCGATGTGACCGAAGTTAGAAAATTAGCCTTGGAAAATGCCTTGAAAGAGAAGGAATTACTCAACAAAGCATTGAACGATAGCATCGAAATTCAACAGCGATTGGAATTAGCTGTAGCAGAACGCACGGCCGCACTAAAAGCACAGCAGGAATTTTCAGAAACCATTATTGACTCCTCGCCCGATCTGATTTTAGTCATTGACCGGGACCTTCGTTTTCTGACGGTAAACAAAAAAGCCACCGCTGTTTTTCAGGACTTTTACAAAGGCAATGTGATCGGCAAAACAATGGAAGCGGTAGTGCCTTTCGCTGTAAAATCTACGACGTTTTTAAATATCAAAAAGGTTTTTGAAGATAAAAAGACGCTGGTCCATTTTGAAAAAGCAATCCGCTCAGATGCTTATTATGAGCACAATTATATACCGCTCTTTGATATAAATCATAAGATCTACGCCGTCATGGTCATCAGCCATGATGTGACCGAGCGGATGGAGCGTGAGCATCAGATCCGTGAACTGAACACTGCGTTCAATTTTGCCGAGCAGATCGGGTTGTTCGGGAGCTTCAACCACCATTTTGCTACCCAAACCATGCATTTTTCGGACAACTTATACCGAATTTTGGGTTGTGTGCCGCAGGAATTTGAGGCAAGCATGGAAAACTTTCAGAAGTTTGTACACCCGGACGATCTGGAATATGTACTTGATGTAAGCCGGGATGTCTTTGCGCAAAAGCAAGCCACTATGATGGAATACCGCCTTCTCCAAAAAAATGGTCAGACGGTCTATGTGCGTTCGACGGGAAAAAACTTTACGGATGATGCTGGTGCGGAATGGATGGTGGGCACCTTACAGGATATTACAAAGGCCACTGCGGAGCAAATTGCAAAGCAGGAATTGACCGACGCTAAAAACCAGGCCGAGTTAAAAACCAAGATCGCAGAAGATATCGTCATCGCGAAGCAGCAGTTCCTGTCGAACATGAGCCACGAGATCCGCACGCCGATGAATGCCATTATTGGCTTTACCAATGTGATCTTAAAGACGAAACTGGAAGGCAAACAACAAGAATACATCCACGCGATCAAAGACGCGGGCGACGCGCTGCTGGTTCTAATCAATGATATTCTCGACCTCGCCAAGGTGGACAGCGGGAAAATGGTCTTTGTGCAGATCCCCTTCAACCTGCCGGAGGCTGTTACAACCATGCTTCGTTTGTTTGAAGGAAGAATACAGGAGAAAAATTTGACACTGATTCAGGAGTACGATCCCGCCATTCCACCCATATTGATCGGCGATCCTGTGCGCTTACGCCAGATCATTTTAAACCTGACCAGCAACGCCGTAAAATTTACGACCGAGGGGAAAATTTCCATACGCGTTCGCTTGCTGGAGGAAGATGCAGAAAATGCAAAAATTGAGTTTACACTCACCGACACCGGGATCGGGATAGCAAGCGATAAGCTGGAGCAGATTTTTCATAATTTTGAACAGGCACATACCATAGGAGGCGGTGCTTATGGTGGCACAGGGCTTGGATTGGCCATTGTCAAACAATTGCTGGAACGACAAGGCGGAACCATCCGGGTAGCGAGCGAACTGGGCCACGGTTCTACTTTTCGTTTTTCATTAAGCTTTTACAAAACAACTGAATTGCCGCAAACAGAAACACCTTCCGAGACTGAAACGAGCATAGAAGCCAAGCACTTAAAAATTCTGGTCGCAGAAGACATGGCCTTGAACCAGCTTTTGATCCGGCTGATCATGTCGGAATTTGGCTTTGAAGCAGACGTCGCTGACAACGGAAAGATCGCGATCGAAATGCTCCAAAAAAACCGCTACGATATTATTTTAATGGATTTGCAAATGCCGGAAATGAATGGCTTTGATGCCACGAAGTTCATACGCAATGAAATGAAGGATTCAATCCCCATCATTGCCCTGACAGCGGACGTAACTACAGTAGATCTGGAGAAGTGCCTCGAAATTGGCATGAATGATTATATCTCCAAACCTATTGACGAGAAATTGCTGCTTAGTAAAATTATGTCGTGCCTCCGGAAGTAGGCTTCTATTGTTTCGCCGCTTTTTGCTCCGCTTTCTTTTTCTTCCTGAAATAAGGGCGCAGTAAAAAATTATCCTGTGCAGCCCGTAAATCCTCGTCCAGTTTTTGAGAGCCGCCTTCGAGGTTTTTAAGGGTTGCTTTGAGGTGGGTCGCCGAGGCTTCATCATAGAGTAACACACCCAGCGGAGAGCTTTTGTTGTCTAATTTACCGGTGGCAATACTTACATTGCTGCTGGCGATTTTCAGATTTTCGCTTGCTTCTGCTGCAGAAGCAGTCAATTTTTTAAGTTGCCTTACAGAAGCCTGTACTTCTTTAAAAATGGTAGTATCGGTTACCAGATCATTGGCCAAGGCGCCTTCAGATTTCTATTGTTTTCCTGTAAAGTGGTCATCATTTCTTCGGAAGAGACCGATGCTTCGATCCCCAGGGTATCCCCATCTTCCACAGGCGATGCAAGGGAAGTGCCACCGTAGATGACCACGATTTTATTGCCGATCAGTCCATCCGTGCTGATCTTCACTTTGGCATCTTTCCGGACATACTGCTGCGATTTTTCATCGATCTTTATGATTACCCGCACCTGAGATTTGCCATAAAAACTGAGCTTGTTGACCGTCCCAATCTTTACGCCCGAAAACCAGACATTATTACCGGCCTGCAGCCCATTGACATCCTCAAAAATAGCGGTCACATGTATTTTTTTGACGAAAGTGCTGTGCAGGTTGCCAATGGCCAAAATGCCTGCAATGAGAAAAACCAGACCCAGGACGATAAAAAGCCCTACGATGATTACACGCTTATTAGGTTCAGAATTCATGATTATTGTGTAAAATTGTAATTGAAAAAGCTTTTTGCCTGTTCGTCCTCCGTATCGAATACTTCATCGAAACTTCCCTGACGGGTAATTTTTCCCTCGAAAAACATCACAATACGGTCTCCGGTAGCTTTCGCACAACTCAGATCGTGGGTAATGATGATGGAGCTTGTATTGTAGCGCTTCTGTACTTCATTGATCAGGTGATTGATCTCAATACAGGTGATCGGATCCAGGCCTGCTGTAGGTTCATCGTACAACATGATCTCCGGTTTCAGCATTAAGGTGCGGGCGATGCCGATCCTTTTCCTTTGCCCCCCCGGACAAATCGGAGGGCATCTGATCTATTTTGTCTGACAGGCCCACGGCGTCGAGGGTTTCTTCCACCATTTGATCTAATTCCTTTTTGGGAATTAATCTATTGGTTCGCATCAATGGAAACTCGAGGTTCTCCCGTACATTCATACTGTCATACAGCGCACTGCTTTGGAAGGAGAATCCTATTTTCATGCGCAGTTCACGCATTTCTTTTTCGTTCAGTTTTTCCACTTCTTGTCCCAGCACTTTCACAACGCCCTTATCTGGCAGCAAAAGCCCGGAGATGATCTTGATCAATACAGATTTTCCGCTGCCCGAACGTCCAAGCACCACTACATTTTCACCCTTAAAGACCTCCAGATCTATGCCACGCAATACGTCCAGCTCGCCAAAGGATTTATATAATCCCTGGATAGAGATTACCGGTTGTTCCATGTCTATTTGTATCGATTTATCTTTCATATTGATTTAATACAACCTGATCCAGTTAGAAATTTGCACAATGATGATCTCCTCCACAAAAATCAGGAACATAGAAAGTACCACGGAAGCATTGGCGGCTTTGCCTACGCCCTGCGTCCCTTTGTCGGCATGATACCCTTTATATGTACCAACCATGCCAATGGTAAATCCAAAGGTGATCGCTTTAATGACAGAAGTGCCGACATCGAGAAAACTGACCTGTGCAAAGGCATCCGCGACAAATGTTGGAAAGCTGGTTTTTTCATGCTGGTAAATATTCAGGAAAGAACCCATCATACCAACGAATGTGCAATACATGGCCAGTATCGGAATGGTAATGGTGGTAGCGATCACCCGGGTCACCACCAGAAACTTAAAAGGATCCGCCGCAGTGACCTCCATGGCGTCAATTTGTTCCGTCACCCGCATAGATCCAAGCTCCGCCCCAATATTTGATCCCACCTTGCCAGCCGCGATCAAAGCGGTCACAAGGGGCGCCAAAGCCCTTATCATGGCAATTGCGATCAAGGAAGGCAACCAGGAGGTGGCGCCGAAAGCGACCAGTGAAGGCCGGGATTGTTTGGTAAAAACCATACCTGCCACAAAGCCCGTGAGTGTGATCAGGGGCAGGGATTTAAATCCAATTTCATAACACTGTCTTACAATTTCTCTAAACTCAAAGGGGCCTTGAATGGCTTGTCTGAAAAACTTGGCAATGTGTTTATAGGCTTTATAGACTCCTATAAAATAATCGTCTAATCCTTTGGAGAAAACATATTTCTTGAGCATTTTAAGAAGGCAAATAAAACCCGATCGGGTAAATTAAGTATTCCAGAAAAAACAGTCCCCAGAGAAAAAAGTAAAACCGTTTGACTTGTCTGTCGTCGTTTACCTGCAAGATGCCGGCTTGCCATAGAAAAAGGGCTAGTGCCGCGTCCGGCCATTAAGGTGTGAATATGGCGGTCTGATTTTTCCTTTCTCTGCGTTGTTCGTCGGTTAAAATGTCCCGCATTGCGCCCTTCTCACGCCTTGATAAAGAAAAAATTTGCCTCCCCAATTCATACCTTAATAGCCGGGCGCGGCACTAGTACCGCGCTGTGTGCAATAATATAATACAGCATGGCAGGCAATTGGCCCATCAAGGCAGCAAAAATGATATAGAGGTATGCTATGGAGACCAGACTACTGGACATTTTGACGTTGGACACTAGACACGATTCTGTAAGTGCATGATTTTCAATTTTTTAGAGTGCAAGTCCAACGTCTATTGTCAAAATGTCCAGTAGTCTGTATGGAGACAACCAAAACGCCCGGTATAAAGGCTTTTTGCCGACCACTGGTCACCGCCAGCGTACCGAACTGAAAAACCGCGTCGCCTTTCGTATCCGGAATATCTTTGAACCATGCGATGCCCAGACTAAAACCCGTTACAAAAACTGTAAAAGGCAAAATTTCCGGTCTCAGTATCCAATTCCCTGTCATTTCATATTGAAAATGCAGGTAAAACCCAATATTTACCAATAAACCCCACACCACAGAAATGGCTGCTGCTGCCAATAAATGATGCCGTTTTAGTTTTAAGGGCAGTAAAGAATACGCTGTTCCGATCGTGACAATAGAAAGGATCAACCCAAAAAATGGCCAGGATAAATAAGCGGCCGCAATAAACGATGTTGTACCACAAATCACCACAATGCGCAAGGCGTCCTGCATAGACAAAGTCCCCGCTGCAATGGGCAACCAGGGTTTGTTGATTTTATCCACTTCCAGGTCCGACCATTGATTTAAACCTGTGATATAAACATTACAGGTCACTGCGCTCAATAGACTTAAGGGCAATAAAAACGGATCGATAACAAGCGATGAATTTGTCCCGATCGCAATAGCGAAAATGGACAGAATACTCAGGGTGCTACCGATGATCGTGTGCGGCCTGCTAAATTGCCAGAAAATCTTTAGACTGTTCATGTGTTATAGTGCTCACTGGGCAAATGTCTTCGCACTGGTATCCTTTCAGACTTTCAGCACTGGCGCGGGTACCATTTTGAACCAATTCGGCCAGGAATTTTCCTGCAATCAGGCCTCCGGTCATAGCCGTGTGGATTCCACCGCCTGTGATGGGATTAACGTGTCGCGCTGCATCGCCCGCTAAGATCAGATTTTCGGCAAATTGGGTGCGCAAAGGAGCTGCCAGCGGAACGCCGCCGCCATGTACTTCCAGTATGCGCGCATGTTTTAGCCGATCCTTCAGAAACGAGTTTTTTATAAAATGATCCAGGTGCCATTGGGCATTTTCTTTGGTCATGGTACGAATTACGCCCAAACCAACCTCCGCATAGCCGTGGCCTTTGGGAAATAGACAGGCGTATCCTCCGGGGGCCCACTCATGTCCTGTTACGATTTCGAGCATCCCATTGGTCTCCACTTTATCTACCACAAATTGAAGACAACTCGCCAATTCAGTCATCTTGATATGGGTTTGCAATCCCGCCCATTTTCCAACCTGCGATTGCAAACCATCCGCACCGATCAAAACATTCGTACGGACCTTTATTTCTTTATTGAATCTGAGCGAATGCACCTCACAGGTGCCGTCCTCCAAGGACTTTTTGCCCATACCTACCCCATATTTTTCTGGTTTCAGCGTACGATAATCAATGTTCGACCGATCGCCCATTTCATTGTAGACCGTAAATCCATAGATGGGCTCCTGGATAAATTCCAGGCTTGGATTAATACCAGCCTCTTCCAAAGCACCGGCACTCAAAGCTCCCGAACGTTGAATCGGCGCTCCGAGCTCTTGTTTCTTATCCAAGAGCAATACGTTAAGGCCTCTTTCAGCAGCGATACGCGCTGTGGTTGTACCAGCAGGCCCACAACCAATCACTACAATATCGTAATCAACAGCATTCATAAATAAAAATAAGATGATTATCGCTGGATCAATCACGAACGAATTTTCACCATGTAAAGGTGGGGCTCAGCCGTTGGTGGCTTGTTACACAATTCCTTAATATAGTTGCATGATTCAAACATTCTTAAAGACACTGCTATCTTTGCCAACAGGACAATAACTGTGACAGACGCATACCACACCATCGCCGCGCCCGGTACCGGCGAATTCAAAGACCGGGGCAGTAAATTCATCGCCTACGCATGGCCTGTGCGCAGCGAAGCGCAGGCATTGGAATACCTGGAAGGGCTTCGCAAGGAACATTTCAAAGCCCGGCACCATTGCTTTGCCTGGCGCTTTGAGCCCGACGGCGCCCGTTTTCGGTCCAATGACGATGGCGAGCCCAGTGGCACTGCCGGGCGGCCTATTCTGGGTCAGATCGATTCTTTTTCACTGACCTATGTGGTGGTGGTGGTGGTCCGATACTTTGGTGGAACCTTGCTCGGCACCTCCGGACTGATCAATGCCTACCGGGAAGCTGCCGCCGAAGCCCTGCGCAATGCCACGATCATTGAATGCCTCGTCAAGGATTTTTACACGCTTGATTTTGACTATGCCCTGATGTCGGATGTAATGAATGCCGTGAAAAAACTCGACCTGGAAGTGCTGCGCCAGGTTTTTGAAGACCGCGGCCTGATTGAAATTGGCATTCGCCAAAGTGAGACCGCTGCTACTTTGTTGCGATTTAAAGCGGCCCTATGGAAGGTCAGCGAAGAAGAAGCGGCTGGGGTGGATTGGCCCGCGGGGCTGCGGGTGAGTACGCTTTAGGGAGATGTAATTAAAGGTAGAAGTACGATTTATGAACGGGAGAAGTTTTTTGATTGACGAGTGATGATTACATGAGTGATGATTGTTGAGGTCACTCAAATTTTTTTGATAAAATGGTATCCCCGCTTCACAAATCCCGCCCTTTCATAAAAAGCATGCGCTTTCTCGTTTTCCAGATAGGCGTCCAGCATGATCGTTTCACAGCCTTCGCTAATGGCCAATTCTGTCACAAAATCAGTCAGTAGTTTTCCAATCCCCTTCGATCGCTGCGTATCGGCGACCACCACATTGTCCATTTCAAGGTACCGGCCACTGTAGAGTTTCGTGGCCACCCAGATGCCTGAAATACCCACACAGACCGCTCCTTCAAAAACCGCCACCATCCGATAGCCATGCGCCAGCATATCGTCGAGCATGTGCGCGTAACGTTCCGCTGTGACCCCTGGACTCAGTTGCTGGATGAGGGCGCAATGGGGCAGCATTTCGGATTTTTGGGTCAGGATTTGGATGTTGTATGGCATGGAAATTTCAGTATTAATGTGCAAAGTTTAAAATATTTATACCTGATGGAAAGTGGTTTGCGAAAAATGCAACCCGCTTGCGCTATTCACCGGGTGACTCAAAGTCACCCGGTGAATAAACCACGAATCCCCCTTTTTCGCAAACCACTTTCCGTCAGGTATAACGCATGGAAACAAATCCTTTTCAGTCGATACAACTCAATCCCGGATATTTGCACCCCGTTCGAAACAGTGCAGGCATCATTTTTGCTCTTTAAGGCAAAAGTGAACCCGTTGCGCGAAAACCTCTTTTTATAAATGCCGGGCTTCAGACCTTTGTATTTTGAAATCAAAGCATTCAAAGGTCCAAAATCCAACCGTCCACAAATCTGAAATCTTGAACATGAAATTTAAATTGACCATCCTGCTCTTGTTGCCTGCCTTCGTGCTGATGGCGCAATCAGATGCCCCCTCGGTGCCCGTTTATACGCCGGGCCCAAACAAGGTGAAAAACCCACGCACCTACACCCTGGAAAACGACGGCACCACCTTTGCTGCGGGCATCAAACAAGACGACCTGAAAAAGCTCGTGTATGCCCTCGCTTCAGACTCCATGCAAGGTCGGGAAACCGGCGAAGAAGGCCAACGGATCGCAGCCCGGTTCATTGCCAAACAATTCAAAGATGCCGGCCTGCCCCCCAAAGGTGACAAGGGTTTTTTCCAAAGGATCCTGTTGCAAAGTGAGACCTGGAAAGACATTGGCCTCAAAGTAGGAGATCAGGAATTTAAAAACCGCTCGGATTTTTACGTTTACCCATCCTACTGCCCGGATAAACCCCTTCAGGAATTGAAAGAGGTGGTATTTATTGGCTTTGGCATTGACGATGAAAAATACAGTGACTACGCGAAGGCAGACGTGGACGGAAAAGCAGTCATTTTTTACACAGGCGAACCCATGACCACCGAAGGAAAATCGCTGCTTACCGGGACGGAATTCCGCTCCAATTGGAGCATCGATTGGCGCAAAAAGGTACAACTGGCCAAGAAAAAAGGCGCAACCGCCGTGTTTATCATTGATCCGAATTTCGAGGAAAGCCTCAAGAAAAACCGGAAAGCGATCTCAACCTATGGCTGGAAGCCGGTGGGCACCGATGCCAGCACTTCAGCCAATGACAACATCCCCAACGTGTTTGTTTCCACCACCCTGGCGAAAGCTATTTTAGGCGACAAAGCGGCCAAAGTTGAAAAAGAAGTCGGGAACCTCCAATTGGGAGACAAGGTAAAGTCCATCAAGGCGAAAGCTAAAATTGAACTTCGACTCGACAAAGAAAGCAAAACGCTGGAAGGCTCGAATGTCCTGGCGGTTATTGAAGGTTCTGACGAAAAACTCAAAAAAGAATACGTTTTTGTCACCGCACACTACGACCACCTGGGTATGGCCGATAGTACCGTGATCTATTACGGCGCTGACGACAATGCTTCCGGAACCTCCGGGGTGATTGAAATTGCCCGGGCTTTTGCTGAAGCTAAAAAAGAAGGCAAAGGCCCCAAACGCACCGTGGTCTGTATGCTGGTCAGCGGCGAAGAAAAAGGCCTGCTCGGCTCCAAATATTACACAGAATTCCCGCTATTCCCGCTGGATAAAACCATTGTGGACATCAATATTGATATGATCGGTCGGGTAGATGAAAAACATGCCAACAACCCGGACTACATCTACGTGATCGGGGACGACCGGATCAGTACCCATCTCCACGACATCAGCGAAATGGTCAATTCAGAGCACACCAAACTGGAGCTTGACTATAAATACAACGCCAAGGACGATCCAAACAAATACTACGAGCGTTCTGACCATTACAATTTTGCTGAAAAAGGCATTCCGGTCATATTCTATTTCAACGGCACACACGCGGATTATCACCGCCCGACAGATACCGTAGAAAAGATCAATTTTGACGCATTGGCCAAACGCGCCCAACTCGCATTCTACGTCGCCTGGGAGGCAGCCAACCGTCAGGAGCGTATTACGCCCAATGTGAAGCAAGACCCGGCCAAGAAAGAATCTGGCAACTAAATTGACCATTGCTAAGAACACATCGAATCTAATTCAATGTAAGTTGTCTTCCTGACGGGATCTGTCCGCATCAAGTGCGCTTTACCTGGGTATATGCCTTCCCGAGTATTCAAAAGCGCGGATACTTGGACTAAGCGCACTTGATGCGGACAGATCCTGTCAGGAAGACCACTCATTATAGCTTAATTACGCATGTTAGCTATAAGAAATTTTGGTTAAAAGCTTGACGATCAATTAGTTTTATGTGTAAACCGCAAGGCTCGAAGCCACGGAACGGGTTTGTTTTTTCGACATGAATTTTTTTCAAAAGACCCTTGCCAAAGTGCTTGGCCACCCGGGTTCAGAGACTGCACCCTCGGTACATTATTTTCGTTTTCATTCCACTGCACTGGCACGGGATCTTGC
>JBILHS010000097.1:0-23851 GCA_044350425.1 Saprospiraceae bacterium | reverse complement strand
ATAGGTTTCCTGGCATTCGTTCCAAAGCTGCGGCTTCCTTCAACTTAATGCATCCACAACCAAGCCCCTCGGTATCCGAAGTGGGGCAGGTTTGTTTGGGGCTTGGTGGCGGATGCATTACTAATAGATGGCGGCAACAGAAATATAAACACGACTAAGGCAGCCACCTTCTGGTAAAAACTAAAAGGTCGTTCGATTTATATTCACAAACCATCGGTGGAAAAACCCGAAATTACCTAAAAAAACAGGGCGAGGCAGCCGAAAATCGCTCAGAGTAGGCAAATCCAAAACCGTTTTAAAAATGAAAGATTTTCTAAAAAATTTTCAGACCTCTTTACTTTTGGCAGCACTGTTGCTGTTTTCATTTAATCTCATAGCGCAAGGAAATGGCTCGGGATATTTATATGTCTATCCATCCGATCCTTCGGCTTATCCTGATCAACAAGGAAACCCGACCAATCTTATCTTGCAGGGCATATTTCAACAATATCAAGTTGCATTATATACAAAATCGTTTCCTGGCTCACAAAGCGAACTACTTGAGAATGCCTATGAGATACATTGCTTAGGAGATGAGTTAATCTTGCAAACTGCACTTCAATCTACAGGACTGTTTTCTATGGTTGAATGGGCGGAGTACTACCAAATGGCAGGTTGTCCTACTGAATGTGACAACCCAATGACCTTAAATGACCCCAATGCAGGATATCAATTTGATCTAACCCAAGCTGGGTGCGCATGGACTGTCACACAGGGTAATCCTGATGTGGTGGTTGCGGTAGCTGATAGTTATTTTGACTTGAGTAATGATGACCTGAACGATGGACAGATCATTTCTATCTGGGGACCAAATACCCACACAAGTCTTCACGGTACACGGGTGGCGGGTATGATTGTGGCTACCCCCAATAATGGAATTGGTACTGCTGGACTTGCCCCAAACATTAAAGTAGCGGCTTATTCTATGTCAGATGGCCTCAATTGGTGTTTCCCATGGATAGGTATCTGGCAGGCTTATAAGGACGGGCATAAAATTATTAACGCAAGTTGGAGCGGCATACATGGTCAACCTTCAACCATAGTGAACGCAGTCAAAGAAATGACGGGCAGTGGCGTATTGCTAGTTGTTGCGGCGGGAAATGATGACCCTGGAAATCCCACCTCTCACGATGTATATGCAGATATTCCAGGGGTAGTAATGGTCTCCTCCGTTTCTGCTGACGGCAGTATTCATCCGTCGGTAGATTACAACGAACATGTTGATTTGTGCGCGCCAGGAAACGGCACTGGATGTTTGGATGCGGGTACATGTTGGGGCACTTCTCAATCCGCTCCCGCAGTTTGCGCTGCAGCAGGCTTAATTTTGAGCGTAAACGAATGTCTGGCTCCTGCTGAAATTGAGAATATTCTCAAATCGACTGCTTGTCCGATGACCCTGCCATCACCTCCCGCATTTGAACCAAATTGGGTTGGGGCAGGTTATTTGAATATGTATCAGGCGGTACTGATGGCACAAGGCCGTTCTGGCATGATAAGCCAAAATGAACCGCCTTGGGAAGGCGTTACCTATGTTCCAAGCAACCTGACTATTGCTTCCGGTGTGACCCTTACCATCAACGGCACTGTAAAATTCTCTGAAGGTGCAAGCCTCATCATCGAGCCCGGCGGGCGGGTCAATCTTTACGGAACATTTACAAACAGTTGTATGGGGCCTTGGGATGGCGTTATTGTAGAGGGCATGAATAACGAGTCTCAATGGACTAGTGGAAAGCATGGCAGGCTCAATACTTTTGAAGGAGCTCTTATCGAAAATGCCATAACCGGAGTCAAACTCGTAGACGGAGGTATCCTTTCGGCAAAAGGCACTTCGTTTAAAAACAACGGTACGGGTTTGGCATATTCCCCCTACTCCAACTTTTGGCCTATCGCTGGTTCACAATTTGGTCAGCCGCGCAATCACTTCGGGGGCTTCAACAACTGCACTTTCTTGTCCAATGACGACTTCAACAAAGCAGTGGCCTTGGGTGCCGGAATTCAAATGGAAGGCGTACGCGGTATTGGTATCAATGGCTGTTCTTTCCTTAACGAGCGCACCATCAAAAATCCGATGGGCAACAATGACTATGGTTACGGCATTAAAGCAACTGATGCGCGGTTTACAGTGGCTTCTTTGGGAATTGGCAACACTTTTCCCCCAAGCAGTTACGACCATAGCGTGTTTAAAGGGTTAGGTTACGGCATCTATGTCGGTTCAGCACAAACGCCCAACGACAACGGGACGCCTTCCATACCCAACGATGATTTCATCACCGTCCCATATACCGTACAGCAAGCCACTTTTACTGAATGCATATATGGCATTCACAACCGGTTTGTGAGCCAGGGTATCATCGTAGGCAATACTTTCAACATGGGCAAACTGCCCGCCGCAAGCCCACTTTCCGGTGGGCAGCCTTACACCAATGAGCAGTTTGGTGTGTTCTTCGAGAATGGGGCCAACGGGTTTGAATTGCAGGAAAATCAGTTTTTCAAAGTGCCCGACAATGTAGATTTTGCCTATGGCTCCTACTGTCAAAATCTTGGCTGGTTCAACAATGACATACGGCGTAATTCTTACACTAATGTTAACTACGGAAACTTGGCAGATGACGATAATGCAGTCTTGTTGCCCAGCCGAGGCCTACATTATCTGTGCAATACGAACATCACACAACGTTATGATTTTTATGTGTTTCCAGGAGGAGACATTCGTCAAGCTCAAGGATTGGAAGTCATTACACCAAATGGAATTGTGCTTAATGCCGCAGGTAATACCTTCACAAAAGCACATGCGCCAAATGGCGATTTTGCCAACAATGGCCCATTTGCATGGTATTACCACCATGGGCAACCAGAAAGGCCGATGTTCTTTTCGGGGTTGGCATTTTTCGATGTTCTTGAAAATAATTGCGCATCTGACTATTGCTTGCCCCCTTGCCGTGAGCAGTCTGAGTGGCCCGCAATGAAAGCAGAATATACGGTGAAACGGAGCTTGTATCAAACTGCAGTGAGTGAGATGCAGGGTGCGCTAGCCATTGGCAATCAGGCATTGGCCGATCAAAAGGCAAATGTCGCTGCTGCGCACCGCTTGCGACTCGACGAACTTTCCAAATTGCTCAGCCTGCACATGGCAGTCGACACCATTACTTACAGTGTGGACACCGTACGGGCATGGTGGCAAAAGATGGATTCCCCGGTGTCGGAAATGGTAGTGGCACGCGACTTTCTGGCAAAAGGACAAAACACAACTGCATTTTCGGTTTTGGATGCTGTCCCAACCAAATATGGCTTGTCAGAAAACGGGTTGTCCGACCTAGCTGACTTTCGCAGCATCATGCAGCTTATGCAGAGCGAATCAGCAGGCGCTTTGCCGGAAAATAAAGTGCAGCAATTGCTGAACTATGCCAATAATGGATCAGGGATTAGTGCTGCGTGGGCAAAAAACATCCTCACCATAAAGGGATGCCACTTTCCACCTATATCCAAACATCCGGAAGGCTATGAGAATCGAGGCAGTCAGCAACAATCCATGCAAGCGGACACCCTCAACAACTTATATGTCGTCACTCCCAACCCCGCGAATGAGTATGTACAGTTTGTTTGTACGGTGACGCAGCACTGCACACATTCAGTAGTCATTACTGATGCAACAGGCCGACCTATTTGGCATTCGCCAGCTAATCAGGAAGCCTCAACCTATGTTTGGCAAACGACCGATATAAAATCAGGAATTTATTTTTACACCATTTACGATGAGTCTGGACTAATCCAGTCAGGCCGTATTGCAGTTGTAAAATAATTATTCACCCGCCCTCCAAGCCGACTCCATGTCGGTCTGGAGGGCTATTTTTATTTCGGTCATGAAAAAACTACTCAACTTCATCCTAATTCTTTCTATTCCTACTATTTGTTGGAGTCAGCAACCTGGATTTAAAAATCTGTACCGCGGGGATATTACGGGCGCATCATTTGTTGACATCCTTTGGGATGGTGAAAAACTCATCACAACTGGGCAGTTCTTAACTGATACCGCCCCTTACAATGCGCTGAATGGATTGCTTTACATGGAGTTGGACACCAACGGCAATACGCTGCTTACCGATATTTATTTTCACCCGAATGATGCAATAGCCTCTCAATTAAATAATAGCATCGCAAAGTCAGCGAGTGGAAAGGTTTACGCTATGAGCCAGATACTAGACGAAACACCAAGCTTTTTGTCTATTTATCAAAATTCACAGCGAATAAATACAGTTACTGTGCTCGTGGAGGGATTACAATCAGGGCTCAATCACTGTGTGGACTGGGGTGAAAACATTTTGCTCTCTGGCGGCAGACAAAACTTTCAATATGATTCTGAAGGGATGCTGATTAAGGCCGACGCGATGGGCCAAGAAATATGGCGAAAATACTACGGAATTCCGGGACGAGATTGTGGGATAGGTGAGCCTTATATTATTGATGCTAATACGATTATATTGCCTGGATATAAATACTATTGGCCTGATAATGGCCCCATTATCAATAAATGGACCAAAACTTGGATAATCATGGTTGACAGCCTTGGAAATATCAAGTCAGAATGGGAAAGTCCCAAAAATGTGGAGAGCGGAGTAGCTACCCGATTACAAAAGATTCCAAATGGCAACTGGTTATATGTCGCCATGGAATTTATCCCTATGCCCGGCCCAATAGATGATTTCAGTATTCGTCCGAAACTTATTTGTCGGGACAGTAATTTTAACCTTGTTTGGGAGAAATACGTTTCTGATTTTGAATCAAAAACAAACCAAATTTTTGATATTACGCAGACTTCTGATGGAAATTTTCTTGTAATTGGCAAATGGGATTGGTATACGACTTCTGTTGTCCACAAATTTTTCCCCAACGGAGATAGTATTTGGTCTTATTTCGATGACTGCGAACCGTTCCTTAATTGCGACAACTTTTTGGGAGGTGTGGTCGAAATTCCAAGCGGCAGTGTTTTTGCTGCGGGATATACTGTGAACTATGAAACAGCTAAGACTTCTGGCGTACTCATCAAATTAGACAAAAATGGCTGTATGGACACCCTATGTGGCGGCATGATCGGGACAGTTGAGAGTGAATTAGTGGGGAGAATTAAAGTCTTTCCTAACCCTACAAGCGATATAATAAATGTAAGTAATCCGATTGGTGAGCAAATTGACCTGTATGATATTTCAGGAAAAAAAGTCAAAGTTGTGACTGTAAATAATGCCCAGCAAACAATTGATATACACGAACTCCCAACAGGGGTTTACTTGTTAAACATGCATGAAAAAACGCTTCATGTAACTTATAAAATAATGAAAAAATAGCCGCCATCAATCCACTGCATATCATGCCTCCTAAGCGTCGGCACGTCGGCAGTGGTAACCATTCAATCCAACCACAAACAAACATCAAATCGTGTCAGCAAGAGCATTTTCCCTCTGTATCTTTTTCATAAATTTCCCCTCTCTGATCCATGCTCAATGTAGCCCTCCTCCAGGTGCTGTGTTCGCTAACCCTAATGTCATTTACTATGCTGGTGGCAATTGTGTCTTTTATGACTCCTTGTGCAACCCTTTGCTTAGCGTACCAGCCAGCGAAGCAATCTGGTCCTGCTCACCTGCAAAATCCAGATGGGTTTTAGTCACGCCTTTAAATGGAGGTTATTACGAATTCCCTAACTACACTTCTACCGCGCCTAACATCAACTCCAATCAATATTTACAGCCATTTTGGAGTTGTGATACCATTTATAATGAGCTTGTGTTGCTCTCGGGGGTAAATAGCAGTGCGAACCTCCTGTTTAAGCCCGCTCAGATTTTGTCTGTCAAAAATTACAACTACAACAAAACCTTCGCTTTAGGGGTGGATTATGCACTGAACAACCGGACCATCACCCAGTTAAGCCCTTCTGTATCGCAGACTTATTGGGCTCAAATGGGCGGCGGCCTTTTAAATACCCAACATAGCTCCTGGACGAATGTCACTTACATTCCCGACCGCAGCGCCTGGAATATGAACCCAAATTTTGAATATCTGGGCGCGCAATTGCCGAATACCATGGTCAAGCTGAACTCGCAACAACCCTTGGTCATTCAAGCCCTGGGCATGAGTCTAACCGCTGGACTCAATGTAAGTGGCTTTGCAGGCGACCCCAATCATTTTACGCCTACAACGCCCTACATGCACAGCTACATTGATCTGTTCAGTCAGGCGCTACAACAGAGATTTGGTACAAGTATCACCACTTATAACAGTTCTTGTGGTGGGAAAACAGCTGCCTGGGCAGACCAGTACTGCACAGCCATGGTGAATCCCAACAACCCGGATCTGGTGATCATTGATATGGGCATGAACGACATATGGGGCACTTCCAATACCGCGTTTAGGGCAAGCATTCAGTCCTGCATGAATAAGATTAAAAGTGCCTGCCCTCAGGTTGAATTTATCCTGTTGGGCAATATGTTGCCTGATGTTGCCAGTCCCGGCGCGCCTTCGAATGGAGATGTCTTAATGTATGGATTTTTAGATCAATTGAAATCATTGGAAGCTCCAGGGGTAGTTTGCCTGGACATGACCACCGTGAGCGACAGCATTTATCAAAGAAAAGGGGGCATTCACTGCACTTCAAATTCCCTGCACCCCAATGACTATATGGCTCGCTGGTATGCTCAGGGACTCTTGAGCCTGTTTGGACCTGGGAATACGTTGGTTGGCGGAAAAACCTATTACGTGAATACCAGTGGAAGCAATGGTGATGGGCTTTCCATTGCAAGTGCCTGGACATCTTTAACAAAACTGAACGCGGCCGTGTTGGCTCCGGGCGATACCGTACTTTTTGAAGGCGGCAGTACATTTATCGGTCACATCGAAATCGACCAGAATGATGGGAACAACGCTGACAAGCCGATCGTTTTCTCTTCCTATGGGAGCGGAAGAGCTGTTATCAAAACGACGGTATCGAATAAATGCGGATTTCAGGCCACTAACACACAGGGTATTATGATCTCTGAGCTAGTCTTTGAAGGCCCAGGAAATGGCAATCAGCCCGGTAAAGACGGAATCTTGTTTTATACCACGAATGCGTCTGGCTATTTATCCAACATAACCGTTCAAAATGTCGAGGTTCGAGATTTCGGATATTGTGGCATACGTTGTTATTCAAACTATGCACAAGGGGTCATGGCTGGGTTCAAAGGGGTCACCATCAATCATTGTGAAGTGCATAACTGCCGGGAGAACGGCATCGTAACCATTGGTTATGATGATCAGTCAACTACCACCTATCAGCACTTTGATGTAAAAATAACCAATACCAGGGTGTATGACATTACCGGTTATGCTGCAAGTAGTCATAAAGGCAGTGGAATCGTACTCTCGCAGGTTGATTCTGCGTTGATTGAAAGGTGTGAGGTCTTCAATACCGGCACAGCAAATAGCGCTTGTGGCGGTCCTGGTGGTATCTGGGCTTATGCTGCCAACAATGTAACCATTCAATTTTGTGAAAGTCACCACAACAGTTCCGGGGTTGGCTCCGGATGTGATGGCATCGGATTTGATCTCGATGGTGGAGTTACCAATTCCACCATACAATATTGTTATTCACATGACAATGCGGGGGCTGGGATACTTTTAGGGAATTTTTGGGGTGCACGTCCCTGGCGAAACAATACGGTTCGATACAACATTAGCATCAATGACGCACGGACGAATAATAGCTCAATAACCCTTTTTACAGCTCCTGGAACGATCTGGGAGGGGCTGAACTTTTACCACAATACTGTATTTATTACGCCTTCGGCCACAAATACAACGCCCACATTCAGTGCCTTTCAAATGACTGACTTCGGCACATCCATGGAAGGAGTGGAATGTTACAACAACATTTTTCAAACCACTGAAGGTATTCCATTCCTGGATATCCCCTCCACCTTTATTGCTCAAAATCCAACCTTTATAGGCAATTTGTATTGGAGCAGCAACAGTGCTTTTTCTATAAAATATGGTCCTCTCTTTAATTCATTGGCGGCATTCCGGGCAGCTGGTCCGAATTGCGAACATATCGGGAGTACCCAAACAGGAGTAGAGGGCGATCCTTTACTGAACAATATCCTGCAAAGCACTCCTGTTTTATTCCCGCTACCCAATGACAGTTTGAAAACGGCCAAAATTGCGGCCAATTCGCCGGCAAAAGATGCCGGGATAGATTTATCCGCTCAATTTGGCATCGACGTTGGAGGTAGAGATTTTTGGAATATCGAATTGCCCTCTGGAAATGCATATGATATTGGTGCAAATGAGTTGGATCAAAATGCGATCAGTCATATAAGTAATCCAGCATCAGAGCATAGCGTAATAGTTTCCCCAAATCCAGCCAATGAAAGCATTGTAATTGAAATGGATCTAAAAGGCTCCATTGAGTTTGATCTAAGCATTTCCACCATTGGAGGCCAGCAAATGTTTTATAAAAAAAGTATTGCATTATCAGATAGTTATTTAAAGGAAACCATACAAACGGCTGATTGGCTGGCTGGTGTGTACTTTTTGTCAATCAAAGGAAGAGCATTTACTTATTCAGGTAAACTTGTCATAATAAAATAATGGATGTTATGGCTTCAACTAAGTGCTGCCAAAAATTGCTCCTTAGAGTGCGTCTGAAAAACATTCACCAGGCTGAAAACGCATCTTTTGGAACCTGCTTTTCGCGTCTTTTTCGGGCAATAAACCCCATTATTCCCCGAAAAAGGGCGCTCAGTCAGAACCAAAAATCTGCTATTTTCATCTCCGGCAATGTATTTCAGACACACGCTAACGTCGCATATTTGTTAGAACAACCGTTGCACAGACCAATCCAAGGCAAAAAAGAAATGAAGTCCGGTAAAAAGCAAGACAGGCCTGAGAAAAATCGTCGGCCATACTGGCTGTTGCGCAGCGGCGAAGCGGCACGCAGGGGGTAATGTGGCGCGGAGCTTGCACAGGTCAAGGTCTGGGCGTAATTTTGAGCGCAGTTTTTTCACAGCCTGCATTACCGGAAAAATTATTGGCGGTAAACTGACTGATTTTTACAATAATAAAATGAGAGCACAGGAGTTTCAAATAAAAAATTTCACTTATGATTTGCCTGAAAACCGAATCGCAAAATATCCCTTGGCTGAGAGAGATTTAAGCACGTTGCTGGTTTATCAAAACGGGAATATTTCGGAAGATATTTACAGAAACCTTGACAAATACATTTCCGAAAAATCTATATTTTTTTTCAATAACACCAAGGTCATTCAGGCAAGGCTCCATTTTAGAAATTCCACAGGTGGTAGAATTGAAATTTTCTGCTTAGAACCTAGCGAAGAAAATTCTGAGCCATCTTCTGCCATGATTCAAAACACCTGTGTTGAATGGGAATGTTTGATTGGTCGGGCTGATAAATGGAAAGAAAAAACAATCAGCATTCAGACCAAAGACTTTACATTAAATGCTGAAGTAGTCAAACGAAACGGAAATGTGTTCACCGTTAGGTTTAGTTGGCAACCAAATAATTTTACATTCGCTGAAATATTAGAACAAGTTGGTGAAATGCCCATTCCGCCCTATTTAAAGAGAGCGAGTGAAGCAATAGATGTAAGCAGATACCAAACTGTTTATGCCGCACAACAGGGTTCTGTTGCAGCGCCAACAGCAGGACTTCACTTCACAGAACAAATTTTTGAAAAACTAAAATCTAAGCATGCAATTATTGATTATGTAACGCTTCATGTAAGTGCAGGAACTTTTAAGCCCGTTAAAAGTGAAACGCTTGAAGGACACGATATGCACGCTGAATGGATCGAAGTGGAGGAGGAATCAATCTTGAAAATATTAGAGCAAATTTCTGATAAGCAACCAAACAATAATGTTGTTGCCGTTGGAACAACTTCCCTGAGAACGATTGAATCACTCTATTGGATGGGCGTTAAGGCAAATCAACATTTGAATGCGTCTATGCATGAATTAGAAGTTAAACAATGGGATGCCTATGAACTTCAACAAAATTTGACTGCAACTGATTCGCTCAATAGTTTGCTGGCCTGGTTAAGAAAAAATAAAATAGAAAAGCTTATTTGCAAAACACAGCTACTTATTGTTCCGTCTTATGAATTAAGAATTGCAAATGCGCTCATTACTAATTTTCATCAGCCAGGTTCTACGCTCCTTTTACTAGTTGCAGCAGTGGTAGGTGATGATTGGAAAATGATTTACGATTATGCTTTAGAGCATGATTTTAGATTTTTGAGTTACGGAGACGGAAGTTTACTTTTTAAGCCTAGTGCCGCGCCCGGCCATTAAGGTATGAATTGGGGAGGCAAATTTTTTCTCTATCAAGGCGTGAGAAGGGCGCAATGCGGGACATTTTAACCTACGAACAACGCAGAGAAAGGAAAAATCAGACCGCCATATTCACACCTTAATGGCCGGGTGCGGCACTAGTGCCGCGCCCGGCTATGGGCGATAAAACATTACAGATCCAATGAAGAAAAGCTACATAAAATCTAATCTCAAAGTCCTATTGCTAGTCTTCATGCCCGCAATGGCTTTTGCTCAAATATTCCAATGCGATGGCACTTCCCTTCCTGAATTTTATTCGATGTACGGAGGAAGCAGCCAATTTACCACACATACGAACAAGGCCATCACTACCTTCATTGGTGCGGAAGATGCGATAGCGGCAGGCGATTATAGCACGGCTCAAAATCTGATCAACAGCCTTTTTGCCACCTATCCGAAGGGTAATAATATTTGGTGGAACGTATTTAACGACCCGAACGGAGCGAATTTAGGCACACCGCATGCTTACTATGGTGTGCGGATGTTAGAAGATATTGTCAATTACCAACTCAATCCGGCAGTCAACCCCAAAGTGAAAACTGCCCATATGAAAGTAGTATTGGTGGGCTGCTCGGAAGGCATCCAACCCGGTACAGATGCAGAATTGCAAAATGGCGCCGGTTCATTCGTTACCCATGCGTTGGATACCAGCTTACGGAAAGACAATTATTGTATGGTGGAACAGTCGTTGGACCTGTTTTTAAAGTACATCACCGCCATTACAAATGGAGCGCTGCAGGTCAATGTGGAGTACATTGAGTTGCCGGATTTATGCATGGATGTAAACGTGAGCAGTTCGCAGCCTTATGTGGCTTCAGGCAGCATCGGCCCGATTTGGGATGCGCTGGATGATACAATCAAAGCCGAAACCGATTGGTTTTGGATGCTTTACCCTTCTCACGTGCCTGAGTTTCCCGACTTTGATGACAATTCCTTCATCACGGGTGGTATGGGATCGGACTCCAAAGGCGGCCCCGTTTTTATTATTGATGATAAGTGGTTGGTGCGGAAGCCTGCTCATTTGGGCAGTGGCGTTTACAACGATATGGAGCGAAGAATTTACCTTCCACAGTGGTTGCAGCACGAATTTTACCATCATTTGTATCGTATTTATCCCGAATTCAGTCTGGAAGTAAATGGTCACGACTGGTTTAATCCGGCGTTTTGGCCAGATGATTTCAATGGGCAATTTGAAGCGGACTTTTATGCAGAATCGCTTCATAAACGGCTGCAAACTGCCTGCGTACCCTTGTCCAGGAAATTGATCACCCGAATTGAAGCGGAGCAACTGGACTTGTCCTCCACGCTGGTGAAGGCCGAATTACTGGGCGCGTATTCGCTCGATAACATTGGCAATCCATGGCACGAAGGGGAGATCATCCTGCAAAATGGCGCCTATTTTTGGCGAAACAGTGCCAATGTGCAATGGCAGGTTTTTCCCACGCTGGCAGAAGGAATTCTTGAAACGGGCCCCGATTGTCCCTACCCCGGCCAAAACTTCAAACTGGAACTATACCGCACCCCCGATGGAGTATTGATCCCCGGAACAATAGGGCTGATCTTTCAGGGCGAACTTTACCGAAAGCGATTTGATCTGCTGCGTGAAATTGCGCCGTTTGAACTTACCCTGGATCATTACGTCAGCGAATGCGATGGAGCATCCGTAAATGAAGGAGCCATCGTAAAAGAAAATGGACAGTTTTATTGGGAAACAAATACCAATGAAAGGTGGTCGCTCACGCCCGATGTGGACAACGAGACTTTTCTATTGGGTGTAGACAGTCCCACTCCGGGAGATTCTTTGGAACTGGTCATATTGGAAGCGTCCTGTGGACTGCAGATGCCTGGCTTTTTCTATCAAAACAACTACTACTGGCGCCCCAAGCGCAATCCTGACACCCCTTCTCCTATGCTGGCAAATCCTGTGGCTGATCTGCAGTTTCAAGAAAACTTTAGTCCACAAACTATTGACGTGAGCACCGTGTTTTCGGATGCGGCGGGACAAACCTTGCATTTCTACGCAAGCAGTAGTGCGCCAACACTCCTGGCTGTAAACGTGAATGGTGAGGCACTCGAATTTTCGGGTGGTACGATTGGCAACTACGATATTTGCCTGACGGCCTTGGATGGAAATGGAGGCGTAGCAACCAATGCCTTTAATGTAAAAGTAGGCAACCCACTAAATACCAACAATCCAGGGCTATCTGGTTTGGATATTTACCCGAATCCGGTAGCAGATGTACTGCATATCCGCAATGCAGATTTCACTTTTGATGTGACCCTTTATAGCGTCTATTCTTCTTTGCATAAATCCTATAAAAACCTGGTGAATTCAGTTTCCATGGATTTAAGTGATTTTCCCGCCGGAGTCTATTTCATAAAAATTGAAAACCCAGTGAATGGTGATTTTTCGGTTGAGAAAATTTTTCGGAAGTGAGGGTTTAGGTATTCGTTTCTGGTACTCCGTCTTAGCTGAACTATAACTCAACCTATCTTTTTCCAAACAGCCATCCCACGCTGATGCAGGTGCCTCGAAGATCCTGATAAGGAAGCAGTTTGTCTTCCGGGGTAAAAATGGCAGACCAACCCACCGAAACGTTCAGACCCGAATACAACAACATGCCAAATCCAGCATTGATGCCTAGCGCAGTATGTGCTTTACCAAATTTAGTCGGTTCGGGGTCTTCGAAATACGACTTTTTTAAGCGATCCCGCTCCAGATAAGGTCCGGCAAAAAGGTAAATACGTGGATAGAAATTGTTCACGTAATATTTCGCCGCAAGGTTGACCTCCATGGCTATCTCCAGATTGCTGGATTCCTTTAGAAATCCTGTAGAATCTACTTCAACCAATTCCTGGTATTTCCGATTCCACATGATCGAAGCACTCAGGCTGAGTTTCCGGGTGATGGGTACTTCCACCGGGATGCCCAGGAAAATGGATTGGGCCCTCCACTGCGAGCCGGCAAAGATCCCGTAACGTGGGGCAGAAGCGGCAGGCATACGCTTGGGGCGAGGGTCAGGTTCTTGTGCCGCGATCAGCCGCTTTGTCATCGGGTTTTCCCAGGGTTCCGGATTTTGCTCCGGGGCATTGGGATCAAGGTTCGGATTGGTGAGGGCAGGAATCACGAAATTGATGGTTCCTGTGTATGGCATACTGGCCCAGGGATCAGTGTAATTCAGGTCAAAGCGGGCTTCGACACGTTCCGTGGCACTTAAAACGATTTTGTCATTGAGCCGTTGGGCTACTTTTGCCTCATCAAAATCGCCATTTCCACGCACCCGGGCCTCATAATTGCCATTCACAAGGATGGCGATCATTCTCTCCCGACCGAGTTCAAAATCACCCAATACCTTGCGAATAAACTCTATGGGAAGGAGGTTTTCGGTGGATTGAAACCTAGTGCCGGGATAATCCTGCTCCGGGTGAAATGCATTGATAGGCTGGGAACCCTGGGCGCGTAGGCTATGGGCGCCCAAGGCAAGAAAAAATAGCAGAAAACAGGCTGCGTGTTTCAAAGGGACCATTGTAGGGACAAATGTTTGAGGGTACAAGGATACAACGTCTTGCTTTGTTGGATAAACCTTTCTTTGTTCAAGTTTATCACCCCGCCCTGCCTTCAAACCGGATTTCATAATTTTTAGCCTCGCGTGGTCTGCTCAACTTCCATATGTAAGAGCCCGGCCCAGCGCCGCGCCAGAGTGTGTCTGAATAAGCCAAATAGTCAATCCAGAATCCACGGTACGCACGCTGCGACATTCCTTTGCTACATATCTGCTCGAAAAGGAGGTTGATTTGCGTTACATTCAGGAATTACTGGGGCAAGTCCGTTCAAAAACTACTGCAATTTACACCCATATCACCAAAAAAGCCTGGGTAAAGATCAAAATTCCACTGAATAGTTTGAACCTTTCACATTATCACAAAAATAAATTTGTCACAAGGATTGGCAGTGGTTCTCGGTTTGTAAAAAGCATCATGTGATTTATTCGAGCATAGGGTGATTTACTTGACGGTTTAGAGCGATAAACCTATAGATTGCGTTCATTGACAAGGCTGGTAAGAGATTAAAAACCTGTCTGACTTTTTCCCACAAAGCCCTTTTGGTTTTGCATGTTTCTAGCGCTTTTTGAAAGGATTTATCTAAGCATGGTGCGATTTGATCTGTTAGAAATGCGAGAAAAGTCAGGATTGCAAAATTGGTGGCCAGGTATTTTGTACCGTGACCGTAGTTATGCTCTAAGTGGTATCCTTGATTTTTGAGCGTATTAAATGTTTCATTTTCGATTTTCCACCTCGTTCGAGCCACAGCGACCATTTCCAGGGCGTTTTCTTCGGTAATAGGTAAGTCGGTGATCCAGGAGTTGAAATAAATCGCTTTGGAGGTGTTTGGATCTACTTCCATATACTCCAGATAATTGACCTTCAGGTCTTGGTTTTGTCCATTGATAATCAATTCATTGGCGAATCGAATGGCACAAAAACGATCCTTAGTTTCCCACGATATTTCTTTTATGGTGCCGTCTGTGGTCAAGCGTTCCACTTGAATGGGAACGTATCCGTCTTTCACACCGATTAGGAATGAAATGTGGTTTTCTTTTAGCTTTCGGATAAGTGGAGCGTTGGCATAAAGTGCGTCAAGGGTCAACAAAAGTTTCTCCTCCGGCATTACATGTCGGATTTGTGGGATAAGGCGTTTAGCTGCATTGAGTTCACAATCGTTTTTCACATGACCATCTTGGTGTACAATGGGTTCCACTGCAATGGGGAAAACAGTTTTCTCTTCCGGGTGCACCCAAACCGCCCCCAAAAGTTGGTGATGATATGTGATGGAGCCGTTGCGATGCTGCTTGGTCAAACAATGTGCGCACGACCGGTTCGCGGAACAAAAATGTCCGGTGCCATCACCAGCAAGCAGTGTAAAACCTCCTAAAACCTGCCGCTGTTTTACCATATCTTCCTGGCGCAACCTATCCACCAAAGGCTTGAACTGTGCCTGTAAGAGCATCGGCTCCACCCCGTCGAGTCCTTCTCGCAGTGCAGTGTCTTCGGGAATTCGCTCAATCCCATAAATCCGCTTCAAATTCTCACTACGAAGTGGATACTGCAGGCGAAAAGCCAATAAAGAGGGGTCTTTGAGAGAAAAAACCGCTAAACCAGCGCTCAACAAATCCGCTAATGAGTAAGTTGAATTGTACTTGCGATGATCCTTAATAGTCTTAAAGCCTTCTCTTACCAATTTTATCAATTCATCAATCATGCATTTTTTGAAAGAAAGATATTGATGTTCAATGAACTAAAAAAAAGAAACTAAATCACATGCTAACTTTTTACAAACTGAATCATTTACGATGCAGTCGAACTTCCTTCCGGCAGCATCATCGCGTGCGGGTACAGCCGTACCACAAATCCGGAGAAAGACTGGGGTTGGATCATCAAAGTGAGCAAAAATGGGTGCATTGACACCTTAAATTGTACACCCATATCCTCAATTGTCTCCATTCCAAGCAATGGCAAATTTAGGGTTTATCCAAATCCGACAACAGATATATTCTCCTTGGATATTCCAGATACATTTAAGATAGGTTACCAGATATTCGACATGACGGGGCTATTAGTTCTTCAGGGCAGTCAAGTGGGTGGAAAGTTTGACATAAATCAACTGAAGCCTGGTGGATACATCTTAAAAATCTTTGGAAAAGATGGTGTGATAGTCAATAAAATAATGAAAATATAGGATATGGTGCTAACAAAGGATATACGAAAATACTTCCTAAACGTCGCACATTCGCACATCCTAACGTAAACACTCCCCCACACTCCTCATACCCCCCCCATCCCATCATAAAACGACTCCACAAACCCCATCACCTTCTCCATTACCCGCTCCGAGATCGACTTTTTCTCTAAAATTTTAGGTTTGGTTTTTAAAGCAGCCACGATTTCATCCGTCAAAGGGCGGCGCTCGGTAAACAGGAAGTTTTCAATGATCTCCTCTATTTTCTCCGGCACCAATTGCTCCTCCGTGCAAAGTGCTGCCAGGGCTTTTTGCTTTGCTACATCCCAAAAATCGGCAAAAGCTGCCTCCAGGTCTGCGTCTTCGGGGATTCGGGGCAGGTTTTCGGCGATAAACTGCTCGATCAGTTCGCGCTTACTACGCAATTGCGCCTCGCCGACAAGCAAGTCCATAATGCTCTTGCGCTGTTTTTCTTTTTCCGCACTGTCCGGCGTGTCGTTGAGTTTACCTAGCAGACGTAATATATAGGCCACGTTGATCTCATCTCGGTGGATGAGTTCGAGCTCAAAATCAAGGTCTTGCAGTATGGAAACCTTTTCCTTTTGGTTGTTGTGCTTCACCTTGTCGTGCAGATCAAGGTATTTGCTTTTGTAATCCTCAAACTT
This sequence comes from Saprospiraceae bacterium, assembly GCA_044350425.1. GTDB lineage: Bacteria > Bacteroidota > Bacteroidia > Chitinophagales > Saprospiraceae > M3007. The sequence goes on along the minus strand of JBILHS010000097.1, from coordinate 7,039 downwards.
CTGCTCGCCCATGGCAAGGTCTTCAAAATCAAAATCTGAAAAGGATTGCAGCACGTTTTTCAGGCGCAGCATTTCCCGGAATTTTTGAACAAACGCCAATTCTTCAGTTTCACTCGGCAAGTCATCCACACTTTTGATGGTCGGCGCAATGTGCAGCAATTCGGCAAAGGCTTTGTTGAACTTGCGCACATATTCCTCATAAGGTTCTATGAGGATCACCTCTTTGGCATCCAGGTTGGAAAACAGCGCAATCGCATCATCCGTATTCTTTTTCAGGTTGCGGAAGCAAATGATGTTTCCCTGCGATTTAGTTTCACCCAGAATCCGGTTGGTACGCGAAAACGCCTGAATCAAGCCGTGGTATTTCAGGTTTTTGTCCACATACAGGGTGTTCAGTGTTTTCACGTCAAAACCCGTCAGAAACATATTGACTACCAGCAGAATATCCACCCGATCCTGTTCCTGAAATGTCTTTTTGTCACGCGCTTTCATCCGTTTGGCAATGTCCTGCGCGTAATTGTAAAAGGCCTGTCCGTCTTTCGTGGAATGTTTGGACTGAAACATTGCATTGTAGTCATCAATGTATTCGTCCAGTTTTTCGCGGGCATGTTTGTTCACCGGGGCGTTTTCATCAATGGCGACATCGGCGTCCGAAGCCAACCCGTCGGCATCTTTGTCTTCCGCATTGGCGGTGTAACTAAACACGGTCACCACACGCAAATCATGCTCGCCCCGCTCCTTCTTTTGCTTAAATAGTTCGTAATATTGAATCAGCGTGTCAATGCTGCTCAAACAAAACATGGCCGAAAAGTCCTTATTATGTGTCTTCCGGTCGTGATTGGCCAGGATATAATCGACGATTTTCTCCAGCCGCACAGGCGATTCCAGCAGTTCCTTTTTGTCAATGTCCTCTACCTGTATGTCTATTTCGGTGCGACTGTCGGTCTTCTCCCGGTACCGCCCGACGTACTCCACCGAGAATTTCAACACATTCTCGTCGCCGATGGCATCCGTGATAACATAGCGATGCAGGCAATCGTGAAAAAGGTCTTTGGTGGTTTGTTTGCCCGAAGCAGCCGCAGAGGCGTTGTCGGCAAAAATGGGCGTACCCGTAAACCCAAACATCTGATGATTTTGAAAAAATGCCTTGATCCGCTGATGGGTATCGCCGAACTGCGAACGGTGGCACTCGTCAAAAATGAACACCAGGCGCTCATTTTTCAGCCGCTCCATGCGCTCCTGATAACGTTTGTTCTGAATGGCGTTATTCAGTTTTTGGATGGTGGTGACGATGAGCGGCGTCTGGTCGCTCAATTGTTTCACCAGAATGCTTGTATCCTCGGTGCTGTCCACGCTGCCTTTTGAAAACTCGTTGAATTCCTTGCTGGTCTGATAATCCAGGTCCCGCCGATCCACCACGAAAACCACCTTGTGTACCTGTGGCATCTTGGTCAGGATTTGCGCGGCCTTGAAAGATGTCAGGGTTTTGCCGGAACCCGTCGTGTGCCAGATGTATCCGTTTTTAGTACTGTTCTGCACCCGGTCCAGAATGGCTTCCACGGCATTGTATTGATAAGGCCGCATGACCATGAGCACTTTGTCGCCCTCGTGCAGCACGGTGTACTTGGCGATCATTTTCGAGAGGTGGCATTTTTCCAGAAAAGCCAACGCGAACTGCTCCAACTGCGTGATGTTCCGGTTGTGTTCATCGGCCCAGAAAAAGGTCTGTTTGAACGACTGGTCCTTGTTGTTGGCAAAATACTTGGTATTCACCCCGTTCGAGATGACAAAAAACTGCACGTATTGAAACAGTCCATGCGAAGCCCAAAACGAATGCCTTTGGTAGCGATTCACCTGGTGAAAGGCCTCTTTTAGTTCCAGGCCCCGGCGCTTGAGTTCAATTTGCACCAAAGGCAACCCATTGATGAGCAGCGTGACATCATAGCGGTTTTTGTACCTGCCTTCTACGGTCACCTGCTGAGTCACCTGATATTCATTGCGGCACCAGTGTTCTATGTTTAAAAACTCGAGGTACAGCGTCTCCCCATTTTCCCGGCGCAGGCTCATTTTGTCCCGCAGGATCTTGGCGCGGTCGAATACGTTGCCCTTGTCCAGATGGTTGAGCACCTGATTGAATTCGCCCGCACTAAGCGTCACCTGGTTGTGTCGCTCCAATTGCGCCTTTAAGTTGCTCAGGAGCCCGGCTTCATCTTTGATGGCCACGAAGGTGTAGCCCAGGGTACCGAGTTGGCGGACCAGGTTGTCTTCCAGGATTTGTTCGGGTTGGGTGCTCATATTTGGGTGGTTGATATGGTTTTGAGTTCCGCACAAATCCCAGGCTTTGTCATTCTGACGGAAACCGTCCGCATCTGGTGCGCTTAACCCGCGTATTTGCATTTCCGAGTACTCAAAAAGGGCAAGTAGAAACAGCGGTTTAGCCCTCACACAAACACCACATCACAATCTTCCTGAATGATGTTCTGACGCATGAGATTCTCTGTTAATCGTTCGAAAAAATGTTGAAATGAGTCGAAACGTGCTATTTTTTCAAGAGAAATCCGTTTCGAAAGTGCATCATCGATATCTTCCAGACTGAATTGGTTTCGACGTCTGCCACGTTGATCCATAGCAGCCTTCATAACACTGGCAAGTAGTTCCTTTGAATTTGCCCTTTGCTCCAGTTGTGGCGTACCAAGATTCAACCCTAACTGTGCCAGATCCAGTTGAACGCCAAAAACGTTTTGAAGGGCATCTAAATCAGCCAGTTTCCAATTCTCGATTTTGGTGACCGGGATGATGGCAATAATATTTTTACAGGCCTCCTCATCAGCGAGTTGTGAGATGGCTTGAAGCGCCGGTGTTATCTTGTTAGGAATGGCTTTTTGTGTTTCATTTGGGGCATCTGCGTCCGTCTGTACAAAAACCAAAGTAAAGCCCTGAGACTGTTTGGCAATATCTACTACCTGTTTTGGAAAATCTGGCTCACGACTTTTTAAAATGCAAGGTTCCAACACCTCCCATTCTCCTCTGGCGCATTCCATCAAAACAGCTTCCAGAGTCCGTTGAATAATTTTGGGCAAAAACCGCTCATCCGAAGGGCCTTCGCCCCAGAAAGTGCTGCTGATTACATTCATGGTTCATTGAGTTGAGCCAGGGTTTCTCCAAAATTGGCAGTTTCCAGATACCGCATCAATTCCATCTTATTGAACTGAATTTCTCCTTCTGACATTTCTTCTCCTTTCCAGAGCATTCTTGTCTGGGAGGAAAAAGTAACGGGTGAAATGAGCGTATGTTGAACCCTTTGTTTGTTTCCTACCCGTGTGGACAGTCGGGCAAAAAGCACGACTCCCCATTTTTCAATCTCTTTCATCTTAAAAACCTCCCCGACGAGTACGGGCGAATGTGTATTAACCAACACCTGCCTGGCTGGAAAAGGTGCGTCTTGCTCTCTTTCAAAATCAGTACTCAAATCGCGCAAGAGTCGGATAACCTGAGCGATACGCATCGGGTTTACCCCATTCTCCGGCTCTTCAAAACACAACACACCCCGATGTTTTTCATCGTATTTCAAGGTCATCAGCGCCAACAGGCGCAGTGTACCTTCAGATAGTACCAGGGAGCTAAACGAACGTCCATCTTCCGTTTGGATTTTCACCACGTATTTTCTTTCTACCTCATCCTCTGCTACATCGAGGCTTTTTATCCCGGGTATCAGGCTGGCCATTTCCCGGGCAATGTCCTGCATGGCAATTGGATCTTCGGTTTTGATCCGAAACAAAGCTGCCGCCATTCCGGAGCCATCGGAACCCATGATCTCTTTTGCAGTGAATTTCAGGGCTGGTTTGCTCAACTCTACCGGATTGAGTTGTAGAAAATGCCAATTGCGCATCTCCTCACGGACAGCCAAAGCATGTGGAAATTCGGTGTTGGTGACTCCGCTCAGCATGGTGCTTTCCATGTCTACCGTTAAACTTAACCGATCTCCTCTTCCATCTTCCTTGGGTAAATAAATGCGATTTTCTTTTGTCTCTATACTCTCTATAAAATGTATAAATAAAGGACGCTCTTCTACAACATGCTCGAACCAGTAGAAGTTATCTGTTCCAACATAGCGTTTATACCATTCATCATCGCTGCGCTTAATGGCGGCAAGTTCTTCTTTTAGCACAAACAGCCGCTCAATGCCATATTGGTCAGGGCGGCGTTCAATAATAAGTTCATAACGCAGGCGGGTATATTTCAACTCGGCTTTACCGCCCCAGGTATCGCGCACCTTTCGATCAACCAGCATCTCTACTGCAAATTGCATAGAAGTGGCATGAGAGCCATCGGTATTTTGTGCAAATAGTTCGTAGGCCTCACCACGTTGACCGCTGAAGGCGGTTCGAATATCATTTTCAGCCAGCCGTGACAACAGCTGGATCGCATCAAAGAGGTTGCTTTTGCCCGCGCCATTCACCCCGGCCACTACCACAAAAGGCGCCAGATCGACTTTAAAGCGATCAAAAGACTTGAAGCCCGTTATTTCCAGCTTTGTTATCATGATCCGTGTAATTTGGACAAAAGTACGTTTTTTGTGTTGGATGCCACTCATACAAACATCCCCTGCAACAACCCCTTCTTATACCCTTTGACCGCCTCCTCCTGCCCGGACACCTGAGCAATCTTCTCATCTACCACCGTCAGGACCGCTGATTTTTTTGATTAAATGATTTTTTTGATTAAATCCGCTACTGCCTTTAAGCACTCACACAGGTTGGTCGAAGACCACAAAAATCAACTGTCTGTACCGCTGATTTTTGTGATTAAATGATTTTTTTGATTAGATCCGCTACTGCCTTTAAGCACTCACACAGGTTGGTCGAAGAGTAACAAAAATCAACTGTCTGTACCGCTGATTTTTTTGATTAAATGATTTTTGTGATTAGATCCGCTACTGCCTTTAAGCTCTCACACAGGTTGGTCGAAGAGTAACAAAAATCAACTGTCTGGACCGTTGATTTTTTTGATTAAATGATTTTTGTGATTGGATCCGCTACTGCCTTTAAGCACTCACACAGGTTGATCGAAGACCACAAAAATCAACTGTCAGGACCGTTGATTTTTTTGATTAAATGATTTTTGTGATTAGATCCGCTACTGCCTTTAAGCACTCACACAGGTTGGTCGAAGAGTAACAAAAATCAACTGTCTGTACCGCTGATTTTTTTGATTAAATGATTTTTGTGATTAGATCCGCTACTGCCTTTAAGCTCTCACACAGGTTGGTCGAAGAGTAACAAAAATCAACTGTCTGGACCGTTGATTTTTTTGATTAAATGATTTTTGTGATTGGATCCGCTACTGCCTTTAAGCACTCACACAGGTTGATCGAAGACCACAAAAATCAACTGTCAGGACCGTTGATTTTTTTGATTAAATGATTTTTGTGATTAGATCCGCTACTGCCTTTAAGCACTCACACAGGTTGGTCGAAGACCAACAAAAAGAAATCAAAAAAATCATTCAATCACAAAAATCAGCGGTCCAGTTTTTTGCTTATAGTCAACCGCTTAAATTGCAAACTCTTTGCCCCAAAATTGATCAAAAGTCCTATCTCCATTTTATAGGCTTCTAAATAATTCAAGGCCTGGGCTAAATGCACATCTTCCAAAGCTGTTACGGCCTTTAACTCTAACATAATAGCCTCTTCTACAAAGAAATCTACCCGTCTTGTACCGATATGGCGTCCCAGATAGAAGATTTCCATTTCTTTCTCTCGCTGGAAGTTGATTCCGGCAAATTCAAATTCTATGGCCAGCGCTCTTTGATAAATCACTTCCTGAAAGCCATTGCCTAAGATGTTGTGTACCCTCATGGCACAACCGATGATTTTTCCGGTTAATTCAGAGTGTTTGTAAGTTTCGTTAATCATTTGGATGAGTGGTTAATGAATGTGGTTAGATAATATTTTGACATGATTGGCCTTCAACCAACTTCGTCAAACGCATCGTGCGTTTACAAATATAACCATTTTCACTCACCTCTACTGTCTGGACCGTTGATTTTTTTGATTGAATGATTTTTGTGATTGGATCCGTGGACACCTCAAAGCACTTGCATAGGTTGGTCGAAGACCACAAAAATCACTGTCTGGACCGTTGATTTTTTTGATTGAATGATTTTTGTGATTGGATCCGCTACTGCCTCTAAGCACTCACTCTGGTTGGCCGAAGGCCAACAAAAAAAATCAAAAAAATCATTCAATCACAAAAATCAGCGGTCCAGACGTCCCCTCAAACAAACATCCCCTGCAACAAGCCCTTCTTATACCCCTTAACCGCCTCCACCTGCCCGGCCACCCGACTTATTTTCTCGTCCAGCGCCGTTAGAAAATCGGCTATTTTTTGTTGCTCGGGGAGGGGGGGGAGTTGGATTTTCAAATTTAGTAAATCCCCTCTTGTAATACCATTTATCGAAGTGCCTTGATTCTGGCTTACCAGATCCTTTTCTATAAAGCCAAAATAATGAAACATGAATTTTGTGTTCGCAACTGCTGGATTAAAGTAAACTCCTGTAATGTCTTGGCTTATTGCAATGTCAAATGGCGCAATGGCAAGTTTTCCAACTCCAGTTCTAGTTACAATCAGAAGATTTCCCTTTTTTATTAAATTTGTTGAACTATTTTTTAATGCTTCAAGTGAAATATATCTCCTAACCACAGAGATAGTTTGATTCAAAAAATCGGCACCTGTTACCCATGGAATATCTCCATCCCAAAACTCTTCTTTTGAGGTTGAAGGCGTACCTCCATTCACAAATTTTTCACCCACCTCCCCCAATCTCCGAACCTCCCATTCCCCAAACGCCTCCCCATCCCGAAACCGCAGCTCCCGACTAAATATCTGCTGCATCACCCCTTTTTTGTATCGCTCCAGCAGGGCTTTTTGGCGGGTAAGCTGGTTTATCTTTTCGTCTATGGCAGTCAGGAAGTGGGCGATTTTTTGTTGCTCGGGGAGGGTTGGGAGGTGCAGTTTGAAGGTCTTATATTCTTCTGCGT
>JBILHS010000095.1:0-23984 GCA_044350425.1 Saprospiraceae bacterium | reverse complement strand
GCATGGCTCAGGATTGCGGGAGCATCCGCGCTGGTTTGTCATGGGACAGGTGTGCGTGGCAGAAGGCTATCGCGGCAGGGGCGTCTTTGACGGGATGTATCAAAAAATGAAGGAAGTTTGCCGGGCAGACTATGATTTTGTCATCACCGAGATCGCGGAGCGCAACACGCGTTCTATCCGGGCCCATGAACGGGTGGGATTTGAGATCCTGCATACTTTTTCGGATGCAGTGGCCGGAGAGGACTGGCGGGTGGTGGTTTGGGATTTTTGATCACCAAACCCAGGGAACCAATCGCTTCACCCTTTTGGAATACTCCAGATATTCCTGCCCAAACTGGAGTATTAATTTCTTTTCCTCAAAATATATCCCAAAAGGCAGATAGACCAACACGCTGCACAGCAGCAATAGGGCCGATAAGGTGGGGAAAAACAGAAAAAGTCCAGTTAAAACCAGGATCATTCCCAGATAAAGTGGATGTCGTACCCAGGCATTGAATCCTGAAATATTCAGACTGCTGTGGTTGGGTAAGCTGTTTTTTTGCCGGATCTGCTGAATGCCGGTGAATTCTCCTAAGTCGTACCGAAGCAGGGAACCCACCGTGAGCCAGATGCCGATGCAAAACAAAACAAGCGCCGCGCCCTGGGTCCAAAGGTTTGTCTCAAACAATGGTTTTGGTGGCCACTTTGCCATCCATCCCAAAATCAAGACCAGCAGAACACCTGCCAGAATATTGTAGATCAAGCGGTAATAGCGAAAACCTGCTCCCGATCTTCCCGAAAACCAGGCCTTGACCCGATCAGCTGCTAAAAGGCTGTGCAAGGCAAAATAGGCCAGGAGTAATGTGAAGGCGAGCAATAGTTGAAGCTTGGGCATAAAGATCTACAATGCTGTAAATAATGGTAAAATCCGTGTCTAATCCGCGTCATCCGTGTTCCATCCCCTCTCAAAAGCCCCATCTATCACCACCTCAAAAATACCACCTTTTCATCTCCCACCTTCAGAAAATAAACTCCAGAAGGTAGATGGGCCACTGAAATCCTTGGGGCCATTTCAGATTCAAGCATTTTATGTCCCCAAAGGTCCCATATTTCCAGCGGACCAAGGTAGGCGCCAGCAACAATGTTCAGATATTCGGAAGTTGGATTAGGGAAGACCAGGACCCGATTCGGGGTGCCGGCGATTTCCTTGGTTGGGGAAATGAGGGGCACTTCTATTGCTCCGATGGATCGGGCAGTTAATGAAAAGGGGGCGCCATAAAAATCGCTTAGCGGTGCGGTTTGATTGATTCCACTGGCCACCGCCGGACATCCGGGACTTAGATGGAAGTCAAGCCCGGGTCCATCTTTGAACATGCCGGTACCGGAACCAAAATTCATTGGATTCGGGTCCTTGATGGCATCCAGCGCTGGGGAATCCCAATACGGACCATTAAACGGGTCATTCTGGATGCTGCAATAAATATTGTGACTGAAAGTGGCTGCTCCTTCAGCCTGAGTACCGCCGTTAAAGTAGGCCGAAGCCCCGAATGCAAAGAGGTTGTTCTCCACCTGATTGCCGGAGAGGGTAGGGTAGAAATTGCTGGTTTTCAGGAACCGCATCGTCGCTTGTCCGCAGTTGTAAAAAGTATTGTTCACTACCCTGCAATCCTGTGCAGACGACAACGCCAGTCCCCGGTAGCCTCCAATGACCAGATTGGAGTAAAAATTCAGGTTTTTGACTTCGAAGCTGTCCCCGGGACAATAGAAAGGCGCTCCGGTATCCCCCCCCAATTCATACGCTACCCATGGAGACTTAGAAGCGTTGATAAATAGATTTTGTTCCAGCGTAATATTGGCGGCGCCGCCTTTGATGTGGCCCCCACTCAGACAATTTTCAAAGCGATTGCCGCGCACCAGGCCCTCATGGCAGGTATTGTAACTCATGGCCTCGCAGACCGGAAAGTCCTTAAATACATTGTCACTGACCTCGAAATGATCCACCCCGGCAAACTTGAACGCCACACTGGCTGCCGCATCCGTCGTATTTGAAAAGGAACAGCCGTTCACCAGCATATATTTGGATTGGGTGCTGCAACTACCGCCATTGTCGATGCTGAACAAGCGCCCCGGATGCGCCGCAGTACCCTTAAAATTCAGGTTCACAAACCGCAGGTATTCACATTGAATGAACTGCCAGCCGCCTGAAATATCGATCGCGTCGTTTTGGTATCGGGTGATGGTGATCCAGCTGCTTGCGGTGCCTTTCAGATTGGTCACTGCCTGATAACCAGCGTAGGATCCGGCATGGAGATAGATGGTGTCTCCGGGTTGGATGGCGTTGGCTGCGGCTTGGATGTTGGGGTAGGATTGGTTGGGGCCCAGGTGGATCTGGGCCTGGAGGGTGGTGGCTAAGAGGAGGAGGAGGAATGGGAGCTTTATAGGCAGAGTGTGCATAGGGTTTAGTTTTGTTCAATGTAGGCATGGTCGCTATGCTACCCTGCGTTGCCAACGCAGGGTAGCATAGGCGACCATGCATTTTTAACACCATTTAATTTTTTGCTGACATCAATATTTTTTTTACAACTACCTGATTATCAATGATAATTTTAACAAAGTACATTCCATTGGGCAACGTAGAAACATCTACTTGTCCTTTGGCGGGCACCTTCCCTGACTTCATCAGATTTGCATTTGAAGAATAGATGGAATATGCCAACCCGTTCTTATCATCACTTTCGAAATTTAATATGCCTTCGGTCGGATTCGGGTAAACCAGAATATTCGCCTGATCATTGGATGTTTCCTTCACAGATGTGGACTGACAGGCAACTTCTATTTCTGGTATATCATTACAGCCGGTTGCATTATTGGATATGGTGGCAGCGCCGCCGTTTTGTAAGTAGGCGCACACGCCAGGTACATCGCAGATCGAAAGTAAAGGGTTTCCTGTTATTTGCAAAAAAGAAGAAGAGGTTATCGTTAAGGGTGCAATACTGTCAAGCCCGCTCAAGCTCGTCAGGGAAGCATTATCCTCTATGGACAAGAATTCGCCGATAGAGGTCAGGTTGTCCATTCCGTTTAAGCTCGTCAGGAACGCATTGCCCCTTACAACCAATCTGAAACCGATGGAAGTTAGATTGCCCAAACCGCTTAGACTCGTCAGGGAAGTGTTGTCCAATACCAACAATCCATCGCCGATGGAAGTCAGGTTTTCCAAGCCACTCAGGCCCGTCAGAGCACCGTTAGCACTTATATCCAAATATCCGCCTAAGATAATCAGGTTGTCCATTCCGCTTAGGCTCACCATTCCGTCATTGCCAGATAAAGTCAAGCCATCGCCGGATATGACAGCCAGTTTGTTCAATCCGCTCAAGCTCGTCAGGGCATCGTTGTTATTTACAAACAAGTATCCACCGATGGAAATAAGATTATTTAATCCACTCAGACTTGTCAGGGAATCGTTGCTAGAAATTCGAAAGTTCGCACCAATGGAGATAAGATTATTTAATTCACTCAGGCTCATGAGGGAAGGGTTGCAAAGAATGTCAAAGGCTCCACCGATGTAAGTCAGGTTATGCAATCCACTTAGGCTCGTCAGAGAAGGATTGCCCAAACACGACCATCCAGAATAGATACCGATTCGCAAGTCTCCGCCAATGGAGTCAATTTGCGACAAACCCAGAAGGTTGGTGATATTTCCGGCAACACTTTCCCGAATGGTGATGCTCCCCAATATCTTGGTACATCCCGGATAATTGATGGCAAAACTGTCAATCTGACCTTGCGTGCTAAACGTCAGACCGGCAGGCAGGCACCCTTGTGCGGAAAGTTTCCCAATAAAAAGAAGTGGCGCAATGAGGAGAAGGAATTGATGTTTTTTCATGACGGTTGATTTTAGTGTTGATAATGGTGCGAACGTTTCGCTTACCCGCAACAGAAGACTAAATGAAGAATCATCCAAAAGTAGCTAGTATATCGGGGCAGGCTGAGGTTTACGCATGGTGTGTTCTGAGCTTTTGCACGGGGTTTTAATGGTTCAGGTCATTTTTTGGAGCGTGTTCAGAAATATGTGGCACACCTCGACCAGGTGTGTCACACATTTCTGAACACGCTCTCGAATGGCCAGATTAAATACAAAAAAAGGAGTACCTTATTGCACCACAATCAACTGATTCGCATAAACCCCCTTCGTAACCAATTGCAAGCGATAGATCCCGGGTTCCAATTGGGCAGTATTTAAGGTATTGCTTTCATCAGACCACTGGCCTTGTCGAAGGATGCGGCCCATGGCGTCAAACAATCTAAAATCGGCCTGCGAAACGCCTTCCAGGACGACGGTCACATCCCCACTGGTAGGATTGGGGAATACCTGAAAGAAGTCTGCCTGAGCTATAGGGGTGTGGGTGCCGACCATACAATTCGCGTCGGTGAAGATGCTTACCTTGTTTCGCAATTGATAGTTCGAACCAACGATCGTTGCGCCGCCTGCGACCAGTATTTGGTTGCCGATGCTACTGACAGAATGCGAACACAAGTCGTATGGCAACTGATCTACAGACCAGGTACCACTTTCGCCGTCATAAATGTCGATCTCATGAAAATCTTCTGAAAATGTACCGACTATCGGATCAAGGTTGAGTCCTCCGATAAAATAAGCTTTGCCACAAAGGCTTGCTACATTCTCGTCCGGGGAAAAGCCACGGGCCACCGAAAGTGAATCAATGGACCAACTTTTACTGTCCAGATTGTAAACATCCACACGCTTGGTTGGAATACCATCGGAATCAACTCCCCCGGCAAATAGAACCTTGTTGCCTACGGTAGCTACTCCAATCAGGAACCGCGGTGCCGAAAGTGTGGCAACACTCCAGGAATCTGTGCTGAAATTATAAATATCTACCCGATCGGTGACGGCTCCGGAGTTGATTTCTCCTCCGGCAAAAAACGCTTTGTTGCCTGCAACGGTCGACCCCATCCCGGCTCTCGCCAGAGAAAGCTTTTCGGTGGTCCAGGAATTTGACTGTGTGTGGTAGATGTCAACCACATCATATGCCTTTATCGGCGCTACAGAGAAATCTCCTCCCCCGGCAAAAAGAACCACACTGTCTTTACTGACCATGGAGATGGCGAATCGTGCTTGTGAAAGTTGTGCAACTGTCCATTGCTTGGTGAGGGTGTCATAAATGTCCACCACGTTCATGGTCTGTCCGGCATTGTTAAATCCTCCTGCAATAAAGAGTTTACTTCCGCTGGATACCGAGTTTGCAAATCTTCTTGGAACGGACATGTTGGCAGACTCCCACTGTCCGGTCTCTGTATCGTAGACCTGAACAAGGGACAAGTTTACGGTGGGGTTTGCGCCGCCGGCAAAATATACTTTCGATCCAATGGGAGTTGACGTTATCTGCCACCGATAATTGGATAAATCGATGGTGGTCCATTGTCCAAATGCGTTTGCAAGGCCACAGAGGAGCAGTGTCAATAATAATGTCATTTTTTTCATTTCGCAGAGATTTTAGTGAATGAATTGGTGGATTTATTTCCAATTCAAAATTCTGTTACACTCCGTGTTTTGAAAATGATCTGGGTCATTTAATACAGTGATATTGGGATAAAATGGAATTTTTTCCGGGCAGGAATTTCGTACGCCAGATTAAAAGGCCAGGCCTTCAAATCACGCACAATTATGATACAGGTCATTGGACTCTGGGGACACCAAGGGCTAATTTTGGGGCGTACTTCGGAGTTGGTCAAACCACTTTCCTTCAGGTATAAATAAATTCAAAACGATATGAAACGAATATTCTTTCTGCTGCTTTTCACGTGCATTTACATAGGCGTAAATGGGCAGGTAACTTATCTTGACTCCAGCTTCCATGCGACAGGTATTTTAGCACTCAATAACGCTGGTGGGGAAGACCATCCGATTGTGTCGCTAACTCGTTCCAATGGAAAAAGTATCCAAATCGGGTATAGTTATTTTACTAACCGGTTTCCGGATTCAACGCTGACCACAGTTACGGTGGTACAATTTGACCTGAATGGGCATCCGGATCCTACATTTGGTCAGAATGGAATCGTCGTGCTCGATCAGCTAAAAAACGACGCCAGCGCTGCGGATGCAGTGCTTCAACCAGATGGTAAATTGCTCATCACCGGTAAATACCTGAACTCCACTGTTGGTCCACACCATTTTGTGGTTCGGTTAAACGAGGATGGCTCTTTGGACGGTAGTTTTGGAGGCAATGGGGTTGCAGGGCATCCGGATCCTGGACTGGTGGTTTGGGGCAACGCAGTTGCGGTTCAGGCGGACGGAAAAATAGTAATGGGTGGCAGCAAGTTTACCTTCATCCCACCCGGCAGCGGATATTTGGATTTTGCGCTGATCCGATTCAATTCGAATGGCCTGGTAGACAGTAGCTTTGGAATCAATGGAGTAGCAAAAGGCCATTTTCCACCTGGTGACGCTGAGGGATTATCCGTTGCTTTTGATGGGGAAAGCAGGATTTATTTAGGAGGATTGGTTGATTATCACCGGACATTATTGGTTAGGTACCTTCCAGATGGTTCCCTGGATGTAGGCTTTGGGATTTTAGGAGCAGTAACCATAGCCAACGAATGGGGTGGAGTCAGCAATATCGTAATTCAGGATAACGGCCAATTAATAATAGGTGGAGGTAAAAAAGGAAGGGAAATTAAGGGGTTTATTTATCGCCTTTTTCAGGATGGCACGATTGATACTTCTTTTGAAGACCCTGGGTTTGAGGGTTACGATCATTTATGTGGGTTGGCTTCGGAGCCAAATGGACAAATTGTAGCGGGAAGTTATAATACTATTAATAATACCCTTAGAGTGTTTCGTTTTAAGTCTGATGGAAAGCTTGACTCAGGTTTTACAAAATCGATCGTTCTACCATCTGGATTCAACTTGTATACTGGATTATCCTTTCAACCTGATGCCAAGATTATAATGGGTGGTGCATATAAAGATGAATTTCTATTTCAGGATTTTATTCAGCTTCGCCTCAGCGAAACGATAGAAGTGGACTCCAGTTATGGTGTGAATGGATTTTCAATACAAAACTTTGGTTCGAACTACTCATACGTCAATTCAGTGCTTTTAGACGATCAAAGTCGGGTTGTAGTCAACGCTGTGGCAACATATATTGATGGTACTTCTATTGTCAACATGCCGTATCCGCACCATACTAGTTTTGTCAGTCGCTTTCAATCCGATGGTTCCCTAGACCACACCTTTTCTGCAGATGGTCTAAGGCCTTTATCTTATGAAGGGGTTGTCCTGAACTTGTCCGCATTACAGCCGGACGGGAAGATCATCACCGCTGGAGCAACATCAGCCCCTGCTTGTTGTTCCAATCTTGTGGTAGACCGATCTTTTCCTGATGGCACTCCAGACACCACTTTTGGCCCTTTCGGCACTGGTTTTGCTTCGGAATATTTTGATGAAAACGTTCTTGAAGCCCATACGAATGCAATCGCAATCAGTCCGGATAGTTCCATTATTGTAATGGGTAAATTGGTCTGGTCAGACAACCATAAATCAATATTCCTGGAACGGTTTGATTCATATGGATTGAGCCCTACGCTGTATACCTATAATTTTCAGGTAATTTCAGACAATTTTCAATTGACCGCCGGCCTGGTTCAACCGGATGGTAAGATATTGATAGCAGGTACTTTCTCCAATCCGGTCCCGAATATCTTTCTGGCTCGTTTCCTGTCTGACGGGGCCTTGGATAATACCTTCGGTACAGACGGGGTTGTCCTGAAACCATTCACAGGTTTGAACTATCGCCCAAACGCATTGGCGCTGCAGCCAGATGGTAAGATCGTGCTTTGCGGTAATCAGGGCGGTATCAACGTGCTGGTGGGGCGCCTTAATCCGGATGGAACCAAAGACCTTGCCTTTAGCGAGGATGGTCTTGTGTTAATCAATACTGGTTCAGGAGAAAGTGGTAATGCCATGGCTCTACAGTCTGACGGTAAAGTGGTGATAGCCGGGTGGAATGCAAGCTCTAGTAACGCAGTCCAGGCGGATCCGATGGTAATGCGACTGCTTCCCACAGGAGTCCTTGATTCGAGTTTTTCGGGAACCGGGTATGTCATCACAAACCTTCCGGGTGCCAATCAATTAAATGCACTCGCCATTCAATCAGACGGCAGCTACATTACAGCCGGTTATTCCAACAATGATTACCTGTTGATCCGTTACCTGAGTAAATTGAACGTTGGCTTGTTGGCAGAGCCTGTCTTTGGGTCGGAGTTGCTGGTTTATCCAAACCCGGTACGAGGTCACGTCGCATTTGCTTATACCTTGGCCGCCCAATCCAATGTTTCTGTTGAATTATTTGACATGCAGGGCAAACGTTGTCAAAGTTTCCTGTCGAATGAAAATAGGCCGCAAGGGGAACAGACGGAGTACCTGAACTTTTCTAAAAACCTTACGCCGGGCGTTTACACCCTTCGGATCCAGGCAGAAAAGGGGAGCAGGTCGGTGCAGGTGTTGGTAGTAGAATAGGAGACGGCCTGTTTTGATGGGCCATGAGTTTAAGGGGATGTATCTTAAGTTAATTTCAATCCCAAGCAACTATAGTTAATTTCGGTTTCCGGGCACAAACCTTCCAGGTTTTTAAAAATATGGAAGGTTTATTGGCTCAAAAAGAATGTAATTTGGTACAAAGCTTAAAAAAACACTTATAAGACAGCCGCTTAGTTCTACTTTGTCACTTTAGGAACGTGTCACAATTTCAACCCACGACTTCAGTCGTGGGCCTGAAATAAGGCTCTGGTTCGTTGAACCGATTTATCGGTTTCCTGTACAAAACCGATAAATCGGTTAGTGTTTTCGCGCTTGCTCACAGGCCCACGACTGAAGTCGTGGGTTGAAACCGCTTTTCTTAACATCATTAGATTCCGATCCTCTGGATGCTTCGGCTAAAGTGACAAAGTAGAATTAGGTCGATGTCATTGACGTGAAGCGTTGCGAAAGCAGATTACATGATGTGCAATTTTGGAAGGAGGTCCACCACATAATTCCAGATCCGATCCTCAATTCAATGCAATCCCAACAATAAATCCAAACCAGGGTTTTTTATCATAGATCCACACCTTCCGATCCGGGCTAAAAAGATGGTCGAATCCGGCCGAAAAGCCAAAGCTGGCTACGTTCGATTCAATAAAGCCAGCCAGGCCGTATTGGAGTATCACGCCATTGTACTCATTGACCACGGCATCCCGGGTTGAGAATGGATTGATGGTAGTGGTGCCAGGACCCGCAAATAAGCCAAAATCATATCCCCGGTTGACAACCTCATATTGGCATAAGCCCAATGGAGTCTGTCTACTTCGGATCCGGTAATGGTCTTTCCTCCAGCCGGCATAAATGGCAGCATTGAAATCAACGGTCATTTGTGCCGGCAGACCGTATACCGATGGACGGAATTTTAAAAGGTTGGTCGTAATATCGATGTCAAGACTGCTTTTGCTGAATTTGACCGGATAATGGCAAAGGCTGTCAGAACCTGTAAGTGGGATGCCCATGGTTTTAGGTCCGGTCTGATCTCCCTTTTTTTGATAGACCTCCACCTCATTTTCCAGTACATTTACATAGACCATCCCGGCAGCGCCTGAGCTCCGGGAGAGGCTGTAGTATCCGCTTTCAAATCCATGCCGGGATGATTTCTCCATCACCGAACAGGATTCAAAACCAATGAGGAGGCCAAGGGCAAGCGTACATTTTATGGATATCTTCATTTTACAGGCCTTTTCGGGATATCCTTCAGAGGGTCCGAATGAGCTACCTCAAAAGTAACGAAGGCCTGGTAAAACTTCACAAAAAAGGCATTGAAAAATCAGGTTTGCCCTGCCGAATAGACAATATTGGTTTCTGTGTTGGGATTTATAGTTTCTTTGCCTTCGGGGGGGACCCTTGGCCATCATTTTTGGAGGCACTTCCATTGGATGTATCGCTTCTTTTTCCAACCCTTTTTCTGTCATCATCGCCTCCAATGCGGCCGGCATCAACTGGATGGATGGTCTGACCGAACGCCTGCTGCTTTGGGTCATTGTGACGGCCTTACTCATCTGGTATATCTTGCGTTATGCTGCCAAAGTAAAAAAAGACCCAACGGCTTCCCTCGTTTATCAAATAGATGGGCCAGTAGAATCACCTTATCCGGTCATCCACCACGAGGGGACTACGACACCCAAATTAGAACTTCAAACAAAGTTGCTTTTGCTGATCTATGTGGTGACCTTCCTGACCATGATCGCCGGGGTGGTGTTTCTCAAATGGTGGACCGTGGAAATGTCTATCCTGTTTCTGGGCGCCTCCATCCTGATTGCGGTGATCACGCGGATGAACAAAAAAGTATTTACCCAGGAGTTCATCAAAGGTGCAGAGAGCTTGTTGAGTGTGGCCTTTATCGTGGGCGTGGCGCGGGGCGTCACCATCATCCTCAATGAGGGGAATGTAAGCGATTCGATCCTGTATTATGCCGCAGACCTGATGCAGGGCGTACCGCCGGCATTTTTTATCCTTTCTCTATTGCTGTTCTATCTGTTCTGCTCACTTTTCATACAATCCAGTTCAGGCATGGCTGTACTGACCATGCCCATCATCGGCGCACTGGCGGTGATCGGCCATATTCCGGGCAGAGAAATTGTGAACTGCTATCTGTATGGCATGTGCATCATGTCTTTTGTAGCGCCCACGGGCTTGATACTTCCATCTCTGGCTTTGGTAAATGTGAGTCTGAAGGCCTGGCTGAAATTCATTAATCCCTTGCTGATGATACTGCTGGTGCTTTGTTTGGTATTTTTAGTGGTTGGGATTTATTTTGAGTAATGGCAGCGTAGCTATTTGCCCTTCAATGATTACTTGAACCTGATACAATCCCTGAGGCAAGTTGCTCAGATCAAGTGCCCAAATGGATGGTTCTTTTGGGGCAATTGTAGCCTGAAGTATTCGACCTGTTCCGTCTATTACCCGAACCGTGGGGGGGTGTGTTAAGCCGTCAGGTAGCTGAAATTGAGCCAAACCCGTCGTAGGATTGGGGAACAAACGCAGCGTTTTGCTCCAACCATGTTCTTTTGTTTCCACCAGATTGTCTACCACCAGGTTCCTGACAACGAGTGTGCATTGATTGGCATCCTGCAGGTTACAGGTATAAGTCCCGGCAAACAAGCCATTCAAATCTGCTGCATTGGAAAAAAAGGCGCCATTCAGCAGCCATTCAAACTGGTAGGGCGCCGTGCCACCGCCGGGTGTTATATCTATGGCGCCGACCCCTTGTGTATTCTGATCGTTGCGGATTGTGTCCACAAGGAGGATGAGCGGTAAGGGTTCTGACAGGGTGCTGACCCAGCTGCTGGTACAGCCCATTTGATCGGTTAAGGTCAGTTCATGATTTCCTGCACATGTATTGATTAGCATGTTATTGGTATCGCCGGTGTTCCACAAGTATTGAAAGGGTGGAGTGCCGCCTACTGTTTCCAATAAGAGCTGGCCATCACAAACTCCCACACAGCTTGGGCTGGTTGGAAGAAAAGTGACCTCCTCCACCGGTGGGAGCACCGTTACCGTGAAACTACAGTGGGCGCTGTTGCCGGACCCGTCCTTTGCAACAAACGTCTGTTCGGTTGCGCCAACCGGAAATGGAGTGCCACTGGGTAGTCCACTCTCTTGTGTCACCGTGGTCTGACAGTTGTCCATCCCAACAGGCATATTAAAAATCACCAGTGAATCACAATATCCCCGCACTAGGTTGTCGGGGCAACTGATCTTTGGGGATATGGTATCCAGCACCGTTACCAGCACGGTTCCTGTGGCGCTGTTTCCATTTTGATCGGATGCGGTGAGTATCACGCTATGTTCACCCAGGTAGGCGCAGTCCAGAATCACAGGATCCATGGACCATGCAAGGATACTTCCACAGGCATCAGTACTGCCGGCATCTATTTGTTCGGGCAGCAGAACCGCCAGGCCGGGTTCATCCAGATAAATGGTCGCATTTTTCAGGTTCAGGATGGGGGGCTCCAAATCGTCGGAAAGCAGTTCCACTGCCAGGGTATTCTTGCAGCCGCTGGGAAGGTAAGTGAGTTCGAGGGTATAGGTGCCGGCGGCCGCTACCCAGGGTTGAGCCAGATTGCTGGCAAATCCTCGTGGTCCCGTCCAGAAAAAGCCATATAAAATGGAATCTGCAGGTGCAGCAAAGTTATCGTCCAGAAGGATCTGGACCAGGGGTGTGGCGCAGAAAAGTGAGTCGCTGGTAAATTCCAAATAAGGCGGAAGGGTATCCACAAAAACGTTGGCGTAGGTCGAGCCGGTGCATCCGGTCAGCGTGTCTGTCACTTCTACAAGCAACGTGATGGGCTCAGTCAAAACCAGCGTAACTGCGGTTGAATACAGGGTGTCAGCCAGAAACCAGCCATCAAACCGGGTGTTTACGGTGTCAAAAACGGCGGTAAGGGTGGTTATTTCACTCAGACAACCGATGATCCCACCCGTAGTGCTGACTGTAGGGTTGTTGTGGCTGCTTATTACTTCGGTTGTATCAGTCGCAGTACAACCATTGTCCGTATTGAAAGCCTTTAAAATATAGGTTCCAGGGCCGCCAATGAGGACTGCAGCATCCGGTAGATTACTGATTACACACGACCCTTCCCAATATCCATTCGTAACCACATCAATGGGGCCTCCGATGATCCCGAACAAGGTATCGGTACTGTTGACACAGGGTAAAACCTGATTGGCCCCGGCATCTGCGAAAGGTGCCAGAGTATCCACCGTAACAATTGCCAAAGCCTCTGTTACACATCCGTTCGCTTCATTGGTCACCTGAATGCGGTAACGTCCGGCGGCATCGACCAATATTGCAGCAGAGTCCGGATCGGTCAGGATATGCCCGCCATTGCTGGCCATCCAATGATAGGATAAGGGATACCGTTTAAGCCCTTCCGATATAGGGCGATTAGGCTCATCTTCTTTGATCCAGAGTGTTCGGTTATAGCAATTGATTTGTCTCAAAGCATTGCTATCCATCCTGAAATAGTAATACTCAGGCAAAGCATTCAAATATATGCTACTGACACATCCATTGTCATCTGTTACGAACAGATCATAAGAGTCCCCCGGGAAAGGTATGACCTGCGAAGTGCCGTGGTTCCCGTTGCCCCAGTCATAGGCGTATCCTGCTGATCCAGGCGTGCCACCTGTAGCCTGCACGGTAATAAATCCATCCTGCCCCCGACAGTCAGGCGGGTATTGTTCCAATACCTCAATCACGAGCGGTGGCGGTTCCGCAATGGTAATAAACAAGGTTTGACTGGTACCATCCGCTGCATGGGCACGAACCTCATAGGTGCCTGCGCCCAACCCGATCGCATCAATGCCGGACAACTGATGCCACGCTACGTTGATCCACGTAACGGAATAAAAAGTGTCAGTTAGAACCGTTATATAAATGGCGCCATTCAGCTCTCCATAACATCGTTCGTGGACCAGGCTGTCTACTTGAATCGTAACCGCATTAGACCGCTGCGGGGCAAGCATTGCTAAAAACAGGATCAGTAAGAACAAGATTTGTTTCATGATATGGTAGGTTTTAAAACAATGTCCTACAAATATCCTGTCAAGCGCTGTTTTAGCCAATGATGTTGGTCATTGCAATCCATAATTTGCGTCTTTCTGAGGCGCTTAGATTTGAATTTAGCGAGCAAGTATTGCACACCTTTTCAATCGGCTTCCAGTTCCTGCAAGTTTTGGGGAAACAGATTTTTAGCCGTTATTTTGCACAAAATAATACGTTTGAAATGAAAATCTACCTTATCCTCGCCTGCATGATCCTTTGTACTGGTTCCGTTTTTTCACAGAATAATCCCAATCACGGGGGAATTACTCCTACCGATACGATCTTCCCGTATAACATTCCCCTGCTTAGTATTGACAGCACCCGATTGACCTATTCAAAAAAGACCCTGGCCATTCCCCAAAAGGAGAAGGATCGAAAACCGACAGTGATCGCTTTCTGGTTAACCACCTGTATTCCATGCCACCATGAATTGGCTACCTACACCGCCAATTACACGGAATGGAAAAAACAGGCCGATTTTAACATGATTGCCATTTCGACGGATTTTCCAAAGAACTTCCGCAAAATAGCCTCTATTGTTCAGGAAAAACAATTCCCTTTCGAGGTGTTGTGGGACCGTGACCGCTTGTTTCGCACAGTGATACCCGGTGAATTGAATGGCCTGCCCCAGGTATTTATCTTTGATAAAAATGGCAAACTGGTCTACCGACACAAGGGCTTCCGGCCCGGAGACGAGCTGAGTTTATTTGAACAGATTAAGGCTTTGCAGTAGT
The DNA here is from genome assembly GCA_044350425.1 of Saprospiraceae bacterium. Lineage (GTDB taxonomy): Bacteria > Bacteroidota > Bacteroidia > Chitinophagales > Saprospiraceae > M3007. Next base: position 9,619 of record JBILHS010000095.1, on the reverse strand, counting down.
TACACTAGATTTTGGACAATGGACGTTGGACATAATCCAAGAGAGGCATGATTTTCAGATTTTTAGAGCGCAAATCCAACGTCCAGTGTCAAAATGTCCAGAAGTCTATTAAGAGTGCAGCACTTCCGAAACTTTCGATTTTGACGGTAGATTCAGGTACTGCAAAAACTCGTTCTTTCGCGCCTCTTTGAGGAATGCGCCGCCATAATAAGCAGTAATCGTACTGCTGTTCACGTCTTGTACCCCTCTGGAAGAAACACACAGGTGATGCGCATCAATGAGAATGGCCACATCGTCCGTGTCCAGGATACCGCACAGATGGTGGGCGATCTGCATGGTTAGCCGCTCCTGAACCTGTGGGCGTTTCGCAAAATACTGCACGATGCGGTTGAGTTTGGATAAGCCAATGACTTTCCCGTTGGCAATGTAGGCCAGGTGCGCTTTTCCAATGATGGGCACAAAGTGGTGTTCACAGTTGGAATAAAAAGTAATGTCCTTTTCCACCAACATTTCATTGTACCCGTATTTGTTATCAAACAGGGCAACTTTGGGTTTGTTCTTAGGATTCAGGCCACTGAATATTTCCTGAATGTACATTTTTGCCACCCGTTTTGGGGTGCCGCGCAGACTGTCGTCCGTCAGGTCAAGTCCCATGGTGAGCATGATCTCCCGGAAATGGTGCTCGATTCGCGCCATTTTTTCTTCATCAGAGAGCTCGAATGCATCCGGGCGCATGGGGGTTTCCAGAGAGGTCATGATGTGATCCTCTCCAATATCGTCATCCGAGAGGAGCAATGTATTGCTGAAATTATTTTGCGTGTTAAACATGGAAGCTGGGTAGTTATCTAGTATAAAATGTGATTTACTGATAACCGGACAAAGGTAATTTTGTTCATCTTTTAAGCCATTAAAATTCAACAAAATATCAGAGGGAGAAACTTGGCGGGTTAACCGGAGAACAGGGGGTGCCCCAGAGGGGCTAAATCTCGGTAGTGTGGGTTGGCTAAGGTTCGGTAGATTGTGTAATTGCTCAGATTCCCCATGTATGTTAAAGTACCTTTCCCGCCTCGCTAGGGTCTTGTTTTGATCCAGAGTGTGTTGGGTGAAGACTCTGTAAGGCGACACCCTTTAGCCGCATGGCGGCGCCATTCTGGTAGCAACGAATCGTTGCATCGGTATAAGAACCGCGTAGCGGTGGCATTTTACGTCGCCATAATGTCACCGCTACGCGGTTCCAAAATTTGCAACATTTCATTTTGCTACCATAATGTCACCGCTACGCGGTTTTGCGGTATCCAGGCAAAAGCAGTGCTTACAGCTTCAAAAGCCTAAAACTACCCGTTCCGACCCGGGTGTAATTTTTAAAACATAAATCCCTCCGGGGAGACCAGAGGCATCTAAACGTTCCGTTTTACCCTTGGATTGGAGCAAAAGGATCCGGTTCCCACGCAGATCATACAATTCGATCCAGGTAATATCCGCCTTATCCGTAGTGATGGTCCACTGATCATAGGTCGGGTTAGGAAATACGCTGATTCCTTCTAAGGTAGGATCGTTCGTTCCAAGCGCCAAACCTCCAAATTTTACCTCATCGAAATAATAGATTTTTTCGCCGGCATGGGCTCCTGTTGTTCCAAAATTGAAAAACAAAGCGGCCATGTTATACGCCCGGCCCTTGCTTAACCCAACGATTAACAACTCTGTACCGGGCACCTGATGGAGGAAGTCGAATTCCAGGTGCTCCCAAGTTCCTCCCAGGGTGGTATTGGTTTGAGTCTCACAGGTGTGGGTCGGGTCATCAGAATCTTCCACTTCCAGGCGGATGGGGGTACCTGCTTCCGGCGACCATACTTTAACGGTCATTTTGGAGTCAGAAAGGGTCAAAGGAATATTCGTTTTAAACCCGGCGGGCGTTCCGATCGTAGTTCCGGCCCAGATGGCTGTCGCCGTCGTTTTGATGACTTGCATGACCGTGTTATCTGGATTTCCAGGCTCAGGAACTAAAGCAGATACGTTCCCTCCAAAGTCGGTTATGGTATAGTTGACCGTTGTATCTTCGAAATGAACGGGCAAATCAATCTGAGTACCGCCGAATACTTGCTCTATGTCATCGAAAAGGAAGGTCGAGTTGACAGAACCGTTTCCAATATTCCCAAAGTCAAACATAAACACCAGAAAATTGAAACTGGAAAGGGATCAAAGCACCTATCCCTGAAGCCTGAAAGTGGGAGTCAAGTTAGCCACAATTATTTGCTTGGACCTATAGCACGGACTTTCCAAATTGAAGTCTATCAAAATACAAATCCTCCAGTTCTTTTAATCGCTTAATATTCAATGGAATGGGTTCATATTCAAGTTTAGTTCTCAGCTTTTTAACGAGCTGAATGCCGACCCTGGTTTGGTAATCCGGGTCAAGGTTTTCTTTGCTGTAAAATTCCAAAGCCCAATCCGGATCATAACACAACTGTTCTAAAGGAAACCAACCATTGTAATATCCCAGGGAAAGAAACTCGTGCAAATTTGCTCCAAGGATCCGATTGCTTGATTGGTTAGAATCCCCGGCATTCATGGGGACGGTCATAACTACAGGCTGGATCAGATCTGAAATTTCCAAAATGCTGTAATGGACACCGTCTCCACCTGTCGTTGCAAAAACGGTCGTATTGACCGGGGTACAATCATATTTTTTGAAAGGTTCATGGATTGGCTCTAGCCCTCGGTAATCCAGGATCAAATCAGGAAACGCAGCTTTGATCTCGCTTGCGGTCGCCTGTAGAGCCTCCTTAAAGTGATTTAAATGAATCAATTGCTTGGTCTCCATGTTCTAAGTCTGTATGGCTAAAATCGATGTAAATATAATTACTGACTATCTGCTTGTTAGGTACCCGTAGTTAGGAGGCGCGAGTTGTCATGTCGCAACGAAGTTAAGACATCTACACAAGCCATGTAACCCGAAATATCCTGATAAAGCCTACCCGATTAGCCCGGCTTGTGTAGATGTCTTCACTTCGTTGCGACATGACAACGACTGGTACCCAACAAGCGGATAGTCAGTATATAATTTATTAGGTTAACATCCTCAGAAACCAGCTTTCTTCCGTAGTTTAAAATGCCACGTTTCTATGGGCGGCTTCCCAACGGTCCATAGAACTCCGTTTTTTATTCGGACCTCAAAATCTATTTTTTCCCCGCTTTGAAATGTAGCTGCTGAACCAAAGCCGATCTTAAAAGTAAGGGCTTTCCCTGTGATGGGATGTTTGCGTGGAATGCTGAGGGTATAATAATCTGTCCCTTTGTTGGAGTTGAATAGTTTCCGGTCTACCGGGATTTCAAAGCCCATTTTGGATCTTCCGCGCCGGTCCAAAGGCAAAAGGCGTCTAAACGTGCCGTTTGCATACGTTAGGGTGATCTGACCCAGTTCCTGGGCAATAGCAGATTCAAAACCGATCTGAATCTCACCATTGGACATGCAATAAGACTGCCCCAGAGCCATCACGGCAGCAATATGAAAGGTCGAATCACTGACCCGCTTGATCGTTCCAAGATACTCGGCATAAACACCATTTTCATCCTGATCATAGATGAAATTTACGGTGCTGTCTGCGTTGATTCGAAGAAGGCAATTTAATCGTTTGGAGCGGCCGAGTTGGGTTCCGGAATAGGTTTGCGCGGAACTAGAAAGACTGAAAAGGCAAAGTGCCAGAATGATGAAAACGACGCAGATGTTATAGTTTTTAATCATTGCAGGAACCATATTAACGTAAAGGTAAAATACGGTGCCCCAGGCAAGGCATTGTTTTCACTTAATATGCGGTAAGGTGATGAATTTCACTGAATTAACTGCTCCCATCCACTATACATTCATAGCTTCAAAATCCACGCTTTGTAGCCGTTGCACCATCATTTGCATCAATCGGCGCATGCATTCGGCTTCGTGTGCCTCGAAGGTCTTCAATTCATCCATCGTAAAATGCCCGATGATCGTCCCTGCCAGCAGATGGCGCAGCCGTGCATCTTCCCGCAGGGTATGGGCGATCCATTCCAGGCGGTCTGGTTTCGATAATTGGAAAAAAGTGCCTTTGTACCGCTGAATTTGGGTAAGCATCAGGCTGGCAAGCAAAGGATGCTGCATTTTTAGAATCGGGCGCAGGGTTTGGTTCTGGAATTGTTCTTCAACGCCGGATTGAAGGGTAGATAGTTGTAGCTCGGGTCGTAGCTGAAGCAGTTTTTGTTCGTCGCGCATGGCGAATTGGGTTGAGAAGTTGAGTGCGACTAACAACTTCAGGTAGAATTAGTTTTGTCAGCGATGCTTCATGAAGTGTAACTACAGGTGAATAGTGGGACTATTGCTTATGGCCAACGTGAGCATCTACGCCGTTTCGACGTTTAGGAGGAATGGGCGTAGATGCATTGATGGCAGAATCATTGATTTTTCAAGACGTGGTTTTTATATCCTACATTTTGCCAATATGCTAACATAAGGTGTAATAGTATCAGTGCTGCCCTTTCCCATAATTAAATGTACTCCACCAGCAATACCAATTGAAAAATGATTGGAAATTTTTCTTGTCAGCGAAACTCGGTTTGTAATGCCATAATATGCGTATCTCGCCGATATTCTAAAAATTATCCATGTATTAATGGGTTGTCCAAAATAATTGACTGAATCACTTAGTCCACCACCGACCTCATTACGATTCATTAGTCCCAATTGGCCTCCAAATCCCCAACCGAAATTCCATTTGTTCTTGATAGCATGGTTTCTTGAAATCTCTAATGTTACATAGTTCGTTACATATGCACCATCACGAGGTGTATAGTGTTTTATCCCAGCCTCTTCCAAAAGCTCGAACAATGAATTATCTGGCACCCCTCCTATACGTTCTTTCTCTGGCGTAAAAACACTGGCATCAGTAGTCTTATCCACTATTGGCAATCCATTAATTAATAGCGGAGCGACTTGGTCAGAAAGTTCATAAGTTCGTTTTTTTACTCCATAGGTGAACAAAACTTCGTATTTCCCTTTCTTCAAACTATGTCCTAAGCCTAATTGATAGCCATCCGCTTGGCCTCCGTATAAGATTGCGCAAGGAACTACCTCGGAGTAAAAAAAGAACCCTACATCTGGGTTATTCTGGGCAAAAATCACCTGCTTACTATAGGGCAATAATATATACCCTAGTAGCGCGAAAAGTATTTTATTTTTTTTCATGTCCATTTCGTTTAATATTGAGGGCGAAAGCATTGACATGCTTCCCCCCTCAAAAATTAATTATTGGGTCTGAAAATTTTCTCTAAAATACATTCCATCATTTCCACCTGTGTACACCTTGTATGATGTACCCTCTCCAATTGCCGTGTCACAATAATCAATAATCACTTCTCCAGCAAGTTTGTCCCCTTTCTTCTTTTTGATTGTATAAGAAATGGGGACTCCGATACCCCAAACTTTATCTACTGTATAACTTGGAGTTATACCAAAAGACCAACCCCCTTCTGCATCTTTATCTCGATCCCGCTCTACGAATCCTACCTTCCAAACATCGGAATCTAATCCGCCCCATTTTCTGATCTGTTGGTTGATATTATCAACACTACCCCAGTCAGGGCCATTCATTAATGACCAGTTTTTATTTACTTGAGTAGTAATTGCATCAACAGTTAACGTCGGATTCGAAGGGTTAGGGGTAACTGTTGCAAATACGTAAGTGATGAACAACTCTACATTTGGCAAGTGAAACCCGCTTTCGATAACCTTTACAGCATCTTTGTTTGAAAATCGTATCTTGTAGCGTTGATCTTTGTTGTTGGCAGGCCTATCACACTCGCCTTCTGGATTACCACCTCTGTAAGTAACCGGGCCTACATAGATTGGACCGAGATCCTTTCTTTCCGCATTCATTAGCGTTGCCTCTTCATAGTATTTCACATTTCCATTGACCTGAGATGGGCTAAATGTGCTTAGTGATGTAGGTATTGCTTTCCCTTTTACAGTCAAATTTTCGCCATCTCGAATGGCGTCATGCGCTTCATCTATTTTGATGACGGCATACCGAATAGACTCATTAAATGTAGAAGAAATTTGAACGTAATTGCCATTGGCATCGTATGCAGGGAGAGTACTGACCTCTTCTGGGTCAGTTTCATCATCTAATACTACATAATACTGAATACTGTTTAAGTGTTGCTGGAATGTTTCATTTGTTTGAAAAGCGAAAGAGGGGTAGGCAATTTCCATTAAAGGATTTTGCGCAATTAGAGATTCGATGGCCGTAGGAGTTCGTTGGCCAACATCATGTTTTACAAGGTCAACGATTAAAAATTCTTGATCATTTGTTTGAGTATTTAATTCTACTTGTCTTTGCCTTAAAGATCCTTCGGATTTTTGATCCTCTATTAAGAGCTTGGCAAAAGAATGGAGGTTTTGTCTGGTAATCTCTTCCCTTGTCTGAGATGGAAAATTTTGGTCATTCTTATTACACGCCCAATAGGTGAGTATTGCAATGACCAAGATCGGAAAAACAAAAAATTTTTTCATTGAAAAGTGTGATTTGAAAAAAGTGAGTAATTGGTGTCCTATTTGATGTATTTGGACTTGCAGCCTGTTTTTTCGGGTGGTTTCGGCATTTTCCACCAATGGTTCGAAATCATATTCATCTTAATCAAGTCGGCAATTATTTCTACCCGAAAAGCGGTGACTTTTACCGTTGATATTTATTTACTCTGATTTCTGCCATCGTGAGCGCCCCCGATGTAGCCGCGTTTAGCGGCTATGACCGGGGGCGCATTGATGGCAGAACTACTATTTATTCCACTATTTTCATTCTGAATTTGCCTCTTTTAAAAACAACAGTTTCAGGATAAATACTTTCAATAGGTGTATACCGTATGAAAACAACTTTGTCAAACCTCCCTTCCACTACATTAGAAGCAGTATCCACATTAGTTAACTCAACATACCCTGTCGAAGCATCATCGTGGGCGTAAACTGCACCAACTACATCGCCATCACTTTCTATAAGGCCATAATTAGACCCTACAAACCCATCGTATGTCTCCCCAACTTTACCTTTTATTTGATACTTACCAATTTTTAGAGGAATTTCATTGAGAGCAAGGCTCTCCCGAAGTTCTCCATCCCTTGTAAAGGTATTAAAGTCAATTCCAATGTAACCACTTCCATCCTGATGATGCCTTGCAAATGCGGTAGCCTTCCAAGCCTTTCCATCCCTTACGGCCTCTCCCCATCCGGTGTCTTGATCCCCTTCAAAGAATATGGGAATTTCGTAAGCGTTTTTATCCTTACTACATGAGGCCAAAACTCCCACAAGTATTACCAAAAAATAAATCAGCGTTTTCATAATGGTTTAGTTTTGGATGATTAATTTGTGCGTCTCAATTTTGGATTCGCTCCGAACGGACACGAAATAGATGCCATCGGGTAAGGTTTCAGCAGAAACCTCTATTGATCCCGATTCGCACGATTTGATATGCTTTACCAGTCTTCCAAAATTATCAGAAAGAATTATTTCTGTACATTTACCTTCAAATGGTGCTATCAATATGTCAAATTTGTCCTTTGTGGGATTAGGGTAAATCTTTCCGAGATTTTGCAACTGGTTATTTTTCAACCCTCGATCTTCTCCTTCCCCTTGAAAATGAGGGCACTCTTCAACAATACCTACCCTTCTTCTGGATGTTCGAGTAAGACCATCTGCTGAAGTAACGGTAAGTTGTAGCCAAAAAGACGGTTCGCAGAAAGGGGTGTTCAATGAAATACTGGGCTGGTTGGATAAAAAAGTACTGGGATTGTACGTTGGGCTACAACTTGCACGCCATTCATATTGATAAGGTGGATTTCCGGGAAGCCCCCAACCTGGATTGGGAGGAGTTACTACTGCATTAAAAGTAATAACGGGATTTAGATTAAGGCACCACTTTGGCGGGCCTTGAATTCCGACATTCCACTCAGCCCGGTTATAATCATCAGCAAAACAGGCAGCGTTTCTAATAATTCTGGAATTGTCATTTACTTCTGATCCAGTAGGGGTGCCATTGAAGTTGATATCAGGATTTGAATAATGTGGCAACCGAACTGCACCTTCTGATGTGAACATTCGAGCCATTATAGTTCGTTGTTCATTCCCATTCTGATCGTCGAACAACCAGCCATGTGCGCAATTATCAGTATTTGAATCACCACAAACATTTGCGTTGCTGCAATTGTCAGGCCTGTTATGATTGGCACCAAGTAAATGAGCAAATTCATGGGCAAAAGTCCAGCGAGGGTCGGCGATGGACTGTATTTCGACTATTGCGAAAGCACTATTATATGATGGGCCACCTCCTTGCGCTACACCTGCGATACTTGGATAGTCCATACTTGTGAGCATAATTACAATATCAGCCTTCCTTTGTGCCCTTAGGCTTGCCGCATCTGCCGCTAACTCCGCAATATCGTCTACAAAGTTCAAGGGTATATCAAACCCATCGAAAGCAAATTCTTCAGCCCTCCATCGAATCTGCTTATTGGCAATTCCGCTGTTGGCAAATGCCAAATTTATTCCTTCAATCCCTTGAATTATTGTTAGGAAAGTCTGCCAAGGGTCTGTTTGTTCCCCAAACCAGGTTTGGACATCAGGAGTAATGAGTATCAATAGGTCAATTTCTGCAAAACAATCATTTTCGTCCGGTTCGCAATAATTTATTTCTACTTCTGGTGCCCCTTCTGGCCTCCAGCAGTCTGCGGCTGGCAGCAAACTCAAGTCAACTTCCTTTAACAAACTGACTTCGCTGTTGACGGGCTGAATACTGAAATACCGGGTACTGGTTTGGAAAAAACCAACTTTCCCTTCCGGTTTAGCAATAATTGAAAAATAGCCCGGTTGATTAGTGAATTTCCCAGACCAAATATAATCGTTAGGGCTTTGATATTCTACATGAACAGCCTCAGATGTAAGGATGCCCAGCCCAGGCAGGGCAAATGTCGCTAGGCCATTTGTTTCATACGATGCAATGTCCCCGATTGAGATATATTTCGCAGTTTTGGTATCGGGCTGTTGGGTGATTTTTTGAACAAACTGTTGCTCAAAAGAGGTCAAAGAAACCTGCGTCGCAGATTTCTCTACGATGAGTTGTGCAAATGACTGGCTATGGAACAAAAAAGCCAGGAACAAATAAATTGTTGATTTGATTACGTTTTTCATAAATTAAAAATTGGAATAAATGAAAGTGTTTTGCCTACTCTGAACGATTTTCGGCATCCTCGCCCTGATTTTTAAGGTGGTTTTGGGTTTTTCCATCGATGGACATCTACGTCCCGCGACCGTTTAATTTTCCCGTAAGCCGGTATGCTTGTCGCGTTTGGTATCGTATTATTTCTGCCATCTATTAGCAATGCATCCGCCACCAAGCCCCGCACCCACCTGCCCCACTTCGGATTCCGAGGGGCTTGGTTGTGGATGCATTAAGTTGAACGAAGCCGCAGCTTTAGAACGAATGCCAGGAAACCTATGGGGATTTCATTGGGGCAGCCCTTTGGGCACTTGGTTTTCGCCTTTGTAAATGTAGGGTGGGGCTTTGTAAAAAGAGCGATTGGCCATTTTTTTCGTAACAATAT
>JBILHS010000094.1:0-23994 GCA_044350425.1 Saprospiraceae bacterium | reverse complement strand
ACGGTTTACGGTTTACGGTTTACGGTGTCGTCCACCGTAAGCCGTAAACCGTAAACCGTCTATCGTCACAAAATTACTGCCCTTAAACATAAAGGCAGGCAGGAAGTTCCCAACGATGCTTTTTTGTCCGGTTCGCGGCTTTTTTTTAAAATATAGGGACAGAAATGGGGCAAAATTACCCGGCGGATTCTTTAGACGGGTCTGAACTGGCGGCTTTTATTTCAAAGGCAGGTTGTGTTTTTTCCATCTTAGCCGGCGCTGACCCAGCATTTCCGGCGTTTCCGGCGTTTCCACCATCTCCGCCAGATCCTTTCAGGGAAAGCAATTTGCGCAACAGGTCAAACCAGAATGGGGCACCCAGGGTGACGGCCACGCCTGTAAGCACCCAGCCAACCAGTTTGATCAGCCAGCCCCAAAAATCTACCGGAACCGGCGATACACTGGTCCAGCCAATTCCAAGTGGCAGGTTTGCAACATCCATATAGGCCTGCTTTCGGATCTCAAAATCCTGTTTGGCTTCCTGAAATGTCTTGGAAGTGTCAATAGCAGCAACACTTTTATTGTTCTCTATGAAGACTCCGGCTTCTTTGACCAGCTCATCACGAACGGCGGCGTTGGTGGACAGACTTTTGTAGATCTGCAGAGTATCCGCATTTAAGATCCCTGCGAGTATCAGTCCGATAAAGAACAATCGCCATTTGGTGGCGTCACCAAACCAGTCTTTGGCACGTGCCATGACATCATCAAACCAATCTTCGACCTTTTTTTGAAACACTTCAACACTGCCGTTGGACTGGCGCCAAAGAAAATCAAGCACCTTCTTCAGGTTTGGATTTTCGATCAGATTGATTCGTTCCGGAATACTTAGATTGCTGTTTTGGGGTGTTAGAATATCCGCCAAAAGACTACTAAACGTACCTTTTTCTATCCAGATAGGTAGCTTTCCTTTAGAGCCAGGCTTACTTGCCGAAGAAAGTTGGCGAAAGTAGGCGTGGTTGTAAAACTGCTCGCAGGCTTCCTTGCCAAGCATGATCTCAAGCGTGTCCCGAAGGTGCTTGCCACGTGAAGAAAAGGTCGCGTGAAAAACTTCCACGACGGCTGAGGTGAGCATGCTGAACAGGAGCAGTACAAATACAATCCCGATGATGATACTTAGAATGGCTAGCATATGTTGAATGTGGTCAATTTATTGAATGTGGACAATGTGGTCAATGGTTGAATTTAGTCAATGAAATCAAGCTCCAAATACCGTGTATTTTTGCAATTGGGCTTTGTTTTAGGCATTAATTTTTTGTTTAAACACGATTTGCAATTGCCGGTACGCCAATTCGGTCAGTGCTGGCAGAACACCTTATCTTTGCATTCCGGATGAAAGGCATTTGCCTGATTTCATCTTCTAATATATTGTAAATCAATGACTAAAAAACGTATACTCATCGCCGGCGGTGCAGGTTTTCTGGGCTCACACCTTTGTGACCGCTTCATGGCCGAAGGCTACCAGGTGATCGCCATGGATAATTTGCTGACGGGCGACCTGGCCAATATCGAGCATTTATTCCCTGAAAAGGATTTTGAATATTATCACCACGATGTGACGAAGTTCATTCATGTGCCTGGCAAACTGGATTACATTCTGAATTTTGCCTCACCAGCCAGTCCGATTGATTATTTGCAAATGCCGATCCAGACCCTGAAAGTCGGGGCACACGGGACACACAACCTGTTGGGCCTGGCCAAAGAAAAGGGTGCCCGGATCCTCGTTGCGTCTACCTCAGAAGTTTATGGCGACCCACACGTACACCCGCAAACTGAAGAATACTGGGGCAATGTGAACCCTGTGGGTCCACGCGGCGTGTACGATGAAGCCAAGCGTTTCCTGGAAGCCATCACCATGGCCTATCACAATTACCACAACGTACAGACCCGCATCATACGGATCTTCAACACCTACGGTCCGCGCATGCGGGTAAACGACGGACGTGTACTGCCGGCGTTTTTTGCGCAAGCCATCCGCGGCGAAGGACTTACGATCTTTGGCGACGGCTCGCAAACCCGCTCATTCTGTTACGTGGATGATCTGGTAGAAGGCATTTACCGCCTGTTATTGAGTGATTATCACCTGCCAGTTAATATAGGCAATCCATCCGAGATCACGGTGATGCAGTTTGCGCATGAGATACTGGAGCTGGTGCAGAATCCCAAGGCTTACATTGATTATCGTCCCTTGCCCCTGGATGATCCAAAACAACGCCGCCCGGATATTACGAAGGCGCAAACGATCTTGGGCTGGAACCCGAAATTTGATCGGGAAGAAGGCTTGAAGTTAACTTATGAGTATTTCAAGAAGGCGGTTAAAGTGGATTAAACGGACGCGGCATCATTTTCTGAGTACTCCCCGATTGGAGCGCGAGGCAAAGAATAGCCGGATGCGTGCCAAATACGTCAGGAAGCATATCATCGGATATTTCGACAGTTATTCAAAGCCGCATAAAGTGTTTTGCACTTTATGCGGCTTTGTCGTAGCGGCAAGCTATGATATCAATATGGCAATCAACAAACAGGCTTTGCACAACCGCCTTGCCGCCAAACAGCAAATGATCCAGGCCTTCTATACTTTCAAAGAAAAAAAACTTCTAAAAATTGTTGCAATTCAAAATTATTTCAACCTTTGCTATGTTCAAACATATTAAAAATGGCTTATCAAATTGATTCTGAAAGCAAAGCGCCGCTTCACAACAAGGTTGAAAAGATGATGCGGGAGCTCATTGAACAAGCGGCCTATCAAAATGGGGAGCTTTTGCCAAAGGAAGTGGAAATTGCTGAAAAAATCGGCGTTGCGCGCAATACGGTTCGGCATGCCATTGGTAAATTGGTAAACGAGGGTTTGCTGGTGCGGAAAAAGGGGGTAGGTACCAAAGTGGTCGCCCGCCGGATTCCGACGCGATTAGACAGTTGGTGGAGTTTTACCAAAGAAATGAAATCAAGGGGGATTGACGTGGTAAATTTTGAATTAGCGGTAACAATCCTTCCGGCGAGTGAAGAAGTAGCGAAGGCCATGGATATAAAACAAGGTACAAAAATCATTGAGGTTTTGAGGTTGCGTGGCACCGCTTCGGGGCCCAGTTTGTTGACTATTTCCAGTTTTCATCCTCGTTTGAAAATGACGGGCCAGGAGAACTTCTCCAAACCGCTTTATCAAATGCTGGAAGAAGATTTTGGCGTAATCGCAGCGATCTCAAGAGAGGAAATCAGTGCCATTAATGCCGACAAGACGCTTGCATCCAAATTCAATCTTGAGGTAGGTGCACCCGTCCTTTTCCGGAAACGTATCGTAAGTGATACCGATGGTCGATTGATAGAGTTTAATAAGGTTTATTACAAAGGCGATGGATTTAGTTATTCTATCGACGTCAATAGAGGATAATCGAAAAATCATTCCTTATTCAAAACTGGTAAAATTTATGAGACGAACACTACTTTTTTTCCTTCTTTTCTCAGGCATTTGTTGCACGATTCAGGCGCAAAACATAAAGGGGGAAGTCAGCTCCTCGGAAGACGGGGAAGCACTGCTGGGTGTAACCGTGATGGTGAAAAATACGACTATTGGAACTACTACGGACATAGATGGCAACTTTGAATTGGCCGCAGCGAAAGGTATGATCTTGGTATTTTCGTATGTTGGTTTCGAAACAAAAGTGCTGGAGGTGGGTGATCAAAGGGTCCTCAAGGTGGCACTCAGCCCCAATGCTTCTTTGCTTAAAGATGTGGTCGTTGTCGCTTATGGTACCGTCAAAAAAAGTGACCTGACGGGATCTGTTTCTTCGATTTCTTCAGAAGATCTAAACAGGATAGCTCCAGTATCGCTGGATCAGGCTTTGCAAGGGCGTGCAGCAGGTGTACAGGTGACACAGGTAAGTGGGCGGCCCGGGGGCGAAACTTCCATCCGTATTCGCGGCAGCAGTTCTATCAACGCTGGCAACGAACCACTTTATGTGATTGATGGCATGCTCATCACCAGCGATAACAGTCAGACCAATGCCGGCGGTATCGCAGGTTCCTCGCTCAATGGCTTGTCTGCCATCAATCCTGGAGATATTGAGCGCATCGAGATCCTGAAAGATGCTTCTGCCACCGCTTTGTACGGTTCAAGAGGCTCGAATGGGGTGGTTTTGATCACCACCAAACGCGGCAAGGCCGGGCGAGGGAGTGTGACTTTTGACTCGTATTATGGTATTGCTCAGGTGACAAAAAAACTGGAGATGCTCGATGGCGAGACATTCGCCAATTTCATGAACAAATATAGCCAGGATTCTGGCCTACCTTTAGATGCCCGGTATCTTATTCCTGAAAATATTGGCAAAGGGACAGATTGGCAGGAGGCTATTTTTCAGGTGGCCCCCATGCAGAGCTACCAGTTAAGTACACTTGGGGGCAGCGAAAACACGCAGTTTTCTTTGAGCGGGAGCTATTTTAAGCAGCAGGGCGTTATTTTAAATTCTGATTTTGAACGATACAGTTTGCGCAGTAATATTGACCAAAAAGTCAATGCCAACATTAAAGTGGGCAGCAGCATCAGTATGAGCTTTATTAAGTCAAATGGAGTCTTGACTGGTGCACAAAGTTCTGGGACGGGAACTTTGCTTCCTGGTGCGACCGCCTCGGCCCTGCTTTTTCCCCCTACGTTGCCGGTGCTGGATCCTAACAGAGCCGGCGGGTATACTTTTCAGGACGATCGGGGCCGAAACATTGGCAATCCGGTCGCCGATGCTTTGGCGACCGATAATATTTCAAACTATGGAAGGGGAATTGCCAATTTGTACGGCATTTACACCATAATTCCAGGATTGAATCTGAAAGCCAGTGTCGGTATTGACGGCTTTTCGGCAAAGGACAATCGTTTTGTACCTAATTTCTTAAAAAGAGGGGAGCCTAGCAATGGCTCCGCAGTGGTAGCAACGGTAGGTGGTCTAAGTTGGCTTACGGAATACACCCTGAATTATGCACACAAGATCAACGAACGCCATTCTTTTGATGCATTGATCGGCAACACCTACCAGGGTTTTCACTCCGAGCGGGTGTTTGCATTCACCCTGGATTTTCCAGATAACCGTACGGGTTGGCATAGTCTCAGTAGCGGTCTAAATCCACAACCCGCTGGTACGGGGGAGCTCACCTGGGGCATTATTTCCTATCTGGGTCGGTTAAATTATACGTTTGACAACAGGATTCTGGCTACACTTACCAGTCGACTGGATGGTTCTTCCAAATTTGGCTTGAACAATAAATACGGCTTTTTCCCTTCGGGTTCGATCGCCTGGAAAATGCAGGAAGAGGATTTTATCCAAAAGATCAGTTGGATCCACACCTTGAAAACCCGCCTAAGTTATGGCATCATCGGCAACCAGGAAATTGCTCCGTATTCTTCGCTGGCAACGGTGGGCGCGATCGGCCAAGGGACATTCAACAATTCGGAAGCTTACGTTGGACAGGAACCATTGCGTTACCCGAATCCTGATTTGAAATGGGAGCGTACCAGCCAATTTGATTTTGGCGTGGATGTAGAGTTTTTAAAAGGCAGGATCGGTGCAACGGTGGATATTTATCAAAAACAAACGAAAGATCTGTTGCTGTACACCCCTTTGCCCGCCACAACGGGATTCTCGGGCGCGCTATACAATATTGGAGGATTGCGTAACAGGGGCTTTGAAGCGGCCGTTATTTCGCACAATTTGACAGGCGCCTTTGATTGGGAAACAAACCTGAATTTTTCCATCAATCGCAATCAAATTACCGAACTTACGCAAGGGGTAGACATTCCGGTGCCAGGGGTATTGACGGTGCCAAGTGGCTGGAGTATCCTGCGTGTTGGCGAGTCTATCGGGACGTTTTTTGGGCTTACTTCTGATGGCCTGTTCCAGTCCAACCAGGAAGCCTTGGATCGTCCGACCCTCAAGGGGCAAAAGGCTAAAGCGGGCGATCGAAAATATAAGGACATCAACGGCAGAAATGCACAAGGCATCCTTACTGGAGCGCCGGATGGGGTAATCGATGAAGCAGACCGAAGCATAATCGGCAATGCCACCCCGGATTTTATTTGGGGTATGACCAATACGCTTTCCTGGAAAGGCATAGACCTCTCGATTTTCATTCAAGGCGTACAGGGCAATGATGTTGTAAATGCATACCTATTTGAAATAGGTTCGCTGAATTCTGAAACGAATGTACTTAAAGAATTTTATGACAACAGATGGACGCCCGAAAACCCCAATAACGAGTACCCTAAAGTCAATCCTTCGGAACGCAATATCTTCAGCGATGCACAAGTCGAGGATGCCTCGTTTATCCGGCTAAAAAACATAACACTCGGGTATAACCTACCGGCAAAGTGGCTCAAACAAAAAAAGTTCAGTAAACTTCGAATCTACGGCAGTATCAATAACCTTTATACAATCACAAAATATCGAGGCTACGACCCGGAAGTAAATGCTTTCGGACAAAGTCAATTGCTTCAGGGTATTGATTATGGTGGCTACCCACTGGCAAGATCAATCATCGGAGGAATTCAAATCGGATTATAAAAAAAGGTCAAAAAATATGAAAAATAGATTCATTCAATATAGCCTCTGCTTCATTATCGGTACAACTGGCGTACTTGCCTGTAAAAATCTGTTGGTAGAAGACCCCAGGGATCAGGTGTTCGTGGACAACTTTTTCGAGACAGAAAATGATGCTATCGCTGCTGTGAACTCCATTTACAGCATTCTGAATGCGACCAGTGCTGCACCCAGTTTTGGAGGTGTGTACTTCAGCACCTATTGGTTAACAACAGGTCTGTGCTCCGATGAAATGGAAAACAGACTGCCGGTTACAGACCTTGATCAACTGGCAACCTTTACGCAACGTCCAGTGAATGCTTCCCTGAACGAGTTCTGGGCACTTGCATACAAAGGCATCAACAATGCCAATTTTGCCATCGGGGGCATTCCTGCAGTGCAAGCCTCGGAAACCTTTAAAAATCAACGCATTGGCGAAGCCCGGTACCTCCGCGGAATGCTTTATTTCGATCTGGTGCGGTGGTTTGGCGATATTCCCCTGATACTGACTTTAAATGGTGAAATAAGGCCCCGCCGCAACCCGAAAGCAGAGGTTTATGCCCAAATAATCGAGGATTTGAATTTTGCAGCCCAAAACCTTCCGGAAAGCTACCCAGCCGATGATGGCCTGGGCCGGGCAACCAAAGGTGCCGCTACGGGGCTATTGGCCAAGGTTTACCTGACCCAGGGGGAATGGCAAAAATGCATTGACCAATGTAATTCGGTTATAAATTCCAATAAATACGAACTGTACAATGACTATTCAGTGGCATTTTGGGTTCCAAACGAAAACGGAAAAGAAACGCTTTTCAGTGTTGGTTTTGGCACCGCAAACAACAGTATTTCTTTTTGGGAAGCTGGACAGTTCAACGTGCGCCTTTTGCCGAAGCAATTGACAGGTCAAATTCCGGGTGTAAATGCGCAAGGTTGGCAAGTCGCCACCCAAAACCTGTACGACAGCTATGCTGCACAAGACCGGCGTAGGGAAGTGACCCTGTTGACCACCATTCATAATTTGGATGGGACGACCACTACCGTCGAGCCGCACATACAGAAGTATTGGGACAAGATCCATGAGCCACTTGCTGGCAACACCGACCACGATTTCCCCTATCTCCGCTATTCCGATATTTTGCTGATGAAAGCGGAGGCGCTAAACGAATTGAACCAAAGCCCCGGAGCAGACGCTTATGACGCGGTCAATCAAGTCCGCAAGCGTGCCCGATTCAACGGCACAACTGAACTCCCCATTCTTCCCGATCTGCAAGGACTTTCCTACCAGGAATTCAAGGACGCCTTATTGCAGGAACGCCGATGGGAGTTCGTGGCCGAAGGTCAGCGTTGGTTTGACCTGGTTCGTTTTAATCAACTGGAAACGCTTGTGCCAATCGCCAAACCAGGGGTGCAGCCGCAGGCATTCCACAAGCTTTTTCCGGTGCCGCAAAGCGAGATCGATTTGAATCAGAATTTGCTCCCGCAAAATATAGGGTACTAAATTTCAAAAATATGCCTGTAATCGCTTTAGATCTCGGAGGAACAAGAATCAAATTCGGCCTGGTCGAAAACGGGCAATTGCTCGCTTTCGCCAATATTGTCGTTCCGTCGAGCAATAGCTTCGCGGCATTGTTGCCTCTAATTGAGCAGCAAATTGAGCAAATGATGCAGGAAACGGGCTGTACCAGCCTTGATGGTATCGGAATGGCATTTCCGACTATTGTAGATAGCGATCGGATGAGGTTGCTTTACAAATACACGAAATACAATGATGCCAATGACCTGGATCTCACCGATTGGGCAAAAACAAAATGGGGTGCACCGCTGGTCATGGAAAATGATGCAAGGGCTGCATTGGTAGGCGAATGGCAATATGGTGCAGGCAAAGGCACGGATAATCTGGTGATGGTTACCATTGGCACAGGTGTAGGCTCAGCAGCCATGATGAATGGGCAACTCTTAAAAGGCAGTCATTACCTGGCGGGTAATCTCGGCGGGCATCAGAATATTCGCTTCGATGGACATCGCTGCAACTGTGGCAATATTGGTTGTTTAGAAAGTGAAGCTTCTTCCTGGGCATTGCCTGCGCTTTTGAAGCGACATCCTGGTTATGCTGAAAGTCCGTTTGCTATGGGGGAAGATCCTGATTTTGAAGCAGTCTTCCGATTGGCAGCAGCGGATGAAAAGTTTGCGCTTTCTGTGCGTGCGAATTGTCTCGAAGTCTGGGCAGCAGGTATCCTGAACCTCGTGTATGCCTATGATCCCGAACGAATTGTCATTGGCGGCGGAGTGATGCATAGTGCGGAGGTGATCTTGCCGTTTATTCAAAATAAAATTAACCAGGCTGCCTGGTTGCCCGAAAATGCAGTGAAAGTAGTGGCGGCGCAAGCGCCTGATTGGGCAGGTGTTTTGGGGATGGGGTTTTTGGCCTCCTAAATATATAAATTGACAACCTTGAATTCAAACTACAACAAATATCCAAGCGTAAAAATTACTGGCTACGAACAGCAATGTTGGGCGGGGTGGTCGGCTATTGCAGGAAAAATACGGGCTGAAATCGCTGCAAAAGGCAAACAGAAAATCCTTGTAGTCGTAGAAGCATATCCCGGTGTAAACGATCAGGAAATTGTTTCGGCCATTCAAAGCGAGATTCAACCAGATGCCTTTTTTGAGTCAAAAACTGCATTTCTCAGGGAGGATGAAATGGACCAATTGACCTACCCTGATGTGACCGATGACCGCATATTTGGCCACATGTCAAGGCTTAGGATCGACCAGTTTTTTGATCCGGTCCATTTGGCCGGTCTGAAAAATCTGATCGAGGAGGCCCAGGGAATAGTGGTGGTATATGGAACAGGCGCCTCGGTGGTGGCAGGTTCATGGGATCTTTTGGTGTACGCTGACATGGCGCGATGGGAAATCCAGCTTCGTATGCGGCGGCAGGAAGTCGCCAACCTTGGCGCCAACAACGCCTCTCTGGAGTTCAGCCGCTTGTACAAACGCGCTTATTTCGTAGACTGGCGGGTCGCAGATCGGTTGAAACGGATGCTTCTGGAGCAATGGGATTATGTACTTGACACAAACACTGCCGGCAACCCAAAAATGACCATTGGAGCGGCGATCCGAGCCGCCCTGCAGGAAACGGCAAATCAGCCCTTTCGGGTGGTTCCCTTTTTCGACCCCGGACCTTGGGGCGGGCAATGGATGAAGGAAGTATGTGACCTTGACCGTTCAGCAGTCAACTACGCCTGGTGTTTTGATTGCGTTCCGGAAGAAAATAGCCTGCTGATTGATTTTGGCAGTCTTACGTTTGAAATACCCTCCCTCAACCTCGTTTTTTATCAACCCCAAAAGCTTTTGGGTGAAAATGTTTTTGCGCGTTTTGGGGCAGAATTTCCCATTCGTTTCGACTTTTTAGATACCATGGATGGTGGAAATCTGAGCCTGCAAGTCCACCCTCTGACCGAATATATCCGGGAGCATTTTGGCATGTTTTATACCCAGGACGAAAGCTATTATATGCTGGATGTCAAGGAAGATGCCTGTGTTTATCTGGGCTTGAACGACTCTGCCAAACCAGAAACCATGATCTCCGAACTGGAAGCGGCACAGCAGGGTGGTTCACCCTTTGATGCGGACAAGCACGTAGCCCGCTGGAAGGTTAAAAAGCATGATCACGTCCTGATTCCTGCCGGTACGGTGCACTGCTCTGGCAAAAACAGCATGGTACTCGAAGTCAGCGCCACGCCCTACATTTTTACCTTCAAACTCTGGGATTGGGGGCGCCTCGGGCTGGATGGATTGCCTCGGGCTATCAACATCGGGCACGGCAAACAGAACATCGATTGGGTGCGCAGGACTGATTGGGTCGCTCAAAACCTCTTAAACCAGGTCGAACAAATTGCCGAAGGCCCGGGCTGGCGAGAGGAGCGTACCGGGTTGCACAAAACGGAATTTATTGAAACCCGGCGACACTGGTTTACAGAAAAAGTCTGCCATGATACGGAGGGCAACCTGAATGTCCTTAATCTCGTAGAAGGCAGGGAAGCCATAGTGGAGAGTCCCTTGGATGCTTTCGAACCGTTTGTGGTGCATTATGCCGAGACCTTTATCGTTCCTGCATCGGTGGGTGAATATAGCATTCGGCCCTTTGGAACGGCTGTGGGGACGGAGTGTGCCACCTTAAAAGCCTTTGTCAGAAATTGAATTCAAAAAAATAAAGATGCCATCTACAATTAAAGACATGACTAACATGCGCACCGTTTATATGCTCACGGCAGTAGCGGCATTGGGCGGTTTACTTTTCGGCTATGATACAGCGGTCATTTCGGGCGCTATCGGTTTTTTGAAAATTAAATTCGAACTCTCCCCTGCCATGACTGGCTGGGCAGCGTCCAGCGCTATCATAGGGTGCATTTTCGGGGCAATGTTCGCGGGTTGGTCCAGCGACCGTTTTGGACGGAAAAAAGTATTGATTTTGACTGCAATTTTATTTGGAGTGTCGGCGATAGGGGCAGCTATGCCTGCAAACCTGACCGAGTTTGCTATTTATCGATTCATAGGCGGATTAGGCATTGGCGCTGCTTCCATGGTGTCTCCGTTGTATATCACGGAACTGGCTCCTGCGAGTATCCGGGGTAAATTGGTGTCTTATTATCAGTTGGCGATAGTCATCGGTATCCTGTTAATTTTCTTTGTAAATACGCTGATTCAGGGTTCTGGAGATGATGCCTGGAACATTGAATACGGCTGGCGATATATGATGGCTTCAGGTGTTTTGCCTGCTGCCTTATTCTTTGTTGCCTTGCTTTTTGTGCCTGAAAGCCCGCGTTGGCTCACCAAAGCAGGTCGGGAAGATGAAGCACTTGCCGTACTTACAAGTATAAATGGGGTAGCTAAGGCGGGAGAAATCCTACAAGAGGTCAAAGACACTTTGCATGAAAAGCAAGGTACTTTGAAGGAATTGTTTGCTGGACGCTTCCGAAAAGCAATTTTCGTGGGCATCGTTCTGAGCGTTTTCTCCCAGGTGCAAGGCATCAATGCCATCATGTATTATGCTCCGGAGATTTTCAAAGCAGTCGGTACCGGCACAGAAGCTGCGTTTCAGCAGACGGTCATCCTCGGCATCATCAACTTACTGTTCACCTTCGTTGCGATCCAATGGGTGGATAAATGGGGCCGCAAAACATTGTTGCTCTGGGGAGGAGCAGGTATGGGCCTGAGCCTGCTGATGGTAGGTCTTGCCTTCCATTTTGGATGGACGGGTTACGGATTGCTCGTTTTTATACTGCTTTATATAGGCTGTTTTGCTGCTTCCTACGGGCCTGTTACCTGGGTGGTGATTTCTGAAATCTTCCCGATCAAAATGCGCGGAGTAGCCATGTCAGTGGCCACTTTTTCTCTTTGGATAGCGGTGTACATCGTAACGCAGACATTCCCGGTTTTGCTTGAAACGGTGGGTGCTGCCATTACTTTTTGGGTATTTTGCGGAATGACCCTGCTGAGTTTCTTTTTTGTCCTGACACAGGTGCCAGAGACAAAGGAGAAGACTTTGGAGGAGATCGAGCGCGAATGGTAAAAACAAATAAATAATAATATGAACAAATACGGACTCATATTTCTCCTTTTCACGTCCACTATTTGCGCTGCGCAAATGCGCGGAAAAAAGCTGCCTGTTGACTACGCAGATTGTATGATCGGCAATCACGATAGCCGCTGGATGCAATTTCCCGGGGCATCCATGCCTTTCGGAATGGTAAAACTTAGTCCTGACAACCAACGCCAGGGTTGGAAGGCAGGGTACGAATATAACATCGAAAATATCGCGGGCTTCAGCCATATCCACTCCTGGACTATGGACGGATTGTTGATGATGCCCACGCTTGGCCCGCTTCAAATCGAGCCGGGTAAAGAAAATGATCCGGATGGCGGTTATCGCTCCCGAATTCGCCACGAAACTGAAGTGGCTACGCCCGGCTATTATTCCGTCCTGCTTGAAGACGCGAAAATAAAGGCAGAAATAACGGCCACTACCCGAGCCGGTTTTCAGCGCTACACTTTTCCAAAGTCCGATAGCGCCCGGGTAATGATCGATCTGCAAATCGACTCCGAATACGGCAGTGAATTGACCGATTCACATATTTACAAAGTGAGCGATACTGAAATTGAAGGCTATACGCATCAGCAGGCCCAACGTGGTGCCGGCTGGAATGAGTATCAATTGTTTTTTGTAATCCGCTTCAGCAAGCCATTTCACGACCTGAATGGTTGGAACAGAAATGGTATCAAGTACAAAGTGGACACTCTTTTTTCAGGCTGGGATCATTCAGATTTTGGCGCATTTGTTCACTTTAAAACGAAAGAAGGCGAGCAGATTTTGGTTCAAACGGGTATCTCGTTCGTCAGTATAGCGCAAGCCCGACTGAATCTGGATACAGAAATCACTAAGCCTTTTGGCTGGGATTTCGACGCAGTGCATCGCAATGGCCGCAAAGTTTGGAATGACCTGCTCAGCGTAATAGATGTAGAAGGCAAGGACGAGGTGGATAAAAAGAAGTTTTACTCCAACCTGTATCGGGTGTATGTGGGCCGCACGATTTACAGCGATGTGAATGGCAAATACGTGGACATGTATGAACGGATACAACAACTCAAAAACCCGGATCTTCCCATGTACGGTGGCGATGCATTTTGGAATACTTTCTGGAATCTGAACCAGGTTTGGACACTGGCTACGCCAGATCTGGCAGACAAATGGACGGCATCGCTTTTGGAATTTTACGACAAAGGCGGTTGGCTTTGCAAAGGTCCGGAAGGCCTGGAATACTCCGGAATCATGGTGGCTTCTCATGAGATAGCACTGATCGTTAGTGCTTACCAAAAAGGCATCCATAAGTTTTACGATCCCGAACATGCGTATGTCGCGATGCATCACAACCAAACGGAGCAGGGCGTCCCCCATCCGGGAGGCGGTTTCGCAGGCAATCGGTGGCTGAACCAATACCTGAAATTCGGCTATGTGCCCCATGATTATGGCCCTGTTTCCAATACACTGGAATATGCCTACGACGATTGGGCAGTGAGCCAAATGGCCAAGGCACTGGGTAAAACCGATGACTATTGGTATTTCAAGCATCGGGCAAACAATTACAAAAATATTTGGGATGCCAGTGTAGGCTACATGAATCTGCGGCAGGCCGATGGCAATTTTAAAAAGCCATTTGACGCCTATTGTTGTACCACATTTCTCGGCCAGGGTTGGGTGGAGGGCAATGCCTGGCAATACAGTTGGTTCGTGCCGCAAGACTTGAAAGGGTTGATAGGTTTGATGGGAAAAGACGAGTTTAACCGCCGATTGGAGGAAGGATTCGTCGCTTCCAGAAAGTGGAAATTTAACTCCGAATACACCAACGAGAATAGTCTTTTAGCCATGGGCGTGCTGCCCATTAACCACGGTAATCAGCCCAATATGCAGGCGGCTTACCTATACAACTACTCTGGAAAACCCTGGCTTACCCAAAAATGGGCCCGGGAAATCATGGACGTCTATTATGGCAGCGGACCTATGGACGGCTGGCCGGGCGACGAAGATCAGGGGCAAATGGGGGGATGGTACGTTATGAGTGCCATGGGGTTGTTTGAAATGCGGGGCGGCTGCGATGTGGAGCCGACCTACGAAATCGGTAGCCCGATATTCGATAAAGCGACCATTCGACTGGATCCGAATTATTATTCGGGCGGCAGTTTCACGATAGAAGCGGTCAATAATTCAAAAGAAAATAGATATGTTCAATCTGCAACGCTGGATGGTAAGCCGCTAACAAAGCCTTGGTTTTATCACAAAGACCTCGTAGACGGCGGAAAACTGGTGTTGGTGATGGGGCCAAACCCGAATGAGCATTGGGGCGGTAACGCTGAAGATGCGCCGCCTTCTATGTCTGATGAAAATTGATTTTTGCTAGGATTATGATGGCAAAGCAAGTCTGCCTTTTTCTATTGCTTACACAGTTCTTTTGCGCATGCAAGAGGACGGAGCCCGCTTTGTTTCAACGCTTGTCGCCCGCGCGTACCGGCATTGATTTCGCCAATATCCTCGCTGAAAGCGACAGCCTGAATATTCTCAATTACCTCTATTATTACAATGGTGGCGGTGTAGGCATCGCAGATTTTAACAATGACGGTCTGGAGGATATTTTCTTCACGGGGAATGAAAGCTCCTGCCGGCTTTACCTGAACCAGGGGGGGCTAAAGTTTGAAGATGTTACGAAACAAGCAGGGTTAAGTACCACGCAGTGGTGTACGGGAGTCAGCATAGCAGACGTGAATGGAGATGGATGGATGGATATTTATGTCTGTACCGCCGGGTATGCGAAGCCGGAGCAGCGGAAAAATCTGCTGTTCATCAATCAGGGAAAACAGCAGGCGTTGGTATTTCGGGAAGCAGCAAATGAATATGGTATTGCCGACACGAGCTATTCCACTCAGGCAGCATTTTTTGATTGTGACCACGACGGTGATCTCGACCTATATGTCATGAACCACGCCAACGAGCGGGAAACCGTGAATACGCCGTTGCTCAAAAAGATTCACGGGGAAGGCAGCAGCAACGATCATTTTTACCAAAACAACGGCAACCAAACTTTTACGGATAAAACCAAAGCCCTGGGAATTCTCATCGAAGGCTATGGTCTGGGTATTGCCATCAGCGATGTGAACGGTGATGGCTGGGAGGATATATACATTTCCAATGACTTCATTTACAATGATGTATTGTACATAAACGAGCAAGGGAAGGGGTTTTCAAACCAAATTTCCCAATATTTCAGCCATCAGAGTTACAACGGTATGGGCTGTGATTTTGCCGATTTTAACAACGACGCCCGGCCTGACCTCGTTGCGATGGACATGCTGCCGGAAACCGATATTAGCCAAAAAACAATGGCGGGAGCCATCACCTGGGATAAATCACAACTCATAGAAAAGGCTGGTTACGAGCCACAATCTATGCGAAACACGCTTCAATTGGCAATGGACAGTGGACAAAAAAAAGTAGATAAAACGACTTCCAGTCCTTTATCTACACCGTCCACTGTCTATGCCGAAATTGGTCAATTAGCCGGTATTTCTGCTACCGATTGGAGTTGGGCGCCCCTTTTTGCTGATTTCGACAATGATGGCTGGAAAGATCTTTTCATCACCAATGGGTACCTGCGCAATATCACGGACAAGGATTTTATTGATTACACCAATAACCTTTCCATGTTTAAAAATCGGGCTGAAGTTGACCGCCAAATGATGCCCAAAATCAGACAACTTAAAGGGAAATGCTTGCCCAATCACATTTTTAAAAATAATCAGGATTTAACTTTTGCCCCAAAAACACTGCCTTGGGGCATGAACCAGGCCTCCTGTTCGAATGGGGCTGCCTACGCCGATCTGGATCAGGACGGCGACCTTGATTTAGTGGTGAATAATATCAATGAGGCCGCTTTTGTTTATGAAAATAAGGCAGATGAATTATTGAAAAACAATTACTTAAATCTCAAATTAGAAGGCTTGTCAGGAAATTTGACTGGTATAGGGGCAAAAATATCCGTCGTATCAGACGGGCAGCGGCAGTATTTGGAGCAATATCCGGTTCGGGGTTTTATGTCTTCCGTAACAGGGGCATTACATGTGGGTTTGGGCAAAATTTCAATCATTGACACGCTCGAAATCTGTTGGATTAATGGCAATCGTGAGATGCTGACCGGTATCCCGGTCAATCAAACCCTAACCTTGAAACAGGCAGATGCCAAGCCAAATGTTCAAAAGTCAGTGCTTCCCACAGCGGCTATTATGGAAGAGGTGAGCCATCGTCTCGGCATTGATTTTGTGCATCAGGAACTGGTCTTTAATGATTTTCAATATCAGCCGCTCCTTCCGCACCGGTTTTCTGAAAACGGTCCGGCAATAGCGACAGGCGACCTGAACGGGGATGGCTTAGAAGATTTTTATGCGGGCGGCGGTAAGGGGCAATCGGGACGTATATGCTATCAACGCCAGGATGGATATTTTACCTCCAAAGACCTTTCCGATGGAAGTATGTCTGAGGACGCGGGTGCACTGATTTTTGATGCCAACGGCGATGGGCATCCGGATCTTTACGTGGTAAGCGGAAGTTGTGAGTGGGCGGCGGATAGTCCTTTCTATCAAGACAGATTGTACTTGAATGACGGGACCGGAAATCTGGATCTATCGAACAATACCCTTCCAAAGATGCATACGCCCGGCACCTGTGTCACGGCGGCTGATTTTGATGGCGATGGTGACCTCGACCTGTTTGTAGGAGGAAGTGCTGAACCAGGATATTATCCCTTGCCAAGTCGCAGCTATTTGTTGCGCAATGAGCATGGTCATTTTTCTGACATTACGGCAACCGATGGTCCCGGTTTGGAAAGGCCAGGCATTGTCACGGCTGCTCAATGGGCCGACGTAGACAACGATGGATCACCGGATCTTGTCCTCGTGGGAGAATGGATGCCCGTTTCCGTATTTAAAAATAAACAAGGGAAACTCATAGAGGTAACAAAGGACATGGGCCTGGCTCAAACCTGCGGTTGGTGGACGTCGCTCAACATACACGATTTGAACGGCGATGGAGACTTGGATTTTGTAGTCGGCAACCTTGGCCTGAATACAAAATACCGAGCAACGGAGGAGAAGCCCATGCGCATTTATGCCAAAGATTTTGATGGAAATGGCAGTCTAGACGCCATCCTGTGCAGGCAGATTGAAGGGAAAGAAAAACCAATCCACCAAAGGAATGAACTGCTGGCTCAAATCGGTGGACTTGGGAATAAGTACCCTCGATATGCTTTGTATGCGACTGCCTCTGTGCAGGAAATGTTGGGGAAAGAAGCGTTGGCAGATTCGTATTGCAAAAATTGTCAATTCCTGCAAACTGCCTGTTTTATACAGAAAAACGGGCGTTTTTCAGTCAATACATTGCCTGTACTGGCACAAACAGCGCCCATCAACGCCATACTCTGTACAGATTTCAATAGCGATTCGCACCCGGACCTTCTGTTGGTGGGAAATTCCTTTTCGCCCAATGTTTTGACCGGAAATTATGATGCCTTCAAAGGCTTGCTTTTGCTTGGCAACGGATTGGGGCGTTTTCAACCGATGGATGCGAGTCGGAGTGGCTTCTTTGTGGACGGTGTTGGCAAAAGCCTGGCCTTGCTGACTTTGCCGTCCGGCAAGCACATGGTTGTCGCAGGAGTCAATAACGGGCGATTGCTGACATTCAAAGTAGGTATGTCTTCCGATCTGTCTGGTCAGAACAGCGCTAATTTCACAACACCAGGCAAGTCCAGCCTCAAGTTATAAAACACTTACAGGATGT
The DNA here is from genome assembly GCA_044350425.1 of Saprospiraceae bacterium. Taxonomy (GTDB): domain Bacteria; phylum Bacteroidota; class Bacteroidia; order Chitinophagales; family Saprospiraceae; genus M3007. The sequence continues at coordinate 6,021 of JBILHS010000094.1, read as the reverse complement.
AATCAATTTTCACTAATACATAAACTTTTTCAACATGAAGTTCAAAAATTCTCTCACACTCTTACTCACAGGTCTGCTTTTATCAGCAACAATCTGGTTCAACGCATGCAAAAAAGAGGAGGAAAAACCAGCGCCTACCATCACCCTTTCGGCCACGTCCTTTTCTGGAAAAATTGGTGCAACGGCGTCTACGACTGCCACGGTTTCAGCCTCAGCTGGTTTAAAATCCTTGAAAATCACTAAGTACAAAGGAGTTGACGTGGATGCCACTTTTGGTACTTCGGGCACAGAAACACTCACCGAATCGACTCACACGCATGATTATGTCTTGTCAGCAGAAGGGCTTACCACCCCTATTCGCTTCAAATTTGTTGCGGAAGACAACGATGGAAAAACAGCTACGGCTGATTTCATTATCACGACCGAAGCGAGTGTTGCTTATTTGTTGACTACCTACAATTGGTTGTGGAAATCTAAACTTGGAAAATGCGCTGCCAGCGATCCAGAAACGGAGCAAATATTTGACTGCGAAAAAGACAACTATTTTGTCTTCAATTCCAATGGTACTTTCAAGTTGGAGTACGGTCCAGTTACAGGTGGCACAGGATCTTGCCAATTCGATGGATTCCGGGTAGGGGATACCTGGACGCTGAATGCAGACGAAACAGAGTTAATCATGAAGTCTCCGAGCGTTTTCGATCCAGCAGATATTTTAGTGGAGGTTTACAAAATTTCAACCGCCACAAATTCTAAAATACTCTCCAAACAAACCGTTGATTTGACGGTGTTTGGTTGTATTGTTTACGACTGGACGTTTGAGTGGACGGCACAACCTAAATAGGGTTTGGCCATCATTGAGCTTTAACAGGTGACTGGTAATTACGCAGGCAATTCGAGGCTTGCTGATCGCCAGTCACTTTTTATTTGTCCGTACCAGTCGGACCAACCTGGGACAATGGGGGCATCTTATGAAGTGTCGTTCCAAAAATCAAGCGTAATGGGTGCTGAAGGGCCCACTCAAGGGGATAGCGAAAATACCATCTGCCCTATGATCCGGAAAAATACTTAAGAAAAGTTAGGTTTGTTTTATTCCCAGCCTTTTATTCGCACAAAAAACGGGCGATAATTGTCAGCATTTGAAAATACATCCGCAAACACAAAACTGTTCACATTGTAGGATACCAATAATTCCCCATTGCTCGAAAATTCCGTATGTGCAAAAGCATTGTAGGTAAAGAGGTTCCCTTGGTTAGATTGAGGCGTACAATACACGGTTCTTTTGTGGTCGAAACCTAAAGCCGGATGATCGGAATCATAGATATAAATCTCACTGCCAAAGATGTGGTGCTGGGTCAAAAGATAGAATTTACTGTTTTGTTTGAATACCGAAAACTGGTCAGAAACATTCGCAAATACTCTGGCGCTTTGCACCGGATCCGTTGTCCAGTCTATCCCATTGAAATATTCCCAAATGCCGTTCAGATCATGGCCTTGCACACGTGCGACATGCATAAATTTTGAAAGTCCAACCTTCTCTGCACCATATAGATATGTATAGCCGCCGTCTTCCAAAATACAAGCTCCATAATTGGTTGCAGGGTCGGTCACCTTGCGCTCAAGGGAGATGAGCGTAAAATCAGGCAAATGAAAAGTAGCCACATCCAGACTGGCATAAGCGAAGTCCCAGGCACCGCCGCCCGTTGATTTAAAGCCGAACATGAGCACTTGCAATGTGTCGCCATGAGCCAATCCGTGACCAGGCCAATACCACCAACCGGCATCAGCAGGAACTAAATAAGCAGAGGAGCCACCAGTCAAAGTGGTCAAATTATTGCCATCCTGTACCACAAACGCATTTCGTTTAAATGGACTGCCTGGCCGGCTCCGGTCTGGTTTTACACTGCCCGTAAAGCTATCGCCAAATAGCCACAGAACGCGCCCATCCGGCAAAGGGATGGAGTAGGTGGCGTCGCCGCCGGTCCAACCACCGCCATAGCGCGTAAAAAGTTGATTGAAATCCGCTGCTAAACTCACAGAAATGGGGGCTTCCCAACAGCTTGGCACCACTACGATGGTGGTGTCTTTCGTCGTATCCGGTATTACCGTATTGGGATCAATAGGATAAAAATTTCCAGAAGTAAAGTCGTCGGTTTCGTCTTTGCACGCAGGGGTCATGGTAAGCCCAAGCAAAAAAAAGACGATGACAATGGAATGGCAAATCTTTAAATAAGAGACTGTCATACAAGATTTTAATAGAAATAAATGAGACTCGAAAGGTAGGCAGATTCCTACAAACCAATTTGATTTCTCCTGTATTGAAAACTTTAGAACCGACCTTTAGTACAGGATTAAACCTGGCTTTGGACGCTTTAAAAGCCTCTTGAAGGGCCAGTATTTTCGCTTTGCAAAGCAAGGTGGAGCCACCTACAAGGTGAATTGTTCCGAAGCAGAAGGCTTTTCTTTTTTCTAAAGTTTTACCCGAAAAAACCGCGAGCGGCAAAGCCTTGGTTCTTTTAAGATGTCTTTCCAAAAATCAAAGGAATTGACATTATAGGCAATCAGCAGTTCGCCGGGTTTGGATAGGTGTGGAAAGCCCTTTGCATTATATGAAAAATAGTCCAAATCCGATTCCCATTCCTTGCACTGCCACACCTTGCGAAGCGGAAAGAAAGGCCCTGCTGGACTTTTTGAAATCTGCACCGCAACATCATGCTCTATTCCTGAAACTTGATGTGCAAGCACAAAACGCCCATCGGCCGTTGGGCTCATACTCAATTCATTGGAAACGAGGCGTGTAACGGGTTTTGCTTGCAGGTAATCCTTTGTCCATTCGCTGCCTTTAGCGAACTCCCATTGGTCAAATTGCTCGAATTCTTTGGGCTTCACCCGTGCTACGACCAGTCCGTTGTTCATACCACCCACTCCAAAAATATAAAGATAACCGTCCGGATTGGGAGCCCCGGCCCAGGTGGTATTGACTAAAATACCACTGCCCATGGTAACCTTATTCCACTTTTCCAGGGGGAATAGGAATGGAGTTTCCAATTGCCGCTGGTCTGTATATGGCGGTTTGCTGCCTTTAGGAATGGCAATCAGGTTTACGCCCACCTGATCAAATTCGAAGAAGGATCCCGGAATAAGGGTGTCTTTTACCGGATATGCAAAAATATACAGGGTACTGTCCATCTCCACATTGACAAATCCGTCTCCGAGCCAATAGTATTCGTTGGGTCTTGCATGGGGTGTGGTTGGAACAAAAAGGGAGGTCGGATTGCCTTCGGCGTCTTTGTTGATGAAAAACTTAAATTTGGACGGGTCTGGCTCACTGCCGTCAAGATAGGCGATGCAGTTGTGTACCATGGTGAAATCTTTCCTTTGGATGGTCTCTCCAATCGTATCAGCCACTACGGAGTCGCTGAAAACAAATAAGGTTTTTGTTTTAGCGGTAGCAGGACGAAATTCTGCTCCGTCCATTGGGATCGCAAAAATGCCGTCACCTCCAAACCAGCCAGTATTTCGGATAAACAAATTATCCCATTCAGGTGCGGCAGTGGATTTTTCTATTTGCCCTGCGTTGGAGTTGGAGGTTGTGATGCTTAATCCTGTTTTATGGCTGCAGGCAGAAGCCAGCCAGATAGAAAGCAGACAGAACCCTTTTAAGGGCAAAAATTTGCACATGTTGTATTTCATGAAAAAATCAGCATTATTTCTTTCGGGTAAAAGTAGAGCATGCTTCTGAATCGTTAGTATGTTTGCACATACTAAATTTTCCAATCAACATTTTTACCACCTTTCCCATGTCGATTTACACTGGAATTAAGTTCAGGACGATTCTTCTTTTCAGCCTTTTCCTAACAATAGGAGTAGAAATAAAGGCAAATGTCACCTTGCCTAAGCTTTTCAGCGATCATATCGTGCTGCAACGGGGGGTGGAAGTGCCCGTCTGGGGCTGGGCAACTCCCGGGGAGAAAGTGACGATTCGGATCGGCGGACAAACGGTGAAATCGAAAGCCGACGCCGACGGAAATTGGAAGCTTCGCCTTGCTCCTCAGGCTGCCGGAGGGCCTTTTGAAATGACCGTGATTGGAAAAGATACAATCATCCTGCACGACGTTCTTTTTGGCGAAGTCTGGCTGTGTGCCGGGCAATCAAACATGCAATGGACATTGCGGGATTTCGGCCTCAAGGCCGATTCTTTGCTGGACAATTTGCCGGATGTACGGCTTTTCGGCGTGTATTTTGACCTTGATTATTTGCCTAAAAAAGAGGTTAAAAATGGTTGGTGGCAGGTTGCGTCAACGGCGTCTGTTGAGGGTTTTTCTGCAACGGCATACCTTTTTGGCAGGTATCTCCACGAGCAATTAAAAGTTCCCATCGGATTGATTAGCAGCAATCTGGGCGCAACATCAATTGAAACCTGGATGAGTGCTGGCGCCTTGAAGCAATTTCCTCAATTCCAGGAAGTGGTCAGTCAAATAGAATCATCAGGTAAAAATTTTGCACAGATAAATGCTGATCTGGTGAAGTTCCGGCAGACTTGGGATAGTGCCTATTATTTCAAAAATGACCCTGGGATCGCCCAAAACTGGCAAGACACGAGCACGGATGTTTCTGACTGGAAAGACATTGAAATCCCGAACCTTTGGGAGGATGTAGGCCTGGAAAACTACGATGGTTCGGTGTGGTTACGGAGGGAATTTGATTTGCCGGCGGGTTTCAACGGTGAAGATTTTAACATCGCCCTCAATCAAATTGACGATTATGACATCGCCTGGGTAAACGGCGTGAAGATTGGAGAGAGTTTTGGTTGTCGCAACTGGCGAAATTACTTTTTCAAAGCCAATATTTTAAAACCCACAGGCAATGTACTGGTCGTCCGTGTTTTCGACGTAGGTAGCAAAGGCGGGATATATACCAATGCTTTTTGGGGCAATCCCATCCTGGTGGGTAAGTGGAAATACAAGCCTGGCGTTCAGATCGACCCCGCAAAGTTCCCAAAGCCGGAAATTGCAAACGGAAGTTTTTTTACCCATCCGGCATTGCTTTATAATGGTAGCATAGCCCCGATCCAACCTTTTGCCATTCGGGGGGCGATCTGGTACCAGGGCGAGTCGAATGTCGCGCACTCGGAGGAATATGCTGCACTTTTGCCTGCTATGATAAAGGACTGGCGGCAACAATGGGGCCAGGGCGATTTCCCTTTTCTTGTTGTGCAATTGGCCAATTACTACCCGGAACAAACAGTGCCGAACGAGAGCGAATGGGCGGAACTCCGAGCCTCGCAAATGAGCGCTTTGAGCCTGCCTAATACCGCAATCGTAACGGCCATCGATCTTGGGGAAGCCGATAATATTCACCCTAAAAATAAATTGGACGTAGGCGTACGACTTGGGTTGGCTGCCCGAAAAATCGCCTATGGTGAAGACCTGGTCTATTCAGGTCCCGTCTTTCAATCGATGCAATTAGAGGGGGACAAAATTAGAATTTTCTTCACTTCTATCGGCAGCGGACTATCCTCAAAAGACAAATATGGTTACCTCAGGGGCTTTTCTATCGCGGGCTCGGATAAAAAATTTCACTGGGCAAGAGCCTTTATAGAGGGGAATTCAGTTGTGGTTTATTCGCCGAATGTATCCCAGCCAGTGGCAGTGCGTTATGCCTGGGCAGACAACCCCGGGCACTTGGATTTGTATAATGTTGAAGGCTTGCCTGCGTTGCCTTTCCGAACCGATGATTGGCCGTTCTCAACGGCTGGCAAAGTGTTTATATATGATGAGAATGGATTTTGAACAGGAATGCATCCAAAACAGAACCTTAAAAAGGGCATAAAACCAGTGCCGCGTCCAAACCATTAACGCATGAATATGTAGGCCAAATAATTTGTACCCCATTTCAGGTTCCCTTTTAAAGTGAGCTAAGTAGCAAAAAAACGGTCGATCAAATTGCTTTGGGCTCCTCCGTCTGGGTGTTGACTGATCCGGCTAACCCAAATCGATACCGGGTGGATACTTCATTTGCCTG
>JBILHS010000180.1:0-7157 GCA_044350425.1 Saprospiraceae bacterium | reverse complement strand
GTTTGTCGTTGTTGTTCACTGAGTTTTGCATCACCATGGGTCCAGGTATAAGAGTTGAGGGGCATTTCGCCTTCTTTGACCATCTCTATGATCTCTTCGAATTTATGATTCTGGACCGCCAGTCGCCGGCTGGTGAAGGTCGAAAAGTTCAACTCGCGTTTGCCCTCATTGACATGATTGGCCAGCCAGAATGCTATTGGTTGAATTTCTGCATACCAGGGATATCGGGTCAGGTTGCTGTGGCAATCATAGCAGGCGGGCTTCAAAATCGCCTCTACTTCGTTCGGGACAGCGTATTTAGTGGATACGTGGTTGGTTTGGTCATTGGAGAGATTGCGCGCCGGGCGATACAATTGAGCCAATAGGAGCAAAGCTAAAAGGCTGTAAAGGAAGGGTCGGAGGAATTTTTTCATGGCACAAAGGAACAACGCGTAATTTTCTTAAAAACGGAGAGTAGATGAAAAGCCTGTTTGTGGCGACGGCGGGTCTCCCCCGAGCGGCCTCCCCCGGCCTAAAGGCCACCCCCTCCATGAGGAGTGGGGCGGCTCCGCTCTTGATATTGGAGATAGGCCACGTTAAAAAATAACCCTCTGAAGCAACCGACCATCACATTCCCCAATAAACAATCCCAAGCTCGGAGCAATCCCCCTCCTCATGGAGGGGGTGGCCTTTAGGCCGGGGGAGGCCCGCCCAGGGGAGGCCCACAAAATCCACTTACATCGCCCAAATTAGCAGTTTGGTCGCCACCTACATCTGCAAAGATTTTGAACCAGCCTACCTTTAACGGATGAATCCAAACGCAGTCATGATCACAACCGAGAGAGGCAAACTTGTCCAACCGATGGCTCGTCGGCTTTTGCTCCTCTTTTTTTGGGCAGTCTGGCTTGCTTTGCCGTTCCTTATGATCGATGATGATGATCTGCTACATCGTCAACTATTCGTGAAGATCATGCCCGCCTCGATCACGAATGTGCTCCTGTTTTTTTTGATTGCGGAGTGGTTGGGGCCCAAGTTGCTGCGGCAGCAAAAGCTGAAAACATACCTGCTCACGGTGTTGGGCTTGTCGCTTTTGTTCATCATCCTGCAGGGCTTTATGAAGAACTGGTTGCTTTTTCCAGACCACAAGGGTGTTGCATTTCATATGTTCCGGGGTATGGTGCAGGTGTTTTTTGCGGCCGCATTGGGCATCGGTTATGCACTGGTTCGGCATACTTTAAATGAAGAAAAACTGCGTCAGGAAGAACAGCAGGAGCGGCTCAAATCCGAACTTTCATTCCTGCGTTCACAGATCAGCCCGCACTTCATCTTCAACATTCTCAATAGCATTGTTTACCTCATACGCTCCAAGTCAGAACAGGCCGAGTCCGTTACCTTGCAGCTTTCGGCGCTGATGCGTTATATGTTGTATGAGAGCGGGCAATCGCAGATACCGCTGGAAAAAGAGATCGGTTATCTGAAGAATTACATTGAACTTCAAAAGATCCGTTTTGAAGAGGATGTAGAGATTCGCTTGAGGGTGGAAGGCCAGGTGGCAGCGCAGGTCATTGAGCCGATGCTGATGATCCCCTTTGTTGAAAATGCTTTCAAGCATGGTGTTGGTCTGGTGGAATCGCCGGTAATCGATATTTTGGTGAATATGACAGAAAAACAGCTGTCATTTGTAGTCCGGAATAAGATCACCCCGGAAGGTTCCGCGGACAAGGATCATAATTCAGGAATTGGTTTGCAAAATGTGCGGCGTCGACTGGAATTGCTTTATCCGGATGCACATCAACTTGAAATCGGAGAAAAGGAAGGTTGGTTTGAGGCACGTCTAAGCATTGTATTTACTTAAACGGGAGTATTGGAATATCAGTGTTAAAGCCTGGCCGCACCCCCTACCCCTAAAGGGGAGTTTATCCGAAAAGTGGATAAATCAGACTTTGCCCTCCGACTAAAGTACGGGGGTTACAAGATGGTAGATGTGATTGTCAAATTTTCTTAAATCAATGATCGCGTCCAATCCACCAATCCACCAATCCACCAATAACCAATCCACCACTCACCAACCCATGAAGCTTACCTGCCTGGCCATTGATGATGAAAGTCTAGCCCGTAGAATGCTGGAAGACAACATTCAGCAGGTGCCCTTTTTGGAATTGGTCGGTACCTGCAAAAACGCCTTCGAGGCGATGGAAGTGCTTCAAAAGCAGTCGGTGGATCTGATGTTTCTGGACATACAAATGCCGGGGATGCTGGGCACGAAATTTTTAGAAACGCTGCCCCAGAAGCCCATGGTGATCTTTGTGACCGCTTATTCCAATTATGCAGTAGAAAGTTATGATCTGGATGTGGTGGATTACCTGATGAAGCCTGTACCGCTGGAACGATTTGTCAGGGCGGCCTATAAGGCGCTGGATATCAAGCAGAAAAGCCTGGCAGCAGGTTCAACGCCTGCTGCGGAGGACTCTGACTTCTTCTTTGTAAACGTTGAATATTCCCTGGTAAAAATTACGGTGTCGGAGATCACACACATTGAGGGCATGAAGGATTATGTGAAGATCTACCTGGCGGGTGTGAGCCGACCGGTTTTGACCAAATCTACCTTGAAAGGCATCGAGGAAAAATTGCCTGGACAGGAGTTTATGCGGGTGCACAAATCATTTATTGTCCATCTGCGCCGGATCGAGTCGATTCGTAACCGGGAACTAAAGATCGGTCCCTGGGAGATTCCGGTGGGGGAGTCCAATCTGGAAGCGGTGATGGGGTATATTCAAAGGAGATAGTTTCTGTAAATCAAAGCGGGTGTTTTATGTGTAGACCTCGGAGGTTTCCAAAACCTCCGAGGTCTACACATAAAACACCCGCTTTGATTTACAGCCGCTTTTTTTCAATCAATTTCAACAGATCATCGCGGTAATTTTTGCCAATGGGCAGCAACTTGGGTTTGTCTTTTTCCTGCACTTCTACCATGTTGCCTTCGATCGCCAAAACCTTGTCCATGGCCACAATAAACGAGCGGTGTATGCGCCGGAAAAGGTTTTTAGGAAGTCGTTCCTCCAGGTTTTTCATGGTTTGAAGCGTGATGACACGTCCCTGCTGCAAACGGATGATGACATAGTCTTTCAATCCTTCGATGTAGATGATGTCATCAAAATTGACCTTCACCAGCTTTTTATCCGCTTTCACGAAAAAGAAGTCCAGTCCGTCATTGACCGCTGGCGCACCACTCTGGCTGTGCTCTGCATTGGCCAGGTCTGCCTGTTCTACGGCTTTATTAACCGATTTCATGAAGCGCTCCAGTGAAATGGGCTTTAACAGGTAATCCAGTGCATTCAGGTCAAAACCCTGGATGGCGTAATTGGGATAGGCCGTTGTAAACACGATCATGGGCGGATCGCTGAGTGTTTTTACAAAGTCGATGCCGGTAAGTTGAGGCATCTGAATGTCCAGAAACATCAGGTCTATCGGATTGTTTTTCAGCGCATCATTGGCTTCAAGTGCATTAGAACAACGCTTCACAAGGCGCAATTCCGGCATTTGGGAGATGTAGGTTTCAAGCACATCAAGTGCCAGTGGTTCGTCGTCTACGATGAGCACATTTAGCATAAGGAAGTAATTCGTTTTTTTTGTTAAGCTTGGTTATTGAACAGCATGTCCGGTTTAACCTAAACGCCATCCACCATCCGGCCCAGACCGCCCAGGATGCTGCCTTCTTCTTTGCCACCACTGCTGTAGGAGGCTAGTTTGGCTGCCAGACGGCTTACCGGAAGCGATTGAAGCCATACTTTGCCGGGGCCACGCAGCACTGCAAAGAACAAGCCTTCGCCGCCAAAGACCATATTGCGGATCCCTTTTACAAACTGGATATCATAGTTGACATCCTGGGTGAAAGCTACGATACAACCGGTGTCTACCCGGAGGGTCTCGCCTGCCCGGAGCTCACGCTCAAAAATATATCCGCCGGCATGCACGAACGCCAGTCCGTCGCCTTCCAGTTTTTGCATGATGAAACCCTCTCCACCAAAAAGGCCGGTTCCCAGTTTGCGTTGAAACTCGATCCCGATCTGTACCCCTTTGGCGGCACATAAAAAGGCATCTTTCTGGCAAACGACCTTACCGCCCAGGGCACGCAGGTCCAGGGGAACGATCTTCCCGGCGTAAGGTGCGGCGAAGGTGACGCGTTGTTTTTCACCGCCATGGTTGGTGTAAGTGGTCATGAACAGGCTTTCACCGGTCAGTACCCGTTTGCCTGCGGTCAAAAGTTTCCCAAAAAAACCTTCTGTGCGGTCGCTTGCATCGCCGAATACCGTGGCCATCTCAACCATGTTGTCCATAAACATGAAACTGCCGGATTCGGCAATAACGGTCTCTTGTGGATCCAGTTCCACTTCTACACACTGCATCTCTTCGCCGTAGATCTTGTAGTCAATTTCGTGATTTCTGCGCATGGTTTAAATAAGTTGTCAACCACCACCGGGATCAAAAGAATGGATGTTTATCGGTGGTTCATTGTTAAAATGCTTGTTTTAATCTTCCATTCAAGCACAAATGTGGACAAATGGTAGGGTAGGATCTATCTGTTTCCCGACGAGCGTCGGTTTTTAGTCGCTCAAACGAGTTATTTGATAACAAAACGTAAATAAGCAGGGTCTCACTTTTGCTTAAAATAGACGCCCAGACTAATTCCGGGACTTTTAGGCACAAACTGCGCCCAGCCTGCGCCAGCGAAAGAGGCCGTCAATCCCCAATGCGCATTGGCCTCAAAAATGGTTTTTGCGCCCAGCGACCACCAGCCTTGTCTATCTACGAAGGAGTTTTTGATCCGGTTGCGAATGGGCAGGCTAACGCTGCCGTTTTCCATCGAATAAACGAGTTCTGTAAATCCGACCAACCAAAATTTCCAGGTTTTTAAACCGATCTCTCCTCCGGTATTGATCACATCGCTGTACCCTCGGGTCCGGAATCCATAACCGGCATGGGTAAACCAATACCATCTTCCCAGCCCCATGCCGGTGCTCAGCATGGGCTGTATGGACCAGGTATTATATCCGGTGCGCAGGCCGGTGGCTTCATCGTAACGGTTGGTCGGCAAATCAAACCGAAGCGTACCGGTGAGTCTGAGTTTGCCGGTTAAAATGGCGCTCCTCAAGCCCAAAGAAGCATTTCCAAGGCCCCGAATGTGCCCTTCAGCCGTTTCAGGCATTTCAAAATGCTGCGGTATAAAATCACCACTTTTCAGGGATCTTATAGGCAAAGAAGCAAAGACCGTATTCCGACGCGTCAAACCATATTCCCCGTAGAGCTGGAAAGTGTTTTCTGTGATCTCTCGATCGGGTTGAATGGTAAGGTCATTCAGGGATTCAAAGACCGCGTTGTAGGTGGGAATGGTCTGCCAGGCAGCCTGCACAAAAAAACCAGCCTTGCTGCGCGGCCAGGGGCTTTGTGCAGCAAGGCTGAAAGAAACAAGTGCCAGTCCCAAAAGGAGGAGCTGTTTCATATTTATTTCATTTAAGGGGGTATAGTTACAAGTTGAAAGTTAAAAGTTGAAAGTGGGTTCCAAGCTTAGGTCTCCAAGGATCCAAGTCAAAAGTTGCAAGACTCAAGCTTGGAACCCACTTTCAACTTTTAACTTTCAACTTTAAAATCCCAGGCTTGGAACCCACTTGTAACTTTAAACTTGTAACTTGAAACTCAAACAAGTTTCGCTTCCAATTCAATAGGTACCGCAGAAAGCGCCTTGCTTACCGGGCAGCCATTTTTAGCGGCATTGGCGAGTTCAAGGAATTTTTCTGTTTCGATACCAGGAACTTCTGCTTCGAGCTGCAGGGTGATCTTTTCAAATCCCCATCCGCTGTCTCCTTTTTCCATATTGATGCTGGCCGTGCAACGAAGTTCCGTAGGCGTAAATCCTGCGCCGGATAGTTGAAAACTAAGCGCCATAATGTAGCAACCCGCATGGGCTGCAGCGATGAGCTCTTCCGGGTTGGTGCCCGCTTTGCCATCTTCATTCTGAAAGCGTTTAGCAGCTGAATATGGTGTATTGTCCAGCACTCCGGAAGGTCCACTGAGTGAGCCAGAGCCTTCTGCTCCGGTGCCATTCCAGGTGGCGGAGGCGGTACGTTTGAAATGTGCCATTGTTATGTAGTGATTGGGTTATGAATGATAAATGAACTGTTCAAGAGGATGTATTAATTCTGAATGCCTGGTTGCCCGCCTTTGGTAGGCAGGGTACCGATGTAAGGCTGGAACTTGGTTTGAAGCTCCTGGAAAAGGGCGTCATCTTCCATAGAGGCAGCCATTTTGATCAGGTTCTGCACGGTTGATGTGGTGTAATCACTGTCCTGTTTGTACCCTTTCTTGAAGTCTGCATCCAGCGAGTTGTAGAATTTAAACTGCTGCTCCATCTGGTCTGCAATCTCCCGGATCTTCGCTGCTGCTTTTGCTTTTTCGCCGGCAAGTGCGTAGATATCGGTCATAAAGGCTGTAAACTGATCATATTGAAAGTTCATTTGCGGGAACACTTCAAAGTACTTGTCTACGAGCGCAATAGCTTTATCCTTTTTACCTTCTACCACCAGTTGACGAGCCAGACGAATGATACTTACCCGCATGGTCTGAAGGCTTGGCATGTAGGAACGATCCACAAAAGACCGCTGCTTGTCAAAATTGCCCCACTTCCACTTTTCCATGATGTTTTGATACATCTGGTCTGTATTTACCCCACCGGAACCAATGATGCCATAGGCTTCCATGGAACTTTTAACCTTTTTGGGCACGATCTGAAGGCTAAGACCTTCCAACTGCAGGTAGTCTTCCAGACCCAGCAGTTTATCTTCCCGACAGGTAACGGCCCAGTAAATGGGTCGTTTTCCCAGGTTGGAGGAAACGATGTCCAGCATAGCCAACTCATCCTTGATGATGTATTTTTTGTCCTTGCCCAGGTCAATGTGCAGGGTGTCCACCAGGCTGGAATCAGAGCCAGCGACCAGCTTATTGTCCAGGAACCATTGCTTGTTCACCGGGATCGACATCTTGCGGGTAGGCAGATAGGTGTCAAAAGCACGTCCGCCGCCGGATTCCTGCTTGTGGTCTTCGGATAAGAACTTCAGGACCTGACGGATGTCCATTTCCTGTTCGCCGCGTGGGGCAAAGAAGGGAGTTTGAACCCGTTTGAA
>JBILHS010000179.1:0-7175 GCA_044350425.1 Saprospiraceae bacterium | reverse complement strand
CACCACTCCAGTAAACCAGAGTGGGTAACATTATTCCTCAACCATTTTTCAACAGCTTTCCATTACCTGTTTCTGCACTTTCCTACCATCTCTTTTCCTTCTACTGTCAGTACGTCAATGAACTCTTTATAGAAAAACCACTTAGCGTGGCAATCACTATCAAATTTTAAAAGGAGCAACTTTTTACTCCCATTCTTTTCTCATCAATCTTCCTTGTTATCGGGCCGCAAAGGTAGCAAACTTAAAAACTTCCAACCAAACAAATCACATCTTTTTTTTAAACTTTTTTTCTGCCTCTTTTTCTCTGCATCACACTTGTCTTGTCTCAAAACCTAATCTTCAAATCACGTTGTCTATCAAAGCGGGTGCAAAGGTACAAACGAATTTTATTCTACCAAGCCCTTTGCTAATTATTTTCTAAAAAACTTTATTCCGGCAAACAGCAATTGAGGTGGCTTTAAAGCTGAAGTGCTGAAAATCAATGCAGAAGAACGTTTTGAACCCCTAAAGACAATCGTATCTTTTTATCTCAGATGCTCCCGATCAGACAAGTGGCCAAATTAATATGCCCGCTCGTCCTTATTTTCAATGTAATTCATGAATGCACGGTTTACAACCCGGTTGCCGCCAGGTGTAGGATATTGGCCTGAAAAATACCAATCACCGCTGTTTTTAGGACAGGATGCGTGTAGCCCTTCTAGATTCTGGAATATCAGGATTAATTCAGGCTTAAGATCAGTCGGACGAACCAGTTGTGCAATTTTGTCGCTGATCTGCTGGTACTCGAATAGATCATAAAGCCCGGTGATCTCATTCTGCACAGCTTCTACTGGCAGATGTTCAGAATTTTTGCAACGCAAATAGGTCTCTTGCAGTAAATGTTCTTGCTTGGTATCCTTTAAAAGTTCAACAAGTGCCTGGAATGCCACAAAGTCGCGCATCTTACTCATGTCAATACCATAACAATCCGGATATCGTATTTGTGGTGCACTACTTAGTATGATGATCCGCTTGGGACGCAGGCGTGCTGTGATGCTTACAATACTATCTCTTAAGGTGGTACCGCGAACAATGGAGTCGTCCAATAATACTAGGGTGTCTTTATCGTCCTGGCAAATGCCATAGGTCACGTCGTAAACATGGTTTACCATATTATTACGTACCTTCTTATTTGCGATAAAAGTGCGCTGCTTGTCATCTTTATGGACCAGCTTCTCGTTGCGTGGTCTGACGGCAAGTATTTCAGCTACCTTTTCCGGTGTGACGTTTTTGCCCAATGCTAGAATCTTTTCCTGTTTCAAAACATTGAGTTCTGATTCAAGGCCCTCCATGAGACCATAAAAGGCAGCTTCTGCGGTATTGGGTATGTAGCTGAATACGGTGTGCTTCAAGTCGAAGTTGACAGCTTCAAGGACTGGGCGGGCAAGGAGTTCGCCCAGCTTTTTGCGTTCCCTGTAAATTTCGCGGTCATTCCCTCTGCTGAAATAGATACGCTCAAAGGAACATGCACGGCGTTCACGAGGTTCAAGAAATGGAAGCTCCTCCACTTTGCCGGTATATTTTACGATCAAAGCATGCCCAGGCTTGAGTTCTTTCATGTCCTTAAACCGGACATTGAACACGGACTGAATGGCTGGACGTTCAGAGGCTCCTACTACGATTTCATCGTCCTGATACCAATACGCCGGACGTATACCATTGGGGTCACGCATCAAAAATGCATCACCATGCCCAATCATTCCCCCCAACACATAACCACCATCAAATTTTTTACTGGCGCGACGCAATAGGCGTTGTATATCCAGGGCCTCGAAGATCAATTGGTTGATGTCCGGGTTAGAATGGCCGTCAGGTTTATACCAGGTGTGGAGGCGCTGTACCTCATCATCCAGAAAGTGACCGAGTTTTTCAAGCACAGTGACCGTGTCACTTTTTTCTTTGGGATATTGACCCAATTCAACCAACTCTTGAAACAACTCATCCACATTGGTCATGTTGAAATTGCCTGCCAATAGCAGATTCCGACTGATCCAGTTGTTTTGACGGTGAAATGGGTGGACAAGTTCGATCGAATTGTCTCCATGTGTGCCGTAACGCAAGTGTCCCATCAGCACCTCGCCCATGTAAGGCATATTTTCTCTTAGCCAGGCTGTATCATTTTGATATTCAGGTGGCGCCGCATTCAGCCTTGCCCATACCATATCGAAGAGATCGGCGAGATAATTGGGCGCATTCGATCGCTTTCGGCTGATGTATCGGGTGCCTGGCTGTGGGTTTAGCTTAATGGTAGCTATACCAGCACCATCCTGCCCTCTGTTGCGCATTTTCTGCAGCAGAAGCTGCATCTTTTGAACACCATAAAAGGCTGTGCCGTATTTTTTCTGATAAAATTCGAGGGGCTTTAGAAGCCGAAGTACGGCAATGCCGCACTCATGATGGATAACGTCGCTCATTTCGAGTGCAAAGGTACAAAAGGGGGCTTGGTTTAAGTTGGTAAAATAAGATTTAGGAGGGTATTAAGAACCTCTACAACCAGACAACTGAAAGGGTACTTATGTTTAGTATGAAGCAAACATGTCGGAATGCGGACAAAACACACTCTGAGCTTCCTTTAACCCTCTATTGTTTCACCAGGCGTGCAATTTTCCATTCCATCCCTTCTTTGCGGGCTTTTACAAAGTAGAAGCCCGCTGGCAGGGCTCCAGTCCAAACAGGTTCGTTGCTTTGAAGTGTGGAGTCACTCCATATTTTTCCATCGCTACCTATAATAAGGTATCGGATTTTTTCACCTGATTCCACTTCGGCGAAACGTATCCAGGTACTAGATGGATTTGGGAATATTTCCAAAGTAGTTGAAGCATGCTCTGGTTCGCTGCTGGACGAGGTGAAATCTGCAAAAAGCCATTGATACGCATCTGGAAATTCCCGAGCCCAGAACCATTCAGCATGTTTGCCATCCGCAATGACATTAAACGACCTTTCGTCTTGACTGAATCCAGTAGTGCTCAGGGCATTGGCTACGGCTTCCATGTCTTCAACCACGTAGTTCGATAGGTTTCCGTTGTCTTCTTCGTCGGCACCGGCCAGAAAGTATACCCTGGAATTGCCTTGTTTGAAATGAGTTGCCACATGATTTGAAGACTCATTGCCGGCAAACCAGAAGGCAGGACTTAAAATACCAGCCTTTGCAAATATATCCTGGCGTTCTGAGAAAGCATACATGGAAATCAATCCGCCCATACTACTGCCTGCAATACCAGTGGTCTGTCGAGTCGAAATTGAGCGCCATTGTCAATACCGACTACGATACATCCCCAGTCGCCCTGGGCATGAAGATCATTGAGCGATTCATCACCCATGCGATTGATCTGCTCAATACCGAGAAGGCACTATACGGAGCACCTCTTGAAAATAATTATCATCGTACACTTCCCAGCTATATGGGGGTTTTAGGTATGGAAGTCATACAAGCAGATGATCGGAAGGCTGGTTTGGGGCGGGTTTTATTTTACGATAAAAAGCTTTCCAAAGACCGCTCCGTTTCTTGTGCTTCCTGTCACAAGCAAAATCTTGCTTTCTCAGACAATGTGGCTTTCAGCACTGGTATTGAAGGGAAGTTCACCGCTCGGAATTCCCAACCACTCGCCAATGTGGCTTCATTCTCCACACATTATAGTATGATCAATGGCAAAACGCCTATGCTTTTTTGGGATGAACGTGCCGGGGATGTCGCATCTCAGAGTCGTCAGACCTTTGGGAATCCCCTGGAAATGGGTATAGAGATGCAAAGCGTGGTGGACAGGATCAAAACGCTGGACTATTATCCTTATCTCTGGCAGCAGGTATATGGCAATTTTGAACCGACAGAAGACCAGGTTCTTGAGTGCTTACAAGCGTTTGTAGGGGCTATGGGAAGTCATGATGCGATCATAGACCGGTCATTGGAAGTAGCTATGGACCTGTTTAATGTGCCTACTACCGTCCCTTTCAGGAAGTTTTTGCAGCCTGCAACGGATTGGACCTTGAGTACAAAGATAAAGGCCTGGCAGAACTGACCGGCAATCCTTCAGATATCGGAGTGTTCAAATCGCCTTCGTTGCGCAACATCGCTTTGACTGCCCCCTATATGCACGACGGACGTTTCAAAACGCTACAAGCGGTGGTAGATTTTTATAGCGACCAGGTAAAGCCACACCCCAACCTGCACCCTAAAATGCTTCATGATGGCAACCTGAACCTGAATCAAACACAGAAACAGGATCTGATCGCTTTCCTTAACACCTTTACGGACCAGGCCATTACTGTCGACCCTCGTTTCTCTAACCCATTCAAGTGATGACAAAGCAAATAATCTGTTGGCTGCTTTTTTCCTTGCCCATCCCTCTTTTTGCCCAAGGCCGTCATTCGATAAAAACGGACCTGACTGCTTTAAACCAAAAGGGGGGACGCCTGGCTTACGAGTTTCAACTCAACCCAAAATCAAGCCTCGAACTCTCTATTGGGTTTCAAAAACATGAAAAACAACCGGATTGGTTGTTCAATGGTGACTATATCATTCATTATTTGCAGCGCAAACTGGATACTTTCGACTACCGTGGCAAATTGGTCAGCTCTACCGGGTGGCAATACGAGGATTCCGAGGCACTCCCGGAAGTGCCTGATTTTTTGCTACTGCGATCAACCAATTTTAGATTGGGCTGAAGATTCGATTTTAAAAAGGAACGTAGCAATTGGCGATTTTTCCTTCAACCAGGTTTCATGATTGCCGCTATCCGGTATTTTGAAATAAAAGGAGAAACGCGTCTGGAAAAGCAAACACGAGACATTTGGATTACCGGTACCTACCCATATACCATAAGAATAGATCGGGAGTCTGCTGTTTACGAACAAACGCGAAGGATGCGAAGGAAAGACGATTGGATCGGCGGCGTTACTTACGATCTTGGATTTGTTCGCAAATGGGGGTAAGCACTTTTTTCTGAAGGGGCGTGTGAGTGCGGGTGGGAATCTGGTGGTTCCTTATAAGTCACCACGTCCACCTGTAATATTTCGTGGATTGTGGGCACAACCGGTGGTGATGGCTGGCTGGCGGTTTTGATTGTTGAAAAGCGTGGCACACCTCCAAGGTGTGCCACGCTTTTTTTTTTAATCCCAAAAATCTATCTTCGCCCCATGCAACACCGAGAAATCTTTACTGCAAAATACCTCCGCGAAGTTGGAAAACATTTCGATTTGCTGCGTGAATCTCCAACACTCCTCGCAATCCGACAGCATGTAGCCGATTGGCAGGCATCCTTTAATAATGGCACGATCATCAAGCAAAGCGAAATCCAATTGCAAAAGGAATTCCTCAGCACCTTCTTTGCCGGATGCCTCGGATACCATACCAAAATTGGGCGAAACGATTGGGAACTTGATTATGAGCAAACCACTGAAGTGGACGCTACCCGAGCTGACGGCTATCTTGGTTTCTTCACACCCAACGGACAAAAAACCATTGCCGTCATTGAACTCAAGGATGCAAGTACTGACTTAGACAGACCTCAGAACCGGAAAAATGACAAGCGAAGCCCAGTTGAACAAGCCTTTAGTTATGTCCCGAAAGTTGGCCAGGATTGCCGTTGGGTCATCGTTAGCAACTTCGTCGAAATACGGCTCTACCACGCGCAAGATCAAGGCCGCTACGAATATTTCCATATTACGCAACTCCATCAGGATGAGCAACTCTGGCGTTTTTTGTTCTTGCTACACCGCGACCGGCTTCTACCTCACGGTTCTGAAAGTTACCTCGAACATTATCATCGCCAGCGACTCGAACAGGAGCAAACCATCTCTCTCGATTTCTACAAAGAATTCAAGGAATACCGCCAGCGGCTTTTTCAACACCTGAAAGTCCAGAACCCAGAACAGCCCGAACTACTGCTGTTTGAGAAAACCCAAAAACTCCTCGACCGGATCATTTTTGTCCTTTTCTGCGAAGACAAGGGCCTGCTTCCGGTAGACATAATTCGAAAAGTGCGTCAGGCTGCCCATGCGAGTCTTGATCCAAGCGAAGGCCAAGGGTTTTGGGGGCAGCTCAAAGGACTTTTCCGCTCTATTGACAAAGGCAACCCGGCCCTAAACATTAACCGATATAACGGCGGTCTATTTGCACACGACCCCGAATTGGACGAACTCAGACTCGACGACAGCATGGTCAAAGTAATACTTGGCCTCTCTCGATATGACTTCGATTCCGACCTGAACGTCAACATACTTGGCCACATTTTCGAGCAAAGCATCAGTGATATAGAGGAAATCAAGGCTGATATCGGACGTGTGGCACACCTCGAAGGTGTGCCACACGTTCCCGCAAAGCAAAGCAAGCGTAAAAAAGACGGCATCTTCTACACCCCAGAATACATCACGCGCTACATCGTGCGCGAAGCCGTGGGCGGCTGGCTCGACGACCGCAAACGGGCCCTTGGATTCGATACCCTGCCGGAACTCAGCCTTGCTGACCTCGATTCCATAAAATCTTCCAAAGGTCGTTCAGCGGTCAATGCCACCATAGAAAAGCACCGCGCTGCATGGATAGCCTACCGCGAAGTGCTGGCCAATATCAAAGTGCTAGACCCGGCCTGTGGCTCCGGGGCTTTCCTCATTCAGGTATTCGATTACCTCAGCGCGGAAGGCGAGGGGGTAAACGAGAAACTCGCTCAACTTTCGTCCAGAAACCACTCCATAGATGATTTAAGTCGTAACATCCTGACCAACAATATTTTCGGTGTTGACATCAACGCCGAATCCGTAGAAATCAGCAAACTCGCCCTCTGGCTGAAAACCGCCAATATCCACAGCGAACTCAATTCACTCGACCAAAATATTAAGTGTGGCAACTCGCTCATTGATGACCCGGCGGTGGCGGGAGACCTGGCATTTGACTGGGAAACGGAATTTGCAGAGATATTTGAGCAGAAGGGTGGGTTTGATGTGGTGGTGGAAATCCGCCTTATGTAAGAGTACAAAACATCCCAGTGGCATCGATTGACTACTTCTTTAAAGCCTAGTAACTGGTTAGCCTCCGGCGACCCGATACTCTGGGATACCGCCAGATAACACGGTATAGAGTTCATTGAAAGGATTGAATTGGAGTTTTCGGACTGTGGAGATGAAGGATTGGATACGGGCATAGA
>JBILHS010000093.1:0-24294 GCA_044350425.1 Saprospiraceae bacterium | reverse complement strand
GGGGATAGCCAGACCGAGCAGGGCGAGTGGCACGAGCTTTTTGGCGACCACCCTGCGGTACTTAATCGGGGTATTTCCGGGGACTACACGGGAGCTTTGTTGGAACGATTGCCGGAAGTACTGCGGCACAAACCCTTGAAGATCTTTCTTTTGATCGGAGTGAATGACCTGGCTTTTGGGAATTCAGTGCCGGAAATTGAAACGATCTACCGGACCATCGTACAAAAGATCCGAACGGATTCGCCTGATACAGAGCTGTATTTACAAAGTCTTCTGCCCGTGAATAATGACGTGCGACATGTGGGCGTAAAAAACACTACGATCCTGGAAGTGAATGTCCGGGTGGCCCAGATCGCCCGGGATTTTTCAGTGCCCTTTCTGGATATTGCAACTCCACTAACGGATGCAAATGGCAATCTTGCAGCCAAATTTACAGAAGACGGCCTGCATGTGAATGGACTTGGATATTCAGTCTGGAAAAAAGCGATTGAAGGGTTTACTAGTGTAAAGTAAAAATAGTTTCAAGTTGAAAGTTTCAAGTTACAAGTTGAAAGTTACAAGTTCCAAAACCCTGGGCATGTCCAACTTTTCAACTTTCCACTTGTAACTTTTTAACTTTTTAACTTTTAACTTTCTACTTGCCACTTTCCACTTGAAACTTTCCACTTGAAACTTTCCACTTGCCTCTTGTAACTTTAAATACTTGTAACTTTATAAATGGAAGTCCCGCCAATTTATACACCAAAGCCCAAACGACCCTGGTGGCGTAAACTTCTGCTGGGTTTACTTTTTGCTTTTTTGAGTCTGCTGCTGCTGTTGGTGGTGATTGCTGCTTTTTTTGACAAACAAGTGAGCCAGCAATTGGTGGCTGAGATCAATAAAAGTCTCCAAACCGAACTCCGGGTAGGCGACTCCAGTCTTTCCTTGTTGTCTGGTTTTCCGGAGGCTTCCATCAACTTGTCGGAGGTACAGCTTAAAGACGCGTTGGGAGGAAAACTTCTGGTAGCTAAAGAACTCTCCTTCCGGTTTGACCTGCTCAGCCTGTTTAGCGATGATCTGAAGATCCATTCCTTCCTGCTGCGTGACGGAGCTATCCGGGTGGTGGTTAATCGTGTGGGAAAATCAAACACGGATATTTTCAAAAAGGAAAAAAATACAAAAAAAACGGCAACAGAAAGCACGCTCCACCTCGCCATAGAGCAGGCGGAGCTTCGGAACATAGCGATTCTATATGACAACGCGCCCACAAAACAGGCGGTCGAAATGATGGTGAACCAGGCTACGGCGCAAGGGAACTTTTCTGCACAACAATTTAGACTTTCAAGTCAGGCAGATCTAAGGATACAGCGCCTGGACTCTGACAGCAGTCGTTATCTCGCAGGAGAGAAACTTAGCTACGATGCAGTTTTGGCGGTGGATTTGAAGCGGGGTGTTTATGGGCTCCAAAATGTGGAACTCAGCCTGGGCGGCAATACTTTCAATGTAGAAGGCCTGGCGGTATCGAAGCCTGATGCAACCGATTTGAATTTTAAGCTGAGCAGTCAGGAAGGCGATATTTCAATGATCGCTAATTTGCTTCCCGGGGGATACCACGAATATTTTCGGACGTTTCAAAGCTCCGGAAATTATTCCTGTAGTGGCACGGTGAAAGGCCGCCTGAGCAAAACAGAAACCCCGGCCATTGGCTTCGAAGTGGCGCTGCGCGACGGGAAAGTAAGTTCTGAAAAGCTTCAGAGTCCGCTCCGTAACGTGTCATTTCGAGCCCGGTACAACGCACAACCCGATGGAAGCGGGGAATTTGAACTGGCCGATTTTAAGGGCGATTTCGGCGGGCAATCCTTAAGTTTTTCACTGAAAGTAAATCAATTAGACGATCCGATCATTGATTTTCGGGCCAATGGTGTAGTCCCTTTGGAGGCGGCCTACGGGCTTTTTGAAAACGATCTGATCTCAGGAGGCGATGGTCTATTGCGCCTCAATCGGCTTACTTTACAGGGCCGGTATGCTGACATGACCAGTATGCGTAGTATTAGCCAGGTGAACGCATCCGGCGAGATTCAGTTTGACAAAGCTGCACTCACGTACAACCAAGTGCCTTTGCTTGCGGAGACTGGTTTTTTGCGGCTGGAGGACAATGTATTTCAACTGGATAGCTTCGTGCTCCGGGCAGGAAAAAGTGATTTTACCTTACAGGGCGAGGCGAAAAATCTACTCCCAGTACTTTTTTCAGATTCCCTGAATACGACGGATGCATTGCTCGAATTTGACGCCAAACTTCGTTCCCAAAACTTCGATGTGGATCAGATCATAGCCTTGTTCTCGGTGCAGACCACGGCATCTCAGGCCGGTGGAGAAGCGCAGCTGGATTCTATGAAACAAGAAAAAACTGCCGCCCGGACCCTACGCATGGACAAATTAAAGGGTGCGTTTGAAGCAAGTATCCTGGGTTTCAAATATGGGAAAATAGAAGGCAAAAACTTCGGAGGTCGGCTTGAATTTGACCACAATAATCTGAATATCCAGGGGAGTACCGCTGCCATGCAAGGCGATCTGGCTCTGGACGGGAATGTCCGTTTTGATCTGGATCCTTCGCTCAAAATGCGCATCACGGCCCGAAATCTCGACTTTCAAACCATGTTGTCCCAATGCGAAAATTTTGGGCAGGAGGTGATCACAGAAGAAAACATGCGCGGTAGATTGAGCGCAAGGGTGGTGCTTTGGACCTACTGGAATGCCGCTGGTGAGTTGGATATGAAACGTCTGAGGGCCCTGGCTGACGTACAGGCTACCAATGGTGAATTGCAAAAAGTAAAGATGTTTGAGGACTTTTCGACGTTTATCCACCTGGAAGATTTGCGCCGTATCCGGTTCACAGACATGCAAAACTATCTGGAGATCAAAGACCAGAAGGTTTATATTCCGGTCATGTTCCTGCAGAGTAATGCTTTGAACATGAGCTTAAGCGGGGAGCAAAGTTTTGACAATGACATAGATTATAAGATCAAAGTCAATGCCGGACAGGTGCTGCTTAATCGTTTAAAAAAACACGACGCAGATCTTGATCCCCTTCCGGAGAAAAAGGGTGGGTTTAACCTGTACTACACCATAGCAGGCAATCTGGATAAGTATGAGATGAAGCGAAAGAAAAAAACAGTAAAAGCGGATTTTGAGCGAAGTGAGGCGCGTAAACTGCTGATTTCAAAGGCTATAGACGCAGAGTTTGGGGGTGCTTCTGTAGATGCCATGAGTGAAGTCCCGGCCGAATCTGGGGGATAAACTAAGAGTTAAAAGTAACAAGTTGAAAGTTTCAAGTTTCAAGTGGAAAGTAACAAGTTTTGAGCCCACAGGCCCCTTGTTACTTTCAACTTTCAACTTGAAACTTTCCACTTCTAAGGCTTAATTCGGGCAAAATGCTCGTAATAGCCGGGGCGGTTGCCGCTCTCCATGCCCGGCTCGAATTTTTTGGAGATAATAATGCGTTGAAGGGGTGCGAACAGCACTACTTCCGGAATCTCCTCCGCAAACAATTGTTGTATCTGTAGGTACAATGCATTGCGTTTTGTTGCGTCTGGCTCTGTCCGAATCGCCTCGATCAGGTGGTCAGCTTTTGCACTGATGTATCCAGCCCGGTTGTCGCCTGCGGGAGACAGGCTTTTTGAGTGAAATCGCTGATTGTATTCTACCTGTCCCGGAAAAAGGGCTACACCAAGCAAAGCGCTGTCAAAGTTGCCGCTACGTGTATCGGCACTCATCACAGCGAGGTCTGTATTGGATACGACCAAATCGATGCCTGCCTGCCGGGCGGTTTCTTTCAGGCTATTGGCAAACAATTCGTTTGTTTTTATAGCCATTGCAGCCATCAGCTTGAAGGACAGCTGTTCTTTTTTTCCTTGGATCACTTTGTCCAGAATGCCATTTCCATCCGTGTCTGCCCAGCCAGCTTCGGCGAGCAGGGCTTTTGCTTTTGCAATATTGAAATCGGGCATTGGAATATTTTTGGCATAGTAGGGCCTGTCAGGAGGCATCGGGCCGGTGATTCGTATGGCCAGGCCACGTTGTACCTGATTTACAAAATAATCGTAGTCCACAATATGTGTAAGTGCCTGACGCACTTTAACGTCGGATAAAACAGGGTTGCGGTGGTTGAGTACCCAGCGGTTGTATTGGGTGGTTCCGAGGGTTAAAAACTCAAATTTGGCAGCGAGTGAATCATTGGCCTTCATTTCCAAAAATTTCGTTGGATTGATGACGCCTCCTATCAGATCCAATTCCCCGTTTTTGATCATATTTTCCAGGGTGAGATCATCTTTTACCACTTTATAAACCAGCTTTTTAGGGTAAGCCCTCAGCATGGGATATTGGTCGGCTACCTTATCTCCCCACCAATTTTGCTTTTTGACCATGATGGCACCCTGCTCATTCATTACCTCCATTCGATAGGGACCGCTCCCAGAAATGGCATTGGGGTCGTTGTCAAATTTTGCCTGACCAAACTCTTCAACATAGGCCTTCAGGCTGGCATCTGCAGTCAACGCAGCAGTTTTGGTCGTGTCTAAAAAATCGCTCAACGGAATGTTGGTCAATCGATTGTTAGGGTCATAATTGTAGGCAGGATAAATGGGCGTACTACAAATGGTTTCCAGAGAAAGCATGTAGAAACTACTGAAATATATGCTAAACTTTTTGGGATTGGCCGGGTCAATATCCATGCCTGACAATTGGCTCAAATAGCTGCGATAAACCGCAGGCAGGCCCGGATGAAAGACAAGCTTGAAGGTAAAAGCCACGTCGTTGGCAGTTACCGGAGTGCCATTGTCCCAAACAGCTTCCGGAATGATCTCAAAATCATATACAAATTGGCCTTTACGCGCGCCTTCCTGCACGACCCGGACTGTAGGGATGGATTTGATCAGCAGCGGCATAAGTTCCAGGGTTTTGGGATCAAGATCCCCAAGGCTCTGGAAAGTTTGTCGTGAAACAAACGTGGAAGGCGCATGCCCTCCAGACATGAAATTGTTAAAAGTAGTCGGTGCAGAGTCCGTCCGAACGAATACTTCTTCGGGCACACGGGGTTTCTTTTCGCTTACAAGAAGAGGATAAAGTAGCCATGCGGCTACGAGCAGGGCGGCAAATGCCAGCACCCGCCGGGGTGATAGAAATTTGTTCATGGTAAAATTATTAAAATTGTGAACGAGATATTCAGCGGATTAAAGAATAATAAGGCGCAAGATATATGCTACGCAATTTATAATTAAATACTTTAGATGGGTTTTTTTAAAATTGATATTTAGCTGTGCTGATGGCAGTAAAAAGCATTGATCCTTATAAAAACCGGTCCTTCCATTCGGGTTTAGGCAACATGCATTCCTCCCGGTGGCCAAACCAACGATAACGATTTCTCGCCACTAAGTTGTAAATTGCATTGCGCAGTGGGCGCGGCACCACTTTGAAAATATAAAGCAGTCGCCAAAACCCACCCAATCTTCGTACGATTTCCAGGGCCGCATCCGAGCGAAGGAAAATTTGTTCGCCCGCCACGACCACTGCGGTATCTAAATCTTTGGCGGATAGTCCATGCCGGAGGAGAAATTGCTGACCTGCTGCTGACTGAAGCGCTGCAAAACGGAATTGACCTTTCGGGTCCCGTTTTAGAATCCACTGAACAGAGGCATTACACAGGTTGCACACCCCATCAAAAAGGAGAATGGGCGCATTGGTAGCAGGTAGATTATCGATCGAAGTGGATGGTACCATAGATTTTATATTAAATTTGTTTGCTTCGGGCTACATTCGCCCATTAACCACATTGACCACATTAACCACATTGACCACATTAACCACATTGACCACATTAACCACATTGACCACATTAACCACATTGACCACATTAACCACATTGACCACATTAACCACATTGACCACATTTAGAAAAAATGCCTACTGCCCTAACCATCGTATTTGTTGGCTGCACCATTTTTTTGTCACATTGGTTCGCTGCGCTGTTCACCCGCACGAAGATACCGGATGTGCTGTGGCTTTTTATCATCGGTCTGTTACTGGGTCCGGTGTATCATGTGATCTCACCCGAAAAATTTGGTGCTTTAGGTCCCATTTTTACCACCATAACGCTGGTATTCATTCTTTTTGAAAGTGGGATTGATCAACGTCTGGAACCGCTCATCAACTCGATTGGGGGTACAGCGCGGATCACCACTTATAACTTTGTGGCGACTTGTTTGGTTGCAGGTGGTATCACATTTTACTATACAGATTTGGGCATTTTGCGCTCCCTGATGTTGGGGAGCATTGTAGGAGGTACTTCTTCTGCAGTGGTGACAACCCTGGTAAAACACTTCCCAATGGGGGACCGCACGCGCACCATTCTGGTGTTGGAGTCGGCTTTTTCGGATGTTTTCACCCTGGCAGTACCGCTTACCTTGCTTACCGCTTACAAGGTTGGCACTTTTGATGTTGCAATCGTGTCGGGACAGATGATCGCCGCTTTTATTCTGGCTGTTATGCTGGGGGTAGCAGGTGCATTCGGCTGGAGTATTATGCTGAATAAGATGCGCACGCTCCAGAATACGGTTTTTACGACACCCGCTTTTGTTTTTATCCTTTACGGGATCGTGGAGATGCTCAATTATTCAGGCCCGATCGCTGCGCTGGCGTTTGGTATCACCTTGGGTAACATTGATGTGCTGGGGCCTCCGATCATGCGCAATGCCATTTCGCGCAAACCGATCTCCCTGAATGACCATGAGCGCGCCTTTTTCTCCGAAGCGGTGTTTCTGTTGCGCACCTTCTTTTTTGTCTACATTGGCATTTCTGTGCGACTGCAGGACTGGCAATGGATGATGCTCGGCGCGGCCATTACAGGCGTTCTGTTTCTGGTGCGAATTCCGGTGGTGCGCCTTTCGGTGTCGCGTAGTACTTCCCTCAAAGACGCTTCTTATATGGCAACCATGATCCCTAAGGGCTTGGGCGCCGCCGTACTTGCTTCGCTACCGGTGCAGCAGGGGGTAGAAGGTGGTGAGATCATCCAATCGGTGGTATTTTCGATCATTTTGTGTACGACGGTATTTACCACGGTGTTGACCTTTTTGGTGGAAAAGACCCATTTTTCTGTCATCTATACCTGGATTTTTAAAATGTTGGGTTTGGGCAGACCAGCACCTAAAGGACCTGAAAAGCCATTAGGCATCGAGGCTACGGCGATCAATGAGTCCACGGAGATTGCAGCAAATGCTAACACAGAGGCTGAAGTGGTAAAAGTGCTGACTCCTCCCAAAACCTACCGAAGAAAAAAGAGGGCTAAAAAGCTTCCGCCGACCTCATAAGGTCATAAGAAAAAGCGCTCGCTAAATCCGCTTCCGCAAGATCCAGACATCCTGCTCCCGTCCCCAGTCCTTGAGGGTGCCTGGAATATGCTCAAGCACTTCAGCCTCGGATTCAACCAGCTGATGGAAATAGGCGGGTGGATGGAACGCTGCAAAAACACGATGTCCTTCCACCACTTGTCCCCGCTCCACCAGTTTATGTTGCTCAAAGCTTCGACGTTCCTGTTCGGTAAGTTTATCGCAGAAAACGGTTCCATGCGTGGTCAGTAGCACCAGGCCGCCTTTTTTTGTGATCCGCATCAACTCGTCAAACCAGAGTGGGTGGTTGGCCTCCGATAGGTGGGTAAAAATAGAGATGCCGTAAATGAAGTCGAAATGCTCGTTTGCATAGGCGGTGGGCGGATTTAACTGGTTAATGGCAAAATGTACATCTTCTATGTTTTTACGGCACCAGTCGATGGTTCCGGGGTTGTAATCGGTAGCATGAATTTCGCTGGATTTGCCCAATAATCCGGGGAAATGCCGCACAACTCTGGCTGGACCGCAGCCCCAGTCCAAAATAGTTTTTCCAGTCATAGCTGTATGCTTTTCAAACAAGCCCATGAGCCACTTTGCGGTTCGTTCGCCGCCTTCATAATACTTTTGGTAGTCCAGTTGAAAAGCTTCGAAAAGCATGTAGTCCGGTGGGAGTTTCAAGCCCGGGTTTTCCTGGACGAATTGCGCATTTCGTCTGCTGTTTTTCCACTTTTGATGCGCGTATTTTGCCTTGTCCAGCAAATGCATCAGGCCCAGATCCCGGAATGGCTTGGTTAGTTTTCCTGTGTTCATGATATCATTATGGATGCTGGAGATAAGTTGCTTCAAATCCCATTTGTTGCAAATGCGCCCAAAACTGCGGGTAAGATTTTGATACAACTTCCGGGTTTTCAATTTCCACCGGACCCAGCATTGCAAAGGCTGCAAAAGCCATGGCCATGCGATGATCGCCATGGGTGGAAAAACGTGGTGTGCCTGCAAGATTTGCCTGCGTTTCCAGGCTATAAAAGGTTTTTTCGGGCCATTTTTTTGAAAAACGGGCGGGTAGTTTGGAAAAATAAGATCCCACTTTGGCCAATTCGGCCTTCAAAGCTCCGATCCGATTCGTTTCTTTGATGCTTAAGGTTTCCAATCCACTAAAAACTCCATTGGTTCCCAGTCCTGCGCAGATCACTGCGAGGGTCTGGGCTATGTCCGGACATTCTAAAAAATCATATTCAAAAAACGGTCGGGCTGGTACGCCTGCCTTTGTCAGGCGAACTTCATTTTCCCCAAACACGGTCTGAATACCAAACCGCTGCATCATGCTTGCAAGCACAGCATCACCCTGCCAGCTTTGTTCCTGGAGTCCTTGTAAGCTCAGGTCCAGATCATCCGAAAACGCCGCCATCGCATACCAATACGATGCCGCCGACCAATCTGCTTCTACTGCTAAGGGTTGCGCTTGGTAGGTTCCGGGTGCCACCACAAGGGCCTCTCCCTGCCATTCCACCGCAGCACCAAAATGTTGCATCAATCCCAAAGTCATCTCCAGGTAGGGGCGTGATACCAGCGGGCCTTCGGGTATTAACTCCAGTCCTTCCGGCAAATACGGCCCGATGAGTAAAAGTGCCGAAAGAAACTGGCTGCTTACGTTGGCAGGGACACGGACACTCCGGGATCGGGGTTTCATTTCACCGATCCGCAGCGGCGGATATCCTGTATGGCCTAAAAATTCAATGTCTGCACCAAGCTCCCGCAAAGCCTCCACCAGTGGACCCACCGGGCGTTCGAGCATCCTGGAAGATCCGGTGAGCACTTGTTCGCCTGGCTGGGTGGCGAGAAAGGCGGTCATGAACCGAAACGTGGTGCCAGCATCTCCGGCATCGAAAAGCGTTCCGGGCTGCTCCAAAAGTTGCAACAGGGTTTGCGTGTCTTTTGAAGTAGATAGATTGGAAAGCCAGCCTGCGGACTTTTCTCCAGCCAGCGCGAGTGCGATCAGCGCGCGATTGCTGATGCTTTTTGAACCATCTAATGTGATCGTTCCGTGCAGCTTACGGGAGGTTTTGTGTAGCTGCAGGATACTGGCTATTGGGTCTTGGATTGTCATTGCGTCATTTTTGCCGACCCCTGGATTCGGGGAAGGCGGTTTTGCGCTTATGCGCGTCTGATCACTTCAGCCCTTCATTATGATCGACCACTTCCATCACTGTACGGAATACATCGTATTGATCTCCGAATTTCTCCTTATGCTGGCGTTGAAGTTCCGGTCCAAATTCACTTTGATAACGCATCAGGTGGTCCATATCTTCCACCACATATTGGATGGAATAGATCTCGGCCTCCTCGTGTTCGTGGCCGATCAGGCGGCTGATTCGGTAGGAGATGAACATGCCGGTGATCATCACATCGGGGATGTGGGTTTCAAGCATCCAGCGAAGCCAGTCTTCGTGTATATCGATGTCAACGGTTACGGTCACATTGTAAATGAGCATGGTCAAAAATTATTTAGTTGGAAGGTTTGGCTCCATTCTGCTTTAAAAGGACAGTCGGGAAAGCCTCTGAAATGTTGGCTTTTAAAATCCGGTCAAAAGTAGGGTGAGCCGGGCGTACTTTTGCGGCTACATTTTCTATATCTTTAATAATAACCAACATTTTCTACATGGCAAAGATCCTGCTCATTGAAACCTCCGGTGAAGTCTGTTCCGCTGCCATTAGTGTAGACGGCAGGGTTGTTGCGCTGGTAGAAGCGCCGGATACACAAAGCCATGCGGCATTGCTTACACTTCAGATCGGTGAATGTTCCAATAAAGCGGTCGTCCCACTGGCTGAACTGGATGCAGTGGCTGTCAGTAAGGGGCCAGGCGCCTATACTTCCCTGCGGGTGGGAGCTTCGGTGGCAAAAGGAATATGCTTTGCACTGGATAAGCCCCTTATAGCGGTAGACACCTTGCTGGCGCTGGCACACGCCAGCCGCTCATGGATGGGGAAAATGCAGTCCGGGAACCTCCCAACTGTGGCGCCAATTTATGTCCCAATGCTGGATGCCAGGCGGCAGGAAGTATGGCTTGCCATTTACAATGAAGATCTGGTGGAAATTGCGCCGCCCCAGCCACTGATTTTGGACAACAATTCGTTTGAAAAATTTGTTTTTGAAAAAACAGGAGGAGCGCAAATCAAGTGGATTGTTTTGTCTGGAAATGGTATGGGAAAAACAAGGAGCGGCGATAATTTTAAAAAATCGGTTTTCTCGGAACAGGGCAAGAGCTCAGCCAGCTATCTCGCGGACCTCGCAGAGCAATATTTTCAAAGTGCTGATTTTCAAGATATTGCCTACTTTGAGCCATATTACATGAAACCACCAAACATCACTACGTCCTCCAAGCCCCTTTTTTAAAATAAAATAAGTTTGTTTTTCAATTTATTGATTTCTATTGCCTATTTTTGTACTGATATTAAGTAGGTTACGCCTGTGATTTTGAATGTATGTCACTTTTTTGAAAATTTTATTGGCACAATTTTAGCATGAAAAAAAGTTCAAAACTGTGTCCACTCACCTTTTTCAAAACATTTTGTATGGAAAAAACAAACATCGATCGTGTGTCGCTCAAAAACGGGGCACACGACACGTCGCTCGACTACACCGAGTTGCGCAAAGCTGCCCTGGTTTTACGGGCTGTAAACCATAAGCTACGTCAAAAAATGCTCGACCTTTTGGACGAGAATAAGCGCATGACTGTAACAGAAATCTACGTGAAATTGCGACTTGAACAAAGTGTGGCAAGCCAGCACCTGGCCATCCTGCGCAGTGCAGGTGTGGTACAAACGGAGCGTGACGGGAAATTCATTTTTTATTCCGTGAATCGCAACCGTGTTGGCCAGATTTCTTCCATCGTAGAAGAATTAGCTGCTTGACCTTGCAGATTGTTTAATGTTTAAAAGCGTGTGTTTCATGGCAAGCCATTCTGGTGTCCAGAACGGCTTGCTTTTTTTATTTCGTAAAGTTGCTCAAACCAAAGGAGGCCTGCATCTTTGCTTACCGATTTCGTTAATCCTATCCCGGTTACAAGTTAAAAATAATGAACAAATACACTCCGCCCGCCCTACTTCGCGGTGATCAGTTGCGACCTGCCGTGCGTATTTTGAGAGCATTGGCACATCCGCTTCGATTACAAATTATTCGGGCAATTCATGAGAACGATGGCTCCGCCAACGTGGGTGAAATTTTCGCGATGCTCGAAATTGAACAATCTATCGCTTCACAGCATCTTCGCGTGCTTCGTCAGGCAGATCTGGTGAAAACCCGCCGTGAACGAAAATTTATCTACTACAGCCTTGATTACGACCGGATTGCCCGAACAGTAAAGGCGATCACGATATTTGACGGTGAACAAGCAGCTGAAAACAGCTGAGTCAACTCAGATTTTGAGTGTCCATGGATGGCCACGGAGCAGCTTAATATTGCTACAAAATGGAATTTATATAGACCTCGTAGAGGTCCAACATTGGTAGATCCTGCATAAAGGCGACAATCATTAGAAAAACACCGCGATCCGGAGTGCCAGGTTTCCAAAAGTAGCTTTGGAATCCCTTTTGCTCAGATCACCGGTTGGATCATTGCTCACCATCTCACTTCTCGTGAGGTCTGTGAACTGCTTTTGGAACACGATGCCTGTCACCAGGGTCGCGTTGGTGGCAAACTCATATTCAATGCCGCCGCCGAGTCCCCAGGAGAGCGATAAACCGCGCACCTCGTTTCGAATATCAATATCTTCCAGATCCTGAGCAGCGGTACCCCTGATATCACCCGTGCCTTTGGTGACAAATCCCAGCGTAAATATGGGCGCTTCTGCATAAAATTTAACCCTCGCGTCTTCGCCGGACCCACCACGCATTTTAAGTCCTAGTGGGATTTCCACATAATTGATGCGGTAGTGGAATTTAGATTCAGGTCCAAATACGTCTGAAGGGATATCTGTCAGTTCTGATTCGTCCCAAGGCTTTATGCGGGCATAGCCATTTTGCAGACTTCCTCCCTGGTTGAAACCAAATCCAAGTCCTGTTGTAAGCGCATAATTATCAGTAAAGTAATATTCTGCCAAGGCACCAAGTTTGACTCCCCAGTTGGAGCTGATACCTTCGATTTTTCGGTCGTTGGTGTTCATCCAGGACCAGGATGGACTGGCCTGGAAGCCGAAACGAATGCCTTTTTGGGCTTCTGCCTGGCTGAACATGAAGGCTGAGCAGCAGAGTAACAGTGCAATTTTTTTCATAGTTGTTGTTGTTTGTTAGCAGGTATATGGTTCCATGACTTTTTTTTGCTAAAAGCCAAATCGATTACAAAAGTCGGGGTTTTTCCTCAACGTAGAGTAATTAGGGTAAATTTTTCCAGCAAACAATATAAGTACATGATTATTATTTGTCGTCGTACCATTGCAACGCCGTTCAAATCTCCGGCCATATTTACGCCTTACGATGCAAAAACTGCTTTATCTCTGCCTTTTCGTTCTCTTAAGTAACTCACTTTCTGCGCAAACCTTTTCCAGTACGGTCAATCAGCCTGTTCCTGATGATGGTACGATCGTTATGTTCGAAATCCCAGTCAGCGGCTTGCCCGGCGTAATGGACACTACTTTTGGACTGGAACGCTTTTGCATCAACCTGACCCACACTTATACCGAGGATATGACTGTGAAATTACAGTCGCCGAATGGCCAGGTTATCATGCTGTTTGGGGGGGTCGGAGGTGGCGGCGACGATTTTACAAATACCTGTCTGGAAGGAGTCGGACTCTCGCTTTCCGCGGCATCTCCACCTTTTTCAGGGACCTTTCAAAGCATGGGAATTATGGGCAACTTTAACAAAGGCCAGGATCCCAATGGAACCTGGATACTGATCCTGCATGATACCTACGCTTTTGCAGACGCAGGATTTTTGATCGATTGGAGTATTACCTTTGGAAACAACCCTGCAAAGCCATTTCTTTTTTACAACAGTGACCTGCCTATTGTCAAATTTACCACAATTCAAGATCCGATCGGGGATGATCCAAAAGTTCCGGTGTTGATGCAGATCATTGACAATGGCCCCGGGCAGCGCAATGATGCGAGCCAGACTGAATACGCTTACGAAGGCCGCATCATGACGGAATGGCAAGGATTTACTGGTCCGTATTACCCGAAGAAAAATTACGATTTTGAGCTGGTGGATAGTTTGGGCACTCCAATGGATGCCAGTATCCTGGGTATGCCCAAAGAAAGTGACTGGATCTTTAAGGCCGAATATCTGGATCCGACCCTGCTTAAAAATGCGATCACTTACGAAATGGCCCGCCGAATGGGAGGATATGCGCCCCGGACCCGCCCTTGTGAGATCGTTCTGGATGGAGAGTATATCGGTTTATACACCCTGACGGAAAAAGTAAAAAGAGACGCCAAACGGGTAGACATAGCGAAACTGTCCGCCAAGGATACCAGCGGCGTGGACCTGACTGGAGGCTATATCATTGAAATGAACATCAATAATGTACCCGGCGATTGGAATTCGCCTTATCTGCCCATCAATTCGGCAACCTGTGGGGCTCCGGTAGAGTTTAAACACGTTTATCCCAAAAGCGAAATTATCCA
Organism: Saprospiraceae bacterium; assembly: GCA_044350425.1. Lineage (GTDB taxonomy): Bacteria > Bacteroidota > Bacteroidia > Chitinophagales > Saprospiraceae > M3007. The sequence continues at coordinate 10,313 of JBILHS010000093.1, read as the reverse complement.
GCCACAGCAACGTGATTACATCCGGGCTTATGTGGACTCTATGGAAAACGCGCTGCTCGCACCGGATTTTGATAACCCCGAAACAGGTTATCGTCAATTCCTGGATGTGGATGCTTTTATTGACTTCCTGATCGTCAATGAATTTAGCGTCAACTACGACAGTTATGGACGGAGCACCTATCTCTACAAAGAAAAAGATACCGATGGCGGCAAACTAAAATGCGGCCCACCATGGGATTATGACCGGGCGCTGGACTACTACAATCCGGCCACCACAGCGGGCTGGGTCTGGGAGATCACACACCCATTCTGGCCGTTTCCTTTCTGGTGGTCACGCATGTGGCAGGACCCTGCTTACCGCAAACAACTGGCTTGTCGCTGGACGATGTTGCGGCAAAATACCCTGAAAACGGAGTCGTTTATGGGATTGATAGATTCCATGGAAACCCAGATCGATGAAGCCCAGAACCGGAACTTCAAAGTCTGGAGCACGCTGGGTGCAATGACTTATCCGGACCATATTGGCAGCCTGAAATCCTACCTGGAGCAACGCCTGAACTGGATCGATTCGACTTTAGCAGTGGAAGGAGTCAGTGCTCCCGTGGTTTATCTGCCTGTGGATACCTTGCTTTGTACCGGGACGATTTTTGATGCTGCCGCTTTCAACAGCACCCAATACAATTATAACTGGCAGCCCGGGCCGGATACTTCTGTGATCACATTTGCACAGGGCGGCCTGTATAATCTGCTTGTAAAGGATGAATTTGGCTGTTATGCAAAAAAAACGATGCAAGTGGAACTGGCAATGCCCACCGATGCTTCCTTCGTATCCACGCAGGCAGACAGCACATCTACCTGGCTCTTTACGCCGAATGACCTCAGCGCTGACACCTACCTCTGGGATTTTGGGGATGGAACTATCTCCATGGAGCAAAATCCGCAGCATCATTATATTGGACTGGGTGCCTATGTTGTTTCACTGAAAACTTCAGATCTGATCGGCTGCCCTGCACAAACGACGCAGGATACTTTACAGTTTTTATTCTCCGGCACTTTGGATCAGTCTGGTTTTACTGGCCGTGTTTATCCCAATCCTTTCCGGAGTGAAATTCAGATTGATTTTACAGATCCCATGACCGCAGGGTTTACAATTTCACTGGAAAACGAAATTGGACAGCAACTGAGTTTGGGGGAATACCCTGCCGGGACGGAACGCTGTAGGATCGGGACGGAAGAGTTGCCAACAGGCGTTTATTGGTTGAGAATCACGCAGGAGGACAAAGTCTGGGCTTTAAAAATGCTGCGGCATTGACTCGGGGAAGTTCATAGTACTCTGACTCACGACATAATTTACATCCCGGCCAAAGAGGTGTCACTCCAAAAATTCGGGTAATCCATCTTTGGGCGGGCTGTTCTTATTCAGGGCAGTTTTTTTGGGAATAGATCTGCCTTTTACTTGCTACCGGTAGGCTCAAGGTGGTGAATCCCAAAGTGGATAAGCTGTACTGTTTCCAGAATATTGGAAATAAGAATGTTTGAATTTTGATGTAAAAAGTGTCTAAAACATTCAACAAAGGCGTTTTTTTATTTTGTTTAATTTTTTTTGGGTAAAATTTAAAAATAACTAAACAAAACTTCAACTACTCCCGAAACTTCACGTTTATTTGCGTGTTGAATTTTCAACGGTTAACCAAACTTTCTTTTATGCACTCTTTTTTCACACACCCGGTACTTCTATTTACCGGCCTTGCAGCCAACGATTATGTTGGTTTTACGTTCTTTATTGGCTACATGGCCATGTTTGCGGCCTCTGTATTTTTCTTCTTCGAGCGTTCGCAGGTAGAAGGCAAATGGAAGACCTCTTTGCTGATTGCTGGCTTGATCACCATGATTGCCTCAGTCCACTATTTTTACATGCGTGATGTGTGGTTGACTACTGGTGAATCACCCACCCAATTCCGATACATTGACTGGATCCTCACAGTTCCCCTCATGTGTGTAGAGTTTTACCTCATCCTCAAAGCTTTTGGTGCTAAGATCGACCTGCTTTGGAAGATGATTGGTTATTCTTTAGTGATGCTCGTTGCAGGTTACCTTGGAGAAACGGCTTTCCGTTCCAATAGCGTGATCTGGGGTATTATCTCCACAGTAGGTTATGCAGGTATCGTGTATGAGGTATGGTTGGGTTCTGCAAGCAAGCTTGCTGGCAACTCTAACGATCCCAAATTAAAAGCGGCCTTCAGAGCACTGGGCTGGTTTGTTTTGGTTGGTTGGGCTATTTACCCGATTGGCTACATGGCCATTGAAACCGACGGCTGGTTGCGCGGTGTAATTGATGTGCGCAACATGGATCTTATTTACAACATCGGTGATGCAGTAAATAAGATTGGCTTCGGCTTGGTTATTTACAGCCTGGCTGTAAGTTCTAAGAGCAGCAACGCTTAAGATTATTTGGTGTAATGCCTTAGGGGCTAATAGTGACTGGGTTTACTATTAGCCCCCTTTTTCTCTCTTTTAGGCACCTAAGGGGACATTCTATTTCTTGCCCAAAATGATGGTATGCCATGGTAGATTTTAGCAACAAAAATATTTTTGTGCCCATTTTGATGGTGACCATTTCTTTTGGTTTGGTGGGTTTGTGCTGGCCTGGTCTTTTGCAACAAATACAGTATCCGTTATTAGCCGGATTGGTATTGCTCATTGGTCTGCCACATGGAGCCACAGATTTTTTGCTTTTTCGCCGCCTGAATGGTCCGAAATTGAGCCGAAAGCAGGTGTTCCGGTTTTTTCTTTTTTATATCCTGGCTGTTTTTGGCTATCTGGTGGTTTGGTTGTTCTTCCCGATACTCGCGCTCGCTTCTTTTTTACTTATTTCAGCCTATCACTTTGGCCAATCCAATTGGCAATCCCTGCCGCTTAACTTTCGGATAAGACCTGTGTTAAATATAGCATTTGGTGCATTTACCATAGGCGGGGCAGTACTTTGGCATTGGAATGAAGGGTATCCTATTGTCCGGCAAATGATTGGAGAACTTCCGGTCTGGTCAGACGCGCTTATGTCCAACATTCAGTGGCTCATATTATTGCTTAATGTGGTGATGCTATTCGGATTAAGGCTAAATGGCCAGATAGATCAGTCTATCCTGCTTTCAGAAGTGTTAAAGCTCACCACTTTATCCTTTATGTTTTATTTCACACCGCTTCTGGTAGGTTTTACCCTGTACTTTACCCTTTGGCATTCCTTGAGTTCATTGCTTGACCAGCTTTCGTTTTTTCGCCTCCAATGGCCGTCTTTTACTTTGTCGAATTATTATTACCAGGCAGCCCCTTATACTTTACTGGCTGTTTTTGGACTATTGGGCTTAGTTTTTGGCCAATCTATTCTGTTTCCACAGGCATCTATCCTGAGTCTGTTTTTGATCCTGATCGCCTGTGTCACCTTGCCACATATTGTTTTGGTGGAGGAGCGCTACAAATAAATTAACCCCAATGGGAAAAGGAAGTCCTCTGTCTTTGATCCATATTCCGCTCGGTGGATGGTACGATATGTTGTTCAAGGAACAAAATATCGCGCGGGTCGAAAGGTGGATCATTGGTTTTGCATTGCTTGGTTTTGTACTGCACCTGCTGCTGATTTTTCTGGTCAAACACGATGTTTGGGGACTCATGCAGGTGCTTGACATTCAAGCCAATTACTTGAAGGCAATTTATACGCCCTTCAGTATCATACTGTTCTATGAGGTATTGATGCTGGTGGTGATCTTGCCCAAGAGTATTACCAACTTTATAGGAAAGCAATATGAGATCATTACCCTGATCACGATTCGCAGTTTTTTTCATGATATTGCGGATTATGATCTGGACAGGCCTGAGATTTACACGTTTGATTTTTTAAAGTCCATCGGTTTGGATCTGGCCGGGGCTTTGATCCTTTTTTTTCTGACTACCTTATACTACCGGTTATTTGCGAAAACCCAAAAGCCGCAAATGAAACCATCATCCAGACGCGTTCAGTTCATTCGGATCAAGAAGACTGCGGCAGTAGTGTTGAGTCTGCTTCTGCTTTTGCTTTCGGTGACAAGCCTTACGGGGTGGCTCTTTCAATTGTATGAAGTCAGTATGCACGGAGGGCATTTCCCAAATCCTAATACCGTTTTTTACAAGGAGTTTTTTAGCGTAATGATCTTTGTCGATGTGTTTCTCCTCATTTTGTCCTTTATCTATTCTGGCACCTACGACGTCATTTTCAGAAACGCGGGTTTTGTTATTTCTACCATCCTGGTTCGTATTGCATTAACGGCGGAGAAACCTTTCAATATTTATTTCGCCTTAACAGCCGTGCTTTTTGGGGTGCTTTTGATTGCCCTTTTTGTTTTTTACAATCAGAAACCGGTACAAGAGCAGGAGCACACAGCAGCAGAGCCGGACTAATAATGGGAACGATGAAAAAGTAGTCTGGTTAAGCCTTTAAATTCGCCTCAAAAAGAGATGAGTAAATTGCCGGGCAACACAGACATTTACCTCCTGGACCAGATCATGAAAGGCCGCTACGCGCCCTCGGATGTGATCCTGGATGCTGGTGTCGGAGGAGGGCGCAACCTGGAGTGGTTTGCACAACAAGGTTGTAGGGTTTTCGGGACGGATCGCGATTCATTAGCGATAGAAGCCTTAAAAAATGCCTACCCGGGTCTCCCGAAAGACTGTTTTCAAGTAGCGCCTGTGGAGGCTCTGCCGTTTTCCGATGCTTTTTTCAACCACATCATTTCCAGCGCCGTGCTCCATTTTGCCGAAAATGAGCAGCACTTCGAGGCGATGTTCAGCGAAATGGTTCGGGTGCTCCGGCCTGGCGGATCGATTTTTATCCGGATGACTACGGATGTTGGCCTGGGGGATAAGATGACCGCTCTGGGAAAAGGCCGGTATTATTTGCCAGACGATTCAGAACGCTTTTTATTGACCAGAAAGGGTTTGGATTCCCTGCTTTTGCAATACCGCTTGGCTCTGCTGGAGCCATTTAAAACGGTTTTGGTGGAAGATCTGAGGAGTATGGCAGTCGTGGTTTTGGGGAAGATCGGATGAGGTAATGTTTTATTTGGGGCAGAACCATCCGGGGCATAAGTACTTTTTAGCAGCCTTGAATCAGCGGAATTGCATGGGAAAAAGGCTTATTTAAAATTTTTTTTTAAAAAAACCAGACCTGCCCAACCCAACCCAACCATGCTGCGTGTATTCAGAAAACGTAAACAACATGAATACATCAAACTACTTTTTCCTTGTGGCATGCTTTGCCCTCCTCTTCACCAAAGTGGACGCTCAGCAATTTTATTTTTCCAAAGAAAAACCAGTCAGTTGCAGTGCGACGGATGGTATCATCACCCTGGTGCCCACCCGTGGTGTACCTCCATTTACTTATTTGTGGAGCACGGGTGCTACCGAAGTCAGCCTGAAAAACCTGCCTAAGGGCACCTATTCGGCAACGCTCACCGATGCAACCGGGGCAACGGTAGCCCATACCAGCATCCTGAATACCAAGGAATTGGATCTGTTTTTGTCCTACTCCCTGCCGGGTGGTGGCTGCAACCCCAATTCCGGGGCGCTGACCGTGGATCCGGTGGGTGGACAGGCTCCCTATACCTATTTCTGGAGCAATGGAATGACAGATGCTGCCATTCAGGGTTTGTCAATCGGGGCCTATGCTTTGACGGTATTGGATGCAAATGGTTGTTCAGCGGAAGCGGAATTTGAGGTCTCCCCGATTGTTGGCAATTATTGGCCTTCTGCTGTTTTAGGGACTTTGGTTCAACCAGATTGTCAAAATCCAAATGCGGGCGAACTCAATGCGGCCTTGACCTACAGCAACTATCCTCCTTACAATTTTGTGTGGAGCACCGGGGCAACCGATGCAACTATCGCCAATGTTTCCAAAGGTACCTATGCTGTAACCATCACCGATGCGTTGGGCTGCTCCGCTTCTGCAACCTCTTTTCTGGACAATAAGCTTATTGCAAACGGAAGTGCCATTTGTTCCGGCAATAACAATGGTACGGCGAGTGCTCAGTTGGTAAATGGTACTGCACCAGTGACTTATTCCTGGAGCAACGGCCAGGTAGGGGCGAATCTGAGTGGCCTCGTCGGTGGGTATTACTGGATTACTGCAACAGATGTAAATGGTTGCAGCGCTCAAGCGTCTACTTTTGTATCCTTCCCAAGCCTTTATTTTAATGATTTTTCTCAGGATTGCTTCAGTGGAAATCAGGGATTTGGCTATTGCTCCGTCAGTAGCGACCAGGGATTGAGTTATTTGTGGGACAACGGAGGGACGGATCCCTGGAATAATACCCTGAGCCCTGGCGTTCATACGATCACGGTCACCACAGCCTTAGGTTGCACCTTAACGGGTTCAATGACCATCGATCAGCCCATTGCTCCTGCGATCACGATCAGTGCCACGCCGAGCCCTGCGGACTGCTCTTTGGGCTTGGGTGGCGCCATGAACTTAACCCTCAGTGGTGGAGTAGGTCCCTTAAGCATTTACGTCTCCGGGCCTGACGGCTTCATTTCTTCGGATATCGCTTCCCTTCAAAACCTTAAAGGCGGTGATTATTTTATTTCAGCCTATAAAACAGGTCTCTCCTGCAATGCATATGCGAATGTAACCATTCCTGATGCCAGTGGTTTTGAACCGGAATTTGTGGCCAATGACCTGGATTGTATCACCGGCTTTGGCTCTGCTGCGGTGCTGAACGTAAGTGCCCCCAATGTCCAGTATGATTGGAGCAATGGGGCATCTGGCCCTGCAATCTTTAACCTGACAACGGGCTGCTATAGTGTGACCGTGGCAGGAAGTGGCTCTTGTATTGCGTATTTTTCTGTTTGTCTTCCCTTTCAGGATACGATCGAATCTACCCAATGCAGTGCTACAGTGACAGGCCGGTTGATCAATGATCTGGGAGTGCCGGGCTGTAATGGTACCCTGGGCATTCCATATCAAATGGTCCGCACCAGCCCTTCCGGCGCCTTAACCTTTACCGATGAAAACGGTAATTATGAAGCAGCATTGCCAAACGGGACCTTTGATCTGGAGTTAGCTCAATACAATCCCGGTGAAATTGTATGCCCTGCCAATGCGAAGCATACGGTGAATTCCGTCGTAGGAACGACCATTTCAGGCCTGGATTTCCACTTCCTGAGCAACAATGTATTCGACCTGCGGGTGCAACAAAAGCCCCTGCGCACCGCCCAGCCTGGCTACCCGTATTCGTTGCAGATAGAAGTTTGTAATGACGGACAGGCGGCTGTTCCGGGAAACATAGACCTGGAGTATGGAAACCTTTTGGGACCACTCTCCGGGCATCAGTTTGCACAGCACCCGGGCGCTTTTGTCCTGAATACGGAAAATGCGGGCAGCCCCAACAATACCGGGAATTTCAACTTTCCGGGTATCGCAGCAGGTGCATGCGAGTTGTTACAATTGGATCTGTCTGTTGCCACGACCACGCCTGTAAATACTGAATTTATTTCGGAGGCCATGGTTTCTCCAGGTGCCGGAGATCCGACGCCGGCCAATAATATTTCAACCTTGTACAACACCGTGGTAGGATCCTATGACCCCAACGTGGTACTGGCTTTTCCTGCCCGGAATGGCAACCCGAAAGATGGGGGTCAGATCATCCGCAATGTGGACAACTCGATCACCTACCAGATATTTTTTCAGAATACCGGCAATGCTCCGGCAGATCTTGTGATCATCCGGGACTCGCTGGATGCATACCTGGATATTTCGACGATCCGCAACATCTCGGCCTCGCATGCCATGAAGGTGGTAGCGCAGGATGATCTTAAGACCCTGGCGTTCAAATTTGAGAATATCAATCTGCCGGATTCTACCAGCGATTATGCCGGAAGTATCGGTTTTGTTCAATACCAGATCGACCTGAAATCCGGAATACCTGCAGGGACGGAAGTCAACAAGCAAGCGGCTATTTTCTTTGATTTCAATGCGCCTGTCATTACGAACCAGAACGTATTGGAAGTGGTCAATTCCACGAAGGTAACGCAGATAGATACTGGAAATTCGATCGTACTGTTCCCGAATCCCACAGATGTTTCGGTTGGATTCTACTGTGACACGGCTGCTACGGTGTTCCTTTATAACACCTTGGGTGACCTGATCTCTACGCAGAATTTCGAGACGGGTCTGCAACAGATCAACACTTCAGATCTGCCCAATGGCATGTACCTGGTTCGGTTGGATTCGAATGGTAAAAGAAGAAGCGGCAAGCTGGTGGTTAGCCACTGATCTTGTTTGGAAGTATTATAGAGCAAGGATTGAAGGATGTTAATTTCTGCCGGTTCGATGGTTTTTCATCGGGCTGGCAGTTTTTTTGGGTGGAAAAAATAGAGCATCATTTTGCCGACGTCGGGAAAATGATCGAAAATAGTCAAAATGCGAATATGCTGGCGCAAGGCTTCAGCCTTGTGTCTACTATTACCGCCGGCTCTGCCGGCCAACGAAATCATCCCATCAATGCAATCACCGAAAACCCATTCAATCCATGGTTGGAAAATCCACATCCCCAAAAAACCAACCATCCTCCTCAAAGCTCGTCCAAAGTAAATTCACATCGTAAACACCGTGTCCTTCTGCGTAATTGCTGGCACTGCTGTATAACCAGTCCTCCGGCTTACGCACCATTTTTGCCTCCACCGGATTGTTGTGGATATACCTCAACTTCTGGATGGTTACTTTCTCTGAATACAATGCTATCGGGTGGTTGTCATGCTGCCATAGCTGATGTTCCTGCGCCCCCCTATGATGGTGTGCAAAAAAACGCAACATATGTAGCAGCCATTCTCGCCGGCTTTCAGGCTTTGATTTGTCTAACAACAAATCAATAATCTGCCGGGCGGTGTACGCTTTAAAATCGCGCATGACCGCTTCGAGTTTGTAAGGTTCTTTGGTGTTTGCAATCATGTGAATATGATTGGACATGATGACATATCCCCAAATCTGTAAACCCTTGTGTTCTCGACAATATTTCCAGCTTTCTAAAATGATGTCTCGGTATGTTGCCTGATTGAAAATATCAATCCAGCCGCAGACGGTACAGGTGAGGAAGTTTAAACCGTGTTGATCGCAGATTTTGTATTTAGCACTCATTTGGTCATTGGTTTCTACAAATTTAGTAGAAAAATTTCAATTACACAAGTGCTCGATAGGGATGTTGAAGTTGTTTTGTTTGTCGGCACAGCCGACTTGAATAGTAGACACAAGGCTGAAGCCTTGCGCCAGCGTTGGGCAGGTGAGAACATTGAACACCATTTCGTTGACGTCAACAAAATGGTCGAGCTTGGCAGCGGATCTCAACGTCGCATTGAGGATTTGACGCTCACCCGCTACGCTTGCTACCTCATCGCACAAAACGGCGACCCAACCCAAAAGCCTGAAATAGCCTTCGCACAGACCTGTTTTGCAGTTCAGCAGGGGCCTCACCAAGCCCAAACCGGATTATATTCAACCGTTTTAAATTTGGGCTTTGAAGGGGCAAGCTGAATGGACACCATGATTTTTTGTTTTCGCTTGTTGATCAGGGTCTGGATCTGATAGGTCGTCTTTAATTGTTCCGTTCGATCCTTTAAAAAATCAAGCGCATCATTTTCAAAAATAACACAACCATGTTCCCATATTTGCTCACGGGCATAAGGCAAGCCTTGTCTTGGCTTTAGCCTGGAATATTTTTTATACGTCGGGCTGAATGTGAAGGAATGCCTGACATCTTTTGGATACCAGCTGCAAGTACCGTCATAAACCACTTTGGGATCAGAAAACTGTCCATTGAAATAAACATAGCAGGGTATGCTGTCCCCGTTTCTAAAATAGCGTTCTTCCACAAGGCCTGAAGTATCGGCGTAACAAAAATTTTCCTCGATAAAAGCGTAGTCAAATTGGAGGGTATCGATCCGGCTTAGCAGATCGACCGCAAGCCGTTGACTTAATATGGGATCAAAATTAATTTGTTTGGATTTTGGCAGCTTTTTCAGGAAGGCTTTGGGCAGTGAGTCCATTTCCCATGCGTAGGACTGCCCAGACAGCATCGCTGAACCTAAGACCAAAACCAGTTACGGAATACCCACTGCATAGTCATCTTTACTACATGATAATCTGGCGCAAGGCTCCGCGCACGCAAGGCTCCAGCCTCGTGTGTACTATTCCCGTCGACTCTGCCGACATTCCACTTCACCTTAACCTACCCCCTTCTCCCCTTAGCCCAAAAATACAAAGGAAATCCCAAGCCCACGATCACCAGACCCGG
>JBILHS010000091.1:0-24580 GCA_044350425.1 Saprospiraceae bacterium | reverse complement strand
AAATTTCTCCATTCCCTGTTACTAAACTCCCCCTTGGAGGCTCCATTGATAAAGAGCTCGTATGTATTGGTTGAGTTGTTGCTGATTTTTAAAGTACCTGTGTCATCTTTTGAGCACCCTAAAAGCAATGCGAAACAGAAAAGCAGAAAAAGAGAAAATGATTTAAGCTTCATGATTTTTCGAATTTTTTTGGTTTTGCCTACACTTACGCTTTCGGCAGTCGCGTCTTACTCACTTGGGCGGGGCTTTTCGGAATGCTCCCCATCGAACGATTCTAAAGTTTATATTTCCAGGCCCAAAACTAAGCCCCGCCAACATACCATTTACCCAAAATCAAAAAAAGTATGAATTCATACGGCGCTCCATGCCTCCCCCGGCAACCATGGCCATCCTGCTACCCGGTGCCACTTCCCTGCACACCAAAACTCAAACGCTGAACCAAGCGTAAAAACACAAAATATTTTAAATTTTTATTTTAAAAACAAAACAAAGTATTTTAAATTTGCTGCTCAATAATATACACCCGATCTCCTGTGAAAAAAGAATCCAGCATCCAGTTATTCGAGGCGAAACAAATCCGTTCGGCCTGGAACGAAGCAGAACAAAAATGGTATTTCTCCATCGTAGATGTGATCGAAGTACTCACAGGCACCGACCGTCCTCGCAAGTATTGGAACGATCTCAAAATTAAACTACAAAAGGAAGGAAGTCAGTTGTCCGAAAAAATCGGACAACTGAAATTGGCCGCTGCCGATGGAAAAATGTATGCTACAGACGTTGCCGATACTGAGCAACTGCTTCGGCTGATACAATCCGTCCCCTCTCCCAAAGCAGAGCCGTTCAAACAATGGCTTGCCAAGGTCGGCTACGAACGGATGCAGGAAATAAGCGACCCGGAGCAGAGTCTCGACCGTGCGCGGGAGCACTGGCAAAAACTTGGCCGTAGTGAAAAATGGATCCAGCAGCGTATGAGTGGGCAGGAAAGCCGCAACAAACTCACGGACTACTGGAAAGACCACGGGGTTGAAAAACCTGATGAATTTGCTTTGTTGACCAACATCATCCATCAGGAATGGACGGGGCTCAGCGTGAAAGAACATAAAGACCTGAAAAACCTGAAAACGCACAACCTGCGCGACCACATGAGCGAGGCCGAACTGATTTTTACGGCTTTGGCGGAACTCTCGACCCGTCAGATAGCAGAAAGCGATCAGGCAGAAGGCTTACCGGCCAATGCAAATGCAGGCAAAAAAGGTGGCTCCGTTGCCCGCAATGCACGTAATGAACTGGAATCAAAAACCGGAAAAAGTGTCGTTACCGGCGAAAATTTTCTGCCGCCGGGCAAAAAGAAGAAGCTGATATAATTCCAAATTGGAGCGTAAAAAATTGACTGCCCTCAGATTCATCCACTCCGTCATTAGCCCCTTACACGTTCCATGATTTCCTACAACCATGCCGACATCATTTTTGGCTATACTGACTACGATCCTTATGGCTTATTTCCCCTTGCGTAGTCTTCCATAACCGTGTCCCCCAGGCTTTTAAGTGTAAAAATTAATCTCCCCGCTGAGACTATACTTAGGATCACTTCCCGGAGTATAAATGGCTTTTTAATACCCCTTTTGGTACGGAGCGGACTGGCCGTCCCCTTTTGATTTAGTGCATTGGCCTGGACACGCACGGAAGTGGCGCCGAGTCAAAAAAAGTATGAATTCATACGGCACCCCCAAAAACAATGGCCATCCCGCCCCAAAGCGAAATGGCCATCTCCGATCCCTAAAAAAAGCTTCCGCTATTTCACCACAGCTCCCTCCAGAATATAATCATACTTATACCCCGCTCCAAAATCCTTATTCACGGCTACAACGCCTTCCAGGGTAACCATGGAGCCTAATTGCACCATCTCCGTGGTGGTAACCGTCAGGTCAATATTTTTCCCGGAACCATCCTGGATATGCAGCCAGTTACGGCCCATGATCATAGGGTTGATCTTGACGCATTTGCCTGTGATCTTGACGGTTTTCCCGTCGTATTTGGCCACATTCGCCACCAGATCTGAGATCTTGATCGCGCCGGGGGCTCTTTGTACATTTTTAGGGGGGGCAAGGGCCTCAGCTCCGGGCGCAATGCTACCTCCGGCCGGCGCACTGGTTTCAGCACCTTCCTGCCGGAATTCTCCCACCAGGAAAACCGTTTCAAAAACACGGTTAAACTCTTTGCTCTGGAAGTTTTTCTTCATTAATCCACCCCGGTAATAGCAGGTGCTGCCCACTTTTACGTCCTGCCTCGTAATGGCGATCCAATTTTCTGCGCCGTCTTCTTTTACCCGCAGGTAGGAGTATTTATCTGTATTCAGTACTTCGGCCACCACAACTTTGTGTTCGGCCGCATTCATGTCCTGAGCCAGCGCAGCGGTGCCGGGGCTATTTGGATCCTGGAAAATAGGCGCGCCGCCAGGGCCACCCGCAGATTCCGCCTCGATCACTTTCGGTTTGTTGTCGCAGGCAATCAGGGCCACGGCGAACAGGAAGAGCACAATTACTTTTATACGTTGCATTTTTAACTGTTTTTTGTACGTTTTGTACAGGTATTTCCACAAAGGAAATTCATGTAAACTCAAATCCTGCATCGGTTTTTTAAAACCGTTGGATCACCCTGGTATTCAAGCGATGATACGCCTGGTGTGCCTTATCATAAGTTCCTTCGTAAGCAAGATAAAACGCCAGTTTTCGGGTAATATTCCAGGACAGATCCACGCCTGCAATTTCCTGAATGATCTTATTCTCGTAGTTCTTGTAATCATAATCCACCATCCGACCGGAAAACTCGGCATTCAACTTGCCGCGAATGAGCTCCTTGGTGATCCGGATGCCATATATCTTACTGTTCAGGTAATTGGTCTGCAAAAGATTTGCTGAAAGCGAGGCACTGGCATTGATCCAGGGCAATCGACTGAAGTTCAGATAGGTATTGACGTTTTGGGCAAGGTTGATATTGCTCTTCTGGAAACGCCAGCTTGCATTGGCACCCCAGGTAATGCGTTTGGAAATGCGATAATTGGCGCCCAGACGCAGGCCCTGCCGGGTTTCATTGTCAATCAGCTGATCGATATAGCTCTTGTACGACTCGTAATAAATGATATTTTTCCGGTTGTCGTATCCACCAGAGAGGCTGATTTTTTTGGAAACCTTATATCGGAACGTAAAGAGCAGATTGGTGAGGCGCATGGAGTTGCTCACGACGCTATCCACCAATTGATACATATCCACTTCGAAGGAACCAAAGAGGTTCAGGTTTTGGGTGATCGCGTTGGAATGCTGGAAATAGGCAAAGCGACGGTCCGTTTTGCTGTGGTTGCGTTGCTCCACAACGGCAAAGGTGGTCTCTCTTCTTTTCTGCGGATTTTTATTGACCCGACTGACATACGCGCCAGCCTGTAACAGATTCAGATTAAGGCTGTAATCTGCATAATCCGGCCGCGAACCAACGATCGCACCCACCATAAAATGCTTCAGGCCTTTCTCCACCTGCAGGCCATCAATGGCACCCATGCTCGAAATGCGCTGGTTTATTTTTCGGCCCAGGCTGATGCTGGAGGTTTTGTCCAGGTCGTATTTGACCGCCAGGGAATAAACCTTCAAGGCGTCGTTCAGGTTATTTTTTACCACATCCCATTCACCGACGGTGTGTCGGAAAGTGATGTAGTTTTCGGTGGAAAAACGCGAATTTTTTAAGTTATTCCCCTGATAGGTAAGGGTATAACGCATGCGGTGGGTTTGCTCACCGTTATAAAGATTGCTGTACGAAGCAGCCGAGACCCGGCCTTTGACCTTTTGTTTGTATTCCGGTTCTTCTTTGTCGTGGTCTGGTGGGATCACTATCGGTGGCGCCTTCAAAGTGCTGTCCTGAGGGGCCTTATCCTTGTTTTTTTTGCCCTTTTCTTTTTCAGGCTTTTTTTCCACAATGCTCCGGGAGAAGAACTCTGTTCCGATCTTCACTTTTTCCGGAAGCAAAGAAGTGCATACGCTGGACGTGGAGGATTTATCCTTGACCACGAGAGCAGGAAGCAGCTGTTCACCTTGCTTTATAAAGAGGGTGTCTCCTTTGTTGATGTGTTCCGTAGAGGCAAACTTTACATAAACATTCTGAGAGGAAACATAGGTGGCAGCTCCTTTCTCAATTACAGTCTCCTTTTGCCCAAACAGATACGTTGAACAAAAGAGCAGACATAGGATCGGTAGGAGCTTGTACATAATTCTGGTTTTAATCGCTTCCGTCCGGGTGGCAGCTATAGCATGCCGGACTTGAATACTGATATCCAGGTACGCCCTGGTGATGGTCAGCCATATCCACCGGATCATCGTGTTCATGACAATCAATACAACTGAACAAAGCATAATTTCCCGGGGTGGTGTGGCAATCCACACATTGGTCCCATTCGTTGTTGTGATTTCCACTAAATATCGGGAAATACTGCTGGTCGTGATCCCAGGTAGAGGGCACCCAGGCACTGGTCGTGTGGCAATCCTGACAAGTGGTCGGGAACTGTGCTGCGCTGTGGTCCGGGTTGTTCGCGTTGTTATAATCGGTCTGGTGACACCCCAAGCAGGTATTCGGGGTGTTGTTGTAATTTCCGTTGATATGGCAGTCTGCACAAGTCGCATTCTGGTGCGCTCCCGTCAAAGGCCAGGTACTGTGGTCCCAGAAAGAGGGGATCCAGGTATCTTCAGTGTGGCAGTCCTGACAGGTAACCGGGAATGGCACCTGGGCATGATTCGGATTGTTGGTGCCTAAATAGTCGTCGTTGTGGCAGCCGTTGCAGGTGTTGGGCGTATTGTTGTAATCGCCGTTGTGGCAATCAGCGCAACCTACGCTGGTATGGGCTCCATTTAACTGGTAATAATTGTCGTGGATCGGGAAGGTAGCAGGCTCCCAATCAGGGGCCGTGGTATGGCACATGTCACAATCCGTTGGGATCGTCAGGGCAATGTGATTCGGATTCACACTCGCATTGTAATCTGGCGTATGGCAGCCTGCACAGGTGTTGGGCGTATTGTTGTAGTTCCCTCCGGGATGACAAAGGGCGCAATTATCTGCAATCGGAATGTGCGCTCCCGTGAACGGATAAACCGAACTATGATCAAAAGTGGAAGGCACCCACGCGGTTTCAGTATGGCAATCCTGACAGGTGGTGGGCAATTGGTTGGCAGTGTGATTCGGATCCATTGCCCCGTTATAATCGGCCTGGTGGCAACCCACACAGGTGACAGGCGTGTTGTTATAGTTCCCGTTATGGCAATCATCACAGGAGGCAGCCTGGTGCGCTCCATTCAATGGCCAGTAATTATTGTGGATCGAGAATGTAGCGGGCTCCCAATCAACTGCGGTCGTGTGGCACATGGCGCAATCCGTCGGGATCATCAGCGCAGTATGATTTGGATTCACGCTCGCGTTGTAATCGGGCGTGTGGCAACCGGCACAGGTGTTGGGCGTGTTGTTATAGTTCCCTCCGGGATGACAAAGGGCACAATCGTTGGCAATCGGGATATGCGCCCCGGTAAATGGATAGGTGGTGCTGTGATCAAACGTGGAAGGTACCCAGGCCGTCTCGGAATGGCAATCCTGACAGGTGGTGGGCAATTGGTTGGCTGGGTGATTCGGATCGGCCGCGCCGTCATAATCAGCCTGGTGACAACCTACGCAGGTGTTCGGTGTATTGTTATAATCTCCATTGTGGCAGGCGGCGCAATCGTTGGCGATGCCTGCGTGTGCCCCATTCAATGGATAATAATTGTCGTGGATCGGGAAAGTTGCAGGCTCCCAGCCAGGCGCCGTGGTATGGCACATGGCACAATCCGTTGGGATCACCAAAGCAATGTGATTGGGATTCAGGCTCGCATTGTAATCCGGTGTATGACAACCCGCACAGGTATTCGGGGTGTTGTTGTAATCGCCGTGGTGACAGGCATTGCAGTCATCCGCAATCGCTATGTGCGCCCCGGTGAATGGATAGATGGTGCTGTGATCAAAAGTTGAAGGTACCCAGGCCGTTTCGGTATGGCAGGTGGCGCAATCGGTCGGGAACTGGTTGCTGACGTGATTCGGATCTGCCGCACCATTGTAATCGGCCTGGTGACAACCCACACAGGTATTCGGCGTGTTGTTGTAATCGCCGTGGTGACAATTGGCACAATCATTCGAAATGCCGGCATGTGCCCCGTTCAAAGGGTAATAGTTGTTGTGGATTGGGAAGGTAGCCGGTTCCCAGCCTGGCGCTGTGGTATGACACATCGCACAATCCATTGGAATAACCAGCGCGGCGTGGTTTGGATTCAAGCTGGCGTTGTAAGCGGGCGTATGGCAACCTTCACAGGTATTCGGCGTGTTGTTGTAATCTCCGTGGTGACAGGCATCACAATCGTTGGCAATGGCAATGTGCGCCCCGGTGAATGGGTAGATCGTACTGTGATCAAAAGTAGAAGGCACCCAGGCGGTTTCGCTGTGGCAGACGGCACAGTCGGTCGGAAACTGCGCCGTGATGTGGTTCGGATTATTGGTTCCGTTATAATCCGCCTGGTGGCAACCTACGCAGGTATTCGGGGTATTGTTGTAGTCGCCGTTGTGGCAGGTCGCACAATCGTTGGCAATGGCAATATGCGCCCCGTTCAACGCATAATAATTGTTGTGGATCGGGAAGGTAGCTGGTTCCCATCCAGCTACCGTGGTATGGCACATGGCACAATCCGTTGGAATGGCCAGGGCAACGTGGTTGGGATTCAGACTGGCATCGTAGTCCGGCGTGTGACAGCCCGCACAGGTGTTGGGCGTATTGTTGTAATCACCGTGGTGACAAGCATTACAATCGTCTTTGATGGGTATGTGCGCCCCGGTAAATGGATAAACCGAATTGTGGTCAAACGTGGTGGGGGTCCAGGCGGTTTCCGTGTGACAGGTGGCACAATCCGTCGGGAATTGAGCAGTCACGTGGTTGGGGTTGGTGGTCCCGTTGTAATCTGCCTGGTGACAAGCTACGCAGGTATTGGGTGTATTGTTGTAATCGCCGTTGTGGCAGGTGGCGCAATCGTTGGCGATACCTGCATGCGCCCCGTTCAAGGCGTAATAATTGTTGTGAATCGGGAAAGTAGCAGGCGCCCAACCCGGAGCGGTGGTATGGCACATCGCGCAATCGGTCGGGATGGCCAGGGCCACGTGATTCGGGTTCAGACTGCTGTTGTAGTCGGGCGTATGACAACCGGCACAGGTGTTGGGTGTGTTCTGGTAATCACCATGGTGGCAGGCCACACAATCGTCGGCAATGGCTACGTGCGCTCCTGTAAACGGATAAATGGCGCTGTGGTCAAAAGTCGTGGGTGTCCAGGCTGTTTCGCCGTGACAAGTGGTGCAATCGGTCGGGAACTGTGCCGTCACGTGGTTTGGGTCTACCACGCCGTTATAATCCGGCGTATGGCATCCAATGCAGGTATTCGGGGTATTCTGATAATCTCCGTGGTGGCATGCATTGCAGTCGTTGGCGATCGCAGCATGCGCCCCATTCAATGGGTAAAAACTGTTGTGATCGAAGGTAGAGGGCTCCCAGGCCGTTTCTGTGTGGCAGGTCGCACAATCCGTCGGGAATTGTAAAGCCACGTGGTTCGGATCCGTGGTTCCGTTATAATCCGGCGTGTGACAACCAGCGCAGGTGTTGGGCGTATTGACGTAATTGCCCTGGTGACAGGCGTTGCAATCGTTCGCAATGGCTGCGTGCGCGCCGTTTAAGGGGTAAAAGCTGTTGTGGTCAAACGTTGAAGGGGCCCATGCACTTTCGCTGTGGCAGGTAGCACAATCGGTCGGAAACTGCAAGGCCACGTGGTTTGGATCGGTCGTGCCGTTGTAATCGGGCGTATGACACCCGGCACAGGTGTTTGGGGTGCTGTTGTAATTCCCATTGTGGCAGCTTGCACAATCATTGGCAATCGCCGCGTGCGCACCGTTCAGGGCGTAATAATTGTTGTGGATCGGGAAACTGGCAGGTTCCCAGCCAGGCGCCGTGGTGTGACACATCGCACAATCCGTCGGAAGGTTCAGGGCACCGTGGTTCGGATTGGTCGTTTGATTGAAATCGGTCGTATGGCAACCTGCACAGGTATTGGGCGTGTTGGTGTAGTTCCCTCCGGGATGACAAAGGGCGCAGTCGTCCTTAATGGCAATGTGCGCACCGGTAAACGGATAAATGGTATTATGGTCAAAGCTGGAAGGCGCCCAAGCCGTTTCGCTGTGGCAGGCCGCACAATCGGTTGGGAATTGTGCTGCAACGTGATTTGGACTGGTGGTTCCGTTGTACTCGGGGGTGTGACAACCCGCACAGGTATTGGGTGTGCTGTTGTAATTTCCGTTGTGACAGGTCGCGCAATCGTTGGCTATGGCCGCGTGCGCTCCGTTTAAAGCATAATAATTGTTGTGGATCGGGAAGGCCGCAGGTTCCCAGCCCGGAGCAGTGGTATGGCACATCGCGCAATCCGTCGGGATTGCCAGGGCTACGTGATTCGGATTGGTGGTCTGGTTAAAATCTGTGGTATGGCAGCCGGCACAGGTGTTGGGCGTATTCGTGAAATTTCCGTGGTGACAGGCATTGCAGTCGTCCTTAATGGCAATGTGCGCGCCGGTAAACGGATAGATCACATCGTGATCAAAATTGGAGGGCATCCAGGCCGTTTCGCTGTGGCAGGCCGCACAATCCGTTGGAAACTGCGCTGTTGCGTGGTTCGGGCTGGTGGTCGCGTTATATTCAGGGGTGTGGCAGCCTGCACAGGTGTTAGGCGTGCTGTTGTAATTGCCATTGTGGCAAGTGGCGCAATCGTTGGCAATAGCGGCGTGCGCTCCGTTCAGGGCATAATAATTGTCGTGGATCGGGAAGGCCGCAGGTTCCCAGCCCGGAGCAGTGGTATGGCACATCGCACAATCCGTCGGGATCGCCAGGGCTACGTGGTTCGGATTGGTGGTCTGGTTAAAATCTGTGGTATGGCAGCCGGCACAGGTGTTGGGCGTATTCGTGAAATTTCCGTGGTGACAGGCATTGCAGTCGTCCTTAATGGCAATGTGCGCGCCGGTAAACGGATAGATCACATCGTGATCAAAATTGGAGGGCATCCAGGCCGTTTCGCTATGGCAGGCCGCACAATCCGTTGGAAACTGCGCTGTTGCGTGGTTGGGACTGGTGGTCGCGTTGTAATCAGGGATGTGACAGCCTGCACAGGTGTTAGGCGTGCTGTTGTAATTGCCGTTGTGGCAAGTGGCGCAATCATTGGCTATGGAGGCGTGCGCTCCGTTCAAAGCATAATAATTGCTGTGGATCGGGAAACTTGCCGGCGCCCAACCAGGGGCCGTCGTATGACACATGGCGCAATCTGTTGGAATGCCCAGCGCTACGTGATTCGGGTTCGCTGCCTGGTTAAAATCCGTGGTATGGCAGGACGCACATTCCGTGGGTGTTCCGGCATATCCATTCGTATGGCATTGGTTGCAATCCACCGAAAGGTGCGCCCCGGAGAGCGGGAAACTAGTGGAATTGTGGTCAAAAGCCACATCTCCATCTCCGGTCGGGTGACAGGACAAACAGGCCGAACTTTCATAAATATAGCCATTTACTGCCGTGTGGCCATTGTCTGTTTCCGGATTAATATGGCAATTGGTGCAGGAAAATTCTGCATAATTGGCGGGATTCTGGTGACAATCCGTGCATTTTGACCATTGTCCGTTGTGTTTTCCACTGTAGATCGGAAAATAGGCGGCATCGTGCTCGGTGTACTTGGCCGGCATCCAATCAAGGTCTGTGGTGTGGCAGCTGGCGCAATCATTACTGAAGTTGGCCTGTACGTGGTTGGGCTCCACAGCACTTTGATAATCAGGCTGGTGGCAGGCAAAACAGTTGGTGGGCGTACTTGAATAATCGCCTCCTACGTGGCATTTTGCGCAATCCGAGATCTCGTGTCCTTTGGTGAGTGGGAAAAAATCGTGGCTCACCTTGGTCGTTCCCCAACCAGAGGTTAACAGATCATGGCATTCCAGACAATCGGTCGAAAAGCCAGCTTGTTTGTGGTTTGGGTTGGTCGTGGCGTTGTAATCAGTCAGGTGACAGCTGGCACAATCATTCCCGATCCGTTCAAACTGCAAAGTAGAAGCCGATTGGTGGCAACTGGCACAATCCAGCGCCTGGTGCACCCCCGTCAAAGGGAATCCGTTGTCCTGGTGCAGGTCGGTGACATTGTCTACCATCCAGTTGTTGGATGTATGGCAGCGTGCGCAGTCCGTGCCCACCGTTTGCTGGTGCATGTCCGCGTGACAGGAAATACAATTGTCTTCGGCTTCAGAAAAAATCAGGGTAGCGTGGCAAGCCCGGCAGTCAACGTTTTTGTGTTGGCCTTCTAGTTCAAAATTCGTTTTGCCATGGTGGAATCGGAGGCTGTCAAAGGGGACCTCTATGCCGGTCATTTTGGAAACACCGGGCTTTGCCGGATCAAAGTCCTGCCAGAATTTGGCCTCAATTTCCCAACCTGCCGAGTTATGGCAGGCCACGCAGCTCATCTTTTGATCTGCGCCGTGCGGGTTCTGGGCGAACAAGTTCGCCGAAAACACCAACAGGAAAAGGAAAACAATCGGCCGGTTCAAAATGATTATTTTAACGTGATTTTTAAAATCAGACTCCGTCAAGCAATTTTTGCCTCAAAGAGGCGAAACATTGGCAGAAAATCAATTTTTCCTCAAAAACGTGCAACATTGGCAAAATCAAAAGCGGTTCTCGCCTCGGAGAGGCGCAACATTTGTAGCATTTTCATGCAGCAATTCATCAGGCGAGCAGAGCCGCTCCATCATTTTTTGGCTCTGCTCGCCCAAGTTCGTTTTGTTTGCCGTTTTTGCCAATGTTACGCCTCTACGAGGCGTTTTTGAACCTGTCCAAACCAAACTCAAAGCAGTTCTCGCCTCAGAGAGGCGCAACGTTTGCAGCATTTTCATAAAGCATTACATCAGGCGAGCAGAGCCGAGAAATCATTTTTCGGCTCTGCTCGCCGAAGTGCGTTTGTTTGTCGTTTTCACCAATGTTGCGCCTCTACGAGGCGTTTTGAGCCTGCCCAAACCTAACTCAAAGCGGTTCTCGCCTCGGAGAGGCGCAACGTTTGTAGCATTTTCATGCATCATTACGTCGGGCGAGCAGAGCCGAGAAACCATTTTTCGGCTCCTGTACTAACTCCTAATTCGAGTTGTGCCTGGTAAATGGTTGCCCGGCCTCCTTTTTTTTCTGACAATTTTATGACAGAGGGGGATGGTTTGGGATTTTAGGGGGATGGAACACGGATGAGACGGATGAGACACGGATTTTTTGTTTGCTTCGCAAACTTCTCCGTTATGAAAACAGAGCGGTTCTAATACATTTTATAACTCCTCAAAAAAAATCCGTTTCCCATCCGTGTCATCCGTGTTCCATCCCCTCTACCCCCCCTAATTCCCCTTTGGATGACAAGAATAACAAGCCGTACTCGAAAAACTATACCCGCTCACATCATCATGCTCGTTCGCAAGGCTGCCCGCATTATTGTGTTCGTGACAATCCGTACAGCTAAAGGCCTTATAATCATTAGGCGTGGTATGGCATTCGCTGCATTGGTTCCATTCACCCTCGTGTTTGCCGCTGAAAATGGGAAAAAATGCCTGATCATGCTGGGTAAAGTTCCCCGCACTCCAACCCGGCTCTGTGGTATGGCAGATTTTACAATCGGTTGAAAACCCTGCTGCAGTATGGTTCGGGCTGGTTGTTGCCTGATAGTCCTTTTCATGGCAGGCGAAACAATCAGTCGGAGTGTTCGTGAAATTCCCACCCACGTGGCATCGGGCGCAATCATTGATCAAATGGCCTCCGGTCAAAGGGAAAAATAAGTGGTTGGCAGCGCCTGCTGTCCAACGCCAGTCCGGGAGTGTAACATCATGACAATTAAAGCAATCGGTGGAATACCCTGCCGTCTGGTGATTGGGCGCCGTTGTAGCCAGATAGGTATCCAGGTGGCAATCCACACATTGATTCCCAATCCGGTCAAAGCGCAAAGCAGTTTCAGAAGTGTGACAATCCTGGCATTCTGCCAGCCGGTGGTTCCCAAGCAGGGGAAACCCATTGCTTTGGTGCAATTCTACGATGTCGTCGATCAGCCAATTGTCTGCATCATGGCAACGTTTACAATCTGTACCCACCGATTGTTGGTGGAGATCAACATGGCAGGAAATGCAGTCTGAACTGTTTTCTGAAAAAACAAGCGTTTCATGGCAGGCTCTGCAATCTACATTTTTGTGATGGCCGCTCAGCTCAAAGTTGGTTTTGTTGTGGTCGAAACGTGGGGCATCCGGATGCTCGTTTTTCCATAAATCTGCACCAATCTCCCAGGCCTCTGAGGTATGGCAATCCCGACAATCGATCTTCAGCGCAGCCCCG
Organism: Saprospiraceae bacterium; assembly: GCA_044350425.1. Taxonomy (GTDB): domain Bacteria; phylum Bacteroidota; class Bacteroidia; order Chitinophagales; family Saprospiraceae; genus M3007. Next base: position 12,105 of record JBILHS010000091.1, on the reverse strand, counting down.
TGCGGGTTCTGCGAAAAGAGGCTCGTGGAGCACCACAGGCATAAGACTATTTGTGACAGACGATGCATTCGAAGTTTTCAAATTTGTACTGTACGAATGTAATATTATTTCGGGTAATTTCTTTGTGGCAAGCCTCACAGGCTACTTTTACGTGTTTGCCTTCGAGTTTAAATTTGGTTTTATCGTGGTTGAATTTCTTGATATCCCAATTGTCATTGCCGTGGCATTTCGCACAATCGGTCACGCCGAATTGCTCAAACTGTTTGTTGTGACTGTCTTCGTGGCAGCTCGAACAGGTGGCCGGTAAGCCCTCAAATTTCCCGAGTTTAAATCCAGGCTCCGGTTTGTGACAATCCCGGCAGGCCGTTTGGACGTGTGCCCCCTGCAACTTGAAATCTGTTTTGCTGTGGTCAAATTTACTGTCCCGGAAACTCGAAGTGACGTGGCACTGATCGCAGGTTTTGTTGGGATACCATTTTTCGGCGATCTGATTTTCGTGCGGGTCTTTGTGGCAATCCACACATCGTTCGCCGATCTGCCGGAATTTCCATTTGTTCTTGGAAGGCGGTGTGGCATCCACTTCGCCTTCTTTCAAATGGCAGGCAAAACACGGCGTGGCCAAGTGCGCCCCATCAAGTTTGTACTTCGTTTTGGCGTGGTCTTCGATCGTGAAAATGCTGCCTAAAAATCCGTCTGTGGTATGACATTGCGCACAATCCGGACTGACGGTATACACTGCAAACTGCTGATCGTGATAATCTTTATGGCAATCCGTGCAACGCTTAAACGGCACCGGATCGGTCATTTTTTCGCTGGTGTGGCATTTTTTACAATCCACCGCAACGTGTTTTCCCTTGAGGGCAAAAGCCGTTTTGTCGTGGTTGAATTTATCCAGATCCCCCGTTTTACGCCAGCCGCTTTCGTTGTGACAATCCACACATTTGCCTCCGAACCGGGCTTCATGCGGGTCTTTGTGGCAAGTCTCACAATCTGTGGTCAACACACCCAATCGGTCCTGAAAAATATTGATGGGCGTAGCCTGGTCCATTTTGTGGCATTCCCGGCAGTCAACTTTCTGGTGCTTGCCTTTCAGCTGGAAATGGGTTTTGCTGTGGTCAAATTTGCGCAGCGTACTTTGATCGGTGAAGGACTGGGTGTTGTGGCATTCCTTACAATTAAGACCCAAATGCCCCTGGTGCTCGTCCTTGTGACAATCGGTGCAGCTTTTGAAAGGCACATCCGCAAATTTTTGAAACTCTGCCCCGTTGCGGATCTCTTTTTTGTGGCATTCTATGCAGGCCACATCGCGGTGTTTACCCGTGAGCGGAAAGTCGGACTTGTCGTGGTTGAATTTTTTGGCAGGGTTGAATTCATCGGTATTGTGGCATTTTGCGCAATCCTTGCCAAGCGTTTTTTGGTGGGAGTCTTTGTGGCAATCCACACATTCCTGCCCGACACCCAAAAAGGTGTCTTTCTTCTTTTTCAATTCCGGCTCCTGCACAAAATCTGACTTATGGCAACTTCTGCAATCGATCTTCTGGCCCTTGCTGCTCCAGCCTTTTTTGTGCCGGCCGGTCAATTCATAGCCCGTCAGATTGTGATCGAACGTATTTTCGTCAAAACGAACCATGTCGAATTTCCGGCCGTGGTGGTCGCTATGGCATTTGGCGCATTCCTTTCCCCTCACCTCCGAAGAAGCGTGAAACCCTTCGTTGCGGTCTACCCTGGATTTGATCTCTTTGTGGCAATCCAGGCACTTATTGTTCGAGACCTTGCTTCCCAGATCGTGGCATTGGGTACATTTTGAAATGCCTTCCAGATCCTTGTGGGCATTTGACAACTCGCCTGGCGACAATTGCGCGGCCAGCCTTCCAGAGAGGGCGGTCAAAAAGAGGAACAGGATTAGAATGCGCATATCATTTATGTTTTTTCATCGTGTACCCATGCCGTTTGGAGATCTCGACCCCGGCTTTTTTCAAAAAATCCGTAGGCAATTCGCCCCCTGCAAAAATATAGACCAGGTCATTTTCCAACACAAGGGGTTCTGCGTCTTTACCTAAATTCATAAAGACCTTGTCAGCCTCGATCCTGCTGAGGTTACTTTGGAGTTTGACGTCTATTTTTCCCTCTTGCACGGCGGCATCCAGCTTCTCGCGATTTTTTGGTTTCAAGCGACTGAAGGCTTCACTCCGGTAACTCAGAATGACCTTGTTGTGGTCGATCAATGCAAGTGCTGCTTCGATGGCCGAGTCTCCGCCACCCACCACGATCACTTTTTTGTCCGCAATATTTTCTGGTTCGAGCAGTCGATAGGCCACGTTTTCGAGTCCTTCCCCTGGAATACCCAGTTTGCGGGGGCTTCCCCGCCTTCCGATCGCCAACAGCACATTTTTGGTTTTGAAGGTCTCGCCTCTCAGGGTCTGGATGCTGAAGCAATCCGCTTCCGGTGTGATACTTTCTACTTTGGTATTTTCCCTGATCTGGGTGATATTGTTTTTTGAGATCGCTTCATTCCAGAGTTCGAGCAGCTGGGTCTTAGAAGTATCGAACAAATGGATCTTTCCATACAGCGGCAGATTGACGGGCGCGGTCATCACGAGTTTGTAACGCGGAAAGTTGAACACCGTTCCACCGAGTGAATCCTGATCGAGGGTCAGGAAGTTTAGACCATGTTTTTTGGCGGTCAGGGTGCCTGAAATGCCCGCCGGACCTGCACCGATAATGATCAGATCATAAAAAGCCGGATCACGATTGAATTTAGACCTTACAATGCTTTCGACGGCGGCTTCGCCTTGCTCGATGGAGTTTTTGATCAAACCCATACCGCCCAATTCTCCGGCGATATAAATACCCGGCACATTCGTTTCGAAATCCTGGTTGACGTGTGGCAGATCCACGCCGCGTTTTTCTGTGCCTATCACCAGGGTTATGGCTTCTACAGGGCAGGCATGAAAACAGGCGCCATGCCCGATACATTGGGACGCATTGATGAGGGTTGCTCTCCCGTGTACAATGCCGATGATGTCTTTTTCAGGACAGGCCTCTATGCAGGCACCGCTTTTGATGCAGGTTCCCAAATCGATCACCGGGTGCAGCGACACGGGTTCGAAAGTACCTTCCTGAATTGCTTTTTCAATTTTGGCCTCCACTACGTGAGAAGCTTCGACCTGCTTGCGCATGTAAAGCCAGACGACCAAAAAGCAAAAAAGTAAGATGACACCGTAAATGATGATTTGTTCCAGCAGCATGATCGCGATTTAAAAGATCCACCTAAAACCAAAGGTAACGGTTACCACCACATGAATGATCATGATGATCAGCATGATGAGTGCGAAAGGCAAATGCACGATGTGCCAGTATCTGAACAGCTTTTGCATAAGGAGCAACCGATCGATCCGATTGTTCAATGAAATTTCATTGTTCACCAACTGTACCACGTGTTTGATGTCAGACCCTGAGAAATTGTTTTGCCGCAACACATTTTTAACGCGCCGGATCGTTTTTTTGTCCTCAAAGGATTTCTGAACCAGGTTGGAGAAAAAACCACCACCGGATTTTGGGTGAGACACCGTGGCTGCAGCCAGAATGGATTGTTCGCTGCTGGCATCCAGTCGGTATGCGTTTTTTAAAATTTCGTCCAGGTTGCTTTTCATGGATTTCACCTCGGTGAGGCTCAGCTCCCGGCCTTCGATTGTTCGTGGAATTTGAATGTAAATAAAGCGGCCCACCACGCCACTCGCTACCACCAGCACCATGCTCCAAAAACTGATCGAGACGATGCCGCCAAACTTAAATGCGGTGTGGAAAAGAATCATGACAGGCCCCAGGGAACACAGGAAAATGTGAAATTCCAGCCAGTATTTCAAACGCCCGAACCGGTGTAAAGCCTTGTATTTTTTCTTGGCGATGTAGCCAAACACCCCGATCACGATCAGCAGCGTGCCTACGATACCCAAACCATGCCCGAAGACGCCGCTCGGCTTGAATAAATCGTGGTCCGGATGGTAAAAACGCTCTTCAAGCGGGGAACTGTAATATGGAATGCCTTTGTAAAGCAAGAGCAGCGTGGTTAAAACCACAATACTTGTCAGCGTTCCTATATAAAGCCGATGAACCAATGGAGACATAAACCGCTTATTTTTTTCTTGTAGCGCTAATTCGGAAAAACACATTGAAAGGTTGCCTGGTCGTGCGCTATTCACCCTGCAACTTGGGTCACCCAGTGAATGGCGCAGACAATACACCTGAGGCGCTAACCTCTTTTCTTCAGGGATAACTTTTCAATGATGCGATGTCGGCGAAGATAGGTTGAAAAACAGCGATTGGGTAATGACATGGATTATCTGATTCAATGAGCCCGGTCACCTTCACTTTGATACCAATCGGAAGACTTTTGCGTGAACAATTGTGTGAACGGCAGAAAATGTGCCTTTCGCATGCTTTCTAATTTTCGGTTATCTGACCATAGAAACGCCCTTTGGAGCGTGTCTGAAGGCACTTATTAAAGCATCCGGGTTTTCCGGGCAACCATCAGATCTGATTTCCCGAATCATATCAAGGTACAATGAACAAAAACCGGTTTGCACAAATAATCGAGGGTTGCCGCCGTCGGGATCGTGCTTTTCAAAAAGAGTTGTACCAACTCTTTTACCAATACACGCTCAAAGTGGGGCTAAACTATGCTTCGTCCCTGGACGAGGCTCGGGAGATCGTGAATGATGTGTTCCTCAAGGTGTTTAGCAAAATAGACCATTATGATTCAGAGCAGCCTTTTAAGCCCTGGATCAACCGAATAACCGTTTTTACTGCCATTGATTATTACCGGAAAAATATCAAGAATCAACTCCAGACCGATGAACTGGAAACGGTGGCAGAGCTTGGAGACCCTTCAGATACCATTGCCCGGATCTCAGCAGATGAATTAAGAGATTTGGTGCAGCAGCTTTCGCCGGCCTATCGGGCTGCGATCAACCTATACGCCATTGAAGGTTATGATCACAATGAAATTGCTGCTATGCTGGGTATCTCAGTGGGTGCATCTAAATCAAATTTGTTTAAAGCCCGGGCCAAATTGAAAATGCTGCTCCTCCTACAAGCCATTGAAAAGCCTCATGCCAATTACTAACCATGGACGATTCAGCATTCGACAAACTTTACGCAGGTAAAATACGACAAGCAGGAGCTCCGGACTTCAGTGATGAGGATTGGGAGCGACTCACGCCGGCATTGGATGCCCGTGAACGGAGACGTTGGCGGGTATTGCCCCTGTGGTGGCTGGGTGCATTGGGCGCCCTATTGCTCTGCTCCAATCTCGGATGGTGGTGGATGTGGCAGCAATCCGAAAAACGCAGCGAAGCCTTGCAAAGTGAATGGCGACAAATTCGCCCGAAAGCAACCGGTCAACGAGATACCAGCTGGTCAAAAGTAGTGGTATATCAATATGATACGGTTTACCGGACCGTCGTTTACCGGGGAAAATCCGAAGGGGTTTCCAAGGGCTTCCAGGCAATATCCGGGCCAGATCATGCTCTGCTTCCAGGATCGGAGAGCGCTTTGGTCTCGGACCGCAACGGTAAGACTGAAAATCCAACAGACCCAGCCGATGCCGGTGTTGATCTGCTGCCGACAGGACTGAATGCTACAGGTTCAAATACAGATATCACCCGGGCAATCAGTACCCTTGGTATTTTACCCGCCAAAACATCTTTCCTGAAAATCCCGGAAAGGCAGATCAAATTGCCGGAGAACGACCTGGTTTTTGTTCCTTTAAAAAAATCGCATGCTCCACGGCAAGCCCTGCTGATCCCCAAAAAAATCCGACTGGGGGCTGGTGCTGGCCTTGTCCTCCCAAGTGCACCAGATCTTTACAACAGCATCGGATTTTCGACCTCTATCCATGCGGAACTTGCCTTTTCGGAGCAATTGGCGCTGACGCTGGAAGGCGGATATGCGGGTGCTCCGTTCACAGGCAAGGTGTACAACGAAAACCTGGGCCTGCCTCCATTGAACTCTCCGGGAGATGATTATGTCCTCAGGCACTTTGAGACCGAGGAAGGGTACAAGCCTATTTTACAGCTCAGTACCGGTTTGCGTTATTGGTTTCATTCCACCCATAAGCTCAGTCCCTACCTGGGTTTTGCCTATGCTGCCCAATGGCATCCGGCCTTCGAGTTAAAACTGGAATATACCAACTCAATGAACGGTACAGAAAAGGAGGTGAATAAAGAAATAGCCTCCCGGAGTACAGCGGTTTCGCTACTGGATATTCATGCAGGGCTCAGGTATCGGTTTTTGCGCCAATTGTACTGGCAGTCCGGGGCGTCCTATCAGTTCAAAATAGACCCAAATCAGCCGGGTATTCCTCGTTTTGGGGGGCTTAAGACGGCTATTTTGTATGAGTTTTGAGCGGTGTCATCTCCGAAAAACAAAGCTATTTTACCAAAACCAACCACCTGGCCGCCCACTTCTTCTCCCCCGTCACCGCGAGACGATAGCGCCCTGCCGGCAAATGGCTCAGGTCCAGCGTAGCGCGCGAACCGCTGGTTTGTTGCACAAAAACAACCCGCCCCAACCCATCAAAAACCATCATATCTAAGCTCCCGGTATTGACCGGAAACTCCAGCTGATACAGCCCTGCTCCCGGATTTGGCCAGACGCGCAGATCATCATAACTCAGATTTTCCTGGAGTGAAAGGGTGATCTCAACCGGCGTCACCGGCTCCGGATCAATAGATTTCTTTTGCCCGTCCGACAAAATGCCCTCAGCATGTACCACCCCGATCTTCAGAGAATCGGCCAGCGTCCCAATGGTAAAATGCAGTACGCCCACTTGCCCGAACCCTGTTGCGTTTTGGCCGTCTTTTCGGACCACCGCGACCGGGAATTGTCCGGAAACAGGGTTTTTCTTGTAAAACCCTATCAGATTGACGCCATTTTGGCCCAGCCAGGAATTTTGAAAATCTACCCAAAAACTGCCCGGAGCCACCGCGCCTTCTGAAAAGGCAAATCCCAGGGCCAGTCCGTAAAAATCCTCCTCCGAAGTGCCCAATAGGATGGGCGCCACAATTTTTTGTCCCGGATAATACGGGCCAGCGGGCAACTCGATCTTCAAGACCGTACCCGAGCGATCTGCGGCCGGGCCAACCAGGAAGTGCTCCTCGCCAAAGTTCTGAACGATCGCCAGGGTGTCGAGCACCGTAACCACGCCGCTGCCATCGCAATCCGCATGTTTGCCGTTGGCACCCTGGATCGAGTCGGGCCAGTCTGCGGCATATTTGGGCGACCAGAAAATGCTTTGATCCGTCCGGGCAGGCCCCTGAAGGTTTTGCCCGATGGCTACCCCGAGTTGCAGCCAGTCCAGGATAGAGACCTGCTTGTCGGCGTCGCAATCGCCCGGCCAGACCGGACCGGCCAGCGGCAAATTTCCCGGCTCATCCGCGCCAATGGCCGGCGAAATGAGCGAACGGGTTTGCCCATCAATATCGTTCAGGATACCTGCCTGGAGATTGATCGTGAGGGGCTTATTCGACGAATCTTCGGCCAGGTGCAGGTCATTGCTCAGGCCCGTCAGATCGTTTTCTGCTTCGAATTTGACCGGCAATTTGGTGGTCTGCAGATCCAGTCCGGTCAGATTTTGCCAGCTGGCCAGACTCTGAAACCCCGGAATGATCCCCTCCGGCCCCAGATCGTAGTTGTTGTGGTTGAATACATTGACAAACCAGGAAGTCGAAAAATCAAACATCCGGGCAGAGCCACCCGTTTTGATCAGATTTCCTTCAAAACGGCCGTTTTCCCAATTGTTGATGGTCAAAGCAATAGGCTGGTCAAAAATGGAGTTTTCGGTGGAATAATGCACCGAATTGTGCAGAAAGTAAGGGTATTTTAACTCAAAAAGGCTCACAAGGTCTGGAGCGGGGTTGAAAGGGGCAAGTCCTTTAAAATGGAAAAAGTTGTTCGCGATCAATAAGGGCGCACTGGCGGTTCCGACACTAAAACCTACCGATAGGCCATAGACCGCCCCGAAGCGATTGTTTTCGACATTCAAACCATTGCTCAGATCATGAAGCCAGACATTGGCGGTTTGCAGGAATTCGCAGTTGCGCAGGGTTACCCCCTGTGCAAAGCTGATCTCCAGATCGCCTGCGTAATTATTGAAAAGCGGTCCTTCATTGTTTCCGAAAACGCAGTTTTCAATCCTCCATTCGCGGTCATTGACCTGCGGGCTTCCATCTATATTGACCAGGCTCTGTGGGAAGTGACATTGGTTGAACACCATTCCGCTGTCTCCAGCGCTTTGATCAGTAAAAGCCCCTTGCATCAGGCATCCGGCAAACTCGATTCGACGGTTCGGGCCATCGCTGAGGCAGGTTCCGCCCACATGCAGGCGCTTGAATTTTACATTTTTCAGATTTTTCAGCTCCAGGTTTTCTAAAAAGGGTCCATCTATTCCACTGGATTCCGGCTGTATGCTGACCGACCTGGCAGGTATACTGCCCGGGATGGCCCCAAAATGGGCAGGATCCTGCGCGCTCTTGCGCAACCACAAATTCACTGGCCCGCAAACCCCTGCTGAGGCCAGCATTTTTGCGGCATCACTCAACTGGGCAAAATCAGCGCCCTCTCCGCCTACCGTATAGTCTCCGCCCATCCGGTTGTTGAAAGCGTTGATCGTCCATAGGTTATCCGAAAGGCTGATGTCGCGGCTTTCTTCCACGCGCAATTCCAGGCTATTCGCATTGTAATTATAGTTGAAAAAATCGCCGACTGCTATCCAGTCGCTGGTTTCGCCATTGGCCAGCAAACCCCGCCAGCGATAAGGCGCCAGGGTGGTATCGCCATTGATCTTCCAAAAGATCGTGGCGTGACGCAAGGTGTCAGGGCTTTCGTTTTTCAGTTTCACGGACACTGTTGGCAGACCATGGCAGCCTGTTGTGGGCAGGTTACAGGCCAGGATCCGCACATCGGTGGCAATGCCCGTAAACTGGTCGGCGCCGATATCTGCGAGGCCCGGCGAGCGACGGTCTCCATCGAGGTCGTAGTCGGATAAGCCGGGCAGGTAAGTGGCTTTGCCGGACAGTGTTGGCGGGTTACCCTTCAACCGCAGGTCCGTTTTGGATTGAAATGTTGGCTTGGTAACGGTGCTGTGCAAATCCTGGAAGTAGTTTTGCCACTCGGCCAGTGTTTGATTGAGGCTGCCAAAACCTACCCCGATCAGACTGTTGCCGGCCGACCAGATGCAGTTGTAGTCGGAAATATATGCCGTAGGATCGCCCATGACAATCAGCGGAAAACCATTCGGATGCCCGCCGGAAATGATGTTGTTCAGGACCTGGAATTTATTCTGGCTCTGTGATTGCTCCACGTAAAGCGCCGCTTTGGGCGTGGAAATAAACAGGCTGTTGTGGACGAACTGGCTGGCTGGCGTCTGTTTGAACGTCACCAGATCGGCGTTGACCAGTTTTTCGTCGTAGAAGGCATTGTTTGAAATGCGCATGGAATCGCAGGCCTGCGCCCAAAAACCGCCGTCAGAAAAGGTGGTCGGCAGGGCCGACGCGTACAGCTCATTGTGGTGAAAATCAAGGCCATGGCAATCGTACAACTTGGCCGTTCCGTAGATATAGCAGTTTTCGATCCGGCTGTTGTGGCACTGAATCAGATAAAAAGAAGGATCACTGGAAATGGTGAGCGGCTGCAAGAGTTCCACCCGTTCCAGCAACAGATCCTTGCAACCTTCAAAATAGGTAGCCGCCGAACGCGCATTGATACGGCAATCCTGAAAGCGGGCGTTTATGACGTTTTTAAACCAAAGGGCGTATAAGGTATTTTTAAGCTCGCAGCGCTCGAAGCGCAGGTTCTGGCAATTCTGCGCGCGGACATTCACCACTTCATTGCTGGCTGAAAGCTTCAGATCATGTACCCACACCCCGCTCACGCCATTGAGGTTGAGCATGGGCGTATTGGGGGTATTGACCAGTTTTTCCCAGGCCACTGCGCCTTTTTGCCCGCCCTGCGCGGTGAGCTCAAAAGTATTCGTCTGGTTGATACCCATGCCGGACAGCAATTGAAGCCCACCCAAATGCCGTTCCGGCAACAACAGGATACGCGTGGGACCACAGACCCCAAAATCATTCAGGGCTTGCTGCAGGGAATCGAAGTTTTCGAAATCGCCTTTTGACCCCAGGGTGTAAGTGCCGGAAAGGCATTGGGCAGACAGGGCCTTCGGTGCAAAAAAGAGGAGGAAGGCAAGTAGGGTAAGTTTTTGCATTGGGTAGTGTTAGTTTGTGTTTAGATTCAGCCTTTATAATATTCAAGCACTTCATTGGCCCGCTTTGTAATAAACAAGTTGGGCTGGTTCAATGTCCCTATCGAAACATACATGTTGTGCACCTCCCTTTCTAAATGCCAACTGCCATCTTTTTGTTGCTTCGATCTCAATAACGCTAAGGCCGGGTTCAACGCTTCAGATTTCACAGCTTCCCTTTTCAGGAGCCAAAGGATCTCTAAAAAATCACCTTTGTACATGTTGGGGAACGTGAGCAGGTCCATCTTCTGAACCATGATCTGATCGGGCCTGTGAGAGCTGTAACAGACCTTATGCAGCAATACAAACCGGATACATCGATCCAGCAGATCTGATATTTCTTTCGTTCTGGATTGCTTTGGAATAAAACATATTCCCTTCAGGAGTTTCACGATGCCCCAATAACAAGTATGTTTCCCATAGCAGCTGGTATTGGAGCAATAGACATTTTTTTCTCCTTCATAGACGCCGTCATCAAACCGCTGATACTGATGGAAGAATGTCAGCGCCTTCAGGCTTTTCTCACCAAGTGCTCCGTTAAAATAGCTGTCCAAATAGATCATATTCCCGTTCAGGCAGGGGATTGGAAAATGGTCTTCTTTCACGCTGAAAGGGCCCGCTTCAGGATCAAAAAAATGATCCTGGATTGCTTTTAAAGGTCTTTGAACCCTTGGATCATGGCGATCACAACCCAGGTCAGCCAATAAAATGAGTGTCCAAAGGGTGGACCTGAAGTTTGGGGCGTAATGTAAGTACTGCGGATAATAAGGATCTGAGTCCGGCAAAACCTTCCAAAAGCCCTGCTCGTTCTGAAACTCAAAAATCTGATCGATCAATTGCTGAGTATCTTTCATGCGCGTGAAAGTGGGACGTTTCTTTGCTCTATTTCAGCGCAAAATAAGCCTTTTTCGCCTTTGGAGTCCATTTTCAGGCACATTCAGGATGTCTGCACCCGGCATCCTATGGTTTTGCCAGCGCCGTATTATCTTTGCGGAAACGAAAATTCTGAAAATGCGTTTTCGTCTCCATTCCTTTATAATAAAATAAGGCGAAGGCCTTGTTTTAACAAATATCTTGCTCTTATGTCAGAATTCATACCCTGCCCGAAATGCAAATGCGAATACACCTATCCCAGCGAGGGTTTGATGGTGTGCTCAGAATGTTACCACGAATGGAACCCGGCAGAAGTGGAGGAATCCTATGTAGATGCCGTCCTCAAGGTGCTGGATGTAAACGGCAATGAACTACAAAATGGCGACAGTGTCATCGTGATCAAAGACCTGCCGGTAAAGGGCATGCCCAGACCCGTAAAAGCGGGTACCAAGGTGAAAAACATCCGCCTGACCGATGGCGACCACAACATCGATTGCAAAATTGAAGGTTTCGGCTCGATGGGTCTGAAATCTGAGTTTGTGCGGAAGGCTTGATCCGGGGATCAATTATTTATTTCCAAACATCGAATTGGGCTTCGTGCTAAATGTTCTATTGGGAAATAGGCTTTAAGGAACAAATCCACGGTAGGAAACAAATCCTAAGCGCAGCGCCTCCTTCGATATTCGGTGTTCGATATTTAAAGCCAACCCGTTGACCCTCCCGATGAAAGATCGGGATGCGCTATCCCGCCAGAGCACATAAAAAAAGCGGTTCAGACACGAAGTCCGAACCGCTTTTTATAAGCGTGGAGGATAACGGATTCGAACCGTTGACCCCCTGCGTGCAAGGCAGGTGCTCTACCAGCTGAGCTAATCCCCCTTTTGTCCGCTAAAATTAGCAGAGGCGGGCTTAACCGCCGATTTCTATCAAGG
>JBILHS010000090.1:0-24603 GCA_044350425.1 Saprospiraceae bacterium | reverse complement strand
AATACGGACGCTTTGGCTGCCAATGACAGATGCTTCTGAAAGGATACTGCCCAACAAGGTATTGTTCTATCTGACGTTCAAAGTTCTGGAAGCCCTGCCGGAAAGCGGTCTGCCCATCTGGTTGGACGACCAGCTTTTGGACTGTGCGGCCTGGAAACCTGATGGTTCCGAATTTGCTGTCGGGTATGAGGCCGCCGCCGCTCGTCGGGACGAGGCTGCCGTTGCTACCAAAAGCTTTCAGGCCCATATCTACCCTAACCCAGCTGCGGGCGATGCCACCATTACAGTGGAATCGCTCCAAGCAGAGCCATGCAGGATCGCCTTGTTTGATGCCTTTGGCCAAAGGCTTTTCCTACACGAGGTATCGCTGATCGAAGGCAGTCAGGACATCCGGCTGCCTGAGGTAGGTGCATTGCCTGCAGGCGTGTATTTTTGGAAAGCATACACCCGCAGCTTCGAAGCAGCGGGGCATCTGATAAAGCAGTAATTGTGAGTTCTAAGCCCAGCTAAGGCTCACTGCTTCTGTGGATGAAAGTTGATGAGGGTTTATAAACGTTGATTATTGCAGCTTTGAGTGGCTGGAATTCAACCAGAATAAGCCTTCATCAACCATCCACCTTTCCATTCCCGTACTCCTTCAAAATTAATTTATCTGATGAAAAAAATACTGATTTTCATTTTAAATATCCTGAGCATTTCGTGCGCCCTGAATGCTCAAAGCCGTTACTATGTCAATGCGAGTGCCGCAGGTCTTAACAATGGACAATCCTGGTCCGATGCTTTCCAAGACCTTCAAAGTGCGCTGCAGGCGGCCCAATCCGGCGACGAAGTCTGGGTGGCTGAAGGGACTTACCGGCCCACGCTCACGACAGACCGAAGTATCTCTTTCGAGCCAAAGAGTGGGGTGAAACTGTACGGTGGTTTTGCAGGAATTGAGGCTGATTTGGGTCAACGGGACTGGGCTTTGCATCCCTGTATACTGAACGGGGATATTGGAGCTACCGGCGACAGCACAGACAATACGTTGAACGTCTTGTACCTTTTTCAGCCTGATTCAAACACCGTTGTAAACGGCTTTATGGTTTGTCATGGCCTGGCCGACAACACTGTCGGAGCTGGCAGTGCCCGCGACCGGGCGATCTGTGGTGGTGGGCTCTACATTGATGCGGGCAATTGGGATGCTTTCCCGAATATCCAGAACTGTCGTTTCTGGCGCAATGCTGCCAATGAATTTGGAGGGGCTGTGATGCTCAATGGAACCTCCGCGTCGAGCGTTGCACCCAGGTTTGTGAACTGCATTTTTGAAGAAAACCACACCCTGGGCAGCGGCGGTGGGCTGGCCCGTTTTGGTGGAAGCTGGACGGAGCGTGGCAAAGAGTTCGAGGGTTGTCATTTTCTTAAAAATCACGCGGTGCAGGGCGGCGGTTTGTATTACAGCGATACCAAAGGATCCAATATGGTGTCATTGCAGGGTTGCACCTTTGCAGGGAACATGGCGGTGTTTAATGGCGGAGGAGCGTATTTTCAGACGGGGAAAGTGGGCATAAGTGGTTTGTGTATTGAGACTTCCGCATTCGAGGCCAACGACGCATTTAGAGGCTCAGCTATCGTGATATTTACAAACGGCAGTGATTTTGACGGTGTAATGTTGGTAGATAGTTGCATCTTTTTTAGGAACACCGCTCTAATGGGCTTGAGTACCCCGTCTATCATTTTAACCGATCAATTCAGCACATCTGAAACGGTTTTAAAACTGAGTAATTCAATATTTAAGGAAAATTACTCGCTAGCCAATATTATCTCCTACTCTTGGGTAAATTCCAAGATGTTGATAAAAAATGTATTGTTTGAAAAAAACAAATCGGGGGGAATCATTAGTCAAGGTGATCTATCAGGTAGCGAGATTGAGAATACTATTTTTCGATTAAATGAGTGTTCAAGTATTGGCGTGCACAGCTTTTATGGAAGCAATACCACACTAAGAGTTTCAAATTGCCTTTTTGAAAAAAATAAAATAACCAGCACAAACGGGCTATTTAGATTAAACTTACAAAATTTTATTGTTCGAAATTCCGCTTTTATGTATGATGATCGCCCACAGGGTTTTGGTTTATTTATTGCTTCGGGAAGTGATTCTTTTTTTCTAATCAATACAATTATATCCGACAGTATAACAAAATGGTCATTTGTAAATGATAAGCCTGTATTTTTATCTCACAATAGCTTCGGTTTTATTGATTGCAATGATTTATTTTCTAATGTTACCTGCGGCCCTGGCAATCTAATCGGCCTGGACCCAATGTTCCGCGACCCCGCCAACGGAGACTACTCCCTGCTCCCCTGCTCTCCCTTAATCAACGCGGGCTCCAACGCCGCCGCCGCAGGCCTCCTAACCGACCTCGCCGGCAATCCCCGCATCCAGGGCGGAACCGTAGACATCGGGGCCTACGAGTCTCCGGCTTTCAGCCTGGCTGCCGAGCCGGTGGTAAAACCCGCCTGCGTCGGCGAGTCCAACGGCAGCATCTCCATCAGCCCGGTATTTGGCTGTGAACCCTACATTTATAACTGGTCGCCTCAGGCAGGCACCGGCCCTGAACTCAGCGGCCTGCTCCCTGGCAGCTACCTGCTTACCCTCACCGACGGCAGTGGCCGGCAAATCCTGGATACCGTGCAGGTAAGTACTGCCAGCCTTCCCGAACTGAGCACCAACAGCACCGACGTGGATTGCACCAGCGGACTGGGCGGCAGTATCACCGCTTTGGTCAGCAACGGCACCGCGCCCTATCAATATCAGTGGCTACCCGCAGCCTTGGACACAGCGTATCTCACGCAGCTTTCACCGGGCAATTATGCCCTGACGGTCACAGACATCAACGGCTGTCGCGATTCGGCCTCGACCAGCCTCGCACTGCAGGGCCTGCTGAGTCTGATGGTAGATGGCCAGATCATTCGTTGTTTTGGCGAAACCGGCTGGCTGTCTGCCACTCCGGTAACGGGGCTTGCGCCCTTTAGCTGGGCCTGGACAGGCTGGCCAGGCACGGACGCGCTGGCAGAGCCACTGGGACCAGGCAATTATTCCGTGACGGTTACAGATGCTTATGGCTGCACGTCTTCCAAAACTTTTCCACCGATGACGGAGCCAGGATTGCTCACCGTAGGCACCGGCAGCAGCGATCAGACCCAAACGAATCCGCCCAATGGTGCGGCGGTGGTGACAACCATCTCTGGCGGCACAGGGCCCTTTGGTTATCAATGGGACATTGGAAGCACGGAGCAGGCTATTGCCGGACTCTTGGCAGGCACCTACACAGTGACAGTGACGGACCAAAACGGCTGCGAGGCGGTTGCAGAGGTGGTAGTGGATCTGATGGTGGGGACAGGCGAGGCAGCAGGTCAGGCGGTGCTGATGTATCCTAATCCGGCGGTGGACTGGGTGCGGGTGCTCCTTCCGGAAAGCATCAGTTCCTGTGCGGTAGAGATTTCCGACGCGTCAGGGCGGGTGCTGCGCTCCACAACGCTGCCCCATGCCTCAGTTGCAGGTATCCTTGACCTGAGCGGATTGCCGGGTGGGAGTTATTGGGTGACGATGCGGAATGATGAGGTGTTGTTTGTTGGGAAGTTGGTGAAGCGGTGATAATTTAAAAGGTTTTCGTTTGACCAGACCCTAATCCAGGCCTTGTCATTCCGACGGAATGACAAGGCCTGGGTACTCGAAACAGAGAAAGTAGACTTAGGTAAAAGAATTGGGAGTAAGCCTCCAATCCAACTACCGTAAATTTAAATTCCTGATTTTAAAGTCCTATCGCACCACCAGTTTCTTCATCCGAACCTGCGTGCCGGTTTGCATTTTAACGAAGTAAGTACCCGGGACAAGTTTGCCCGCATCGAGGAAATAGTTGGTGTTTCCTGACGGGATTTCCCCTTTGAAAATTTCTTGTACCAATTGTCCTAAGCTATTGTAAATCAAGATGCTCCCTGGCATTTTGATGGAAGCTTGTACTGGAATTACTGTAATTGCAGCAGCCGGGTTAGGGTAAATATCCAGGAGTTCTACCATCGGATTTTCCGTGGCTGAACTTTGGGTGACACAGAATTTCCACCAGCCCTCGGGGGCGGTAATCGGGCGGACAATCCTCTTGCCGCTTGTAGCGATGGATTCAATGAAATAATAAACTGTGCTGCCTGATGGCTGAGCAGGAATGGCCCCAAACCAATCTTCGTTTGGAACAATCCCTTGCCACATATCAGTGCTCTCCCAGGGACCAGAAAGGTCCGTAGTGAAAAAGATTTTAGCACCCGAAATACCACTTCGGTGTTGAATGCTTGCATGAACCGAATATCCACCCGGAACCAGGCTATTGTCCTTGCACTGTAATTCCTGATGTACAATTCGAAGCGGATCACTGACGCCCACTTCTTTGGTGATGCAGTGAATAGCCCCCAAAGAAGGAATGATCGCATTGCAATCTATCCCAACTACCTTATAGCCTGGCATGGCTTCCTCCCAGATCCGTTGGGCAGTTGTATCGTATTGCTGCTGATAGAAAGGGACAATGATGGTTTTGTTTACAAATACTGCATTGGCATAGGTCCTGTAATCGGCGTTGGTGTTTGGATATTGGCCACTTTCCGGCGGCATTGGAATACGCACGATCTTGTAGGGTGTACCAAAGGAGCTCTGAAAATTATTCAATACATATTGGATATTGGCCTCGATCTGAGGTCCATCTGCTACTCCCGGCGGATATTTCCCTACGATCAGGGTCTCTTCATCCAACAATTTCATGTGCATGTCAATGTGGTGAATCACATCATAGGGCAAGGGATCCATCTTGATATACCGGTCAATGCCCATAAAATCTGAAAGGATCCCATTGATCTGATTTTCCGATTTGGGCGTCACACCGTAAGGATTACCGGGTCCATTTTCATCCAGGATTAGTGATGAAGCAAAGGCCGTTCCCATGCCGTCAGACATAAAGTTACCTCCTGTATTGACCAGGTCTGTGGGTGATGCACTGGTACTATAAAGTGGTATCCCAAAATAGGGCGCAAGTTTGGTAACGATGGTATCGTCTTTCGGGCGACTGGGCCGATTATAGATCCAGTCTACAAAATAAAGCGAGTCTACATCGTTGGCATAAACACTGTTTGGCCCGTAATCCCGTATCCAGATGGAGTTATTGGGAGCAACGATGAAGGTGACATTAGAAAAAAAATCAACCCCGCTGGAGGTCAGTTTTGACTTTGCCTGGCTCACCACGTTTTGATTTTCGCAACAAATGACCACATTGCATTCCAAACGGGCTGCTCTTACAATTTCAGTAAGAATCGTCGACTGCCCATTCCAGGTAATCAACAAAGCCTGTAATTCCTCCCATTCAGCCATGGTACGAACCGGGACTGTGGGTGGTGTGGTGATCCCAATGGGAAATAAAGGTGGCGCTGCGATCTGTCGCTCCAACTCCGTGGAAAAGCGTGGAAGATCATTGGTCTGGGAAAACAAACTGCCTGAAAATAGCAGCGCGGTAAGAAAGCTGAGGGTAGTTTTAGTGCTCATGGGCAAGGATGTAAAATAAAGATCATCAAAGGAAGGCTTTTTGATCCAATTCTGAAAGGCCCTAGACGAAAGATGGCCTATTACTGACAATAGACGGTCTTTCTTAGAAAAGGGATGGTATAGCATGCAAAAAAAAGCGGCTCCGCATTACGCGTGCCGCCCGAACAAAACCCATTCTATCGTATGAAGCAAAATTATTCTCAGGATCAAACCCCCATTGAAAGGGTTGCCAGATCGCGGAAAAGAATTTTTTTCCGGTTGAAATAGAGCACATTAGAGCGTTTCAATTGATTTAAAACAGCCGTGACCATTTGGCGACTGGTGCCGGTGAGGTCTGCAATATCCTGGTGTGTCATATTGTGTTTTACCAAGGTTTCAAGGCCTACTTTTCTGCCTTGTTCCTGCCCCATTTGTTGGAGATACTCAACGATCCTGCTGCGGGAATCTTTCAATACCACATTTTCCAACTGGCTTTCTGTGTACCGGAGACGTTCTCCGAGAAAGTGCAGCAGGGATTGAGCGAAGGCGAAATTACTTTTCATGATGGCCAGCACTGCAATGGAATCCAGTTCAAGGATCTCCAATTGATCATCCATTGCATAGGCAAAATCACGACGCTGGTTATCTCCTGTCAGGCAGGATTCACCAAAAAGCCCACCCGGACGCACTACATATTTGATGATGTCTTTCTTTTCAGCATGCACCGCAACTTTGACAACCCCTTTGAGCATAAAATAGACTTTCGTCGCCGTTTGCCCGGGCTTGTAAAGCACCGAATGTTTACCGTAAGTTTGCACCACCGCATCGCGTTGGATGAGTGCGCGTTCTTCAGGAGAAAGCACCGCAAAAAGCGGGCTGGATTCAAGTACTGGGAGTGAATTTTTGATATCCATGATCAGAAGTATTAGCAGAATGTGTTTAGTCGCTTGTCTGACCATAGGACATCCAACCTGCCAGATGCCCCTATCATGAGTCGGAAGAAATATTTTTTGGCTAGCCCTTTGCAAAAGAGCAATTGGATTAAAATACTAATTTTAAAGAATATTATTTCCTTAAAATTAAATATTTGTCATAATTATTTTTTAAAAATCAAGTAAAATTGACCGTTTTAGAATAAAATTTTTTTAGTTAAAAAAGCGTGGAAACCTCAGAACAGCATTTACTCTCCGCCCTTCGTTTTGGCAATGAAGCAGCACTCCGGCAAATCTTTGACCGGCACTACACGCTTTTGCTCTCAGATATCTATCGCCTCATCCCAGATGAAAGTACTTGTCAGGACCTGGCACAGGAATTATTCGTGGATCTTTGGAATAAGCGGGAGCAGCTCGACATCCATACTTCGCTTCGGGCCTATCTTCGCCGGGCTGCGGTCAATAAAGCACTGAACTACATCAAAGCAACACGGCGCCTCCAATTGGATGATGTCGAAGACCTGGAACATCTTCCAGACCATTCAGAATCTGACAATCAGAAGCGGGAACATCAGGATACACTCGAGGATGCTTTGCATACTGCGATCGATGCATTGCCTGAAAAGTGTCGTTTGGCATTCAATTTGAGTCGTTTTGAACAGCTATCTCACCGGGAGATTGCAGATAAACTGGGCATTTCTGTTAAAACCATCGAAAATCAAATCACCAAAGCCATGAAGATGCTGCGCGATGCGATGAAGAATCATAGTGAAATGTCGTCGGTTGTCATTTTATGGCTAAATTGGTTCTGGGGGGGATAGGGGATGCCAGAACAGCAATTGTCTTGATAGTATAAAACCGAAATGGAATCCATTGAAATAAAATGAAAGAAAGCGAATACATCCTCCTGCTCAGCAAGCGATTCTCTGGCGACCTCTCTCCGGCAGAATCCACCTTATTAGACGAATGGCTCCACCAATCGCCAGAAAATGAGCAGTTTGCCATAAGCACCCAACGCATCTGGGAAAAATCTGAAGGCTACGCGAAGACTTTTTCACCAGATCTGAGTGCCGATTTTCAAAAAGTACAGGCCCGCATCCAGGCGACTGCCGTGCCTCCAAGCTTACGCGTAACCCTCGGACAAATACTCGTGCGGGTTGCCGCAGTCATCGCCCTGCTTTTATCCTCTGTTTGGGGTTGGCAGCAGTTTTCAGGTTCCGCTGCAGCAGCGATCTTGGTGTCTGCTGACAATACCTGGATGAAAGATGTCAGGCTGCCGGACGGTTCTCAAATCTGGTTGCGCCAGGGAAGTCAACTGGAGTATGCCTCCCAATGGACAGGGGAATCCCGTGAAGTAAAACTGCGCGGTGAAGCTTATTTCGAAATACAACACGATGTTGCACACCCCTTTAAGGTAATGCTTGAAAATGGCGGCACGGTGGAAGTCCTGGGTACCCAATTCAATGTACGCCAATCCTCCAAACAGACCGAGGTGCTGGTGCGATCCGGCAAGGTGCGCTTTTCGCCATCTGCCCAAACCGAAGGATCAGTGCTCATTGCCCACCAAAAAGCAATTTTTGATCAGGATGCAGCACAAATACAAATTGCTACTGTCGCTTCACTCAATGAGCTTTCCTGGCAAACAGGGGGACTTGAGTTTGTCAATACGCCTTTGGTAGATGTAGTTCGTGACCTGGAACAATATTACGGTGTACAGATCACTTTGAGCAACCCGGCCATGTCAAGCTGTCCCCACAGTGCTCCCCTTACCCACCAGTCTATCGAAAAAGTAATGGAAACCATTGCTTTAACCCACCAGCTTAAGGTAAAAAAGACGGGTGAAACGGCTTATGAATTAAGCGCCGGGCAATGCCACTGATATCGTTGGAGTTTACCACCCTCAGGGCGATCTTTTTGAATTTTGAAGTTACGATTTACGAATGGCCGAAGTTTTTTGATTGACGAGTGACAATTACATGAGTGACGATTGTTGGAGTAAGGGCCGATTTTTGAAATTATGAAGGTGGATTGGGGGCATCGGTAATCGAAATTCAAAGCTCTACTCAACTATCATCACTCATAATCCAATCTTTTATCCCTTCTGGCAGCAATGATGAATCTTCGAGCGCTTTTTTGCTCAGATAACCGTTATCAAGCCCTTTCAACAACTATAAATTTAACCATTAACACAAGAACGACGTATGAAACGACTACTCATTCTGGGGCTTTTTAGCCTCTCCTTGTGCGCACCCAAATCCTTGAGTGCCCAGGATCTACCCACCTACGATCCAAACTCCATTGACGTACCCTATAAAAAATTCGTACTGCCCAACGGCCTGCGCCTGGTGGTCCACGAAGACCACAAAGCTCCCATTGCTGCCGTAAATGTGTGGTACCATGTCGGCTCCAAGAATGAAAAACCTGGTAAATCCGGTTTTGCACACTTGTTTGAACACCTGATGTTCAATGGTTCAGAACACTACAACACAGATTATTTCCAGGCATTGGAAGCGATCGGTGGCACCGACCTCAATGGTACGACCAACGAAGACCGCACCAACTATTTTCAGAATATCCCTCTGGGTGCGCTGGATCAGGTATTATGGCTTGAAAGCGACCGTATGGGCCATCTCCTGGGCGCAATCGACCAGGCCAAACTGGATGAGCAACGCGGCGTAGTTCAAAATGAAAAACGCCAGGGCGAAAATCAGCCCTACGCACGTGGCTGGGATATCATGCAAAAAGAAGCCTACCCACCCCACCACCCATATGGCCACACCGTTATCGGTGAAATGGAAGACCTAAATGCCGCCAAAGTGGAGGATGTACACGAATGGTTCAAAGCCTACTACGGCGCAGCCAATGCCGTTCTGGTCATTGCTGGCGACATCACGCCTGAGGCAGCCTACGAAAAGGCGCTCAAAAATTTTGGCAACATCCCGGCAGGTCCAACCATTGCCCGTCCTGAGATCAATGTGGCCAAACGCACAGGCAGTACACGCAGTGAATATCAGGACCGTGTACCGGAATCACGTATCGTAATGTCCTGGAACACGCCTGAATGGGGCAACAAAGAAAATGCAGCGCTTGACCTCGCAGCCAATGTTCTCTCCAGTGGCAAAAGCAGCCGTTTGTACAAAAAACTGGTGTACGAAAAACAGATCTGCACCTCCGCTTCTGCTTTTAACGGTCCTTCAGAGATCGGTGGCACCTTCGGCATCATTGTCAACGTAAAAAAAGGCAAAACAGTAGAAGAGGTAGAAGCCGCTGTGATTGAGATCATGGATGAATTCCTGAAAAACGGTCCTACGGAAGAAGAACTGAAGCGTGTAAAAGCTTCCTATTTTGCTGGTTTCATCAAAGGTCTGGAGCGTATCGGTGGATTCGGCGGCAAAAGCGACCTTCTTGCTGAAAATGAAGTGTATGGCGGAAGCCCTGATTTTTACAAAACGACCAATCGCTGGTACAGTGAAGCTACTGCCAAAGATGTAGTCATGACTTCCCAAAAGTGGCTTTCTGATGGCAAATTCACGCTGATATGCAATCCATTCCCGGAATACTCGGTGACCGGATCGGAGGTGGATCGCTCTAAGGCTCCGGAAGTAGCTCAAAATGTGGCCGCAAAATTTCCGGGCATTCAACGGGCTACCCTTAAAAACGGCATGAAAGTCGTACTGGCCCGCCGTACCGAAAGTCCATCTGTATCAGCCAGCATCATGTTTGATGCAGGTTATTGCACGGATAAATTTGGTGGTAAACTCGGCCTTGCCAGCTTGGGCATGAACATGCTCGACGAAGGCACCAAGTCAATGAATGCCTTGCAGATCAATGAGCGGCTTCAACTGCTTGGCGCCAGCATCAATACGTTCAGTGACCTGGACAACTCGTATGTCAACCTGAATACCCTGAAACAAAGCCTGGATCCAAGCCTGGATCTTCTGGCAGATGTAGTGCTGAATCCATCTTTCCCGGATGCTGATTTCAAGCGCCTTCAAACCCAGCAACTCAGCGGCATTCAAAGCGAAAAGAAGAACCCACAAAGCATGGTCATGCGGGTGATGCCGACCCTGCTTTACGGCGAGAATCACCCATACGCCATGCCAATGAGCGGATCCGGTGAAGAAGAAACCGTTAATACCATTACGCTGGACGATATTAAAGGCTTCTACAGCAAATGGCTTCGCCCAAACAATGCAACCATTGTAGTTACCGGCGACATCAGCATAGAAGAACTGACCGCTAAACTGGAAAAGCGTTTCGCTACCTGGCAACAAGGCACCCTGACCAAAAAGGTGATCCCGGAAGTGAAGACCAATAGCTCCACCAACAAGATCTTCCTGATCGACCGGCCTGAAAGTCAGCAAAGTATGATCGTAGCAGGCTACCTCACCAAGCCCTATGGCCAAATGGACGAGACTGCGATTGAGCAGATGAACAACGTATTGGGCGGCGATTTCACCAGCCGTATTAATATGAATATCCGTGAAGACAAGCACTGGAGTTATGGCTCACGTTCCGGTATCATCAATACCCGTGGTCAACGCCCGCTTTTTGTGATGGCGCCTGTTCAGACGGACAAAACAAAAGAGAGTATTCAGGAAGTCATCAAAGAAGTCAACCTTTTTGTAGGCGATAAGCAGATGACCCAGCCGGAATTTGACAAAACCAAGCAAAACACTGTCCTGGGCATGAGCGGTATGTGGGAAACCAATGCTGCGGTGAACGGAAGCGTCCGCGACATCGTTAAATACAACCTGCCGGATGATTACTGGCAAAAATACGGTAACAAAGTGCAGGCTTTGACCTTGAAAGATGTTCAGGCTACTGCTAAAAGTATTGTTCAGCCAGGCAACCTGGGCTGGTTCCTGGCAGGAGATGCCGCCAAAACACTTCCGGGTTTACAGCAACTGGGCATGGAAGTGATCCAGATCGATGCGAATGGCAAGGTGGTTTCTACGAAGCCTAAGCCGTAAACGGTTTTAGACTTTGGACCATTGGACTTTAGACACTGGACTTGCGCGCTAACAAGCACTGCCTGTTTGCATGATTACAGTCCAACATCAAATGTCCAGTAGTCTCTGGTAGTGCACAGAAAAAAAAGGGCATTTCGTTGAAAAACGGAGTGCCCTTTTTCATTTATGCTGGAAAAACGTGGGAAAGATTCACCTTTGTGGGCTTAAGGAAACAGTTGAAAGTTACAAGTCATTACGCTCCTATTCCCAATCAAACCCTGCGTGCTATCCATGTCCAAACTACTCGAAGTCAATCATTTAGTCCTCGAATTTAACTCCGAACGCGGCACGACCCGAGCGGTGGATGGCATTTCCTTTTCCCTTGATAAAGGAGAAACCCTGGGCATTGTAGGTGAGTCAGGCTCCGGAAAATCAGTCACAGCACTTTCGATCATGCGGCTGCTGCCCAGTCCCCCGGCCAAAATCGTTTCGGGCGAAATACTTTTCCATCAACCCAATACGGTCAATTTATTGTCTCTGCCGGACAAGGATATGGAGCGCATCCGGGGTGCCGAGATCGCCATGATCTTTCAGGAACCGATGACTTCGTTGAATCCTGTGTTTCGCTGCGGGCATCAGGTAACGGAGGCCATTCAACTGCATCAGAAAGCTTCTTTCGCCGAGGCTAAAACACAGACGCTAAAGCTTTTCGAACGGGTAAAACTGCCCGATCCTTTGCGGATCTTCAATGCCTACCCACACCAGATCAGTGGCGGTCAAAAGCAACGGGTGATGATTGCCATGGCCATGTCCTGCAATCCAAGCCTGCTCATCGCCGACGAACCAACGACCGCCCTGGATGTCACCGTTCAAAAAACCATCCTGGATCTGATGCACGAATTGAAGGCTGAATCCGGGCTTTCCATGTTGTTCATCAGCCATGATCTGGGAGTTGTTTCGGAGATCTGCGACCGTGTGGTGGTGATGTTAAAAGGCAAAATTGTGGAGGAAGGTCCTGTGAATCAAATATTACGGCAGCCCGAACATCCATACACCCGGGGTTTGGTGGCTTGCAGGCCTTCGCTCAAACATAAGCTTTGGCGGATGCCGACCGTGCCCGATTTTCTGGAAAACAAGCATTTTGAATCCAGGGTGATCACACCGACAGAAACACAGGTTCGCCAGAAAAGCCTCCTGGCGCAGGACCCCATTTTGCAGGTAAAAAACCTCACGGTACGCTATCCTGCCAAAAAGAACTGGCTCGGACGCCCGACCGAATGGCTGAATGCCGTCAACGAGGTAAGTTTTGACATTTACCCCGGAGAAACCTTTGGCCTTGCCGGCGAATCCGGCTGCGGAAAAACCACCCTGGGGCGGACCATTGCCCGCCTGACGGAGGCCCATACCGGTGAAGTATGGTACAAAGGAGTAGATCTTCAAAAGTTAGAAGAGGAGGATTTTCGTCCCTATCGCCGGGAAATCCAGGTGGTTTTTCAGGATCCATACGCCTCGCTCAACCCGCGTATGGGCATCGGCGAGGCCATCGTGGAGCCCATGCAGGTGCATAAACTCCATGCAAATGACCGGGCGCGCCGGGAAAAGGCAATCGATCTTCTGGAGACCGTGGGTTTACAGGCAGACCATTTTCAACGCTATCCGCATGAGTTTTCCGGCGGACAGCGGCAACGGATCTGTGTGGCCCGGGCATTGGCCCTGGAGCCCCGATTCCTGGTTTGTGATGAAATGGTATCTGCTTTGGACGTTTCTGTACAGGCAACCGTCTTGAACCTCTTGATGGAGCTTCAGGAAAAATTTGGCCTGACCTATCTATTTATCTCGCATGATCTGAGTGTGATCAAGCAGATGTGCGACCGCTTGCTGATTATGAATCGCGGGCAGACTGAAGCTCTGGGCTACCCGGAGGAGATTTATAGGAATCCGGAACGGGAGTATGTGAAGCAGTTGATCCACGCGATTCCGGGGGAATGAGTAATCGGCCAAATTTCAGGGATGCTAAAATCTACCTGCACCAAACTGCGTTGCACTAAAATTAGTTAATTGGTTAATCGGGTATCTAAGTGCAACATTATAATTAGGATATTAAACACATACGTAAAGATCCACAATTAGATTGTATTAAACACATAAGGCACATAAGGACACATAAGTCCAGCATTCCACCTTATGTGTCCTTATGTGCCTTATGTGTTTAATAAACGAGTTGCGTATACCTACTCATTTCAAACAAACACATTTTTTAGTGAAACCAATATTCCGAGTTCTCCGCCACGCCTTATTTTTTACCTTTCTGACCCTGATTACACAAATTGGCGGTTTGATTTGGCTCTTGAGTTTATATTTAAACAAAATGGTTCAAAAACGTCGTCCGATTCGGGGACTTCGTTGGGCAATTTTCCTTGTTCTGTACACGCTTACTACGATTTTTATAGTACCACCGGCTGCGTATTATTGTTGTGATCGTGTACCCTTATCCGTATTTTCAAATCCGAATCTGGAGCCTGAAAATGTACTTTTTGCCTTTTTCAACCGAACCTACGTCCGCATCGAACTCCGCAAAACCCTGGAGGAAGTAGCCGCAAAAATGCAGACCAAATACCCTGGCTCAGCCGTTTGGTATATGGATGCAAATTTTCCTTTCATCGATGGTTACCCACTGGAGCCCCATCTTTCACATCGGGATGGCAAGAAAATTGACCTTTCATTTTACTGGAAAACAGCCAAAACGGGGCTTCCTATTCGAAAGAACCCTTCGCCTACGGGTTATGGCTTGTGGGCTGAACCACTGCCTGGCGAATTTGATTATGCCCAGCACTGCATCGAAAAAGGAAACTGGTACATTGGCTATGATGAGCAGCTAGGGGACTGGGGCTATGACAAAAAAGACTACACTTTAGATGGGGACCGCACCCGGGAAATGCTACGGCTGTTGGTCGAGCACCCCGCTATTGAAAAAATCCTGATTCAGCCGCATCTAAAAAAACGGTTGGATTTGGAACGGTATGACAAGGTAAGGGCACAGGGGTGCCTTGCGGCCAGGCATGATGATCATGTGCATGTGCAGTTGAGGTGATTCGCTTACAATTTCTCCAATGCTGATTGCCAGGGCATCAATTGACCCAGTGCCATTTCCATATGCTGTGTGCCAGCGTATATCAGATAATTATCGGTTTTAGGGTCCCGGCTCAAGTTTTCCCAGTGTTGCAACCCAGATAGCAGGCGGGTGTTATAAGTCTGGCTTGATTTTATTTCAATCGCCATGGTCTTACCATTCTCCTCAATTAAAAGGTCTATTTCATTGCTTTTTTGGTCTTGCCAAAACCAGAAAGCCGGTCTTTTTCCCGCATTGGTGCGTTTTTTATACAGTTCAGCAATCAGGTAGTTCTCGATAATATTTCCCAGGTAATGGTGTGTTTCAAGCTGCTCAGGTGCACTGATAGCCAATAAATGACAAGCCAAACCAGTATCAAAGAAGTACATCTTGGGCGATTTTGTCTGACGTTTGTTGAAGTTCTGATGGAATGGAGGAAGCATAAAAATCATGTATGATGCCTCAAGTACCGAAAGCCAGGCTTTGATCGTATTGACCGCCACACCTACATCGGTAGCAAGGTTTGACATATTGAGCGGCTGACCAATACGCCCCGCGCACAAGCGCATAAAACGAGAAAAAAGCGTCAGGTCGCCCACGTTTTTGAGGGAACGCACGTCGCGCTCGAGGTAAGTCTGGATATAGTTGTTGAAAAATACATCCTGCGGCACCGTGCTGGTATGCAGCGCTGGGTAGCCCCCGCGCCAGGCCGATTCTTCCAGGCTTTGGCTGGGTTTTATGTTTTCTAACTCCTGATAAGAAAATGGCAAGAGATTTAAAATACCTACCCTGCCCGCCAGCGACTGGGTAATTTTTTCCATCAAAAGGAAATTTTGCGAACCGGAAAGCACGAAACGCAAAGACTTATCCGCGTCAACCTTGGTTTGTAGATAGGAGAATAATTGCGGTGCCCGCTGCGCCTCGTCCAAAATAGCACCATTGGGAAAAGCATTCAGAAACCGACGAGGATCCTCAATGGCCAATAGCAGCACATCTGGGTCTTCCAAATTGACATATGGAAGCTCTGGGAAGAGTTTTTGTAGCAGCGTCGTTTTTCCGGATTGGCGTGGGCCTCCGAGATAAATGATGGGATACCACTGCGTGTGCGCTAGAAGTGTACTTTCGATTTGGCGATGTAGAAACATGGGACGAAGGTACAAATTTGCAATCGGATTGCAAATTTACACCAAAAATCATTTCGTCACTAACAGGACTCTATAAAACATA
Organism: Saprospiraceae bacterium; assembly: GCA_044350425.1. GTDB lineage: Bacteria > Bacteroidota > Bacteroidia > Chitinophagales > Saprospiraceae > M3007. The sequence goes on along the minus strand of JBILHS010000090.1, from coordinate 8,844 downwards.
GCATATAAGCTATTTTGATTTCGTTTCGCCCCCCCCCCCCCATGCAATTGTGCTGTTATCCAATTTACAAGCTGTTGAAGTCTTCCATTCTCCTCTTCTAGCATTTGGTTGTTTTGTGCTAATGTGGCGGCATAGTCGATGGGGAATTCATTGGATTCCAGATTGAAGTGTAGGATGTCGTTCAAGCTGCACTGAAAACCTTCGGCTAGGCGGTTCAGGTAATCTATACTGGCTGAGGTTTCGCCCGATTCGAGCCTTTGGTAACTGCGGATGGGGATATTGGCGCGTTTGGCGGCTTGCGCTTGAAAAAGGCCACGCATTTTGCGAATAGCGGTGATTTTCTGGTGGAGTTTAGGCATAGGAGGATTGTATTTGGCTTAAGAAATGAAACGTGTTACAAATATAGGAAATAAAAATCACAACGCCAACTTTGTCGTGGGATGCGCCAATTTTGGCGTTGTTTTTAACACTTAGGGGAGGGCATCTTTGTGGGGGCGCTTTTCTGCCGAGTTGGCCATTAGGTAGACGGGCGGTTTTTCACCATTTTTCTCATTAACCTAAATTTTTAGCCATGACCAATCTTAAATTTTTTCGCATTACGGGAAGGCACTTTTTGCTAGTGCTTCCAATTTTGCTCGTTACAGCTGCTATTCTCATTACGAATTCTTGCCAGAAGGATACGCCTCAACGAGCTTACATATTCACACAACCCAAGGAGGTATCCACAGATAGAGATCCATTTGTAGTCACCAAATCCTGGCTTCAAACTTATCAAACCAACCTTGCTTCGGCCATTACAAGTAATACTACAGCTCAAACTTACACAACAGAGCAAATGGCTGCCGGCGCAGAAGCTTTGATAAATGTGGCTACAACCTCGAATAAGTCCCGAACGGTACACCAGTCTAAAGTCACGAATTTTCAAGTGACGATGACAAGCGGTACACAAGCGTTAAAAGACATTTATTATGGTGCATACAATGCCTATCGAAACCATTGGCTCTCCACCGACACATCGGAGACCTACCCAGTGGTAGTTGAAGTATCAATAGCATCTGTTGTTGGGAGTACGATCAATGTAAAAACAACTTCTGTTCTAGGTGTTTGCAATACTTGCCTTCTTCAAAATTATACCAATTCTAGCGATCCTTGCGATGGAGATGCGTTTGAGGCAAATGAGGCTTATTATTCTGGAGGTGGTGATGAAGAATTACTCATAATCAGTAGCTATACAAAACCAATGTGCAATTGGGAATGTGGTGAAACACCTGCTTGTTCTACACCAGCGACTACCGCATATGAGCAAATTGAGGAAAGGATTAATTTTAATTATTTAGCGAATAATCCGCCTTGCGAGGACGGTATTCTTGTTGGCTTTATTAATGTGGTAACAAAATTCGCCCAGGGGCCTCCGTATGACTTTTTGCAGGAGGATTGTGGGATTGATCAGGAACAAACCATTGGAACGTGTATCGAGGATGATCTATTAAATTGTGCCTATTGTTCTTTTTATGAACAAATTGGAATAGACCCTTTTGAGATTCCGACCAATCAGCATTTTATATCACTCAATATTGCAGTTGATTACTGTTACGTTTGTATCCTGCCAACCTGTGATAAATGGAGCTATCCAATTGCTACATACACTTACGGCACCCCAGTTTGCCACGGGGTGTATCCACCAGTATATCCGGGCTGGATGGATCCTGTTTATGTTAATTTGAGCAATATGACCATGTGATTTTTTTTCTTACGAACAACATCCCGAGAGAATTGTTTGCACAATTCTCTCGGAATTTACTTTAATAAAATGAAAAAATTGGTTCTATTAAACTGCATTGTTCTTTTGTTATGCTTTAGCAAAAAGGGGTTTTCTCAATCCGACACCATCCTAGTCGGATACACCCAAAATGACCCAAATTTTTCGGTCATCACTCAGATGCTCATTCTTCCTGACAACAAAATTGCATTAACCCAAGGCGCACTTGCAGGCTATACCGCTCTGATTACTGATACCAAGGGGCAGGTAATTCACCAACATAAGTTGGATTTTGTGGATGGATATACCATCGAATCGAGTTCTTACATATTTGACGATACGACGAGGTATGTTTATATTGGAAGTGCTATGCGCGATGGAAAACGATTTTTCATTTCTTATTCGCTGGACACTTCCCTTCAGGACATCAGACTAATAGATACCGTCCAAACAGAAGATGATGTCAGGGTATTAACCCTCAAGATGAAATATAATGCCTTCAAATCTGTTTGGGAAGGTTTTGGCTATGGCAGCAAGGTAGCGGTTCAGGATGTTGCCTACATTTGTTATATAGGTTTAGACGAAAATTACCAGTTTGAAAAATTCGAAAAGTTAAAGGGAGTTTACCATGAGCTCCCTGTCCTGGAGTTCCAATGGATTGAATCTTTAAGCCGGTATTTTGTCAAAATATTAGGGGATCGTTCCATTTTGGTGGACGAAAATTTCAATGTTGTAAAAGAGATCGTAGGTATAACCATCGTTTATGAATGGAATTCGATTAAATATATCAGTTCCTTGGGAATGTTTAATTGCCTGGAACCGGTTGGAAGCTCCATGTTTTGCTACGCCAAAGAGGCCTTTGATTGGCCATACAACGCAGCTTTTGCCACACTTGATCTGCAAGGAGACAGTATTCGTCTTATAGAGGCCATTCCCTTAAGCAACCCACCTTTAGGCATGAATTATGGCTCTACAATGCGCGTAGATCTGGATGGTAACTATGTGATCTCGGGTATAAATGCATATAATCCTCCAAATCCAAACGGATTAAGGGTAGCCAAGTTCTCGTCTGGCACATATGAGAAAATCTGGGAGTTTACGTACCAAAATGACATCTTTTTTGAGCCATGGGACATGGAAATTGATCAAAATAACGACATCGTAATAGTTGGGTATGCCGATAATATCTTTGGAGATGGACAAGGCCATGGCTTTTTAATGAAGGTATATTCCAACGGCACCCTAACATCCTACCATGAACTACCCAATGACCTAAGCGATCCGTATTGGGTACAAATCAGCCCAAATCCTACTACATCCAGGCTATGCCTAAGCGCTGCTACCCAGCCTAAGGCACTGCGCCTCTGGGATCTGAGTGGAAGGCTGATTTTGGAAGTAAACGCAGATTTGGCAGGTGATGGCGAGCCTTTTTGCATTGACCTTCCAGTTTCAGTACTGCCTGGTTTATATGTTTCGGAGGTGATCTTCGCAGATGGATACCGGGTGTCAAAAAAAATGGCGGTGGCGCGGTAACGGCAGCCTGTCTACCTCCGCTGCAACTGCACATTCCGCCCCGCACCATTATTGCTTCACCACCCGTTCCAACCAGACCCGTCCATCCTTCGCCTGAACTTTCAACCAATATACCCCTGCTGGAAATGCATTCAGCGATATCGTGGAATGCCCCAAAGAAAGTTTCCAACTGCCCACCCTGGCGCCTAAAGAATTGTACAAAATGAGGTCTGCGGACTCCGGCATGTCCACAAACAGCCGATCGGTAGTCGGATTGGGCCAAATGCGTATTGAACTAGACGACAGCTCATCGGTACCAACAGAAAAACTTCCATTTTTTAAGGTAAAAACCACCCCCATGGGGTTTGGATTCAACGCAGAAATAACAATTACTGCAGAAAAAGGGGTGGTGCCGGGCAAATCGATGTAGATCGTATAAGTACCAAACGGCAGGTTTCCAAAGTAATAATTGCCATTGGCATCCGTGAATACATGCGCGATCGGGGTTCCATTGGCATTAAACAAAAAGACCCCAACCCCTTCTAAAGGCTCCTCGATATTTTCACCCTGGGGTGGCCCCTGAAGGCCCGGAGATTCCTGAACCAGACCGCTGACGCTTCCCGAGCCGGAAAACATCTGGGTAGGTTGCATTTGTATACTGTAGTTGGTGGGCAATTCATCTGCGATCGCCAGTCCTCCGCCATTGAACACATTGTTAGCCCCGTTCCAAAAGAGGCTATTCAGATAATAGGTAGGCAAATATTGCAGCTCCAAAGGACTGCCAACCGGTGGCACTGCTTGTAAGATATAATACCCGGATGGCACATTTTCAAATAAAACCTGGCCTGTCGCATCCGTCACAAGCATATCCTGGGTAGTGTATTGCCCGGCATTGTTTTTCAAAAGCGTGATTTCCATGCCCTCGATGGGCTGAAAATTATAGACAGCACCTGTAAGCAGTCGGTCGTTCGGAACCACTGTAATACAATCGGTTGCCGTGGCGCCGTCAGCCGGGCGGGTGACCGTCAGACAATACTGCCCCAGCGTTGTCACCGTAATAAAATCAGCCGTCGAACCCGTACTCCAGAGGTAGGTATAGGTGTTTTCAGGCGAAGGATCAGGTATCAGATAATAGGCCGTAACAGGCGTTGCATTGGGCTGTGCAATAATATTGGCCTGGCAAGTGCCTGCAAAGGCATAAGGAAGTGAGGGCAATGAGGAACAACCTTGTAAAAAGTTTTGAACCGTGTAGATGCCCAATTGTGTGGGGGTAAAGCTCAGGTTATTTGCTCCGGGGATGGCCTGGCCGTTTCTATACCATTGAATGCTATCCCCTACTGCGTTTGGATTGGTGATTTCGAGCACAAAAAAGGACTCTGAGATCTGTAACTGGCCGGGAGAAAATCCAATGACAACTTCCAGGGTGTCAGACCATTCGCTGTGGCAACCGTTTTCAAAGATCGTTTGAACGGCATAAGAAGCGCTCCATTGCGGTGTCAGCGTCTGCGTCGTGGCACCGTTTGACCACAGGTAACCCAGGGCACCCGGAGGAGCTGAAAGGGTGACCAATTCATTTCCGCAAGTAATGATCGGGCCATTGGCATTGATGCCGGGTGGTGGACCGGGATTATCGATCGCTTCAAATATTTCAACAGAAGTCGGGACAGAGGCGCAACCATGCGCACTGATGGCATAGGCGGTATAAACGCCTCCTTCGGAAACGCTCAAGGCTTGCGTGGGTAGAATGGTATCCCCTGTGTTGAATACATAAGCCATCGCATTCCCGGATCCGGCATAAGGGAAAATACGCGTTGATTCATCCGGACAAAGAATGCTCTTAAAATTATCCAATTGCAACAACAAGTCGGTGGGTCTGGCCTCAAACAGCACAGAAACTGCAGGGGAAAACTGACTTAAGCAAGCATTGGGGGCCATGACCCGATAACGAAGGCTATCTATAAACACACTGTTCGAGGTAACCCGGATTGACTGTTCAGTGGCTCCGTTGGACCAAATATAGCTCGAATATCCTGCCGGGGCATTCAAGGTGATGGTATCGCCTATACAGGGAAACGCACTGGCAGGTGTAAGGGACAAACCAAGGTTCTGAGGGATGCAGGATTTTGAATTAAAAAGGATCAGTTTTGTTTTTTCGAATCCGCCACCTGCTGATAAAACCGCAATTCGGCCTAAACCAAGGCTTAGCATCTTTATTGGCGGATCTCTAAAATCGTTTGGCAGTGAATAAACGCCTTTCAGGCTAAAATCGACCTTGTTGTATACTCGCAGTTTATACCCGTTGAAACTAAACGGATCTGCTGCGTTAAAATCGGTCAGGACATAAAAAACGCTGGAGTCAAGCGCGGGTACCATCGGAGCCCTCACCAAACCGTAATCCTGACCGTTGTAAACTGTGGTCAATAAATTCGGCGTACCGGCACCCAAAACGTCAAATATTTGCCCGTTTTGAAGGTAAATACGTCCATTTTGATAGGCTACATGTTTGACCTCATTCGCGATCAGACCAGGATAGTCACTCTGCGCAACGACGCCCTGCGCTGTGATCTGATATCGCTGAAAGGCCGTTGGTGCGTAAGCATGTCCTAATCCCCAAAGGGTTTGTCCGGTTTCAGTCACCACGATCTGGTCGCCCCCGATCACCCCTCCAGCTATTTTCAAGGCGCGGGCAGTGGTATCGTCATAAGCGGTCAAACCGCTAAATCCGGGAGTGGTATTCAAGTCATTGCGGGAGGCTATGATAGAATTGGCCGACTGCGGAATGGGTTGAATATCCCCGGTAAAGATGGGATAATGCGTATCATAAGGTGGCGGAACAAACAGCTCCAAGTCAATGGCAGGGTCCAGGGTGTTGGTGAGCAGATCATAGCGTTGAATGATCGGCGAGCCATACAATCCAACATACAGATATCGTCCGTTGTTAGAAATCCGCACCAGGGTAGGTTCACTCCCAATCGGGATGCTTTGTTCTACAACGCCCGTATTCGGGTTGATTACGGCAATCGAATTGCCCTGCACCAGATCACCTGGCACCGCGCCATATATCCGGTCATTCACCGAAGAATAACAGATATCCTTAAGCTTCATATCCAGGATCCTGAACTCCTGTGCGAGGGTCTGGGTGATATTGACCAAAGCAAAAGCAAAAAACAACAATCGGTATTGAAAACGTTTCATAACGTGGAAATTGAGCAGGGTAAAGAAATTGCGATAGATCAAAACGCAAAAGGATCAGACATGGGCGAGGGACAACCTGAATTAAGCGTAACCTGCACGGTATAATTGCCCGCTTGGGTTGCCGTAAAGAACTGACCGTTTGCGCCGGAAATGGCCACACCATCCAGAAACCACTGATTTCCGGCCGGCGCCGTGGATCCGAGTACATTTTCCGCGCGTACAATGCCTGGCTTGGCAGGAGTATTGAATCGCTGAATATACAAAGGCAGGGAAGCTTCGCTTCGGCAGCCCTCGATGTTTTGCAGCTGCAAGGCTATTGTCCCCGTTGCTGGAAGGGGCCGTGTGTTCTCCAGCGCATTCAGTCCGTCAGACCAGATATAAAGATCATAACCGGCAGGCGCTTTGAGTTTGCCGGGTTCGGTGCTGCAGATAATTTCGTCTCCATCCCCTGCTTCTATCAGGATCGTTGGTTGAGGGGGTTGAGGGGTGGCACTTGCAAAAAGATTTGTTGGCCACTGTTGAACCGGGCTCAGACAACCTTCCGGGCTCCGGGATTGCGCAAAATATGCTCCAGGTACTTCGACCCGTATACGAGTTCCTGTTTGACCATCAGACCAGAACACATCATAACCTTGCAAACTCTGTGCGCCCTGTCCAGAAGCAGTCAATTCCACAAAACCACCTGCACAGATCTTGTTATCTCCGACAAAGCCAATATCTGGTGCCAGGGGCTTGATAAACGTTTTGACTTCCAATGGATCGGAAGCTGGACTCAGGCATCCATTTCCATCTGTCACCTGGTAAGAAAGCCTGAACGTCGTCACATCAGCCAGGTATCGTACATAGGTTTTACCCCTGGACCCGTCTGACCAATAATAATGGTCGTTCGGAAAATTACCGGGTGCTGTGAGTTTCATAGTATCTCCGTAACAGCCGTAATCGATTGCTTTGGGAAAATTTTCTATGGTTGTGATCTGGCTGGTACAGGATCGGCAGATACCCATGGTATTTTGATCGCTGATTAAGGCCGCAGAAGCAGGACTTCCCAGAGGCACGACAAACTTTACAGGCGTTAAGTCAAATAAACTACCCAGCTTCTGAGTACTCAATAATTGAAAATTATCCTGATCAAATTTTTGCAGATAAGCGCTGGACCCATAGCCTGAAAGGACGAAGAGCGTATCACTTCCGGGAGCATCGCGAAAAATTCTTGATATGGGTCTGGTTTCGTTGATGCGGGTATCGAGTCTGGCAGCCAGATATAACTGATTGTTGCTTTCCGTTTGCACCACAGTACCTTCTGAACCATAGATGCGACCATCAAAATATTGGATAGATTCTGAGAATTCCCGAACATACTTATAATTTTCAGGCAATGCCGCTAATCCGGTAGGCGTAATGACGAGCCGGGAGATCTCAGAAGCAGTGGTACCACGGTTGTAAGTATATATATTGACCCCATCGTCTGCAATGGTCACACTTTGGTAGTTGTTAAAAGCCAGGGCGACATCAGGTTTTCGAACCCCGTTTTCATACAGTATCAATGCATACTGATCTGAGCCAAAATTCAAACTCCAGGAAGCGATTAACAGCTCCGGCTTTCCGGGAACGGTTGCTATTTCCCTCAGATAATTGCTTCCAGGGCTACCGATTTGCGGGGCAAAACGCAAGTCAATCGAACCCAGGGTGAAACTGTATCGAAAAACAGAATCATTGGTAGCAAAATATAGATAGGATTGATCGTCCGTGAGTTCGATCCAGGCAATGGGGCTACTTACAGGGATCCGTTGTTCTATTACTCCGAAAAGCGGATCAACAGTTGCCAGAAAGCTTTTGCTGTTGGGCTCCCCGGGCAATGGGTTATCGTAATTTCCTGCATAAAGCTTACCATCGGCCGGGCGGTACACTGCGGCGGTGAAAAATCCGGGAACCATTTTGGCATCCTGGGCTTGTGCTTGTGCCAGAAGCAGAACGAAAAGGAAGGCCGGATAAATCCAGCGGGTAGTTTTGTGTTTTATGACCATGTGTTTGAGGCGTATAGTTATGTTAATCAGAATTGATGTCTACTTCCCAAACCCAAGCCCCCTTAAACTAACAGGAACAACTTGTCCTAGTCAACCGTAAAAGTCGCCATACCCTTCAGATTCAGTATGTAAAGTTCAGGCTACTTTGAAATATTTGTCCTGATTTAACTCAAGCAGGATTTAACAAAGCCAAGCCAATAGCTATTTGAATTTCGTTTCGCCCCTCCCCCCCAGGGCAAACGCATGAACGTACCCCCGGATAGATCATCGCTCTCATTTATATAATCGCAGTATCTGTTCACGATATTGATCTGACCGATCGGCCTTTTTTCGTTTCCGTTTGATACTAATGTT
>JBILHS010000009.1:0-89528 GCA_044350425.1 Saprospiraceae bacterium | reverse complement strand
GATGGAACCCTGCTGTTCGGCGGCTACAAGGGATTTTACCACCTGAAACAGGGTCAGCCCGTGCTGTTTCAACTCAAGGAACCGATCGAGGCGCTAACTTGGGATGCGCGCCGGCAGTGTTATTGGGTGGCCGGAACCAGCTTGTACAGCATTGACCCAGCCTTTGACCGGGTGCTTCAGACCCTTGCCTTGCCTTCCAAGGTGACCCTGGGCGCCGGACTTTCAGACCTGGATGTGGCGGTGGATGGTAGTCTTTGGGCCACGGGTCGGGGCGGCATTTTGCACCTGTTGCCGGATGGCACGGAAAAGCACTTTTATGCAGCACCCGGACGTAGCAATTGTCTGTTGATCAATGATGCAGGGGTGGTTTGGATCGGAGGTCATAAAGGCCTGTTCTATCTGGATCCGGTCAGCGATCAATTCATCGCAGCGACCGGCTATTTGTCCAACAACCCGGTGAACAATCTGGTGCAGCTGCCCGATCATCACCTGGCTGTGGTGACCGATACGGAGCTGCTCTTGCTGGACATTCACCAGCCGGCCATCCCGATCCTGAAGGGATATTGGGCCGAGAAGAACGGGTTTCAGTTGCTCGAAGCCAGCGACAATGGCGCATCTTTTGATGGAACCTATCTCTGGATCCCGGCCGGCAATGGCATCCAGCGGATCAGGCTGGCGAATCAGATCCAGAAGCCGCTGGTAAGGCCCAGTCTCCGGCTCGAAAGCATCAACCAGGAACGGATGGCATTCCATCAGACGGCGCCGGAGGAGATCATATATGGCAACAGTGTGGAGGTGGCACTCAGCCTGATCAATCTGAATGCCGGGGATTTCAGTCTGTCGTATTCCCTGAATGGCGGGGAATTTCAAAAGGCCGGATCGCTGACTTCGGTGCGTGTCACCGGATTACAACAGGGGCAAAACACCCTTTTATTCCGGGCGGAGATCCCCATGATCGCAGCGTCTGAATGGCCGTATGTCCAGGCGAGTGTGCAGGTCGCATTGCCCTTTATGCAGCGTGGATTCATCCAATGGCTCTTTTGGGTCGCAGGCATACTGGTGCTCGGCTTTGGGGTCTATTTACGGTTGAAACAGAAAAAAGAGAAGGAACTCAAGGCGTTATTGCATCAAACCCAGCTGGGCACCGTGCAAGCCCAGTTGAACCCGCATATCCTGTTCAACCTGCTGAGTTCTTTGCAGAATTCCATCAACAACCGAAGTAAATCGGAAGCTTCGAATCATTTGGTCCGGATCGCGCGCCTGATCCGGGAGGTTCTGGAACTTTCCATTGCGCCCGATCCAAACGCCCGGTATCCTTTTCCGACCATTTCGTTGGATCATGAGACCCGGTTTCTCGAAAATTACCTGCAACTGGAGGCCATGCAGCACAGTCCTAATTTTCAATATGAGATCAGGAATGAGGTGGCCGGCGATCCGGCGCGTGTTTTTATTCCGCCGCTCCTGGTACAGCCTTTGGCGGAGAATGCGGTGATCCACGGGATTAAACCCAATGCCGGGAAAGCCGGGTTTATCCGCATTGTTTTCCGGGAAGCGGGGGAGGATCTGGTCATTTCGGTGGAAGACGATGGGGTAGGGCAGTCGGCAGCTTCCGGCGGGAGTCCGCAGTTGTTCAGATATCGGTCCCGCGGGGGAGAATTGTTGCAAAAGCGTTTACATTTGATGGGCAAGCTTGGGTTTCCGGCGAAATGGGGGATTAGTGCCAGGCCGGAGGGCGGGACTTTGGCGGAGATACGTATACGGCGGATGGGGGTGGGATTAGGAGAACACGGATGACACGGATTGGACACGGATTGAAATTTTAAAGCATTGGAAGGAAGGAATGGTTTGTTCAAAAATCTGTGTTTTGGCCTGGCCGCACCCCCCAGGGCAAACGCATGAAATATAATGTGTAATTAAAGCTGCAGAGCAGCGAAACGTCTGTAGTACATGATAAAAGCAGAATTATCGGAGGTGCAGCGCACCGAAGCAATCGTCCAGGGTTCCGGTGCGCTGCACCTCCAATTCAATTTTTGCCATTTTTCTACAGACGTTGCGCCGCTCTGCGGCTTTTTAACTCAAATATTCATGCGTCTGCCCTGGCCGCACCCCCTACCCCTAAAGGGGAGTTTATGCGGACCAGTGAATCATCATTTGAATATCAATTGAATAGGCCCGCTTCGGATAGGCTCCCCTTTAGGGGTAGGGGGCGCGGTCAAACCATGACACAGACTTTTGAACATGCACTTTTTAAGAATTGGAAGGGTACCCTCCACTTTCACAAAATCCATAAAATCCGTGTCCAATCCGCGCAATCCGTGTTCCCCCCCCTAAAATCCAAAATAAAAATCAAAAAAAATGCGCACCATCCTAATCGAAGACAACCCCCAAATCAGAGAACTGATTAAAAGCCTCCTGGCCACCCATTGTCCGGGCGTGTCCGTCGTTGGTGAGGCAGAAAGCATCGAAGCTGGCAGGTTGCTGCTCTCCTCGGTGCCGGCAGACCTCTGGCTGCTCGATATTGAGTTGCGGGACGGAACCGTTTTTGAACTGTTGGACCAGTTGGATCCGGCCTTGTTTGAAAATGTCGGTCTGGTATTTCTGACCGCCTTCAGTACCTTTGAATACGTGATCCAGGCCCTCCACAAATCAGCGGTGGATTACCTCCTCAAGCCCATCGACCCGGAGCAATTGCGGGCGGCTGTGGAAAAAGTGCAAAAAGAGATCGCAGACAGGAGTTTACGCACCCGTCTCGACGAACTCCGGACTTTATTGGTGCGGCCGGAAAGCACCACTTCCTCCCTGGAGAAGCTCCCGGTATTCCTGTCCAAAGGTGCAGTCAGCTATCTGAACCTAAGTGATATTTTGTACCTGGAGGGCGAAGATGTTTTAACCTACGTGCATACTATTTCTGACAAGCCGGTCACCTCCGTTCGCAACCTTGGTTTTTACAGTGACCTGCTGCTGAAGCGGGGCGGCTTTATCCGGGTGTCTAAAAAGCATCTGGTGAATACAAAATCGATCGTCCGATATGATCCAACGGAAGGGATCGTATATCTGGGCAATGGAGGTTCGATTTTGGCGAGTCGGCGGGGCGGGCAGTCTTTGTTGGAGTTTTTTCGGGGAGTGTTTGGGTGAGGGGGGCTTGGATAACTGGTGCTTTGGTTTGGCCGCACCTCCTACCCCTAAAGGGGCAGGGCAAACGCATGAAATATAATGTGTAATTAAAGCTGCAGAGCAGCGAAACGTCTGTAGTACATGATAAAAGCAGAATTATCGGAGGTGCAGCGCACCGAAGCAATCGTCCAGGGTTCCGGTGCGCTGCACCTCCAATTCAATTTTTGCCATTTTTCTACAGACGTTGCGCCGCTCTGCGGCTTTTTAACTCAAATATTCATGCGTCTGCCCTGGGGGGCGCGGTCAAACCATGACACAGACTTTTGAACATGCACTTTTTAAGAATTGGAAGGGTACCCTCCACTTTCACAAAATCCATAAAATCCGTGTCCAATCCGCGCAATCCGTGTTCCCCCCCCTAAAATCCAAAATAAAAATCAAAAAAAATGCGCACCATCCTAATCGAAGACAACCCCCAAATCAGAGAACTGATTAAAAGCCTCCTGGCCACCCATTGTCCGGGCGTGTCCGTCGTTGGTGAGGCAGAAAGCATCGAAGCTGGCAGGTTGCTGCTCTCCTCGGTGCCGGCAGACCTAACGCAGTACGTTGCCCGAACCATAATTCGCCACAAACACAAATAAACCCACAAGATCCGTTGAGATATGGCAGGGGGCTACTCCATAACTGGGTACTTCATTGATCTTCTTTACTTTGCCCTCCGGACTGACCTGATATGCCGCCACGCTTCCATAGGGCTGTGCCTACAAAAACCAGTGGACTGACACGAGGAGGAGGCGCCGGGGAGGTGCAAGTGCTGAGATAGAAACATAAGAGCCAGAGAAAAAACAGATATTTCATAAAAAGTAATCTGTTTATACCTTCTTTCCGGGCATTTGCGCATCTACTTTCCGCGCATCATTTTTTCGTGCTTTGATCACATTGATATAATCCCTGGCTTTTTTATTGCCATAGTCTGTCCAGGCTTTTTGAGCCCATTCCAGTGCAAGGTCCAGGTTGCCGTTGATCTCGGATGCTACGGCCATATTGTAGGCAGCGCGCCCGGCGGCTTTGCGGTTTTCGCCAGCGGAAGCAATGATCTTTTTCCAGTGATAGGTGGCTTTTTCTAGGTCCCGGCTTTCCAGATACCTGCCAGCTTGCTTCATCTGGGTTTTGAAACCCTTCGCTTTGGTATAATAGGCCCGGCTAATATTTACATAGATCGGAGCGATCCGCGCACCGTATTCAATGCCAACGTTGTAGGCCACATCGCGGGTTACGTCCAACTGGGACGGCAGGTTGTTCAGGGCCGCACGGTCGGTCGCGCCTCTGCCTCTGCGCTCGAGGTAATCATCCGTAACATATTCGTCCAGAATGATTCTGGTTTTAGGATCATATAGTCTCCAGCCGATGCGGACGCTGGTGCGCTGCTGGGATTCGTAAGTAATTACGTTGTATTTCTTGCCGGTTTTATCCTTTTTGGTCTCAGTGACGGGCCGTGCACTTCGGGCGTTGTCAGAGTCAAATGACTCAATGGTCACCACGGCAGTGGTGGCATAATCCCGGCAGATCTTTTCCACTTCAGACCACTCCATGGCGGCTGGCATCCGACCTCCAGCCTTGCTTCCTGTCATTTCAATGCCTGTACTTTTCACCTGAAAACGAGGGGTGCGGGTCAGTGCATTGGTCAGACCATCTATTGCGGTTTGTCGACTCCGACGGTCTTGCCCGATCTCTTCACCTGTGAGGAGTCCTTCCAGAAAATTGGACCAACCATTGGAGGGCTTACTGCGGTCCACAATGGCAACCGTCGTGATGTGCTCCGGAAGTGTCATTTGAGCGGGTTGCAGCACCTGAAGGGTGGTGTTGCGGGTGCAGGCAACCAGAGCAAGCAAAAGCAGCAAGGAGGCCGCATGTAGATGTTTTCGGATCATAATTGGTAGGTTTTAGATTTTTGACGAGGGGGTCTCTGAAGTTGATGTAGGTTTATAGGGTTGATAAAGGTTTATATTTTAGGCTCGAAAAAGGGGAGGTTTTGGCCTTTCCGAGTTTAAATCATCAACTTTATAAACCTTTATCAACCTAATCTACTTTGTCACTGTAGCCGCAGAGCGGCCTAACGTCGGTAGAAATCGGATAATAGCATCGGTTCGGAGGTGCAGCGCACCGGAACTCCTGGCGAAATGTTCCGGTGCGCTGCACCTTATCGACTTTTCATTGAAAATCACTACCGACGTTAGGCCGCTCTGCGGCTACAGTGACAAAGTATAACTAATGAGCCACCCACGTCCGGTAGTCCTAAAATCAAGCCTTATACTCGCCCTGAATAGACGATTTCACCACGCGGATGAAAGTTTTTTCGTCCACCATCAAACGAACGATTGGTCCGTCCATTTTGGTGATCTTTCCGATAATACCTGAATTGGTAACGACCTCCATCCCTTCTTTGAGGCTTTCTACAAATTTTTGCTGGTCTTTCTGCTTTTTGACCTGTGGACGGATCAGAAAGAAATAAAAGACGATGATGATGAGGAAAGGGAAAAGCATCCCGAGAAGTGGATTGCTCGCTGGAGCCTGCAATAGAATGTGGTACATGCTGATTGTTGATTCGTGGATTTGTTGAACCGATGCTTTTGAACGCATCAGGCTGTTTTAAATGAAAAACGCATCCTGCCAAAATCCGGCAGGATGCGCAAAGGTAATTTTTATCTCAGTCGATTTTACAACTTGAATACGGCGTCTTCCACGCCTGAATTCAATTTAATTTCTGACACATTGACTTTAAATGGGACCGGGAATGGGCCACTTACCGTCATCGTATAGGGCAATTTAACGCCGTTCACTTCTTTATAATCCCCCATATCAATGGTTTGAACGTTTGGAGCGCCATCCATGCCCTTTCCGGTACTAATTTCTCTGACTTTCAGGCTGGTTTTGCTGTCGTAATATTCCGTGCTCTTTTTTCCATCCAGGCGTTCTACTTCCAGCACATAAGCATTGTTGCCGTTGATCACTTCGATGCCTTTCAGCACGTACTTGTAACCGCCGGTTTTGTAAGTGGCTTCTTTGCAAAAAAGGGCTTGTTCTTTAAAATCGTTTAATTGCTCACCTTCCAGATCTTCTACCTGACCCATGGCAGATTGACTGCCCTTTACACCGTCATAGGCTTGTTTGTTCATCACCTGACCGTTCATGCTCATTTCAACCGCATATTTGTTCCGGCCTTTCTGATAGGTTTTGATGGAGAAAGCCATACCCTGCACCGACATGGAGGACGTAGATTGCATATCCTGCACCTGATTGATTTTTGTACGACCACCGATCGCATTCAGGTAGTCCTCAACGACCTGTTCAGCCGTGAGTCCGACAGGTAAACTGGTATTGGTCTGCGTTACGGGATTGCCATAAGCATCGAAGTAATTGATCTTGCCGTCTGCCGCAAATTGCTTGAGTCGATCCGCCACATCCGTTTTATTTCCAACCACTAAAATGTGCGCTTTGTCCGTACGGATGTACTTTTTTGCCATGGCCTGTACTTCTTCAGCAGTTACGCTTTGCAGTACTTCCAGGTACTTTTCATAATAGTCAGCAGGCAGCTTGTAGCGGGCCGTGCTCAGGGCAAAGGTTGCCACAGTACCAGGCTCCTCCAGGCTTCTGGAAAAATTGCCCGCCATCACATTTTTCACCACCTGCAATTCTTCCGGGCTCACTTTTTCCTCCGCAAGCTTGCGCATTTCTTTCAGCGCTTCAATGATGCTGCTGTCGGTGACCGTATTGCGGACACTTGCGGAAGCATTAAAGGAACCCACCAACTTATCCGGATTTAAGGAACTTCCTGAACCATAGGTCCAGCCATGTCCTTCCCGCAGATTGGCATTGAGGCGGCTGTTAAAATAGCCACCCAGAATGGAGTTGGCTACCCGTGAACGGATCACATCCGGCGTACCGGGTTGAAGTTCAATAGGGTAGGTGATGTTAATGACCGACTGCACCGCGCCTGGCTTGTTTACAAAATCAACCTGCGTTTTTTCAGGCGCCCGTGGCGTAGGGTAGGTATGGGTCGGCACATTTCCTTTGGCCCATTTGCCAAAATACTGTTTGGCCTGCTTTTCAACCTGTGCTTTGGTGATATCGCCGGTGACTACCAGATAGGCGATATTAGGTTTGAAATAGGTGTTGTAATGGTTCTTGATCTGCTCCAGGGTGATTTTTCCCAGGGTGGCATCGGTCATGATCTCACCATAAGGATGATCCTTTCCGTAACGAATCACTGCGGCAACATTGCCTGCAATGGCATTGGCATCGTCTTTTTGAGAAGCCAGATTGCTTTCAGAGCGTTTTTTTGCCTTATCCAGTTCTTCCTGCGGGAAAACCGGATTGAGCAGAACGTCCGACATCAGGGTCAACAGTTTATCACTGTGCTTGGTAAGACAGCTACCATTCACGCCATTGGCATCAGAATACAGGGAAGCGCCCAAAAAGTCGACCTGTGCATCGATCTGGGACTTGGTCCGGGTGGTAGTGCCTTTTGAAAGCAGTTCCCCCGTCATGTCCAGGTAACCCGCTGCGCCTTTTTCCAGCACAGGGTCATTGTCTACGAAGATCCGGTAAGAAACCTTTGGCAGTTTGTGGTTTTCTACCAGGATGACCGTCAGGCCGTTGTCGAGTTTAAAAGACTCCGCATTACCGATCTGAATTTTCGGTGCGGTGCCTGCGGCTGGAGCCATTTTGCGCACATCGCCTGTCGGGATAGGAATTTGTGGCGCCTTGCTGCTGTTGCTGATCGGCGCTGGCGTGTTCGCTGGTTTGGTACCGCTGGTTTTGTCTCCGGTTTTAGGAGAACAAGCAGCCAGGAGCAGCGAAATACTGACAATTGAAAAGAGTATATTTTTCATTCTAAATCGTTGAATTGAATGTGGGTTGTGGTTTTCTGGTGATGGTTACTGGTGATTGGTTTATTGGTGATTGGTTAGTGGTGATTAGGGCTTGGGATTTGTGATTGGGGTATTGGCAAACATTGTTTCCACCATTCACCAATCCACCAATAAACAACTCACCAATAAACCGATCCACTAATCACCAAAAACCAATTAGGGTTTAGCGGGTTGTGGCAACCAATGCAGCACCACACGTGCATTTTTGTTGAAATATTTGTTGGCGGCAGCCCGTAATTCTTCGCGGGTCACTTTGCGATACCGCTCGAGTTCGGTGTTGATCAAAGTGGCATCGCCGTAATACATTTCATACTGCGCCAGGCTTTCTGCAATTCCGGCTACACTGTTGTTGGCACTTACAAAGTCATTTTCAACTTGATTCTGGAGCTTTTGAAACTCATCCTCCGTGATCAGGTTTACCTGCAGGTCGCTGATGACGTCTTCCATACTTTTTTCAAGATCCGCAACTTCTACACCCAGATTGGCGATGCCAAAGCAAATGTTGGCGCCCGGGTCTTCCAATTCGAGTGGAAATGAACCGGCAAACACCGCTTTTTGCTGTTCATCTACAATGTTTTTTTGCATCCGGCTGCTTTCACCCTGGCTGAGTACCATGCCCAGCATTTTGACAGCATAAAAATCCGGGGTGCCCTGGGCCGGAATGTGGTAGGCGAAAATTACCGCCGGAAGCTGGACATTGTCATATACCGTATCCCGACGAACCTTCGTAATGGCTGGTTCCTGTGGGAATTTACGCTGGATCTCCCCTTTGCCCTTTGGAATGTCTTTGAAAAAGGTTTCGATCAGTTTTTTGGATTGTTCAATATCAATGTCTCCGGCGATGCTCAAAATGGCATTGTCGGGACGGTAAAAGTCTTTGTAAAAAGTCTTGTAGTCTATTTCCTGGGCAGCATCCAGGTCTTCCATGGAACCGATTACGGAGCTTTTATACGGGTGTACCTTATACAAACGCTTGAGGGTTTCTTCCAGGAGTTTGCCGTAAGGTTGGTTGTCTGTACGTTGACGGCGCTCTTCCTTTACCACCTGGCGTTGTGTTTCAACACCTACTTGTTCCACTTTTGCATGCAACATCCGCTCACTTTCCAGCCACAGACCCAGCGCAAGCTGGTTGCTAGGAAGTACTTCGTAATAGTAGGTGCGGTCATACCAGGTATTGGCGTTGTTCATGCCACCGGCATTGTTGATGTAGTCATCAAATTCGCCTCGTTTGATGTTTTCCGAGCCTTCAAAAAGCAGGTGCTCAAAAAAGTGGGCAAATCCCGAGCGTTTCGGTTTTTCATTCTTGGAACCCACATGATACATAACTGAAACTGCCACGATCGGTGTAGTATGGTCTTCATGCAGCAGCACTTTAAGGCCATTAGGTAGGTCGTACTCCACAAACTGAATGTTTTGGGAGAAGGTCGCGCTGTGTAAAATAGCGACCAGGGAAAAGAGCAGGATGATCTTTTTCATGTTTTTGTTGATGCTGATAATTTTCTAGTAAAAAAGCGGCACAAAAGTCTGCAATTGTACGTGTAAGCAAGCCGCGATTCGATGAAAGTTTTGCATTCATCTGCCAAAAACGCACAAGTAGGTTTTTTGTCCAGTTTTTACTTAAAAAAAAGAGTCATCCCAAATCCACGTGAAAATACTCCAGGCGGGGCATTTCACTAAAATTTGAGATGACTCATGATCAAACGGGATCGCTTGACCCTATTATTTGAGCAACACGCCGTTCTTAACTTTAAAGGATTGTACCCTGGTTTTCAATACATTCAAAAGTGGGTTGTCACTCAAAACCAGAAAGCTGGCCTCATATCCATTTTCGAACTTACCGATCTTTCGGTTCGGGAAAATAGCCCGTGGAGTATTTTCGCACAACACTTTAAGGGTGCGGGCATCATCCATGTCACCCAATCCAAACCAGTAATTTAATTCCATGCGAAGGGTCCGCTGCGCATCATCTGAGCCCATGGCTACATTGATATTTGCATCGAGCAAGCGTCGCAGCGTTTTTTTATGGAAAGCCTGTGCCGCTGCACGGTTGGTAGCCGCCTGCGCATGAGAAAGCAGCAAAACCAAAGGCGTTCTTTTTTTTGCCAGTATTTTGAGGTCCGCATCCGAGATCTCAAATTTTTGGGTGTCGCCATTGCCATCCCAATCATGGCCCGGAAGGTTTGAAAAGCCATCTACACCCAGTTTTAGCCCCAGGCTCAGGTCATCCGCAGTTTCTACCTGAGCGAATACCCGAAGTCCGGATTTATGCGCTTTTTTTACAACCAGCTTTGCAACTTCTTCAGAAAGCCCTTTACCTTCTCTTCCGCCTTTGTTTTTTACATCCAGCAAATAGATCGAGATCACACTTGGGTTTTGCATTTTGATCTTGTCCCAGTTGGCTGCAAGGGCCTCTTTATTGTCAATGAACCAGTAGCCATTGCCCAGCATTTTCTGGCTGGTTTTAAGCTCTGCATACTTTTCTACCCAGACCGCCGGGTTTTTGATCTTATTGGCCGGGCCCTCATATTCTAAAAAAGGATGTCCGAGGGTACAAGTGATCACACCATTGGCGAAAACGGCATCCGGTGCCGTCGGCTTGTTCATCAAGGGGGCAGTGGTGGCCCTCCCTTCTTTGGTATTTCCGAGCATTTGAAGGTAAAAAATACCCTCACCCATGTAAAGATTCAGGGTATTGGCTGCAGAGGGGTTTTCTGAAATGCTTGAACAGTGGGCATCTCCCATGGGTGGGATGACCCAGCGACCCTGGAGGTCTATCACAGAATCTATTTTCCCGGGTGCTTTTTTGCTGAGCAGGCCGTTGGAAGTGTACCAGGTAGCTGTGACAAACCCTTTGCCATCATACCACTGACCATTGCGAAATTCGTATGCTTTGCTGCCCGATTGCGCCAGTAGAATCTGACCAATGCAGCACAGCAATAAAATAGAAGGAAGTATTCGTTTCATCTTAAAATGTTGATTTTGAATAGATTGTATAATTTTATCCAAAAAAAGCCCTGCAAAAGTAGCCAGCCTTCAGCCAATAGGGTAGGGGTTAACATACTATTGTTAAAACCAGCACATTTTTATCGCGTAAAACAGCGTGTAAAAAATGTCCGGTAGTCTGGTCGCCAACTATCTTCGCCCCCATGCGCTACGATGTTTTGATAACCGGCGGAGGAATTGTGGGCCTTGCCACAGCACTTCAATTACAGCGGCAACGACCCTTGTTGAAAATTGCGGTGCTTGAAAAAGAAGCACAGGTGGCCTCCCACCAGAGCAGCCACAACAGTGGTGTGATCCATAGTGGCATCTATTACCGACCCGGTAGTTTGCGAGCCATCAATTGTAAACGCGGATACGACTTGCTCTTACAATTTTGCCAGGAACATGATATTCAACACGAGGTCTGTGGAAAGATCATTGTCGCATCGGAAGCCCACGAGGAGGCGGCTTTGGAAAAGATCTTCCAGCGCGGACAAGAAAACGGTCTTATAGGGATCCGGAAAATATCCGGCGCCGAAGCCCGGGAAATAGAACCCAATGTCCGCGCTGTTGCTGCGGTTTGGGTGCCGCAAGCGGGCATCGTTGATTACGGCGTAGTTGCAACAAAGTATGCGGCAATATTTCAGGCAAATGGTGGGGAGATCTTTGTAAATCAAAAGGTTGTAGCGGTCCGGGAGCGGCCAGACTGTATCGTTGTGGAATCCGAAACCAAGGATGCTGAGCCTGGTGAAAGACATTGGGAAACGGTCTTTTTTGTCAATTGTGCGGGGCTTTATTCCGACCATGTTGCGCGCTACACCGGAGAAGAGCCCGGTGTACAGATTCTTCCTTTCCGGGGAGAATATTACGAACTCAAACCAGCCTCGGAGCACCTGGTCCGAAACCTGATCTACCCGGTACCCAATCCTGATTTCCCATTTCTGGGGGTCCATTTTACACGCATGATCCAGGGTGGCATTGAAGCTGGCCCTAACGCAGTGCTGGCATTCCAGCGGGAAGGGTATTCTCGTTGGCAATTGAATGTCAAAGAGTTGGGTGAAACCTTGGCATTTCCGGGGTTTAGAAAGATCGCCCAAAAATTCTGGCGGGAAGGATGGGCTGAAATGCAACGCAGTTATTCCAAAGCACATTTCGTAAAAGCACTTCAACACCTGGTGCCGGCCATCACCTCCGACGATGTGGTGCCCGGGCGTTCAGGGGTCAGAGCCATGGCCTGTGATCGGGATGGCAACCTTTTGGACGATTTTCTCATCCTTTCAAAACCCCGTATCCTGAATGTGTGCAATGCGCCAAGCCCCGCAGCCACTGCTTCACTTGCGGTGGGGGAGACCGTGGCGGAAAAAGTGCTTGAGATGATTGGCTGAACAACGAAAGCACTTTATTATAGATAGTCCTTGATGCTTCAAAAGATGCTCCTCGTTTGTACTTCTGAACAATTCCAACCTGAAAAGGAATATATCCTGCATGTCTTGCTCGGGGAGATGCTGGGCATTGCTTATCGTGTGGAATATAAACCCGGCGATCGCCATGTGCTTCAGCTTCCGAATGGTTCGGAACTGATCATCAAGGATGGTTTTCCGGATCTTCACCGAATGGGTCTGGAAGGATGGCAGATGCCGGCTGAAGGGGACTGGAACCCATCGACCTTTGATCCATTTGCGACAGCCTTCTATCTGCTTACAAGATCTGAAGAGCGACAGATAATGACTCGCGACAAGCACGGACGCTTTCCGGTAGCGCAATCACTGGCCTGGAAACACGGCTTTTTACAGCGGCCGGTGGTAAATGAGTGGGCGGATAGGATCTGGGATGCGCTGCTTCGTTTGGGTTGGAAGGGCGAACGGAAAAGCAGGCAGTTTCGGATGTCCATCAGTTGCGACGTTGATCACCCCCGCCTCTGGTGGTCCGAATTTGACCGTTTGAAAACCCTCGCAGGCGCTGTTTTCAAGCGGGGCGATCTGCAGGAAGCCGGATATTGGTTTAAAAACCATATGTTTCGACAAAAAGATCCTTATGACGTTTTTGATGAATGGATGGATCTTTTTGAAAAAAACGGGCATAAGGCGCAATTCAATTTTATGGGACAACGCCCCGCTTCCAGCGATTGCTGGTATCCTTTGAACCATTCATTTATAAAGAACCTGATCACAAAAATGACCGCACGCGGGCATACCATAGGCTTTCATCCAAGTTATGAAGCTTTTGAAGATCAGGAGGCCTTTAAACGGGAATTGGCCTCTCTGCAGGATATTTCACCTGTAGAGATCGTTGCCGGGCGCCAGCATTATCTGCGTTTTTCAGTACCTGAAACCTGGAAAATGTGGGAAGGCTCCGGATTGAAGGAAGACAGTACGCTGGGATATCCGGAGCAGGTCGGTTTTCGGGCCGGCATCTGTCACGATTACCCCGTATTTGATCTTGAAACCCGTAAAATGCTTCGATTGCGCGAAAAGCCCTTGATTGCGATGGATGTCACGCTCGCTCAATATCAGCAACTTACGCCACAACAGGCCTTGGAATCACTGCTTCAACTCCGCAAAACGGTTGAAAAGCACCAGGGCGACTATACCTTGTTGTGGCACAACTCTTCCTGGAATTCGCCTTTCTGGGAAAACTGGAAAGCTGTTTTTCGATCTATGGTCTAAAAAAGCAGCTTCCGTTTTTGGCTAAAACTGCCTCAAAAAGCCCCTGTTTTTCAATTCATTAGGGAACTTAAAAAAGGGTTTGCTTTATTTTGGCTATCGTTAACAGGGAAAGTGTTCCTTGATCAGCATCCCCCCCATACTTTTGTGGCATCATTCTGACTAAGACGATTAGCACACTTAACATTCATCTCATCTTAAACGGTTTCCATTCTAATGAAACAAGCATTTTCCCTCCTCGCTTTTTTTCTCCTCGGCGCATTTGCAGTAAATGCACAAAATGCAACTGGCCCAGTGATGACTTTCCCAACGACTACTATTGACTATGGTAAAATCGAAAAAGGAAGCGACAAAGTCCGCAAATTTTCGTTCACCAATACAGGTAACGAGCCACTCGTGATCAAATCTGCCAAAGGTTCTTGCGGTTGCACGGTACCTACTTACCCACAGGAGCCAATCATGCCTGGCGAAACTAAAACCATCGACGTGAGCTACGACACCAACCGTCCAGGCGCCTTCACGAAAACAGTAACCCTTACTACCAACGAAACACCAGAATCACATACCCTTACGATCAAAGGTGAAGTTTTGGTTCCAGCTACACAAGAAGCAGTGCCAGCCAGCAACGGCGGCATCAAGCAATAAGAACTGATTGATTTTTGGTTTGACGATACGACCCTGCCGGTGTAATACCGGTAGGGTTTTATTTTTAAAAAAACAAATGGTCTGCGGCAACCTTTTTTCCTGGATAGTTGTCTATGATTTTGAAATAATGGGGGTTTATATGCTTGTAAATTCAAAAATTCCGTTACTTTCGTCCCGTCTTTCAAAATTGACAAGGCTATGAAACAAGAACAAACAATCAAATCAATTTTAGTAACAGCTTCATTTTTAAGTCTTTTTGCATTTGCTTTCGTAAATATTCAGGCAAATTCTACTGCGGTTCAAGCTTTTTCAAAAATTGAAGTGGTGCAAAATCAGGTAGAAAGTGAAGACAGCCATGAATCGGGAAAGCTTTCTGTGCCGGATTTATCAGTTTTAGGCCGGGTTTGGGAAATTGCTCAACGGTTTTTAGGTGCCAATAATTAAATTTGATGTAGTTATTTTATATTTAGAAACCCAGAGAGGCAACCTGCTTCTCTGGGTTTCTGCTTTTTGTGAAATGCCTTGTTACCTTTGCCATTCAAGGGCCGATTCAAAAGCCCGGATCTCGAAATGGCAGAAATAGAATACGTAACCATTGGCCGAACCCGAAAAGCACATAGTCTCACCGGAGAGCTGAAATTTTTTATCGAGGAGCGTTATCTGGAAGATTTTATGAAAAACGAACGGATCTTCCTCGAGATCAAGGGCGTTAAGATCCCTTATTTCATAGACAATGTCCGCGGAGGCGGTGATATGATTGTCAAGCTGGAAGAAGTGGACAACCGCGATACAGCCACCTTGCTTCAATCAAGGGATGTATTGCTACGAGCGCAGGATATCTTGCCGGACCACGCCCGGGAGTTTGAATTTGAACCAGAGGAGACACTCAAATACGGACACCTGGCAGGCTTTCTGATGGTCGATGCCTTGCTGGGTGAGATCGGCATCATTGACGAAGTACTTGAAATGCCTCAGCAGGAAATGGCGTTTCTGAAATACAAGGAAAGAGACGTTCTGGTGCCCTTGAACGAACAATTTATTCAGTCCATAGACGAAGTAAACCGGCAGGTAATGGTCGATTTGCCGGATGGGCTTTTAGATTAAGCTTATTTTAACTTTAAAAAAGTAGGCCTTTAAACTATGCTTACCGGTTATTTCGTTCTGGGCAGGTCATTTGATACATCATTTAACTTTCCGCCATATGCACTATTCAACCGCGAAAAAAGAACGTCAGGTTCAAAGGCATGCCTGGATACTGACTGTCGCACTTCATCTTAGCCTCGCAGCCATGTTGTACTTTAAAGCAACCAGTGGCTAAATAAAAAGCCCGTGTGCTTGGTTGGGCACACGGACAGAAAATTGTTTTCCTCGATTCTAATGCGTTACACAGGGAGCCGTAATTGCTACGGCATTAAATCAGTGCTTGGAATGGCGCCTTTGGGAGGCTGTTTTCAAGTGGTTTTGGGGTCTGGTTTAATAGGATAAGGTATAAATGAAGGTGAAAGGATGACTAAAGGGCCGCTCTCATGGTCGCCTTTTCTTAGGTTTTCAGTACCTTTATATCTGAGTATAATCTACTATTTCTGTTTTTTGGCTGGTAAACCTGGCCCCCGGCAGCGCTTCTTTAATTTCACCTTTTTCCTGCTCGGTCTTCATTGTTTGGAGCGCTGCTCGGGGTTGTTTGGGCAAACTATACCAGGCTGCTTTCATGTGGTTAGTTCCGGTCTTTCGATTCTGACAGTCATCTCAAATACACCTCAGCTTTCTTTCGGCGCTTTTGATAGGTCAAAGGTGGGGGTGAATCAGGGTGGAGCCCAAACACATAAATGAACATCACTTCCATTTGTGGAAATGTTTTGAGAGTTTTGTGGAACCTTATAGCAATCAAATGCGTACAATTCATTGAATATCAATGAATTTAAGATAAGCGCTATCCTTCCATGTACGCCAGCCCACTACTTCGAACACTTCAACTGCTGTCACCAGAAGAACTGGACGCACTGAATCTTTTTGTCGCCTCGCCTATTTTTAATGATACGAGACCGGAAGAGACACTTGCATTATTTGAATTTCTGAAGAAATATTACCCGGATTTCAATAGTCCTGAGCTGCATCGGGATGTGGCAGGCAAATTGTTTTTTCCAAAAGCAGCCAATCCGGTGGGGGCGCTACAACGAACCATGGCTCAACTGATGCGCATTGTACGCAATTTTGTAACCTTCAGATACGCAGTGGTCCGGGACGCAGAAGAGCCCAATGGCACCGCCATTCTGCATGAAGTCCAACAGAAACTTTCGTTGATGCGCTTCTACAGCGAGCGCTTACAAAGATCCAACCTGCCGCCTGTACCCTCCATTCAGGCGGATGAAGCTGGGCGGAAAAGCAGAAAAGCAGAAAATTTTTTCGAAAACCTCAATAACCAGGCTAGAAAAGAGCTGGATAACTGTCTGGATTTTAGTGATTTCGATGAGCGCGAGTTTGCTGACTATCACCAGTTCAGGTTTATGGTGGAACAGGAGAAAGCGCTGTTCGAGGAACATAACAGTGAACGGGATGGGGATAAAAACCTTCTCGCCGCAACGGAGCAGTTGGACACCTTTTACCTGATGAGCAAACTGGATCAGATGTGTCGCCTGGTACATTATCAACGGATGTGGCGATTGTTTGATGAGGGCTCAGCTGAGTTAAGCCGGTTTCAGGTAAATCGGGATACTACGGTAGAAATCGCCCTGGTATTAAGGGTAAATGGTTATTTGCAGGAACCCGCTGTGGCGCTTTATTGTACGTTGCTTGAGTTTCTAATACAAAATGATCCCTTACAGGCAGAAAAGCTCTCAGAAGATTTTGATGTATTGCTCCAGAAAAACCCACAGGCCCTGCCTGCGTTGCGGGTACAGGCCATGCGGGTGATGATCAGAGGTTTCTGGCCTGCCCGATATCGGGAGACTAAGGATCATCGTTTTTTGGAGAAGATCTTTTCTTTGCAATTAAGTCAACTGGAATACCTGAAAGCGGACGAGAGCCTGCCAACGACCCATTTCCAAAACATACTTTTAACAGCCCTTAAGCTGCAAAAGACGGACTGGGCAGCAGATTTTTTTCAAAAATATCAGCGGAGAATCACCGGATTGAATGACGCCGAACAAAAGGCGCTTTTGCTGGATATTATGCAAGCGGCCATCCTTTTTGCAAAAAAAGATTTTACCGCTGCGGCCAGGACCCTACCACATTACCTGACCTATGGAGCTTTGGATGACATCTATCTCTATGCCATCGCAGCTACGCTGGATACGCGTATACGGTATGAACTGGATGATCTGGATGAGGATTACGCAGAACATATGTTGCATGCCACGGCGACCCGTTTAAGACGGGACGATTCTTTGCCGATCCATCGGCGTGCCGAGCGCCTTCGTTTTTTTCCGCTGGCTAAGGACTTATTCAAAATGAAATTGCTGCGCAGTCAGGATAGACGGGCGGATCTGAAACCAGGTTTATCAAAGATCAGGCAGAAACTTGATGCCGAAACCGTAGTGGATTGGGAATGGGTGGAGGAGAAGTATGTTGCCTTTAAAACTGAAAGTAAATAAAGGACTGCACCTCTGAGGATTTTACCTGCATCACCAGCGCGATCAAAGCTGTCAGCAGTACGGCTTTACCCAACAAAGGGAGTGCAGTTGCCAGGCGTTGCGTCGCCATCTCGGCTGATTTTGGCAGAAAATGCAATCCAAAGCCAAGGACCATCCAGAATAATACAGCGGCATAACCCCTCAGGAAATCAGGAAAGAACTCCGGCCTGAATTCAAAAGCGATCTGATGGAGCATCTGTCCCACCTTTTCCATGCCCTCTGCCCGAAAAAATATCCAGCAAAAGCAAACGAAGTGAAACGTCAGGATACCGCCCATAACACGACGGAAGGTTCCGGAAGAGCCTGGGAGTGCGTTTTTTATCCATTTTTCTACGGCCAATGCTAATCCGTGGAGGGCCCCCCAAATAATAAATCTGGATGCGGCTCCATGCCAGAGACCTCCCAGCAGCATGGTCGCAAACAGATTAAAGTTGGTGGATAAAGCCCTGGCATCGCGGCTCCAAAGGGCCGGTATGGCTACCACGCCCGCTACCAAAGTCCACAAGGCAAGCCACCACCATTCGCCATTCATTGCCCAAAAGAGGAACATTCCCAGCGTCAAAGCAAAAAAGCCTCCCGTGACTACCCAGGTAGCGATGCTATAATCCCGATTGCCGCCCATCGGTATGTACAGGTAATCTCTCAGCCAGGTGGAAAGCGAAATATGCCATCGACGCCAGAATTCAGTAATACTCAGGGATTGGTAGGGCGAATCAAAATTGATCGGGAATTTAAAGCCCATGAGCAGGGCCAGGCCAATGGCCATATCGGAGTACCCGGAAAAATCGCAGTAGATCTGCATGGCATATCCATACACCCCAAACAGGTTCTCCAGGCCGGTGTACTGCAGGGGCGACTCAAAGACACGATCTACAAAATTGACACTGATATAGTCTGATATGACGGCTTTTTTGAAAAAACCGGTACAGATCAGGAAAAATGCACGTCCAAAGTCTTCACGGCTGACAAATACCGGAACCCTGATCTGAGGCAGAAAATCTGCTGCCCGGACGATTGGTCCAGCAACCATCTGCGGAAAAAAAGTAACGTAGAAGGCATAATCCAGCATGCTGTCCTGCGCCTTCAGTTGTTTGCGATACACATCGATGGTGTAACTAAGCGACTGAAAGGTAAAGAATGAAATACCCGCCGGCAGGAAGAGCAACCTGGGGTCATAAGGCTTGTCTAAGATCTCGGAGAAAAGCTCGGAATAGAGATTGTATTTGAAATAGACCAGCATCCCGAGGTTTACGATCAGGCTGACAATAAGCAGTAACACCCTTCCTGAATGGGTTCTAGATCTATCCATCCATCGCGCCAGGTTGAAGTCAACGACCACGATGATCACATGCAGCAACCAGAAAATGCCTGCACACTTAAAATAGAAGTAAAGCGAAAACAGCGTCACCCATAGGATTCTCAGGCGATCGTGCCGCATCAGAACCTGATAAACTGCATAAAAGCCCAGGAACAAAAACAAAAAAAGCCCGGAGCTGAAAAGCAAGGGCGACACGGTTTCGAACTGACCTAGTTCATTTTTGATGAGTGGGCTTTTGGTCAGTTCTATCAGTATTTTGGTCAGGTCGAAGTCAAACACGGGGCGAAGGTAAGCACAGGAGACTCAAAAAATAAAAACACTACTCGATCACCAGACAAGGTTCATTATTTCGGGCAAAAATATAGGCTGTCTTGTTGCCTATTTTAATGGGTCTGATTCGACGGACCTGGCCTTGAATGCCCAAATTGCCCAAAGGAAATACTTTCATTTCGCCATTTTTACCAATGCTGAGTACATTGCCAGAGTTGGCATCGTATCTCCCCATTTCGATATTACACTCATAAAAATTGCCGCCTAACAGAACCTCCTTGCGACCATCTTCATTCACATCAGATAAGGCCCAGGCGTTGAGCGTAGAAAATTGAAGCTGATCGGGCAAAGGCTGCGCCTTAAAGTGCATCCCGCCGGTATTTTCAAAATACATGCTCATAAAAGTATTGGCTTCACGGCGCACAGATTTAGCAAGTTTTTCCTTGCCAAAGATCTCCGGCAGGCTTGCTTTGGAAAAGTCTTTTGCATACAGGAATTTTTTCTTGAGACTCGGGATCGTTTTGGTGATCTCCTCAAATGTTGCAAAAGGCAACTCCTTGTTTTTTAGGTAATACGTCAGGATCTGGTCTATCTGAGCATTGTTGTCCAGGTCCGAAACATACATTCGGACGGGCTCAGATGGGGTAGGGTGGAAGCGACCATTTTGTCCAAAATTACCGGCTAAAACATCGATGTCACCGTCGCCATCAAAATCGTATGGGAGGGCAAAATTCCACCAGCCAGAAAGCTCGTTCAAAGACTTTTTTTCAAAATGTCCACCTTGGTTCAGATAAACCGTGATCGGCTCCCATTCTATGGCCAGCAAGAGATCCTCATCCCCGTCGCTATCCAGATCGGTCCAGGCTCCGTTTTTGACCAGCCCAGCATGTTGGAGACCACCCCCGATTCTATCTGCAACACTTTCAAACGTTCCATTGCCTTTATTTTGAAACAAATAGGAGGTAGGGGTCAGTCCATAATTCCAGGGCTGGGCGCGTGCACCAATAAAAAAGTCGATCCATCCATCCTTATTGAAATCGCAGGGCAGTACACAGGAGGCCGTTGCAAAGGCTCCCGGGAAGTCGCGGCGTTCAAAATTACCTTTTCCATCATTTAAGTAATAGCGCTGCTTCATGGCTTCATCCTGAGTTCGCCACTCGTTTCCACCGGCGGCAACGATCAGATCCAGATCACCATCGTTTTCGATATCAGTAAATACGGCATCCACATCCTCAAAAATGCTGTCTTTCAATATTGCATCAGGGGTTCGGAGTGAAAATTTCCCGCCTGGGCTCTGAAGGTAGAGCGCACTTTTGACAAATTTGCCAGAGCCTAAAAACACATCCTCCAAACCATCCCCATTCACATCACCTACGGCCAATGCAGGCCCTTCTGCGGATACCATATTGGGTATTAGCGCTTCGCGGTTGAACTCGACAAATGGATTCTCAATGTGGGTGAAATCTATGCCGGACTTCTGCGTAACATCCTTGAAAACGAATGGATTAGCAGTTTTTTTAAGTAGAGTCTTAAAATCAAAAGCAGGTAGTCCCGCTCGCCAGGTCCATTCGTTCGATTGGTTAAATTTTAGATCATGCAAACGCTGAAAGCTTTGGTCGGGCCAAATAACAAAGGCTGAATCTACGATGCTTCCATCTCCAATTCCTATGTGTAATGGCACCATCGCACTAGACTGGTAGCCTCTTACCGGGTAAAATTCTTCCACCTGGCGCTCGCCGTTTTTTTTGAAGATCAGCACACGGGCTCCAATGGCGTTCAGATTTTTAGGTGATCCTTTAAGTTGAAAAGACAAGAAGCTGTTCCGCGTATTTCCTTGTTCCCGATCCAGATTCTGGTATACAAAAGGTTCATCTGCTATGTTATTGACCACGAAATCGAGGTCGCCGTCTAAGTCCAGATCAGCACTGATGGCGCCGTTTGAATAGGTGGCTTCGGCGTTTTGAATGTTATCTTTCCAATCTTCAAAGCGCAAATGACCACCATTGTGAAAAAACTTATTGGGCAATTTGATTTGCGGCATTCTTTCTACAATGGCCAATTTGTCCTCTGGACTTCCGGTCTCTGCCCCTTTGTTTTCCTGGAATTTCATAAAATCCACGTCATTCATGCGACGTGGAATACCATTGGAGATAAACAGGTCTTTGTACCCATCGGAATCAAAATCCGCGAAAATCGGGCACCAGGACCAGTCAGTAGCACCCACTCCTGCAAACTGGCCAATCTCCTGAAAATGTCCGGTCCCATCGTTTAATTGAAGGGCATTGCGTGCATATTGGTTTTGGTATCCGTAGCCGAGTTTCATCTGGTAAACGGCAAATCCGTCTTCGCCCAGGGAAGCTTTTAAGATTTGAGGATCTTCTGGCTCCATGTCGAGCGAGATCAGGTCATTCCAGCCGTCGTTGTTGATATCGGCTATGTCCACCCCCATAGAAAACCTGCTGGTGTGCTGCATGGCTTCTGTGATGGATTCTTTGAAGGTTCCGTCGTGTTGATTGATATAGAGGTAGTCGTTTTCGTGAAAATCATTGCCAATATAAATATCAGGCCAGCCATCCAGATTGAGGTCGCTGATCGCAATGCCCAAACCATACCCGATCACCGTACTTTGGATGCCGGATTTCGCGGTAACATCCACAAATCTCTCCCCCTGATTTTCAAGCAACTTATCGCCGGAGAGCGGGTGCGCGACCCCTTCAAATTGTTTCCTGGGGCCAAAGGTGCCATTCTGATGCAGTGAATGGTTGAGTTGATACATATCCAGATCACCATCCAGGTCATAATCAAAGAAGGCTGCCTGAGTGCCAAAGCCTATCAGATCAAGTCCCCATGCCGCAGCCTTATCCTCAAATACAGGTATTTCATTTGCTATTTTCTGGCAAACGAGGAGTCTGTTTCGGCCTTTGATGGCTTTATGATCACCCACCTGACTGATGTAAATATCCAGAAGTCCATCGTTGTTGATGTCTACCACAGAAGCGCCGGTTTTCCAGACAACTGTACCTGTTTGGGATAGATTGATCCCGGATGCTTCGGTTACATCCCGAAATTTCAGATTTCCTGAGTTTAGGAAAAGTTTGTCCGGCCCCATATTGGCCGTGAAAAACAAGTCTATTAGTCCGTCCTTATTAAAATCACCCGCTGCGACCCCTCCGCCGTTGAAAAAGTACATGTAATTGAATACATTGACCTCGGGGCTCTGCTTCGGCGTATTTTCAAAATGGAGTCCGGTAGCCGCTTTGCGCAGGAGTACAAATTTGGGAGGGCCCGTTTCCGGTCTGCTACAGCCCAGAAGCATTAAAACTACCCCTAAATATAGAATTTTTAACATGGGTTTATTTCAACAAAAATAGTTTTGGCTTTTGGCCATTCACCGTTGCAATCAGGTGTTTTTTGTTCTTAATGGTGAGTGAGGCCAATGTTTTCACGTCGCCGCGAATCATTAGACCCGAGGAAAGATTTTCCATCCATTCAAAATTGCCTCCTCCTCGATTCAGCAGGGTATGGCCAAAACTTGCATCCAATTTTGAAAATTGTGGCAGGAAACCGGCATCATTGCCAGCCATTACAAGGTCTTTTCGGCCGTCGCCATTCAGATCGCCGCACCAAATGTCACACACACAGGAGAACTGAACTTCTTTGGGGAAAGGGGCCAGGGTAAATTGCCCGGACCCATTGTTCAAGGCCACCGCAGACTGGAAATAATTGCCTTCCATCACGACGGACTTTTTCAGGATCTCTTTTTTGAAAAGGTCCTGAATGGACTTCTGTGCGTAATCTGTGTGCTTCAGCACTTGTTTTTTCAGGCTGGGAATCTGGCCTGTAAGTTCCTTTTTCATGGGGATGGGCATGTCACGCCCATTTAGACTGCGGGTCATAATCTTGTCGATCGTTCCATTCCCATCAAAATCATTGACCCAAAGCTTGGCGGGCTGTTCTTTGGACCCTGTGAAGTAAAAATTTTCTCCCCGATTGCCCAGGATTAGGTCCTGATCTCCGTCTCCATCCACATCATCAGTTTCAAGCGCGTACCACCAGCCGGAATATGCATCCAGGTTAGATTTGACAGTCAATAGCTTTCCGTCCTTGATCTCGAAAATATGTGGGTAACGCCATTCGCCTACCACCACCAGTTCCGGCGTCGCGTCGCCGCTCACATTGACCATTTTAGCGTCGGTTACCATGCCGAGCAGATTGAAGTCTATCGCCTTCTCTTTTGCGACCTCTTTGAAATTCCCTCTGCCATCATTTTCGTACAAAAAATGCCGGGGTGGGGCGCCATAAATTCCGGGCAAAGAACGATTGCCCACAAACAAATCCAGATCGCCATCCGCGTCGAAATCCAGTGGAACAGCCACCGCAGTATTGAATCCACTTAAAGGCAAAGGGTTTTGACTCCGGATGAAATTGCCCTTCCCTTGATTGATATACAGACGATTCTGCATAAAACGGGAGCCCGGGGGGTGATGATTGCCGCCAGACCCCACAAACAGGTCCGGGTCCTGGTCACCATCGGCATCAAAGAATGTGACAGCAGTATCCTCAAAAATGGAATCCGCTGTGAAAACGGTCTGAGCTGCCGGTATAAACCCCCCTGAAGTATTCTGAAGATATAAACGGCCGGGTACTCCTGCTGGTCCTCCAATGAAGACATCGTCCAATTGATCTCCATTTACATCTGCAACAACTGCCTTGGGACCTTCCCGGGAGAGCATCCGATAACTTAGTCCTTCCTGATAAAAATCAATAAATTCATCTTCTTTGCTTGCCTCAAAAGTAGACGCTAGTTCCTGAAAAAGGCTTTTTTGAGATGCTGCGCCATCATTGTTTGTTACTTCGAATCGACTATTCTCCCAGGAAATCTGAAGCAAGGTATCCACGCCTGGCCGGAGTAGACAGGTGCTTGTTTTATCAGGCCAAATGACCACCAACGAGTCGATCGCAGGGTTTTGTCCGAGCCCAAAGATCATTTTGTAATCTACCGAAGATTGGAATCCACGAGATGGATTGAATTGAAAATTGAGTTGTTCTGTTCCGCGATAAGCCGTGACTTTCGAGCCTATGGCAAAAGTGTTCTTCCCTTTTCCTTTCAAACTTACACTAAGCTGGTGGTGGTCGGGAAAGAGGGTTTCAGCATTGTTTTTATAAAGGAAAGCTTCCTGGTTTACATTGTTCACGACCAGGTCAAGGTCGCCGTCATTGTCCAGGTCTCCATAAGCCGCGCCATTGGAAAAGGACGGTGTAGAAAAGCCCCAGTCCATGCCTTTGTCTTCGAATCGGAGCGCTCCGGTATTTCTGAACGCTTTATTTAAGATGGGGACAGAGGGCATCCTTGAAATCACCTCATTGAGCTGCTCATTTTTACCATTTAAGGCCATTTTTTGTACGACCTCGTCGGCGAAGAAGTCCATAAAATCCTGGTCGATCACGTCTTTATAAATACCATTACAGACATAAATATCTCTCCAGCCATCATTGTCGGCATCGAACATCAAGGCTCCCCAGCTCCAATCAGATGCGGCAACTCCTGCGTAGTGGGCGATCTCGCGAAAACGCCCGCCAGCCCCCCCAAGAGAAGGGGAGTTGAGATGCAGACAGTTCTGCATGTATTGATGATAAAATCCGCGCTCCTGATGCAGTTGATAAACGTTGTAATTTTCAAACTGGGTCGTGGCCTTCAATCGGGCATCTTCACTGGGAAGCATTTCGGTGGTAAAGATCTCGGACAGGCCATCGTTGTTTATATCTGCCATGTCAGCACCCATGGAGGCCAGGCTCAGGTGTTCTACCCACTGTTCTATTTCTTCTTTAAAGGTTCCGTTTCCCTGGTTGATGTAGAGATAATCGCGCTCGTAAAAGTCGTTCGAGATATAAAGATCAGGATAAAGGTCTCCGTTCAGATCACCCACTGTAACGCCGAGACCAAATCCGATGAGGGAACCATAGATTCCGGCTTCTTTGGAGACATCAACAAATCCTCCGGTGTATCCTCCCCCCTTTTGGGGGGACTGAGGGGGGCCATCATTTCGCAAAAGCTTATCTCCGCCGCCCTTAAGAAAGTCCTTTACCGGCCAGTCTTTGGCATAAAGATCCCGGTTATTGCTGTAGTTCAGGGTATTGACCGGCATGAAGCTGTTGTTCAGGATATAACAATCCAGGTCACCGTCCAGATCGTAATCAAAAAAGGCAGCATGGGTGGTGTAGCCGTCTTCATTCAGACCGTATTCAGCAGCCTTTTCCGTAAATGTGACGCCCCCATTTGGGAGGGGGCCATTGTTTATAAAAAGCTCATTTTCAGGCTTTTCACCAGATTTAAAGCCTGCATTACAGACATAAATATCCAGCCAGCCATCTGCGTTGATATCGACCAATACGACGCCTGTGCTCCAGAATTTTGTACCTGCTACTCCGGCTTTGGAGGTAATGTCTTCAAAATTAAAATTGCCCTTATTCAGGTACAGTTTATTGTCCCCCATGTTGGAGGTCAGAAACACATCAGCCAGACCGTCATTGTTCAGATCCCCGATGGCAGCACCGCCGCCATTGTAGAAGTTGCGATAATTGAAGATGTTGAAATCTTCTGTATTTTCAACCTTGTTGACGAATTGGATCCCTGAATTGCTGGAGGGAATCAGCTCAAACAGCGTGTTGGCTGGCTGCTTTGAGGTGCAGCCAATGGCCAATAGGAGAAGTATCGTGGATGTAAAAAGTATTTTCAAATCAAGCTGTTTAATATTAAGTTTGTGTCGCTCATCTCAAATACCTCTTATTTAACCAACCTTTTTTGCAAATCCTCCAAAGAAACCCCCTTCGTCTCTGGCATCATTCGCCAGACATAGATCAATTGAAAAACCATCATCATGCTAAAGAATGCGAAGATGGGTCCACCCCCAAATTTGGCCGCAAATACCGGAAAAATACTGGCGATCAGCGCTGCGAATACCCAGTGCGTCAGACTACCCAGGGACATTCCGGAGGCCCGGACCGAATTGGGAAATATTTCAGAAATGAATACCCAGATGACAGCCCCTTGTCCTATCGCATGGCTGGCAATGAAGGCGAAAATATAGATCGGGACATAGGTATAAGTCTCCGTGTAAAACGAAAGCGCAATGAGTGCAAGCGATAGGATGTATCCTAAAGAACCCATAAACATCAGCGTTCGACGGCCAAAACGATCGATCAGATACCAGCCTAAAAAAGTAAAAAGCAGGTTCACCACCCCTATACCAGCGGTAGATTGCAGGGCGCTTGCTTCACCTGCACCGGTCATTTCAAAAATACGCGGAGCATAATAGATGACTGCATTGATCCCTGAAACCTGATTGAAAAAAGCAAATAAAAAGGCCAGCATAATAGGCAGGCTATATTTTCCGGAGAAAAATGGCTCCTGAGTTTTTCCTGCTTCGGACTGTGCGGAAGCTTTGATCTCGTCTACGGCTTTATCTACTTCAGGGTCGGTCAAGGCCAGCACTTGTCTGGCTTTGGCTTCATCGCCTTTGTGCAAAAGCAACCAGCGCGGGCTTTCAGGGGTAGACAACATCATGCCTGAAAAGATCAACGAAGGGAAAGCTACGATGCCCAGCATCCAGCGCCAGTCATTTTCGCCACCTACACCGAGCAGCAGGTAATTGGAAACATAAGCGATCAAAATGCCCAGTACGATATTGACCTGAAACGAAATGACCATTCTTCCGCGGTATTTTGGTGGCGCGATTTCTGAAATATACACCGGCGCTACCACGGAAGACGCACCGATACTCAGCCCGCCAATGAAGCGAAAGAACATAAACGTATAGACTTCAGGGGCTAATGCGGCCCCTATTGCGGATACAAAAAATAAAATGCCGATCCAGAGCAAAGTCTTTTTTCTTCCAATTTTATCTGCGGGTACACCGCCAAATGCTGCACCGAATACGGTGCCATACAAGGCCATTCCGATGGCCATTCCATGCGTCCAGCCGTCCAGATTCCAGAGCTTTTGGATGGTTTGTTCTGCGCCAGAGATCACGGCAGTATCCAGACCAAAGAGGAAACCGCCGAGTCCGACAGTGATAGACCAGAGTACGAGTTTGCTGTTCATAAATCAGTATAGGATATTGGGTAAGCCCGCCTTCGCCCTAAACGGGCTTCGGCGGGTAAAGGCTCGAAGATAAATGGTTTTCTATCACTTTATGGCGACTATTCGCACCAAAAAGCACAAAAAAACAGGCCACCCTTGCGGGCGGCCTGTCGCATTTTATTTCAGCAAAATCAGCTAAATTAATAGCCATCGTTTTGACGAAGATTTGGATTGGAGTCCAGAGCCTGTTGTGGGATCGGGTATACGTTACGTGTTGGATCTGTTTTGGTTTTATATGACCAGATGTCATCAAAAGTTTCAAAACGGACCTGGTCCGTACGACGCAAGCCTTCCCAGTACAGCTCACGGCCACGCTCGTCGAGCATACCTGCCAGATCGATCGAAGCAAGTGGAGCGAGCGATGGAGCGCGAACAGCACGGAGCGCATTTAGTGTAGCCAATGCTGCTGCAGAGTTTCCAGAGCGAAGTTGTGCTTCAGCTTTCATGGTGATCACATCGCCCAAACGGAGCAAAATATATTTGCCATATTGACCTGGGTGATATTTCATCACACGGATACCCTGGTTGGAGGTAGCACCTGCCAATGGAATATCAGGAGTAAACTCCAATGGAGCGCCACCATTACGTGAATTTGCTACAACAGTTCCATTATCCTTGTACTGCGTACCCACCAAAAAGCCATATCCGATACCAGAAAATTCTGAACCATCTTTAGCGGCAGGAATACCCTTACGCTGATCACCATCCTGGAATTTAGCATAGAAATCAGACAGCGTTGCAAATCCGTTCCAGCCAGAAGGATTGTTGTCGTAGTGCAAGGTCATGTAAACACGGTTCTGTGGTGAACCACCATTGTTATTGGTGTTTAGAATGATCTCATTTTTTGCACCTGCTTTGAATACATCAAAATAGTTTGGCTCCAAAGTAAAACCATCAGCGATTACGGCATCGCAGTAGCTGATTACTTTGGCCATATCGGCATTGTCAAAGGTGAAAGGACCTGTAGGGCTTGTTCCTTTGTATACTGCCTTGTTCAGGTAAAGACGTGCCAGAAGGGTGTTCGCAGCCGCTTTGGAAGCGGTGCTGTTATCGCCCACTGGTCCAATTACTGCCAGGTCAGGAAGTGCTTCAGTAAGGTCTTTTTCTACAAAATCAAAAGCCTCTGAGCGGCTCAAAACGCGTGGATTTACTTCTACACCCTCTCCCACATTACGGAAAGGTACTTTGCCGAAAAGATCCATGACCTGGTACATATACCATGCACGAAGAAACTTAGCTTCCGCAATTTCTGATGTAGTTGGAGCCGGGCTTGTAGAAGCCAACACCTGATTGCATTTGAAGATGCGACCATTCAACTGATTCCAAGAATTCGCTACAAACTGGTGGGTTGGATCCCATGTGTGTGCGTGTAAAGTACGCCAAACACCATTATCACCCCAGTCAGTGCCACGGGTTGGCGGGATCATTTCATCCGTAACGTGCTCCGTCAAGGAATAGATACCAGCTTGGTCAGCAACAGAGTTCATGTCATTATAGGCAGAGGCCAACAAGTCAGTGGCATTCCCTGCAAATGTGCTGCCTGTAACTGGCGTAAAAACCGAGTCAGTAGCTTCTACTTCCAGATCAGTGCAGGCCTGGAAAACCAGAAGACCTTGCACAAAAAGTGGAAGAAGATAGAAAAATTTTGAATTCTTCATGTTGAAAAATATTTTTGTGTAAGTTGTTTAGAAAGTGACGTTTGCACCAAATGAAATGGTGCGCGCACGTGGATAGGCATTGTAGTCAATACCCAAAGAAGGGATTCCGTTAATGGCTTTATTCACGTTTACCTCCGGATCAAGTCCAGTATAATCTGTAAATACCATGAGATTCTGACCATTTACGAACAAACGCAATGCAGAAACTGATTTGGATTTCAACGGAATGTTGTAGCCCAAAGTTACGTCCTGGAGGCGAAGGAAATCACCTTTTTCCAGGAAGCGAGTAGAAACGTCTGGTGCGTTATTACGGCTCTCACCACTGGTTGGTACGTCAGCTGTTACGTTACGGCCTGCACCCAAAGCACCCGCAGTAAAGAGTGCATTGGCAGTGTTGTTGTAAATGTAGTGACCGTACTGACCAGTAAAGAAGATGCTGGCGTCAAGATTGCCAAATTGGAATTGGTTGGTAAAACCCAGTGTCATTTTAGGGATCGGACTTTTTCCAACAAAAACCTGTGCGTCAAGATCGTTCACGTATTTCTGGTTGCCGGATGCGTCATATCCGTCGAATTCGCGGAGGAAATAAGAGAACAAAGGCTGGCCCTGAGCGATACGTTGTGCATAGGCCTCAGAAAGACCCTGGCCGTTGATACGACCTGTGTTAAGGATACTACCAAAGGAGTTAACGTTGTTTTGGTTGAATGCAACGTTACCCTGAATTCGCCAGTCAAACTTATCTTTATCGATGGCTACCAGGTTTACGGTAATTTCCAAACCTTTGTTTTCAACATCAGCATCCAGATTTTTCCATACAAAGTCATTTGGAGAAGGCTGTGCAGCAAAAACCTGCACCAACATATCCTTGGTATTCTTTTTGTAAAGGTCGATAGAACCTGTCAGGCGTGAGTTCCAGAAGCCCCAGTCCAATCCAATGTTCAACTGGGAAGTGGTTTCCCATTTGATTGCAGGATTATCAGAAGTAACACTTGCCGTACCTCCAGTAAATGCAACACCACCATTGTCAATACCACCGTCACCACTGCGGGTGCGCGCTGTGTATAGGTTGTGTGGGATCTGCTGGTTACCAGTTATACCATAGCCTAAACGAAGTCCAAGGTCAGTAAACACATTTGGGCAGAAAGACTCTTCGGTGATGCGCCATTTGAAGGCACCAGATGGGAAATAGCCATATTTGTTGTCGCCACCAAATTTGGTAGAACCATCCGCACGTACAGTAGCTGTCAGTAAGTATTTTTCTGAAATTCCGAAATTCACGCGTCCAAAATAAGACTGAAGTTCGTCAGTAGCATCATAGGAGTTTACAATAGCCGAAACCCCTGCTGTAGAGGTATTGTTGACCATCAAATCCAGATCAGAAGTACTGAATTTGCTGTAAACGTTGCGCTTTCCAGCATTGCGGAATTGCTGGTAGGAGTAACCCAACAAGCCGGTAAAGTTTACTTTGCCGAATTCTTTGTTGTATGTAAAGTAGTTTTCCCACAATTTACTGCCAGTTTCAATGTCGGTTGTGTAAAGACGACCTTTGCCACCGATCGCATCACCTGCGATCAGATCTTTTGAAAATGCATTTTTACGGGCAGAGATGGATTGATCAAACCCAAGTACGGTTTTGAAAGTCAAACCAGCTGCAAGGGTGTATTCCGCATTGATATTACCCAGCGCGCGCAATGTGTTTGTAGCGTCATCAGATAATTCAATCATTGCAAGAGGGCTTGGCTCGCTTGTTTTACCACTTTGGAATACGGTGCCATTTGCATTGTGGGTTGGCCACGTAGGGTTGCCTTTAAGGGCGTTTGCCCATGCATCACCTTCAAAACCTGCGGTTTCTGTAAGCGGTGCACCAGCATCCAGAGTCTGCGCCACTGTGAAGTTGGTCGCAATTTTCAACTTATCGTCCCAGAATTTTTTTGAACCGTTAAACCGGCCAGTCAAGCGTTTGATTCCGCTCTCTTTGATGATACCGTCCTGGTTTAAGTAGCCCAATGAAAAGCGGAAGTCTCCACCCTGACCACTTCCGCCGAAAGCGAGATTATGGCTGTGTGACAATGCAGTGCGGGTAATTTCCCTTTGCCAATCTGTTTCAGATCCGAAGTTGACCTCCGTTGGATTACCATTTGGGTTAAGTTTTTGCCATTCAGCAACATAGGTTCTGGCATCCAATACATCATAGGTATTGGCCAAAGTTCCAACGCCCAAAGTATACCCATATTCCAAAACTCCTTTTCCGCTTTGACCACTTTTAGTGGTGATAATCACTACACCATTGGCGCCACGTGAGCCATAAATTGCTGTGGCAGAGGCATCCTTCAATACGTCAATGCTTGCAATGTCGGCAGGGTTCAAGAAGTTCAGGGGGTTCCTGGCAGCCTGACTACCCAGACCTGCGACATCCGAACTACCACTAGTTTCGCCGCCACTGAG
Source organism: Saprospiraceae bacterium (assembly GCA_044350425.1). Taxonomy (GTDB): domain Bacteria; phylum Bacteroidota; class Bacteroidia; order Chitinophagales; family Saprospiraceae; genus M3007. The sequence goes on along the minus strand of JBILHS010000009.1, from coordinate 57,733 downwards.
TGGAACACCGTCCACGACGAACAGGGGGTTGTTGTTGGCGTTCACAGAAGCTGTGCCACGGATGCGGACATTAATGCCTGCACCTGGTTCGCCACTGCTATTTGTCACGACAACACCTGCTGCACGACCCTGGATCAATTGCTCAGGCGTTAAAGCAGTGCGGTTAAAGTTCTTTTCCGTAACGGTGCTCACAGCACCGGTTGCGTCGGACTTCTTGATAGAACCATAGCCAATAACTACGACCTCATCCAAAACACCAGCAGCTTTCATACCTACATCCACAGTATTGGATGGTCCAAGTACAATCACCTGCTCATCGTATCCCGTGTAGGTAATACGGAGTTGGGTAGAACCTGCAGGTACGTCAATGCTATACTTGCCGTCAATGTCAGTGGCTGCACCACGGGTGGTGCCTACTACTGATACAGAAGCACCAATCAGGGCGTCACCGGTTTCTGCGTCGGTGACAGTTCCCTTAACGATGCGTTGAGCCATGGCAAAGTTACATAGCAGCAAAAGCGCTACAAGCAACCCGCCCTTGCTTAGGGTGTGTAAAAACTTCATACAATAATGAGTTTAGTTTAGTGAAATGATATTATGCCACAAAAAATGATAGCCGCTAGTAAGGTTCGGTTTGCATGGGGAATGCGAAAAGTATGTCGAACAATGCGGTTGGATCTGGCAGGGCGGGTGGTTTTAGAGGAACTGTCTCAGTGTGTGTGGTGAACACTAAGATGTGGCGAAGGTAGTATTTTGGAAGTTTTAGAAACAAGCACTTTTTTAAAATTTTTATAAAACCTGAAAATCCAAATTAGATTGCCAATTGAAAAACGATGTCTGATATGGTAAAACATTATTTTAGCCTGTTCCAGCCTCTTTACTTTTCCTATTTTTGCGGCCAATTTCGTTTCAAAATGAACACAAACACACTCCAAAGGCGCCTTCCAGCAGAATGGGAACCTCAAAGCGCTGTTCAACTTACTTTTCCGCACAAAGACACGGACTGGGTGTCTGTATTGGACGAGGTCATGCCTTGCTTTGTACAAATAGCCAAAAATATCAGTCGTTTTCAGCCGGTCCTGATTGTTTGTAATGGTATAAAGGAGACCAGAACATGGTTCGGAGATGCCGATCTGCAAAATTTCATATGGGTGGAAGCCCCGAGTAATGATACCTGGGCCCGCGATCACGGCGCAATTACCCTGGAAGAAAACGGGAATCCGGTATTGCTCGATTTTGTCTTTAATGGCTGGGGTTTGAAATTTCCGGCAGACAAGGATAACCGCATCACACAACACCTAGATAATAAGGGTGTGTTCAATGCCGAAATTAGACCCGGAGGTATTGTATTGGAAGGCGGTGCACTTGAAAGTGATGGCTTGGGCACACTACTTACTACCGCAGAATGCATGCTTTCCCCTAATCGGAATCCACACCTCTCGAAAGCGCAGCTGGAAACCTATCTGAAAGATTGCTTTGGTTTAGAGCGAATTCTTTGGTTGAATCATGGCTATCTGGCTGGTGATGATACTGATTCTCACATTGACACGCTTGCGCGATTTTGTTCAGCGGACACGATCGCTTATGTCAAATGCAACGACGCTTCCGACGAACATTTTGATGCGCTTCAGCAGATGGAGGCCGAATTGCTTCAGTTCAAGACTTTCGACGGTGCACCTTATAAACTGGTGCCTTTGCCCTGGCCGGACGCTTGCTTTGATACAGATGGAAATCGCTTGCCGGCTACTTACGCTAATTTCCTGATCATCAATGGCGCTGTACTGGTTCCAACCTACCGGGTGCCGCAGGACGAGGAGGCACTTCGCATCTTCAACACAATATTCCCTGACCGGGAGGTCATTGGCATCGATTGCAGTGCATTGATCCTGCAACATGGTTCGCTCCACTGCGTTACCATGCAATATCCGTTAAATGTGGTCAATATTTGAATGTGGTCAATGTGGTCAATGTGAATTGCACTCGGGGTGGCAAAAGTCCCCGGCTCAACCGGGCTCCCATTGACCACATTGTTCTTATTGACCACATTGACCACATTAAACAAATTGACCACATTAAACAAATTGACCACATTTAAAATTTAATTATATGAAGGTAGGTATTGTTCAACAGTCCTGTTCGAGAGATAAGCAGGCTAATATAGAGAAGTCGCTGGCGGGTATTGCGGATTGTGCGGCTAAAGGTGCCGTGTTGGTGATCTTACAAGAGCTTCATTGTGGGATCTATTTCTGTCAGGCTGAAGAAACGGAGATGTTTGATCTGGCTGAACCAATCCCGGGGCCAGACACAGCGATATTTGCAGCTGCGGCAAAAAAATATGGCGTGGTATTGGTTACCTCTCTTTTTGAAAAACGCGCACCAGGGCTTTACCACAATACTGCGGTTGTTTTTGAAAAAGATGGCAGTATCGCTGGTAAATACCGCAAAATGCATATTCCGGATGATCCGGCATACTATGAGAAATTCTATTTCACACCGGGGGATCTGGGCTTTCAGCCCATCCAGACCTCTGTGGGAAAACTCGGGGTTTTGGTTTGCTGGGATCAATGGTATCCGGAGGCTGCCAGGTTAATGGCGTTGGCAGGCGCTGAATTGTTGATCTATCCAACGGCGATTGGTTGGGAGAGTTCAGACGCCTCAGAGGAAAAAAGCCGGCAGCATGATGCCTGGTTTACCATTCAAAGGGGGCATGCGGTTGCCAATGGGCTTCCGGTTATTGCAGTGAATAGGGTAGGGCACGAGCCGGATTGGACCGGAGTAACGGGCGGTATTCAGTTCTGGGGACAAAGTTTTGTAGCAGGGCCGCAAGGAGAAGTACTCTTTCAGGCAAGTCCGGACAAGGAAGAAAATATCATTTTTGAGCTGGACAAAACGCGCACAGAAGCGGTTCGGCGGATCTGGCCTTTCTTCCGGGACAGGAGAATTGACCATTACGATGGGCTGGTTAAGCGGTATTTGGATTGAAAATCTAAAAAAACCACCCATACTTACCACTAAATTGGCATGTTCGTCGAAAAAAAATGCATCTCTAGCACATTTTGAAATTTTTCATAATATTAAATAGTCGGGTGTAGTACATTTGGGGGATACAGTTGCAGAAGGCAACTCTTTAAGCGTGTGTAAGGTACTTTTATTTCTGTTTGAACGCAAGCGGGAATTTTTGAAACTCAAGAAGGGCACAGCAGCTGACGAGTAGCAAGCGTAGTTCACCAATTCGATTTAATGTACTCATGGCGGCAAAACGTACGAGAAAACTGCTTGTGTGGGTCTTGTTCCTACATTCCTCTTTGGTTTTTAGCCAAATCACTTTCCAGAAGACATTTGGAGGTTTCGGCAATGAAGCTGCGAGTTGGATCATAGAAGCCTTGGACGGTTACGTCATAGCTGGCAATGTTACGAATTCTGCAGGTAATCAGGACGCGCTTCTGGTCCGCCTGGATGGTTCAGGAAACATTATCTGGCAAAAACGTTTTGGCGCCGGACAATCCGATGCATTTCATTGTGTGGTGAATACTTCGGACGGCTATCTGGCTGTTGGTGAAACTCGAAGTCTCGGCTCAGGCAACGTCGATATTTTCCTGGTTAAAGTAAATGCAGCGGGTGCTGTGGTATGGTGCAAAACGGTAGGCGAAGCAGACCGAAACGACGTTGCGCTCGGATTAATACCTGTCTCAGCGGGAGGATACATCGTTTCTGGTTACTCCATGACCTGTAGTAATGCCTCCACCAATTCGATTTTTCTCCGCCTTGATCAAAATGGCAGTACGGTTTGGAGCCGTACCTATTCCACCAACAGCAGCAATCTACTTCTTTCAAATTATATTGATGGCAATGTGATCTATGCCAGTGGTAGTGCTGACGGCGAAGCTGCTTTTGTGCGACTTGAACTAAACTCTGGTAGCATTTTAAGCACCAAAGCGTATTCCGGTAGCGGTATGGAAGCCTTGTATTATCAGCAGCCCACTGCTGACGGCAATCTGTTGCTTGCCGATCATATCTCTTCTACTTCGACGAGTTCTGATGCCAAAGTCTGGATTCAAAATGTAAATCGTACTACAGGTCAGGTGCTTTGGTCAAAAGTTTACCATCGCCCCAATGATAATATTTGTGGCCGGATCGAAAAAGTAAATGATGGAGGTTTTTTATTGGTTCCTTATAGCTGCAATAATACACCCCAATCAGATGCCTTACTTGGCAAAATTGACCCAAGTGGAAACCTGCTTTGGGCTTATAACTATGGTGGTAATGCGTCTGATCGTTTGATTAAAGCCGTTCAGACTTTAGATGGCGGTTTTATCGCTGTTGGGGATACCCGCAGCAGCAGCGGAAATGGCAGCTCTGACATACTGATCGTAAAAACAGATGCAAATGGGCTCATTCAAGGCAATTGTGCCAAAGATGCCAATTTGCAAGCAATGAACTTTACTGCCTCCAACTTATCTTTAACCGTCACTCAGGTATCCTGGAAACAAGCGGCGGCAGTATTAATGTCCCCACTTTCGATCAATTTGCAGACGCAAACTTTTATGCCCAATGCCGTGCCGGTCATATTTAAAACGGTTGCGCTTTGCCCAAATACGGCTTTTGCCATTGGTGGGGTGCCCCATTTCGCGCCTAAAATGGTCGCAGACACACTTGCTAGCCTGAACGGATGTGACACGGTCTTTATGTACAATCTTACGCTGTCACCATACAATACGGGTATTCACGTGATTGGGCTTTGTGATGGCCAGACCTACACAATAAATGGAGTTCAATATTCAGCTCCAAATACAGTGCTTGATACTGTTCCATCCCTTACGGGAAGCTGCGACACTGTTTATACTTACGTACTGAAGGTTTGGGCACAACCTACTGCGGAGCAGACCATTACTTTTTGTCCCGGCGAAACTGTTTTGATCGGTGGACAAATATACGCACAGCCTGGCATTGTAAAATCAACCAAACCTGCTACAACAGGCGGTTGTGATACTTTGGTCACTTATACTTTGGTGTTGCGTCCACAACCTGCCCGTGCTGTCTCCATTTCATTTTGTCCCGGCGAAACCGTTTTGATCGGGGGCAATACATACAGCCAGGCTGGAACGGTCATTTCCGCTATTCCAGCCTCCAATGGAGCCTCCTGCGACACCTTGGTTACTTATACCCTGGAACTTAAACCGCAGCCAAGCCGGGCAGAAAAACTGGTGTTTTGTGCCGGGGAATCTGTCCTGATCGCGGGCCAATCATACCATCAGTCAGGCCTTGTGGTGGCCAACCTTGCTTCAAGCACCGGCGGCTGTGACACTGTTGTTACTTATACGTTGGAACAAGTACCACAGCCCAGCCGGGCAGAAATACGCAGCCTTTGCCCGGGACAATCTGTAACGATCGGAGGCCAGCTTTACAATCAGGCAGGTTCTGTTGTTGTGATCTTGGCTTCCACAACGGGCGGCTGCGACACCCTGGTTACCTATACCCTGGAAATCCAGACCCCACCAGCCCGAGTTGAAACACGCACTTTTTGTCCGGGTCAATCGGTAACGATCGGAGGCCAAAGCTACACCCAGCCGGCTACTGTTATCGCCAATCTGCCATCCACAACGGGTGGTTGCGATACGATCGTAAAATACACTCTGGAATTGCTCCCACAGATCACACGATCTGAAACAATCAGCTTCTGCCCCGGGGAATCAGTGATAATTGCAGGCCAGAATTATGACCAACCAGGCGCCGTTGTTGCAAATTTACCTTCGAATACGGGTGGATGCGATACGATAGTTACTTACACTTTGAACCTTCGCCCACAAGCTAGCCGCTCAGAAACCTACAGTTTTTGTCCAGGCGAGTCCATCCTGATTGCGGGTCAAGCTTATACACAACCGGGCACTTTCGTGGGAAATGTGGCTTCTATAACTGGCGGTTGCGATACCGTGGTGACCTACACCCTTAATTATCTCACGCCTGCTCCATCCAATATTGCCTTAAAATGTCCTGCAAACATCACCAAAATGGTTGGCACCGGACCGAGACCTGTTGTTGTAAACTATGCAGATCCTGTTGCAGCCAGTGATTGTATCTGTGCCGGACTGGAATTAGACCGAACCAATGGCCCCGCCTCGGAAAGTCTTTTCCCGGTTGGAATAACGGAGGTCTGCTATCGCGCTAAAGACAACTGCGGACAAGAAAAATTGTGCTGTTTTTCAGTCAATATCCGCGAGGAGGAAGCCTGCGAAGTAAAAGTAAATGGCTGCATCCGGTATGAACTGCTCAGTATCACGGCAGACTCTGCCAGAAATCGAACCTACCGGATTCGGGTCACTAATAATTGTGCCAACAAGTTGATTTCCACGGCCATTCAGATACCCGATGGTTTGATAGCCATGGAGCCTGCCAACAATTCAACATATAGTTCTTCAGAGAATCGCAATTATCTTGTTCGCAGCCCGAACTTTTCTCCTATGTATTCCATTCGTTTTAAATCAACGAGTGATAGTATATTCAATGGCCAGTCTGATGTCTTTGAATATACGCTTCCGGCACAAGCAGAGGTAGAGTATATCAGTATAGTTTCCCGTTTAACACAGCAGGCTAATAATGAGACCTATCTGACCATCCTTAATTGTCCTGTAGGCGTAACGCCCAGTAATCGCATCGTGAAAACAAAATCGAGGGATGCTGAAGCCGCATGGGAGCAGCAAAACTCGATGTTACTTTTCCCTAACCCGACTACGGGTGCTTTGTTTGCTGACCTTTCTGATTGGCAGGGTAAAAAAGTGCAGATCCAGATCACCAATGCAGTGGGTCAACTTTTTCACACCATAAAATTGGTTGCTAATGAGGATCTACTGCGGATTGAAATGCCACAAGGGGCCACCAATGGTATTTACCTCATGGAAGTGGTTCCGGAAGATGGAAAAAAAGAAGTTATGCGGTTTATGGTTCAGCGTTGAGATTTCTAAAGTTCATCAAAAAGCCCAGGTGTTGAAACATGCAGCACTTGGGCTTTTTGATTTTCAGTGGAGATACATTCAAACCATTGACTAAAATTGGTGTTTTGTAACATCAATTTTGAAAGCATGTGGAAGAATCTATTGGCAATGAGTCTATTCGGATGGCCATTGGCGGCCTGTTCCCAAGGAAGTACAACAGCAATGCTATCCCTGGATAGCCTAAATACAAATCAAAAAAAGATGCAAGTCGAAATTTGGAGTGATGTAGTATGTCCTTTTTGCTATATCGGTAAACGTAAATTTGAGCAGGCACTGGATCGTTTTCCACAAAAAGACCAGGTGGAGATCGTTTGGAAAAGTTTTCAGCTCGATCCGGAGGCCAGTGCTACAGGAGTAGATTACCAGAAAAATTTAGCTGAACGCAAAGGGTGGTCACCAGAACAGACCCGTCAAATTACGGACAACGTAACCAAAATGGCTGCAGAAGTTGGCCTGGAATATCACTTTGATAAAGCCATAGCAGCCAATTCATTTGATGCGCATCGGTTTTCTCATCTGGCACAGGAGCATGGCTTGCAGGATGCTGCGGAAGAGGCTCTTTTTAAGGCCCATTTTACAGATGGGAAAAACATTTCCGATCGGTCCATGCTCGTCCATTTAGGCGATTCAATTGGCTTGGATCCTTCAACGGTAAAATCGATGCTGGAAAGCCAGGAGTTTTACAAAGAGGTCAAAAGCGATATAGCAGCAGCCAAGGAGCTGCGGGTGAGCGGGGTTCCTTTTTTTATCTTTGATCGCAAATACGCGGTGTCCGGGGCACAGGATCCTGAGGTTTTTTTACAAACCCTGGCAAAAGCATTGGAAACCTTGCAAGACGAAAAGTGACCATTTGGTTTCCTTAGCACCGATAAAATACCCCCAATCGTGAGCTTGTTTTTTTATCGGCACTTATTTACCCTGAAATTTCTGAGCTTTGGCAAGATCCTCAGCAGCTTTGGCAGGTTGTCCCATTTGTTGATAAATGGCCGCTCGTGTGTTGTATGCAAAGGGGTAATTCGGATTGATGGTCAAAGCTTTATCTACATCCTCCAGTGCTCTGGCGAGCTGCCCTGACTTGAGTTGCGCAAAAGCCCGATTGTTCAGGATCATGGGTTGAACCTGTGGTGTAGCAATGGCCATTGCTATGGTATAATCGTTGACTGCTTCGGTGAATTGTGCTGATTTTGCGAACAGTAGACCTCGATTTACCAAAGCTTCTACATAATTTGGATTGAGCAGAATCGCTTGCCCATAATCTGCAAGTGCTTTGGGAACATCTCCCCCTTTTTCATGCGCAACCCCTCTGAAATAAAAGGCTTCAGCTGATTTGGGTTCTAATTCAATGCTGCGATTCAGATCTGGAACAGCCTCTGCGGCCCGGTTAAGTATGACCAGACATTTTCCTTTATTTAAAAATAATTTAGGGGTCACGATCCCTGCCTGAATGGCCGCCGTAAAATCAGCCAAAGCTTCCGGATATTTCCGCACTTGAAAGTAGGCCTGGCCTCGGCCATTATAGGCTTCTACCGTTTCAGGATCGTATTTCAGTGATTCTGAATAATGTTCAATGGCCCCTGGGTAGTCATTGGAAATGAGTTGATTGTAGGCAAGATTACACTGACAAAGTGAAGATTCAGGAGTCTTTTGGGTGCAGTTTTCAAATAATTTAACCCCATCCTCCCAAACATGGGTCTGACGAAAAGCCAGAAAAGCAAACAAAGCCGCAGCTGAAATCATAAGGATATTTTGAAGCTCCGGTTTAATCTTTTCTAAAAAGATACCTGCCAGAAAAAATAAACCTATGCATGAGATATAAACGTAGCGGTCGGATCTTAATTCAAAACTGCCTACGGTCCGAAACGGTAACATGATAGACAATGGCAGTAAATACAGAGCAATCCCAAGTAATACATCCCGATTTTCACGGAATTTCATCCAAACAGCCAGGCCAATTCCGATCAGCACCAAGGGGGCTGCGTAATAATCCCATCCCCACAGGCCATTCATTTTTACGAAAGGATATGAAACTGAAAAGCCGATAGGGACCAAAATTTTTACCGGATAAAAAAGTAAGGTCTGACAGGCCATCAGGAATCGGTCTGCAAAGGAAAAAACCGCAGAAGAGGCTTCAATATTATGGCCTTCCAATTCCCTGGTAGTGAAAGTGTACAGGCCAAAAATAAACGCTGCCGCAAAGAATGGAACTTTATTGAGCAGGCTATTTTTTAACTGATTCGATCCTGAGGTCGTTTCATCGTTTTTATCCAGGTAAAGATCCATGGCTAAAAGCATTAAAGGCAAAGTTACAGCTGCTGATTTCGACAAACATGCTGCTAAAAAAGCCAAAAAGGATAAGCCCAGCCAAGCCATTTTAGCACGATGCTTCCACTGCAAATAAGACCATAAACTACCCAGGTAAAAAGTAGAAAATAAGACCGTACTGAGTGCTGCAGCCCAACTTACCGCTTCCACCTGAACTGGATGCACGGCAAATAACAGCGCCGCAAAAAATGCAGCCCAGACACGTCCGGTCAGGCTCTTAAGTAAGGCATAAACCATTGTTGCATTGAGTGCATGCAACAGTAGTCCAAGCAGGTGATATCCCCAGGCTTCTTTACCAGATATGCCCTGCCCAACCCAATAAGCGATCCAGCTAAAGGGCGCATACATCCCCAGATTTTCGCCCTTGAAAAATTTACCCAGTGAGGGATTTTGCAAGGCCTTATTATACAGGATCGCTTTGTCGTCATCAAAGTAAACGAAGCCGTTGGATACAGATGCCGCATACACTACCAAAACCGCAGCAGCCAATAAAATTTGGGGCACCCATGCCCTTTGAAGGAATTTTGAAAACGTCATTTTTTTGAATTTATCAAAAAGTCAATTCGTCACTTTTGGCTGGTCAATCCTTGATGGTCTTTTCGAAAAACAGGTCCCGTTCCCGTTTATCCCGTGGATGCTGCTCACGCATAATCCGGAAGCCAACAAAGGGTGATTCTGGATTCCACCATTTGCTTTTGGGTATTTGTGGATCACGGGCCTGCCATTTTGGGTCACTTTTCAATCGGTCTGCACATCGGAGTTGAGGCATGTAATCTTCAAAACTTCCACCGCGCACCGTGCGTGAATGCTTTTTTATCGGAAAAACAACCGGGTTGATTGATGAGGAGTCAAGGCGCTGGAAATAATCTGCCGTATAAAAATCCAGTGTCCATTCTGCTACGTTGCCATGCATATCATAAAGACCCCAGGCATTGGGCTTTTTGCTACCGACTTTCTGGTACGAACCGCTACTATTGTCATAATACCAGGCGAAATCACCGGCCTTATTGGCTTGCCCCCCCCAGGAATAGGTGGTTTTCGTTCCAGCTCTGCAGGCATATTCCCATTCTGCTTCCGTAGGCAAACGGTAAAAATCGCCCGTTTGATCACTCAGCCATTGGCAATATCTAAGGGCAGCCTGTTGGGTCATGGTGGCTGCCGGAAATCCACCGGCACGTCCCCGCCCATAGGTAAAATCATAATAGGGTGGGGAGGGGCGTGCGATTGCATCTGCCTGAAAACCGGAAGGGTTGTAACTGGAATCCATATCCATATGCCGGAACTGAAAACTATAGAATTCATCCCAGGTTACTTCATAAACACCCATCCAGAAGGAATCCAGCGTTACTTCATGTGATCCTTCATCAGCTTCACGGCCTTTTTCATTGACCGGACTACCCATTTGGAATATCCCTCCGGGAAGCAAAGCCATCTGAAAGGAAACCGCCGTTCCGGGAATGTTAACTCGTTCATATTCAATATTCTGAGCCTTAATATTTGTAAAAAGAAGAAAGGCCAAAAGAGAGAAAAAGAACCGTTCAAACGTTTTTTTCATGCCTTTTGCTTTGAATCTGGCCGCAAAATAAGCAGATGTTTGAAGTGAAGGGACGCATTACTACGAATTGCGCGGAAAAGCAAAGTGCCAACCCTTCTTTAAGGGCCGGCACTTTGAGGTTAAACCAGGCAGATTATGGTAAAAAGCAGCTGTAATGATAGAATCCCGAGCTATTCAGGACGGAAGATGGATGTGCAAACTAGAATATTAAAACAGAAATCCGCAGATCCTAAATCTTTACAAATCGCTGGATAGCAATGATTTTTCCGTTTTCGATCAGACGAATAAAATAAACTCCGGGCTCGAAAATCGCGAGGTCAATATTGGGCTGCAGATTTTGTTCCCGGACCAGTATGCCCACAGAATTTACAATACTAATTAGATGTTCCTGGGAAAGGTCGCCTTTAAAATCAAGGTTAATTACATGGCTGGCAGGATTTGGGTAAACTTCAAACAAGGTGGTTTCTATGCTTTCCTGAAGTACAGGTTGGCTGATGTTTTCAGTTCCCCCATCCGTCAGGTTGCCAGTAGTAGTCAGAAATTTAGCCGTGGAATAATCAGAGCAATTGGCTTTCACACGCCAATTATACGAGGTGCTGGACTGTAACCCACTAATCACTACATTGGTTACATTAACGGACCCCAAGGTGAACCAATCATTCGAATTGGCCATTTTAATCTGTAAAGTGTAGCTGGTTGCGCCGGTTACGGGCGACCATGAAATGGCAGCATAGGTGCTTCCGATCGAATTATTGTTCAGATTGATCGGTGCATCGCAAGTATTTCCGCCTCCCGCTGTAGGGGTGGTGAAATAAGCGCTTGCAGACCAGGAGGAACAATTTGCCTTTACCTGCCAGGTGTAAGGGGTTGCAGCGGTCAGATTTAATAAGGTAAGCGTGGCTGCAGCGGTATTTCCGGCGTTGATCCAGCTGCCTGAACTGTTTTTTTTATATTGAACGGTATAGGAACTGGCTCCTGGCACGTTATTCCACACTAATTTGGTGGAATTCGCAGTGATATTCTGAGCGCTCAGACCTGTGGGCGTATTGCAATTACTTCCGCCACCGCTGCTCTCAGTCGTGAAACTCGAAGTGGCAGAATAATTGGAACAATCTGTTTTAACCTGCCATTGATAGGCACTGGCAGCAGTCAGATTCGTCAGGTTGAAGGTAGGTGCTGTACTTGGTCCGGCAGTGGTCCAATTGCCAGCGCTTGTAAGTTTGTATTGCAGGGTATAATGGGTAGCTCCGGGCACAGGCAACCAGCTCAGTGTACAAGAAGTACTGGTAATATTAGTCGTGGTAAGCCCGGATGGAATGACGCCTGATTGAGGCACACAACTGGCATTCAATACTTTATTCCGAATTCGATCGCCGGGTGCCTTGCCAAAACCATTATTGAAATTGATTCCATTGCCCGTTAAATGACAGTAGCTCATGATGGTTCCACCATTGACTGGCGCAGGGCCTGGCGGACAGGAGCCTTCCGGACTAACACAGTTGTCAAGTGCCCCTGTAGGCCAGTTGCAGGAATGGGTATGCCAGGCTCCAAGGTTGTGCCCTAGTTCATGGGTCACCACTTCGACAGACCAGGAATAGACGGGCACATTTTGATAGGAGGAGGTAATGGCACTCACTCCAAAAGCGTACGGCTTGACACATAGCACATCCACATAGGCAATACCACCACCCAGTGAACGGGTGCTGAGCAAGTGCGCCAGATTTCCGTTAAAAGTGGAGCCCCGGGTTTGTCGGAAAGCATTTAGCACCGCACTGGTGTTCGTGTACCCCACATAAGGGTCGGAGCTGGTCCAAACATAGATCTGCGAGATAACAATGCCTACATTTTCGTTGGCATAAAGGGTCGCGATCTGATTGAACAAACCGGTCACATAATTGGTCAGTGTAGTTGTGTTGGAACCTTTGTCTGTGTAAAGTTTATAGTCACATTCGAAGTAAACCTGAACGGTTTTGCAGCCCACCCCGCGGTCAGAAGCAGGTGGCGTATTACCATCATCCCCCATAAGAGATTCCTCTTCCGAAAAACAATGGTTTGGGGATAAAGCGCTGATCTGCGCTGTTTTGTAAAAAACATAATTTTCAGAGCCGTCCTCCAGTTTCCCTAATTCATAGGTACCTGTTTCATCGGACATCATCCCCATCACACCGCTACTGCTGATGCTCAGACAGGCCACAGAATTGGGGTCTCCGCGAAGGATACCCCGGTAATGTATGGCTGCTTCATGAGGTATATTATCCAGGGAATCGGTACTTAGTTTAAAATCAGGGTTCAGAATTTCCACTTGGGCTAATTCAAGGTCTAGTTGCTCACCTTCTACAGTCGGGATTGAAAATAATAAGGTTTTAGGGGCAGACTGAAGCAGAGCAGCCACACTACCTGGATCCATACGCATTACACTTGCTTTGCCTACCGCAGCAGGCAGGTCGCTACGTTCAGGAAAACGCTCAAACAAAGCAGTCTGTTTGAAATCGGCCCATGGTCGACAAGTTTCTAACCAGGCTGCCACGGGCTTAAGTGGAACTTGTGCAAACAGGTTTTTGGGAGAAAAAAGGATCGCCAATAGGATTAATATTGACAAGATCGGTCGGCTGGAGGTAATTAAACGGTTCGTAAACATAATTAAAAAAAGCATTGAAAAAAATGATGATAAAATCGGGTGAGAGCGGTTTTTGGGGAAGATCCATCGGTTCAAAGTGGGTTTCTTTGAATTGGATAAAAGGAAAGACCGAAGTAGCTTTCCTTTGTGTTTTAAAATCCTTGAATGGTATTCTCGGATTGAAACTTTATTTCTGCCAGACTTTTCAAAGAACATGGTCAACCTGAATGGTCAAGTATCCCCATCGCTTTCCGAATCGTTCGCCCTGTTGCAAAGGGCTGCCTATTACGGAGATGGACTTTTTGAATCCTTGCGGGTATTCAAGGGGCAATTGCCCTTTTGGGTTTCCCATTGGGAACGGTTTTCAACTGGATTAAAAGCTTTGGGCTTTGAACGACCAGTGCACTGGACAGCCGGTTTTTTTGAAAATGAAATCAAAAAGATCTCTCCGGAAAATGCCCGGATCCGACTGACCGTCTGGCGTTCTCCAGGCGGGCTATATTTGCCGACAAACAACATACCACAATTTCTGATCACGGCCGAGGCGATGGAATCTGATGTTTTTGAATGGCTGGGGCGCGGACTTGACGTTTGTCTCTGTGAAACGATTAGATTGCCTGTGGATACACTTTCAGGAATCAAAACTCTGAACGGAATCCGCTACATCATGGCAGCCAAAGAAGCCCGTGAGAAAGGGATGGATGATGCCATTATCTTAAATGCACACGGAAGAATATGTGAAGCTACAGGAAGCAATGTGATCTGGTTGAAGGGCGACACTGTGTTCGTCCCGCCCTCGTTCGAAGGACAAATAAAGGGTACTTTACAACATTTATTGTGCAACCTACTTGAGGAGGATGGATGGGAAGTGCGGGAAAAACCTGCTTTGGTTGAAGATGTTTTGGATGCTGATGAACTGCTCCTGACCAATGCCGTTCGGGGCATACGCTGGGTGCGTAAATTTGAGAATACGGTTTATCTGAACGAAAGAGGACCGCAATTTTATCATTTACTGGCGAAGCATCTGGCTAAAAAATTGTCCTCAAAATCATAAAAATAAAACCCGGAAAAGCAGCCCTTTTTCCCGCTTAAAACGAGCTTAAAATATTTTCAAAAACCTCAATGTTTAACACTTGAGCCCTGGCATAAACTCATTTTGACAGGTGTGGATCAAAGTTGCCGGCGCAAATGCTCAGATTTCCTTCCTGGAGCACATCGGCATAAAAAAAGCCAGGCTAGTTCCCCGTTCATAGTATTTCCCTCCGTTTCTTTGCACCTATGAAAAAGATCCTAGTCGCCAATAGGGGTGAGATCGCCCTCCGTGTTATGCGGACCGCCCGTAAAATGGGTATTGCAACAGTAGCCGTTTATTCTGAAGCAGATCGACATGCGCCTCATGTTCGCTTTGCAGATGAAGCTGTTTTGCTCGGTCCGGCCCCTTCTGCACAGAGTTACCTGCGTGGGGATAAGATCGTAGCCGCAGCAAAGGATCTGGGCGTAGATGGAATTCATCCTGGATATGGCTTTCTGAGTGAGAATGCAGATTTTGCCCGCCTGGTAGAAAACGCAGGGATCACTTTTATCGGACCAAGGCCCAACAGTATTGAGGTCATGGGCAATAAACTGTCCGCCAAAGAAGCTGTCAAAAAATTTAATGTCCCCATGGTGCCAGGGATAGACCAGTCTATCACAGATGTTTCAATGGCCAAAGAGATCGGACGACGTGTTGGCTATCCGATCCTGATCAAAGCATCCGCTGGCGGGGGCGGAAAAGGGATGCGCGTTGTGGAGCGGGAAGAAGATACGCAGGAACAAATGGAACGCGCGATCTCAGAAGCCGTGGCAGCTTTTGGCGATGGAGCAGTATTTATTGAAAAATATGTGAATGGACCACGTCACGTTGAAGTGCAGGTCATGGGTGATACGCATGGGAACATCGTGTATCTTTTTGAACGGGAATGCAGTATCCAACGCAGACACCAGAAAGTAGTAGAGGAGGCACCATCAGCCATTCTCACGCCTGAATTGCGCCGTGCCATGGGTGAAGCAGCAGTCAATGTGGCAAAATCCTGTGATTATGTGGGTGCTGGAACGGTGGAGTTTTTGGTGGACGCTTCCAGAGATTTTTTCTTTCTGGAAATGAATACCCGTCTTCAGGTCGAACACCCGGTGACAGAGATGATCACCGGGCTGGATCTGGTAGAGCTACAGATCATGGTGGCACGGGGAGAGAAGCTGCCTTTCAAGCAAGAGGATCTGAAGATTCACGGACACGCCCTCGAACTGCGTGTCTATGCAGAAGATCCGCTCAATAATTTTCTTCCCAGCGTCGGGACGCTTGAAAAGTATCAATTGCCCACAGGGCCTGGTATTCGGGTTGACGGAGGATTTGAAGAAGGGATGGAGGTGCCGATCTACTATGATCCGATGCTTGCCAAACTGGTCGTCCACGGGGAAACCCGTGCTGCAGCGATCCAGAAAATGAAAGAAGCCATTGCGGCATATAAAGTGGAAGGGGTGTTGACCACCCTGCCTTTTGGCCAATTTGTAATGGATCATGAGGCATTTGTGAGCGGAGATTTTGACACTCATTTTGTTCAGCATTATTATACACCTGAGAAATTGATCCATAGCCAGCAAGAAAGTGCTGAAGTAGCTGCATTGCTTGGTTTATACCTCCATTTGGGAAACAGAAAGCAATTGACTGTTCCTACGATTGGAGAAAGCAAATGGAAGGATCGGTTTTAGCCTGAATTCGGCTACGAATTATTCCAGGAGGCTCTCGGACGACTGGTCTATAATCACTGCATCCGAAATGCCAAAATTCCCGACCTTTGCCGCATGGTCAAAATTGGTAACGTAGAATTAGGCGATTTCCCACTCCTCCTGGCACCTATGGAGGATGTAAGTGATCCGCCCTTTCGCAAACTTTGTAAGGAGCAGGGTGCTGACATGGTGTATACTGAATTTATTTCAGCAGATGGTTTGGTGCACAACGCAAAGCAGACTTTCCAGAAACTGGAAATATTCGATTATGAGCGACCCGTTGGGATCCAGTATTTCGGTGGTCAATTAGAAAATATGATCGAGGCTGCGGAGATTATTGAGTCCAAAAATCCGGATGTGATCGATATTAACTTCGGCTGCCCGGTAGCAAAAGTAGCCTGCAGAATGGCTGGCGCAGGCCTTTTACGCGATATCCCACAGATGGTGCGTCTTACAGAAGCCGTGGTCAAAACGTCCAATCGTCCCGTCACTGTAAAAACCCGTTTGGGGTGGGATGATTCCACCATCAATATCATGGAAGTTGCTGAACGACTACAAGATGTAGGCATTCAAGCGCTTAGTATCCATGCCCGTACCCGTGCTCAGATGTATAAGGGCGAGGCAAACTGGGAATGGATCGCCCGGGTAAAAGATAACCCGCGCATTCACATTCCTATTTTTGGAAACGGAGACATTGATAGTCCCGTAAAAGCCCTCGATTATAAAAAGCGTTTTGGACCGGATGGTATCATGATCGGCCGGGCAAGTATTGGTTATCCGTGGATCTTCCGCGAGATCAAACACTACTTTGCAACAGGTGAACTGCTTGCCCCACCCAGCATTCAGGAACGCGTTCATGCTGCCCGACAACATCTGAGTGACAGCCTTGCCTGGAAAGGCCTGAAATTGGGCGTGCTGGAAATGAGGCGGCATTATGCCCCCTATTTTAAAGGCCTGCCAGACATCAAACCATTCCGCGCCCGACTGGTCACCGAGATGGAGCCAGCCACTTTGTTTGCAATTCTGGATGAAGTGGAATATGTCTACTCAAATATGGATTATGAGGTGACCGCAACCAATGAAGTGTTTGAAATGTCCGAATCCTGTGATGGATGATTCACCCAAATTACTTTTTAGCATTACCAAACGAGGTCCTTCATGTTTTTTAGCATTCTACCGGAAGAACACAGGGTTTTAGAGATCGTAGGCCAGTGTGCCCGGGACATGGACGTACCTGCTTACGTAGTAGGTGGATACGTACGGGATCGACTTCTGGGCAGGCCAACTAAAGATATTGACATTGTATGTGTCGGAGATGGGATCCGATTGGCCGAAGCGGTGGCCGGGCGACTTTCTCCCCGACCCAAAATTGCTGTTTACAGCCGCTTCGGTACCGCTATGCTGCGGTGTGAGGGAATCGAGTTTGAATTTGTCGGCGCACGCCGGGAAAGTTATAGCCCCGACAGCAGAAAGCCGGAAGTAGAACTCGGCACGCTCGAGGATGATCAGAATCGTAGGGACTTCACGATCAATGCCCTGGGAATGAGTCTCAGTGAAACGAATTTTGGCCATATCATTGACCCTTTCAATGGACTGGAACATCTGGAGCAAAAGATCATCAAAACACCGCTGGATCCGGGTCAGACCTTTTCGGATGATCCGCTCCGAATGCTTCGGGCCATTCGGTTCTCAAACCAGCTCGATTTTGAAATTGAGGCCTCCACTTTAAATGGCATTTCCAAGTATAAAAGCAGGATTCACATCATATCCAAGGAGCGCATCACGGGTGAACTGGAAAAAATACTGATGACCCCCAAGCCATCTGTAGGCTTTAAATTGTTGTTTGACACCGGATTGCTTAAATTGATCTTCCCTGAAATGGTGGCGCTGCAGGGGGTAGAAGACAGGAATGGCAGAGGCCATAAAGACAATTTCTACCATACCCTGGAGGTTCTGGACAATGTTTGCCGCCGTTCTGACAACATTTGGCTGCGGTGGGCAGCCGTGCTCCATGATATTGCCAAACCGGCGACCAAAAAATTTGATAAAGAGGCTGGTGGCTGGACTTTTCACGGTCATGAATGGCTGGGGGCTAAAATGGTTCCTAAAATATTCCGTGAAATGCGGCTGCCGCTTGATTCCAAAATGGAGTTTGTCCAAAAAATGGTCATGCTCCATTTAAGGCCTATTTCATTGACCAAGGAACAGGTTACGGACTCTGCGGTGCGCAGGTTGCTATTTGATGCCGGCCCCGATATTGAAGACCTGATGAAACTCTGTGAGTCTGATATCACCACCAAGAATCCGCAAAAAATGCGGCGCTATCTGGAGGGTTACGAGTACCTCAAAGAGCGCATGGCACTGGTGACGCAGGCAGATCGCTTGCGTTTGTGGCAGCCTCCTATTACAGGTGAAGTCATTATGGAGACCTTTGATATTCAGCCTTCCCGGGAGGTGGGTCTCATCAAATCTGCCTTGCGTGAAGCGATTCTGGACGGGGAGATCGGCAATGATTTCGAAGCTGCTTTTGAGCGAATGATCGAGGAGGGCGTAAAAATCGGGCTCTCGGCCCGGAAAGAGGCCAGTGATTTCGCCGCCTTGGCTTCCAAAGAAGCTTAAGCCCTACTTCTTCTTCCGCTTTTTGTAATTTTCAAGTACAAAAGATCCCAGACCGGACAGACTGGAGTAAAAAGCCGTTCCATTATTCGTCTGCGTAAAGGATTCCACAAAGCGCATCAGATAAGGATCCCGTGCGATCATGAATGTAGTGATCGGGATTCCCATTTTTTTGCAGCGCAATGCCAGACTCAGGCATCGATTGACGATCTTACGATCCAGGCCGAAGGAGTTTTTGTAATAATTTTTGCCAATCTTGAGACAGGTAGGCTTACCATCTGTGACCATAAAGATCTGGCGGTTGGGGTTCCGGCGCTTTTTTAGAATGTCCAGTGCCAATTCCAGTCCGGCAACCGTATTGGTGTGGTATTCACCATTGGTCAGGTAGGGTAGGTCCTTGAGCTCAATGGGCCATGCATCGTCCCCAAAAACGATAATATCCAGGGTGTCTTTCGGGAAACGGGTGCGGATAAACTCTGCCAGGGCAAGGGCAACCTTTTTGGCTGGCGTGATCCGGTCTTCCCCGTAAAGGGTCATAGAGTGTGAAATATCGATCATCAAAACCGAGGACATCTGGCTTTGAAAATAGGTTTCATGGACTTCCAGATCCTCCTGAGTCAGGTTGAAATCGTCTATTCCGTGATTGATATACGCATTTTGGAGCGAGTTGGTCACGGCAATATTTTCCAGGGAATCCCCAAATTCATAAGGTTTCACATCGGAAGTGCGTTCATCCCCCCGACCAATCGTTCCGGTATTATGTTGACCTGACTTGGCTTTTTTTAGGTCGCCAAATATATCGTCCAGGCTTTTTTGGCGCAGGCTGATCTCCAGTTTGGAGGTGGGTCCCATACCACCCTGCGCATCGCCATCGGGCTGGATATAACCCTTTTCTTTTAACTCGTTGATGAAATCGGCCATGCCGTAATCATCCGTAGTAAGCTTATACTCCCGATCCAGTTCGTTCAGCCATGACAAAGCCTCATATACATCACCGGATGTATAAAGCAGGAGTTCCTGAAAAATCTTAAACAACCGATCAAAGGTGCTTTGATTCGGGTCTGGAGTATAATCTGAAAAACGAAAACCGAGCATAGTGGCGTATGGTGCGTGTTGATCTGTGAAAAATAGCGTTTCCTAACCCTAATAAGAGACCAGAGAGATGAGCGCCAGGATCAACCACACTACAAACGCATGATCACTCCTCTTGTTCAATAAACTTTACGCCATGTACTTCCAGCTCCGCCATAACAGGTTCATAAACCTCTGGCATGGTTGGAATATTCACCCCCGTGGTGGAAATTTTACCCAACATCAATAGTTTAACAAAAATACCCAGGGGCAAACCTACCAGCTTGGACATGGCCGTATCGGAGCTGTTGGAGCCTTTCATAACCAGGGTAGAGGTCAGTTTGCGCTTTTTCCGCTGTAGCTCGTACTCAAAAACGTGCTGCATGATGATCATGTCCTTATCATTGGGCTTGAGTGCCCATTTATCCAGCAACACATTTTCCAGAATAAGGGAGGGGGTGGCATCTTTTACTTTGATCCGACGCTTACTGAACAAGCCCAGCCACTCCAGTTTTTGCATGATATCGCTGTCCGACTCGATCTCAAGCATCTTGGCAATCCGATCCTTTACAGATCCTGTATGCTGACTAATGCCAAGAAAGGCCTCCATCAAGTCATTGTAAGTGAGTTTGTCGCTGTCTACAATAGGGAATGTGGCATCCGTCAATCCTATACGGACCAATGCATTCCAGGCATCGCAGAAGCCCTGATGGCGGATGGTTCCCCGAAATAAGGTACGGATATTCTGTAGCCCGTAGGCTTCCCGGTAAAGCAAGGAATCGCGGTTCGCGTAAACCTCATATTTCCCCATATTGGGGATGTCGACCAGTCGATATTGCCGGAATAAGCGACGATAAGGGATATATTTCAATTTGCTATCCTCCAAAAACTGCGCGGTGCCTTGTCCGGCCAAAACAACGTTCCTTGGATTCCAGCTGAACTTGTAGTGCCATGGGTTGTCGTCACTTTCCGGTGCAACCAGTCCGCCTGTATAGGAATAAAAAGCGGTGATCTTACCGCCCTGCCCTTTGATCTGGTGGATCCGCTGCATGGCACTCATATGATCTATGCCGGGGTCCAGGCCGATCTCATTCATGAATACCAGGGCACGTTGCCTGGCCTCATCGCCGAGCCGAAAAACTTGTTTACTGACATAACTCGCCGTCACCATGTGCTTACCCAGTGAAATACAATCCTGAGCGACTTCCAGGTGCATCTGAGGGGGTAAAAGCGATACCACCACATCATGCCTTGCGATCACCTCCCGTCTGTCATTGGGCTTGGAGGCATCCAGCCAGATGGCCCTTCCATGTGAATGGTCATTTACTTTTTGGCGTGCCAATTCAATGTCAGCATCCGAAATGGTGACATAAAAATTGTGTTGTCTGGCTTGTTCCAGAATATATTGAATAAGTGCTGTTGCAGAGCGCCCTGCGCCGATAATTAGGAGATTTTTCATAAGCGATAGGCAAAGATAGAAAAGTTGATCGCATTTTTAAGGTTCTGGAAATTAGTCGTTCACATGACAATTATGTGGGCAGCAACACGCCTTATTATGATTTAATACTTCACAGTTTAAACAAGAATGGTTTTAAGTCAATGGCCTATTAACAATAAAAAAAACCGATAATAAAACCTCTAAATCCTAAAAATCATTTATTTTTAAATGTGATAGATTAAATCATTGTAAAATTTCGATAAATTAAAATTCACAATGACCAAAAAATGTTGTTGATCGAACCGGAGTGGTCAAGCGATGTTTGCACTCGATGATTCACAAAAAAGGCCAACCTGAATGGTTGGCCCCTTCCGAACAGGAAATGCGCATGGGATTATAACGGGACAAATTTGCCATGAATGACTGGATTATGTAAGGATCACAATTTGCAACCCCGGCGCGAATTCCGAAGAAATAGCTTTAAACTTTTGTCACCAAAATTTCTAGTAGTCATATGATCACACCTGTTACAATCAAAATTAAAAACGGAACGGTTCGTGTATCTACTCCCCGTTGAGGTTGTTGGCCTCTGCCTTGACAGACTTGCTCCAAAAACCGAAGAATTGTTCATGGGATTTTAAAATTCTAACTTACAAAGCCTTGCCGAACGTGGCAGGGCTTTTTTATTGCTCTTTTCCGTCAGGAAATTACTTGCGGAAAAAACCGTGCCGAACTTTTGCAATACCTTCGCACCAACCATTTTTTGTTTATGAAATCCATCGTATTAACATTTTTTCTTTCCTTTTACTCCTTTTTTCTCCTTGCTCAGGCTATTCCGGACACCACAGTGTACAATATCGCAGATGTGATGCCTTATCCTTTGCTAAAAAAATGCATTCCTGAGCAGAACCCTGGCTGGAATGGGAATGTGGATAGTATCCGACGTTGTGCAGAAACCCAGTTATTCAGCATTCTGGCTGCAAACATCCGGTACCCGGAAGAAGCCCGCACGAACAATGTGAAGGGTACCGTGGTGGTATCTGGTATCGTGGAACCCGCTACCGGGAGAATAAGCAACCTCCAACTGCTCAAAGATATCGGCAGCGGGTGTGGAGCAGAAGCTTTAAGGGTCCTGACCGCCCTGGATGCAGCCGGCCTGCGTTGGCAATCCGGAAAGCTTGCCGGCAAACCAGTCCGCGTGCGTCAGACGTTGCCCATCAGATTCCGGCTTCAGGAGGCCTTGCCGTATTATGTCACTACAGAAGGAGACACGATCTACTCGTCTATGGACAAAGGCCCTAATTTTAAGGGTGGGGTAGACTCTTTATTGAAGTTCGTTGTAAACAGACTGGACTACCCGATTTCCTGGGATGACAGTTGCAGAACTGGTGTAATTGAAATGTCTACCATCGTTCAAAAAGATGGTAACCTAAAGGTGATCAATCAGTTGGATTTCAATAATCTGGGGATGGATTTTCAATTTGAAGCCCTACGACTCGGTCGGAAGAGTGCAGGATTGTGGATTCCTGCTGAATATAAAGGCCAGGCTGTCAATACAGCACTTCCATTAAGGGTTGTTTTTAAGTCTCAATTGGAAAGCTGTGCAACGGTCAACGCTAATTTTGATCGGGCCATGATCTTAGCCGACGAGGGCGCTACACTTTTGGAGCAGGACAAGCCTGAAGAGGCCATTCAGAAATGGAACGAAGCCATTGTACTTCAGCCCAACAATTGCGAGTTGCTTTATTATCGCGGCACAGCCAATATGAATCAAAATCGCCGGGAAGAAGCCTGTAAAGACTACAACCGTGTGAAAGAACTGCTGGGCATTACCTGGTTTGAAGAAATCAGAAGACTGGTCTGCAGGAATTAAGGTCATGAAAAACAAGCATATTGTCCTTATATTTATACTCACCCTTTTGTTGGGACTTGCGGTACGGCGTGCGCCGTGGCGAAGTGCCACTTTCTTTCAAACCAGCCTCCTAAAGCTGGATACTGCCAATGTTCAGCAGATACAGATCACACTCCCTGGAAAGCCTACCTTGTTTCTTCAAAGGGAAGACCATGGATGGTCTGCAGAGCAAGAAGAACGAAGTGTGCGCGTACCATCTGATATCGCTCAAAAGATGCTCTCCGTCCTGACAGATATCCGGTCTATTCGCGTCGCAAAAACGGAACAACCGGACACCTTGGGGTTTTCAACGAAGTCGTCCATTCAGCTCACGGTGATACATACAGGGATGCAGCAGGAAAAGTTGATGATAGGCTGTGAGACCATTGAAAATGAGCAAGCTGCAACTTATGTTCAACTGCCCGATCATGCAGGTATCTACTTGGTAAACAGTCAGTTACGAGGCGTATTTTCTAAGGCTCTGAATGATTTTCGGACACGGACCATTGCTCAGTTTGACCCCAATGCGGTCAAGCGTTTTTCGATATTTAAACTGGGTATTGACAGTCTGGTATTCCAGAAAAGTGATTCCATGGATGTGTGGATAAACCGGATTTCTTCAAAATCTATCTCCAACGAGGAGGCTAAATCCTGGCTTTCCCAAATTTCCCGTTTAAATGGTCTATCCTTTGCAGATCTGTATGATGAAAGTCATGCAAATGAGGTCGTCTATGCGTGGATCCAACTCAATTTTGAAGGTCAGGCAGATCCATTAAGTTTGAAAATATATAGGCAAGATCATTTGAATGTTCCCGAAATTTTGCCTGCCCGAAAACCCGAACGTCGCCAGTTATCTCTTTTTGTGCTGCATTCTTCCCAAAATCCGAACAACTATTTCTCCCTGGCAGACACCCTGTTGATGAATCAAATTTGTCATCCATTTTGACCTAAAACAATCCTAAAAAGTGCTGAGATCCATTGCTGGCTGGGCTAATTTTCCCCGCATCCAAGCCGAAGTTTTTGAGCCCCTTGATAGGGTAGGGGTCCGCACCGTTGTGATCGGCAACAAGCAGATTATAGCGCGTGGCAACGGAAAGAGTTATGGCGATGCCTCGCTTGCGCCTAATATCCTTTCTATTCTGAAAATGAATAAAATAATGGCCTTTGACGCTGAAAAAGGGCAAATAACTTGCGAGGCAGGCGTGTTATTGAAAGACATTTTGAAGGTTATTATTCCTCAGGGCTGGTTTTTCCAAGTCACACCGGGGATCAAGGAAATTACGGTGGGTGGAGCAATTGCCTCCGATGTGCATGGAAAAAACCATCCGACAGCTGGATGCTTCTCTAAACATTTGGTCTCCTTTGAAATCATGGTTTCCTCCGGTGAGATAAAAACCTGCTCTCGCCATAAAAATGCTGATCTGTTTTGGCAAAGTTGCGGAGGTATGGGTTGGACGGGCGTGATCCTTTCTGCAAAATTCGACCTTTTGAGAATTGCTTCAACGCAAATGCACCAGAAAACGGTACAAGCCCAAAACCTGGATGAACTGTTTGTTGCTTTTGAAGAAAACACAGCCTGGCCGTATGCTGCTGGCTGGGTAGACTGTACCAGTGCACACTGGCGGGGCATTGTTTATTTTGCAGAACATCAGAACGCCCCTTTGAATCAGTCCCCGCTTACTTTTTCAGAAGTTCCTAAACGAAATATACCCATTTATGCCCCCTCCTGGTTCTTAAATCCCTGGAGCATTCGGGCACACAACTACTTCTATTTCAATAAAAAACGCAGCGAGGAGGAGCTTGTTTCCCTGGATAAATATTTTTACCCACTGGATGCCTTGCAAAACTGGAATCGGTTTTACGGGCGAAGAGGGCTGGTGCAATATCAGTTTTGCCTGCCGGAAAGTAATGCACAGGAAGGCTTTTATAAAGTATTGGCAGCCATTCGCAAAAGTGGGGAAACTCCATTTTTGACCGTACTGAAGCGGCATGGAGAACGTCCGCATGAGGCAATTCACTCCTTCCCGATCAAGGGTTACTCGCTGGCACTTGATTTCCCCCGAACCCGCGGCATTTTCGAACTGGTCAAAACGCTGGATACCATCGTATGGGAACTGGAGGGCAAAGTTTACCTCACCAAAGATGCTTGTTCAGCGCCTGAAATGGGGCGGATTGCACCTGATACGTTTGGAGAAGAGAAGTTTTCATCCCTTTTGAAGGAACGTATTTTAAAAGAGGCATGAGCGTGGTCTATGGAGTGTATTTCGTAACTTATTTGTCATCTGAACACGGGATGGCCTGATTTGTCAATATTTGCCGACCTTTGCGGCTCATTTTAAGCCCCGGGAAATCTTTACCGGCCAGCCATTCGCAAAAACTTGATCATCCGTTTTCCCGGAACCTACTTCGGGACCTATTTATGAAGACAAAAGCATTCAGAGCAGACAAAATAAACGTCATCACCCTAGGGTGTTCCAAGAACCTCGTGGATAGTGAAAATCTCATCACACAACTGCGTGGGAACGATTATGAAGTAACCCACGAAAAGGATGAAAGCGATGCCAATGTGGTGATCGTGAATACCTGTGGATTTATTGATGTGGCGAAAAAGGAGAGCATTGACACGATCGTGGAATATGCAAATCTTAAACGATTGGGTGGTATTGATAAGCTATACGTAACCGGTTGTCTTTCACAACGCTATAAAGATGATCTGGAAGAAGAAATCCCAGAGGTGGATGCCTTTTTCGGCACGCTTGAAATGCCGGCATTATTGGCCCGCCTGGAGGCCGATTATAAGCATGAACTGCTGGGTACACGCCAGATCACCACACTGCCCCATTACGCTTATCTTAAGATCTCGGAAGGCTGCAACCGCACCTGTGCATTTTGTGCCATTCCGCTCATGCGTGGCAAACACATCAGTCGCCCGGTCGAAGAACTGGTTATGGAAGCGCAAAATCTGGCAAAACGCGGGGTAAAAGAACTTTTGCTCATTGCGCAGGAACTGACTTATTACGGTCTGGACCTCTATAAAACCCGCGAATTACCCAGGTTATTACATGCCTTGGCAGATGTGGAAGGCATCGAATGGATCCGCTTACATTACGCATACCCAAGCAAGTTCCCATTGGATATCCTGGATGCGATCGCAGAGCGCAAAGAGATCTGTAATTACCTGGATATCCCCCTACAGCACGCCAGTGACCCTGTGCTGGAAGCCATGCGTCGGCAGATCACCCGGGCAGAAACAGAGGAGTTGTTGACACAAATTCGCGAAAGAGTCCCGGGCATAGCCATCCGAACCACTTTTCTGGTAGGGCATCCAGGAGAGACCGAAGCAGATTTTGAAAGTCTCCTCGACTTTGTACGGGCACAGGAATTTGAGCGGGTAGGCGTATTTCAATATTCCCATGAAGAAAGTACCCGGGCGTATGATCTGCCCGATGATATTCCGGCTGAGGTAAAAGCGGAACGGGCACAACGCCTCATGGAAGTCCAGCAGGAAATTTCGCTGCGAAAAAACGAGGCAAAGATCGGGCAGGTTTTCCGAACGCTTTTCGATCGGAAGGAAGGCAAATACTTTATTGGCCGTACGGAAGCGGATTCTCCTGAGGTAGACAATGAAGTGCTGGTGCTGGCCAAGAATAATTACGTAAGGTTAGGAGATTTTGCCAACGTGCGGATTACCGGAGCAGAAGAGTTTGATCTGTACGGAGAATTGGTGCCAGAGTCATGAGCATTCCTAGAAAGAAACCAGAGGTAATCACTCCACACCTGGTAACCGGTCAATATGGTGAAACGATCGCTGCAGATTATCTGACAGCAAAAGGTTGGCGCATTGCCGCCAGAAATTGGCGTGAAGGACGGAGTGAAATTGATATTATAGCCTGGACGCCGGAAGATATTCTGGTCTTCGTTGAAGTAAAGACCCGAACCGGAGAAGGACAGGGATATGGAGGGCCGGAAGAAGCCGTAGATGCCAGAAAGCAAGATCAGATGATGCGGGCAGCCGGGGCATATATGGAATCCATCGATTATGGTTGGGAGATTCGCTTTGATGTTTTGGCTGTTATTCTAGGGAAAGGTAAAGTGGCGGAGATCAGACATGTGGAGGATGCGTTTTTTCCGATGTAGGAGGTTGAATCACGGTTGTGGATAATCTGGCAGTTGACGATGGAGTAGATGCTTCCGGACCTTCAGCTTGTTTGGGAGCCTCCATTGAAACATCTAGCGGCGCTTCAGGTCTTAAAATATGCCTAAACTGACTCGGCAAGATTTTCATACGATCGCCCAACCAGCGTTCCAGGGTTAAGGCTACCACGGCATAACCTTCAGTTATTCCTGGTACAGGCACTACGACCACGACAAAAAATGGCAAAAAGCGGGGTAGATCCTTGAGTTGTTCTACGGCCTCCTTCAATTGTTCCGGGGTAGGGTTCCGATGCGAAGGTACCAGGCGGAGCTTACCACGGCCGTGCTTCAAAAACACTTTTACCATCCGGGTGGTCTCCACGCCCTCCATGACCATGGCCCAGACCATCTGGCGTGGCAATTTTGTAATCTCGCGGAGCTTCGTTTTTATCATTTTCAGCGCAAATTTACGTCTGAAATACGGTTATTTAGCCTTTATATTTGTCCAGGCGCTTTGTGCGTAAAAAAATGCCTGAATCTGGTGGGTAAAAGTTTGATCCGATCTCCCATCAAACGTTCTGCCGCAACGGCCATGACCGCATATCCGCCAACAAAACCGGGAATGGGTATAAGTACCACAGCAATAAAAACCAAGGATCTGGGGACATCCCTTAACTGCTCACCTGCCACCCTCAATTCTTCTGAACTTGGGTAGCGATGGGTGGGTGTTAAGTTCAGTTTCCTGCCTCCATGCCGAACATAAGTGTGTAGCATTCGACCTGTTCCAACACCTTCCATCAAGATTGCACGCAGGATTTGGCGAGGCAGTCGTGTCAGTTTTTTAAATCTCATTTATAAATTTTCAAAGGCAAAATTACGGAGTTAGTAGGTCTGACGTCAAATTAATTCAATCTGCACCCCTAAAAAACAACCGGATCGAAGCATTTAAGCTCCAATCCGGTTTGTAAAACGTAGTGCCGGATGTGGCACTAGTGCTTGAAAAGACTACTCAATTACTTAAACGGCCTTTAATTTTTTAGACACCACCGATTTTCCATCTACCAGGGTTTTCCGTCCAAAGGTCAATCCGGCGGCATCGGCATCGATCAGCACGGTGTCACCCTTTTGGTAATCGCCTGCGAGCAGGTGTTTGGCGAGTTCATTGATCAATTCACGTTGCAAGGTGCGCTTGAGCGGTCGTGCGCCAAATTGAGGATCAAAACCCTGCTCCACCAGCTGAACACCAGCATCCTTGGTCAACTCCAGTTGTAACTCCTGTTTGATGAGCATCTCGCGGATATCCTTCATCAGGATATTGAGGATCAACGACATCTGGTCTTTTTGCAATGGATGGAATACAACTACCTCATCAACACGATTCAAAAATTCTGGCCGCAAGTTCATTTTTAAAGCATCCATCACCTCTGTTTTTGCTTTCTCAAATACTTCCTTTTTCTTTTGTTCCTGCAAGGCCTCATACCCTTCAAAGGTCTCCATAATACGATCACTGGCCAGATTGGAGGTCATGATAATGATGGTGTTCTTGAAATTTGCGGTCCGGCCCTTGTTATCCGTTAAGCGACCATCATCCAGCACTTGAAGCAGGATGTTGAAGGTGTCCGGGTGTGCTTTTTCAATCTCATCCAGCAGTACAATGGAGTAGGGTCTCCTGCGGACGGCCTCAGTCAACTGCCCCCCTTCATCATACCCTACATATCCAGGAGGTGCTCCCACGAGTCGGGATACACTGTGCTTCTCCTGATATTCACTCATATCGATTCGGGTGATCGCCTTTTCATCATCAAATAGGACATCTGCGAGTGCTTTAGCGAGTTCTGTTTTACCTACACCTGTCGGACCACAGAATATAAATGAACCGATTGGTTTGTCAGGATCACTCAGACCAGCGCGGCTTCGGCGAACAGCATCGGCAACCACGGTAACTGCCTCATCCTGCCCGACTACCCGTTGGTGCATCTCCGTTTCAAGGTGAAGGAGTCGCTCCCGTTCCCCCCGCATCATTTTGGCCAAAGGAATACCGGTCCAACGCGCTACTACTTCTGCAATATCGTTTGCCGTTACAATTTGGGTGGTCATTCGATTTTCAGGTGCCATGGTCGCGAGTTTTTCCTCTGCAGCCTTCAACATGGCCTCTCTGGCTGGTATGTCCTGGTATTTTATCCTGGATGCTACTTCCAGGTTGCCTTCTCTTTCTGCGCGCTGGTATTGGATCTGGAGTTCTTCCAGCTTTTGTTTGCTGGTTTGAATGGCTTCCACGATCTCTTTTTCGGAGGTCCATTTTGCCCGCAGATCATCCAGCTTTTCACGCAACTCCTGGATCTGCTTGTTCATGGCATCCAGTTTCTTCGTATCGTTTTCGCGCTTTATGGCCTCCCTTTCAATTTCCAGTTGCCGCATTTGACGATCCAGTTTGTCCACATCTTCTGGCACAGAATCGAGTTCAAGTCTAAGTTTTGCACCCGCCTCATCGATCAGGTCGATGGCCTTATCTGGCAATTTACGTTCAGAAATATACCGGTGCGAAAGCTCTGCAGAAGCAATGAGTGCCTCGTCCAGAATTTGAACCTTGTGGTAATTCTCGTATTTTTCCCGGATACCGCGCAGAATACTAATGGTATCCTCCACGCTGGGCTCATCCACATAAACAGACTGAAAACGGCGTTCCAGTGCTTTGTCGCTTTCAAAGTATTTCTGGTATTCATCCAGGGTAGTTGCGCCGATGGTGCGAAGTTCGCCCCGGGCGAGCGCTGGTTTCAGGATGTTTGCAGCATCCATGGCGCCCTGACCTCCACCGGCTCCGACCAGGGTGTGGATCTCATCAATGAACAAAATGACCTGCTCATTGGAGTCGACCACCTCTTTGATCACAGCCTTTAAACGCTCTTCAAATTCGCCCTTATACTTTGCCCCCGCGATGAGCGACGACATGTCCAGGCTGAATATTTTTTTACCTGCCAGGGTTTCCGGCACGTCCTGCTTGACAATTCGCCAGGCAATACCTTCTACAATAGCGGTCTTTCCGACTCCGGGATCACCGATGATGACCGGATTGTTCTTTTTGCGGCGACTTAGAATATGTAGCACCCGACGGATCTCCTCATCCCGACCGATCACCGGGTCGAGTTTGCCGTTTTCGGCTTGCTCCGTTAAATTGACAGCGTACTTCTGAAGTGCGTTGTAGACGTTATCCGTGGTCTGTTCGGTCACTTTACGGCCCTTGCGTAATTCTTTTACCGCAGCACTCAGGGCATCAAAAGTTGCACCGTTTTCACGGAGCAGGCGGGCAGCCTTATCATTGCCTTTGACAACTCCGAGCAGGAGCAATTCAAGGGAAATATACTCGTCGCCAAAGTCTTTCAGCAGGGTTTTCGCAGCAGCGATCGCTTTATTGGCTTCGTTGGTCAGGTATTGTTTGTCAGCCCCCTGAACCTTGGGGGTCTCCCAGGTGAGTTTATCCAACTGCTCGGTAAAGGCAGGAATATTCACACCGGTTTTCTTTAACAGAAAGTCTGTAACAGAGTCGTCTACATTGAGCATCCCTTTGATCAGGTGCCCGGTATCTACGCTTTGTTGTTCATAACCAGCCGCAATTTGTTGCGCTTGCAGGATGGCCTCTTGTGCTTTGATGGTGAAATTATCGTAGGTCATATTTTTACAGGGGAGTTTTTTCTCGGAAGGGATTTTTTGAAGGAGAAATCCCTTCCGAGAAAAAACTTACCGTTTAAGTTGGTGAAGTTTAGCTTTGGATAAGTTGGACGGCAATGGATGGTTTCGGTTTTTGGGGATCAGGTTCATGTAGATCTGTTTGCTGCTCAATTCAAATTTCCGGCCAATGTTAATTGGGTGAAAAAATGGCAGTTATTCCAGGTTATGGCAGTCAAAAAGTCCGTTCATTTAAAAAACAGCTGACGCATTGTCATCAGGATTTGTAACAAGGAAAATGGTTAAAATAATCAGGTTAATTCCGTTTTAACTTTGCGCCATGCTAACCGTTATTTCCCCGGGCCAACCTTTCCCTGAAGTCTTCCCCAAAGGTGCTGTTTTTTTAATTGATAAACCTTTGGCCTGGACCTCTTTTGGTGCAGTGAACAAGGTGCGTTACCTGCTTGCACGCAAAACGGGCAATAAAAAGCTAAAGGTAGGACATGCCGGAACCTTGGATCCGCTTGCCACAGGTTTACTCATTTTGTGCGTGGGTGATTACACCAAGCGAATTGAGGAATTTCAAGCTATGCCGAAAACCTATACGGGCACTTTCACTTTTGGCGCTACTACGCCATCCTTTGATCTTGAAAAAGCCCCGGATACGTTTTATCCAACGGCCCATTTAACCAAGGAGGTTTTAGAGGCTGCCCGCGAACAGTTTTTAGGGGATATTTTGCAGGTTCCTCCCATTTTTTCTGCCGTTAAGGTGGACGGTCGGCGACTCTATAAAAATGCAAGAACGGGCCAGGAGGTTGAAATGCCCCATCGGCCTGTCCAGGTCGCTTCCTTTGATCTAACAGGCGATCTGCGGCCAGTTCCTCCTGGACTGGACGAGGTCAGGGTTGCAAGCAAAAAAGGGTCTGACATTATGCTCCACCCGAATTATCCGGAAGGTTTACAACTTGATTTCCAGGTAGTTTGCAGTAAAGGAACCTACATTCGTTCCTTGGCCAATGACCTGGGACAAGCGGCAGGAAGTGGGGCGTACCTGAGCAGTCTGAGACGCACGGCTATTGGAGAATTTTCAGTAGAAAATGCCTGGGGTCTGGATGAATTAGCGGAATGGGCGGGTATTCCTAGTGTCGCATCCGCCGAATGACTGCTGCACTAGTTAAAGATCTCATTCTGACCTCGACGAATGTACCGGCGTACATTCATCCAAAAAGCAAAAAACAGGTAAACCACCAGCGGCGAGCCCATTCCGATAAAAGACGTATAAATGAAATATTTTCGAACCTCCGTGGGCGCCAAACGCATTCTTTCACCCAGGTATTGACAAACGCCAAAAGCGTGTCTTTCGATCAGATCTTTTAACCAATTGTGGAGCATGGTGATGAGTTTATAAACGCAAAATTAAGGGAATGATCTCAATGAACAAGGGGCAAATTTGCATCTATGCAGATTTGCCCCTTGTTTTTAACTAAATGACATTTCAAGGATCAAGGCAGACCCTTCGCTACCTCGATCATAAGGCTCAATTCCTCTGCCAATCCTTCGTCGCTACCATCAAATCCAATGGTTTTGAATCGGATCTTTCCGTTTCGATCGAGCACATATTTGGTCGGAATGCCTGAAACGCCATAGGAACCAATCACTTTATCGTCATTGTCCATCAGGACGTTGAAGGTGTATCCTTTGCTGGCAATAAAATCGGCTGCATTTTTTGTTTTATCGCCCCCTTTTTCCCAAGAGTCAATGAAGACAAAGGCTACATTGGGGTCGTTTTTATACTGTTTAACTGCCAATTGCATGCCAGGGAACGAGGCTTTACAAGGACCGCACCAGGTCGCCCAAAAATCCACGACCACCACTTTGCCACGCAAACTCTCCAAACTAACCGATTTGCCCTCCAGATTGGTCAGGTTAAAAGGCGTAGCCGGTTCATTTAACATGGTTTCAACCAGCTCTTTTTGCCTGGAAGCGCGTGCATTGGATTCAAGTTTAGCGATGTAAGCACTTGCACCAGCTTCCGTTTTATCTTCAACTAAATATTTCTTTTTAAAGAGCTCCTTCATTTTGGCCGTGGCGTGGCCGTTCAAAATGAAGCCTTCCAGTCGATACCGCAAATCAGCTGCATTCGCGGCTTCGAGGTAGGATGTATAGCGCTCATTCATTTCTGCTTCCTTGCCTTCTGTGATCTCGATTACCTCCGCCTGAAGTGCAGCGGCGCCCAAAGCATCTCCTGATTTATTCAAAACAAAGCTGTAGGTATCACCGTACATCGCGAACGTCTGTTTCCGCTGCTTGGCCCAGGATTTATTGGAGCTCAAGGCTGGTTTGGCACTGCCGGGATTGGTTCTTTCTTTTCTGGCCCAATCCAAAGCTGAAGCAGCAAAACTGCGGGCTTCTTCTATATTTTCGCCTTTTTCGGCAAGCTCCCAGGCCAGGTTATTGTAGGCACTTGCACGGTCAGTAGCAGGAAGTTGTACAGTTAACTCACGAAATTTGGTCCAATTGCCCGAATCAGCCACCTTACTTGCAAGGTTCGCCCGCAACATGTTAAAGGCCTGAGTTTCCTCTTCGTTCTGGGGTGGGAAAGCGGTTGCGTAAGACTGAAGCATTTCTTCTGCTTGCAATAGATCTGCTTCGTTTTGGATGGCACGCCGTTTTTCTTGTTTTACCAGGGTGCCCTTTGGAAATCCGGTGCGTACCTTGTCTTTGAGCAATTTGCTCTTTTCTGCTTCTCCATTGCGCTCATAATAACGCGCTACGGTCAACAGTTCATCTTCGGTAGCCTTGGCATCGGCTTCTATGACCGACAGGTAATCCATGGCCTCCTTTTTTCCATCCGCTCCTTTTTTAACAGCCATCAGATTGTTGATATAGGGCGCAAAATGTTTTCTTTTAAGGTCTGGTTGTACTGCAAAAGCCTGATTAAAAAGGCCAAAAGCCACCGCAGGAGTTCGATTCAGATTCATGAACCCACCGTAATCACGATACAAAATAGCAGCCGCTACCATATTTTCCGGGTTTGATTTGCCGCTCGCATTCATGACTGGCACGAAATAACCTTCACCCGCATTGTTTTCCCAGTTTTCATCCCCTTCGCGAAGCCCCGCAACCGCTGATTTAGCATCCGGACTCAGGGTAAAAATACCGACCACCTTATCTCCGGAACGCATGGTTGCAGCTTCGACTGCGGCTGCTTTACCGTTGGCATATTCCAATACGACCATTTCCAGTTCGCTGGCGTTGCGAAGTTTACTTTTGGAGAGGTCTATTTCCAGCCGCAGCATTTCGCCGGCTTTTGCGTTTGCCGGGCTCAGCGTGAAATTTTGCCCACATATAAATGTGGGAAGTAAGAGAAGTAAATAGGTCAATCGCTTCATAGAATAAGTTTTTTATGCTCATAGCGTTCTGGATCATCGCAAACAGGCTACTTGATGATGATCAACAACCCTACGCAAATTAAGATCAGAAATTAGGACAAACCACACGGGCACGCTTTTCTCCCGGGTGAAAATAGGTGAGTGAAATTTCAAAAGCACCCCGGGAATTATTGGCCTGGGTAAGTGAAGATACCGTAATGTCGTAACTCAGACCAAGTGTCCAACGCTCCAATTCCAGCATGCCGACGATCGTCACCGCATCAGCCTGTAAGCCTTTTTGAAGTTTGTTCCCCATGCGTGCCCATGCGCCGGCCCGAAGCGCCAATTCGTTGAAGTCGTTGTTTGAATAGCGTAGGTTCAAACCCAGATTTGTTTCAAAAGCGGGGCCCTGGCTCATCATCAAGACACCTGGAAGCAAACTCACGGATTCATTCAATGGAAATTGTCCTCCCGCGTGTCCGGTATACCGGGTATACAGGGTTTCATTGTCATCGTCTGCTAAAGAGATCTTTGGGTTGTTCAGGTGATGCAGGGCTCCCCCAAAATAGAAGAAGCCTTCGTTTTTAAATACCGTGTAATAAAGCAGCCCGGCATTAAAATCCAGATAGCTTTTTGAAATGGCGTTCGCATTTGGTTCGTTGTTGGCCAGACTGGTGTTCGGCGTTTCGCTGATCGGGTCAAATTGACGACTAAACCAAAGCCTGCCCCAATCAATGGAGTTCTGACCAAATCCCAATTGCGCTCCAGCCGATAAATAATGGCTAGACCGGTTTCGACCTCCGGCAAGTTGCTTTAAAAAAGCGCCACCCAACTGTACTTTGTCCTGCGAAAAACGTGCCGTGCCGGCTTCGTCATGCATCGCCCCTATACCAAAAGAGGCAAAGTCATCTCCGTAACCGACTTGTAAACGATGCTCATAGGCCGCCGCATAGGTCCGGAAGGGTACAGGAGAAAGGAAACTGCCCCATTGATCCCGATAATTGACGGTTGCCCGCCATTTGCCATTAAAAACGCCATTTAAGGCTGGATTCAAATTCCAGGGGGAGGCATAATATTGTGAAAAACGAGGATCCTGAGCCTTGGAATCCTGAAGAAAAGCGCAAAAGAGGAGGATTAATACTAAGATCGGTTTGGAAAATTGCCTCATTTTAAATTCAATTTGGATGGTTACTGTGTATAATGAAACACAAAAGTAGTTTTCCCCCGGAAAAACCCGCCGTTCCCTCAAAATTCTTTCTAGTTAAAATTTAATATCCATCCAGGAAGAACGAAGTTTACTAAAAGCCATTTCTGCCATGCAATTAGTTTGCCTACCTTGCACCCGCTTTTTGAACAAGAAAACACCATGGCAAAAACAGGAAAGAATACCCCAAAATCCTCTGCGCAGCCTGCTACAGGCATAGCTCAGCAACGCGCTCCATTGAAGTCTGTAGCTCCGGTAAAAAACTGGTTGGACAGACCATTTTCAGTTGTATCGGATCCCATGCTTCAAAAAGTCTTTTGGGGACTATCCGCCTTCGCACTGATCGTCTTAGTGGGACTTTCATTGGGTTCCGGAATCAATGCCGACGATAAGTTCCAGGTGGACTACTCACAAAAGCTGGTCAATTATTATAGCTCCTTTGGAAAGGATTCCACCGCATTGAATCTCCCGGATGGGAACATGCATTTATACGGCGGATTCTTTGAGACCGTAACCGGATTTGCCAATAATGCACTTGGATACAAACCAAGCGATCTCGGATATCATAATGTCCGGCATGCCTCCAGCGCCGTACTGGGCTGGGTGGCCATGTTATGCGCAGGACTTTTTGCGACCCTGTTAGCGGGGCAACGCGCAGGGATCATCGCGCTGATCATCATGCTGGTGTCCCCGCGTTTTGTGGGTGATTCTTTGATGAATCCAAAGGATATCCCTTTTGCCGCCGGTTATATTATGGCGATCTACAACATGGTCGCCGTTATGGATCGAATGCCAGACCCCCGAAGATGGAATCTGATCGGACTGGTGGTCGGGCTTGGTATCGCCCTCGGTACCCGTGCCGGAGGCTTGCTTTCCTTTGGTATTTTTGGAATGTTCGCCGGTCTGCACTTTTTGTTGAAAAACGATGGGTTTAAAGCATTTTCAGAGGCTAAAATTTTGAAAAAATATGCTTTGATTACCCTGGGGGTTGCCGCGGCAGGTTATGTATTTGCCCTGGTTTTTTGGCCGTATGCACTACAGGCACCGTTCAAAAATCCATTTGTGGCACTCTCCAAATTTTCTGAGCTTGAAGTAAAGATCCGGGTACTTTTTGAAGGCACCAATATGATGTCTGATAAAACGCCCTGGAATTACGCCATCAAATGGATCGCATATACCATACCGCTTGCGGCGCTGATTGGCTTTGTCGGAAGTATTTTTCTGCTGCCAAAAATGATGGGGCGCTTGAACCCGTTGTGGGTCATGTTGGCCTTTTTCGCGGCCATATTCCCGGTTTTTTATGTGGTTTACAAAAATTCGGTCATCCACGACGGCTGGCGTCACCTAACTTTTGCCTATCCGCCCATGGTGGTTTGTGCCGCTTTGTTTTGGAATGAACTGGCACAGATATTCTCAGAAAAAAAGTATGCGCAATGGGCAGTTTATGGGGTGACAGGATTGCTTTGTGTGGACGCTGCCGCATTTATCGTGTCCAATCCCAAAATGCCGTATGTGTACTTCAATCCTGTTGTTGGAGGGACAGCCGGCGCTTATGGCCAGTTCGAAACAGATTACTGGGGCATCAGCACCCGACAAGGCATTGAATGGCTGGAAAGCCAGGGTATTTTGAAACCAGATATGCAGGAAATGGTCATCATTGCCACCAACATGTATTATTCGACCAAACAACTTACAGCCAAATACGGCGACAAAGTGAAGGTGAAATACATGAAATGGGAAAAACGCTGTGATGACGCCTGGGATTATGCCTTGTACCCAACGCGTTTTCTGGATGGAAGCACCTTGCAAAAGGGCAAGTGGCCACCAGACAATGCCGTCCACATCGTCAAAGCAGGAGGTGCCCCGATTCTGGCCGTGTTGAAAGACAATGGCAAAAACTGTGCTCTGGGCATGGCCGCAAGCAAACTGGGCGATTGGCCCGGAGCAATTGAACGTTTCAAAGCTGAAGTTGCCAATGTACCAGACAATGAATTGGCCTGGGTCAACCTTGCACAAGCCTATTTGAACATCGGTCAATTGGAAGAAGCGAAGGTCGCTGCAGAAAAAAATCTGGAAATTTGCCCGGATGATGCGCAGGGAAACAACCTGATCGGCCTTTATTGGCTCAATAAGAATGATGCGAACAAAGCAAAGGCTCAATTTGAACTTTCCATTAAAAAAGAGTCCTCCAATCCAGCTGCCTGGTATTATTTGGGGCTGATTTCAAGAAGTCAGGGAGACAATCAAACGGCCCTGAGCAACTTAATGAAGGCAATTCAGGTCGCTCCAAACTTTAAACCCGCTTATGAACTGTCCGCACAGATATACGAAGGGATGGGAGATGGAGCCAACGCACAACAATTCAGGGCGGCACTGGGACAAATCAAATAGGTTTTTTGAACGTATCCTCGTGCGTCTTGTTTATATTCAAACACACACACAAACATGAAAAAATCACATCTTCTAGCCATTGTCGTTGTCGCCGCAGCCATAGGTATTTTGATCTCGGCCAGCAAAGACGTGACGACCTATGCCAATTTTGCCCAGGCCACCCAGAGTGATGACAAGGTTAAACTGGTCGGCCAACTGGTGAAGGACCGGCCTGTAGAATATGATCCCGCAAAAGACCCCAACTTTCTGGCCTTTTATGTCAAAGATGATGCAGGCGAGATCCGTCGGGTCGAACTGCTGGCTGCCAAGCCTCAGGACTTTGAAAGATCAGAATCCATCGTACTTACCGGGCAAATGAAAGGAGAAACCTTCGCAGCTTCCGATATGCTGCTCAAATGCCCCTCCAAATACAAAGACCAGGAAATCTACGTCCGCGAAAAACAAGGATAATGTATGATGTATGAACTATGATGTATGATGTATGAACTATGATGTATGATGTATGATGTATGAACTATGATACTAACAGATTCGAAGGATGCAAATTGATGAACCACATTATACATCATAGTTCATACATCATAGTTCATAGTTCATAGTTCATACATCATACATAAAAGATGGGTGTAATTCGAAGGCAAAGTTTAAAGCATTCTGCTGTCAATGTGGTGGGCCTGGGGGTTGGTGCGCTGAGTATCTTCTTTGTTTACCCGCACGCACTGGAGCCTTATGGATTGGCTCAGGTGTTACTTTCCATCGGCATGATCGGATTGCCCATTCTATCCTTGGGCGCGAATACCGTTGCTATCCGTTTTTTTCCACGTTTTCAGGATAAGGCTTCCGGGCATCATGGGTTTTTACCCTTGTTACTTTTGCTCTGTTCCATCGGTTGTAGCCTCTTTGCGCTGGGTGCCTGGATATTCTGGGAACCGTTCTCCCGTGCGCTGGAACACAAATCGCCGTTGCTCAGGGAATACCTGTGGATCGGTTTCCCATTGGCGTTTTTTTACATCACCAGCAGTGTTTTAGCCACCTACTCGTCTAATTTCAAACGGATCGTGGTGCCGTCCTTGTTGCTGGATTTTTCACAGAAACTGGTACTGCCCTTGATGCTCATTGCGGTTTGGCAAAACTGGCTTTCTTTGGAGGCCGCTATGTTGGGGTTGATGTTTCATGCTGTCCTGGTCACCTTTGGATTGGCGGTTTATTTGAATCATATCGGAGAATGGTACTGGCGACCGGATTGGGCATTTATTACCCGCTCCCTGCGCATCGAGATGATCCAATTCATCGGCTTTGGAGCCTTTGGTGGTTTTGCTTTGCTGGTGGCGGCAAAATCGGACGTGTTCATGGTTGGATCTATCAGTGCAGTGAAGGCTGCCGGGGTGTATGCCATCGCTTCTTATCTGGCTACCGTAATTGAAATCCCTATCAAAAGCCTGTATGCTGCCAGTGCCTCTTCGGTCGCAAAATATCTGGCGGACGACAACCGGCCTGAAATGGAGAAACTCTATAAAAGTGTGTCGATCAACTTGTTGACTGTAGGGTTACTGCTTTTTGGCTGTATTTGGATCTCCATAGACAGCTTGTTCGGCTTATTGCCCAACGGCGAGGAATTGGCTGCCGGAAAATGGGTTTTTCTGTTTATCGGGCTGTCCAGGGTCGTTGAAATGGGTACAGGACTGAATAATTACATGGTGTACTACTCCCAGTATTATCGGTATTCCCTGATATCGCTGGGCATTCTGGCGGTTGGCAATATCCTGTTGAGTATCTGGCTGATCCCGATTTTAGGCATATCAGGGGCTGCAATTGCGACTTTATTGAGCATTGCAGGGTATAATGCGGTGAGTCTTTGGTTTGTCTGGCTTAAATTTCAGTTACTTCCGTTTACTGTGGATACTTTAAAAGCGATCGGACTGGCACTTGCGGCCTATTTGGTCGCCGGACTCATACCGGTTTCAGGATATGATCTTTATAACCTGATCCTTCGTTCAGGCTTTTTTGCATTGATATTTGTGGTGCTGGTGTTGCGTTTCCGGGTTTCGGAGGATTTGAATGGGTTGGAGCAGATGATTCGGGGGCGATTTTGGAAATAATGCTACCAATGTTAAGCCTCTATGAGGCTGGTACCGCATCTTTATTTCTTTCTACCAATGTTAAGCCTCTACGAGGCTGGTGCCCTCATTTATCCCCCCCCAACTCATGATAAAGAAATTACTAATATTTTTGCTCTTTTGCTGTGCTATAAACCTGTCCGCCCTGTAAATCTGGTATGTCAACCAAGCGGCAACAGGGGGCAACAATGGCAACACCTGGGCAGACGCGTTTACTAACCTACAATCTGCCCTGGCAGTTGCAGAATTTAGCGACCAGATTTGGGTTGCAAAAGGAACCTATTTTCCAACGGAAGGATTAGAAAGGGAAAATTCATTCAATCTACCTAACGGTGTTGGCTTATATGGGGGCTTTTACCAGTGGTCGGGTAGTTTGGAAAGGATCCATCAGCCTACCTGCCTTTTTGCCGGGCGCATTTTCTATCCCTTCTGAAAATTAAGTCCAGGCTTGTCTTATTTGCACATTATGGATGAATTGGGCCCACCTCGGACGGAGAAGGTGCTTGTGTTTTGATGGTTCATCAAAGGATAAATTGGTGTTTTTTAATAAAAAGTCCTCCGGCGCAATGCTCCGGAGGACTTTTTATTCTTATTATAAGGCACGCCTAATTACCGCAACAAAGTAACATCCCCGCTCCTGGTTTCCGCTTGTTCATTTGGCATCAGCACATTGACCCGATAAATATAAACGTCAGATGGCGCAGGCAGGCCATTGATCGTTCCATCCCAGGTATTTGAACCAGCATTAAGCGAGTCAAATACCTTTTCGCCCCATCGGGACCAGATTTCCAGCTGCACAAAGGTATATCCTTCAATGACCGGACCGAAAGCATCATTGGCGCCGTCGCCATTCGGCGTGAATGCGTTGGGCATATCAAAGCTCGGTTTTTCAACCACAATTGTCACCGTATCCTTGAAAATACAGCCATAGTTGTTTACTGAAATTGCATAGCTGATGGTATCCGTGGGTGTCAGGGTCTGTTCCAGGCCGTTCAGGGTAGTATTGCCATCTATTTCAGTCCATACCACAGAAAGCGAATCTACCGGCATGGCCTTGACCGTTAGGGTGATACTCTCTCCCAAGAGAATGGTGCTGGTATCCGGCGGGAACATGGCACTCACATTGAGTGGCGTATTCACGATGAAGGTCAGGCTGTCTTTACATCCATTTGCATCTTCTACCGTTACTGAATAATTGCCTGACGTGGTATAGGTCGCGGTTAAACTGTCGGATTGGCTATCGCTCCAGATTATTTTTAGCGGAGCGACCGCATTCTGGACACTCAGGGTTGCAATTGCCGCAGGAGCATCGGGGCAACCAGGCACCACCGCAACGTCTGCTTCCAGGGTACAGCAGAACTGTACCAGTACAAAAGCAGTATCTAAACCCACACAGCCTTCATCGGTGGTTACAGTAAGGAGAATTGTTTTCGGGCCTATTGTTTGATACTGAACGGTATGAGGTCCCTGACCACCAATGGTGTCAATGGCTGATCCGCTGCCGAAATTCCAATGCCAGTTGTTGATGATCCCATTGTCGGTGGTAGAAGAATCGGTCACGACCAGTTCCTCTCCAAGACATATTTTCTTATCTGGTTCGTCGGTTGAAAAATTGGCATTGACGGAGCCTTTAAAAAGTGCATCTGGCCCCCATTCAATGGTAAAACCATTGCCGACTGTGGTGAAGTTATTGATGCAAAGGGCGTATGTTCTTCCCGGCACCATGGTCAGGAAGCGAAGGAAATTGTCACTACCTGGCGCACAGCCGGGTGGCTGATTGACGTCGGTCGCGGTCAGATTCAGACCGGTTGGGCCCATACAAGGACTGGTTCCATCAAAATCACCTGCTACCATACAACGCTCCGAAACTTTTCCGGTACAATCGCCGGGGCCATTTGGAAGACGGTAAAGCACAAAGTCAATGTCGTCATCTGGTGCGTTGGGTGTAATGGTAAAGGTTAGTTTGGCATTGTTGGCAGCCGTAAAGACATACCAGGCGGTACTCGATTCACCAGGAAACCCGGTCAAACAAGGCGCATCAGACAATTCACCAGCGTCAACACCCGGGCCAAACACCTGATCTACCACGATCGGATCTTTACTGCAAACAAAAATCCCTGTCGGGCAATCTCCCGAGACAATATTTACATCCTCCTGGTTTTTGATGCACAATTCAAAAAGACCAGGTACGATCCCATCCACCCGGATGAAATATTGCTGCCCGATCACCAGATTAGACACCGTCAAAGGCAAATTGTTATTAAAAATATTGTTAGACAGGCCAATGGCGCAGCCAAGTTCCGTCAGATTGTTACAATCTCCGCTGTACACGGCGATCAGCGGCCCCTGCAGGGTTCCGGTTGGATTCGAAGGTGTAAGGCCTTTGATGATGGCGACCAGGTCTGGTGCAACCGCTGTAAAGGAATACCACAAATCGGCGCCGACATTGGTCCAACAACTTGGAAAAGCCTGAGTACTAGGGGTAGCTAAGGTGTTGTCTTCCCCTTGCAGGGTACAAAAATCGGAAGGATCTGTGATGACGGTAGCGCCACTACATTCGTCATTCGATTGGCCCCAAAGGGTGGGGGAGAGGAGAAAAACAAAGAGAATAGGCAGGAGCGTATAAGTTCGAATCATTTACATGGATATTTGTCAGTTCAAAAGGAAGGCAAAAGTGGGAAAAGTTTACGGTTCATTGTAGCATTTCTCTGCTTTCCCGAATCAAAAAATACAGATGCTCCTTCTGCTCGCTGGTTTTGTGCTTAGTTTATTGGGTTCATTGCCGCCAGGGCTCATCAGTCTGAGTGTGTCCCAGACTGCAATCCAGCGCGGGGTAGAAGGCTGGTGGCAAGAGGGATTGTTCTCCACGCTAATTTTCTCATTTGGAGTAACCCTCGGGACCATTTTTGCGCTTGGTTTATATGCCTGGCTTGGGCAGCTCATCGTTAACCGGTCCATGGATGTAGCCCGATACGCCAACCACGTCATAGGACTGATCTTTATAGGCCTGGGAATAAAAATCTTGTTTGGGCTCTACTGTTGAATTCCTCCTGCATCCCACCGATTGGAACCCACAGTTTTCTACCTTCGCCCCGGGTTTTGGTTTTCACTCCGATATCGGAGGAGATTAAAAGGGAACCCGGTGTAAATCCGGGGCAGTACCCGCTGCTGTAAGTTTCAGATTAAAAAAGGTCTACCCAATGCAATCGGGTCCGACTTTTTCAGGTCAAAGCGTTGCACAATTTATGCCACTGTTCTGCAAGAATGGGAAGGCGTGCACCGCTGAAATGAGCCAGAAGACCTGCCAAAATCCACGAACTCAATTGGGCTTCGGGTAGAAAGTCCTGGGCATTTGGCAGTCAAACCAGACGGAGGCAGTCTCTTTAGGTGGATGCGGGTTGATAAAAGTTTATAAGTTGATGCTTTGCACTCGAAAAGGTTGAAATCTCGCCTTTCCCGGGCTCAAAAACACCAACCCTCTAAACCCAATAAACCCCTATCAACTTAGGAGGCGACCTCATTTCGATCGTTTAAGCCAGAAAACGTCCTTCCTATCCGTTTACCTTTCATGCTTAACCGTTTAGTTTTTAAAGATGAAAGTCAAACAACTTTTTTTCATTCTTGTAACAGCCTCCGGGCTATTTTTTTCCTGTGCCGACAGCAGGGATTGTTGTGATCAGCCCACAGTGGCCGATTATTCCAAGGGTATTTTTGTAGTAAATGAGGGCCCTTTTGGCGGTTCTGGAACCATCAGCTGGCACAATCCGGATACCGGAGAAACGCAGGATTCTCTATTTGAAAAAGCCAATGATGGAGCTGTACTTGGGCAGTTTGTACAGTCCTTGACCTTTTTTAATGGAAAGGCTTATATTGTAGTGAATGGGGCCAACCGGGTGGTGGTAGTGAATGCCCGAACTTTTGAATATTTGGACACGATCGGAGGCCTTGCCCTACCCCGTTTCTTTTTGCCGCTGAATGATAATACGGCCTATATCAGCCAATGGGGAGCAGATGGACTCACGGGAAGTGTGGCAAAAGTGGATCTGAATACCCACCAGATCCTGAAAATCATACCGACCGGCGCCGGTCCTGAAAAAATGGTTAGATCCAATGACCGGGTGTATGTAGCCAACTCAGGCGGCTATGGTCGGGATACTTCCATCACTGAAATTATGGTCCCGAGCGATTTGGCCCAAATTTTGCCCATCCCTACCGGTGTAAACGCTTCAACCCTCGTGCTGAACCAGCAACAAACACCTGCCAGGCTCCATTATCTCTGTAAAGGGTATTTTCTGGATCCTTCGCAGAAAGGCTTTTTGGACTATTTTTCAAGTGGTGGACCCGGACTTGAAGTGCCTCCTTATTCAGATGATCTGGTGATGGATGAAAATTCCGGAGACCTGTATTTTGTGGGCGCCGGCAATGTTTATAAGGTTTCACAGAGCGGTTTGAATCCGGTTCTATCCGTCGCATTTGCCCAGGAAGCCTATGGACTGGGGTATGATTCGGAAAATAAACTACTCTACTGTGCGGATGCAAAAGATTTTTCAAGCCCTGGCCAGGTACACGTTTACACTGCCAATGGAACAAAAATTGAATCCTTTCGCTCCGGAATTATTCCGGGAGAAGTGATCATCGTGAAATAATTGATCTTTAGAATATGGGTGCTTGGGCTGAATCCAGCACCCATATT
This sequence comes from Saprospiraceae bacterium, assembly GCA_044350425.1. Classification (GTDB taxonomy): domain Bacteria; phylum Bacteroidota; class Bacteroidia; order Chitinophagales; family Saprospiraceae; genus M3007. The sequence continues at coordinate 12,895 of JBILHS010000009.1, read as the reverse complement.
CTTACTAATTTGTTTGTATGAAACACCTCTTGTTTTCTTTGGTTTTGCTTGGTATTGTTTCTTGTGCTGACTCGCCTAAAACAGCCCATGATCAAACCAAAAATCAGCAGTATACCACCTTTCAGTTTAGCCAAAGGCCCGCTCCGGTAGATCAAAAAGATGCTTCCAATTGGTGTGCCGCTAATTTTGGAGCGGCATCTTTGATTGGTGCTGACCCTAAGAATTTCAATCGTCGCTTGTTTGCGTTGAGTGCTGCAGCCACCAGGATTGCTGTGAGTTATGGACACCAACAAGCTGTTTTTATACTTTTGAAGTCTGGAGACCATGTAGAAATTTTCACCAGCGATAATTTCCCGAACTGTCTCTCTAATAAGGCGAATTTTCAGATCAGCCCGGAAAGAACCTCCTTCATTTATAACAATAAAAGGGATATCAATATTGAAATCCATCTGCAGGAATTAGCCAATGGCATGCAGATCGCATTGGACCTTCCTCCCGATAGCGGACATGGTTTGACGGTGGATAGCTGCGAATTTTGCAAATAGATTTAAGTTGTTGATATTCAGTGTTTTAAAGCCATGGCAATTTTTAAATGCCCTGAATATGTATTGTTTTAAAAGTTCGGGACTTTCTTTGTGTCCTGCGGGACTTGTCCGACAAGCCATTTTTTACCTCATAAACCAGAGGAGTTTCCTCGTTGATATGAAAATATACCTACTATCATGGTCTCTGTTGAGCCTCCTGTTTTTTGCAGCCTGTAATAATACACCCGGAGCAGCGCCGTCTCCAGCTCCCAATGCTGTAGAAGCCGCTTCAAAATCCTCCGCCCCGGACCCGGCTGACCTCCTTAAGACTTTACAAGGCCGCTGGCAAAGTGAACAGGACAGCACATACACCCTGGAGATCGCTGATACCCAAATGCGCCATCTGAATGGTGGTAAACTTACTTATCAAAGCATGATCGATGTGGATGGTGCCTGTGAAAGCTCCGTTTGTAAACTGGAAGGAGTCGATACCTCAGACGGTTGGTGCTTCGCTGAAATGACCGTTGAAGCGGGCAAATACACCGCACAATGCAATTTTGTGAACCTATGCGACACCTCCAGGCTTCAGTATCGTTCCCTGAGTGGCACAGGCAGCGGACTGTCTTTCAAAAAAATTCAATAGGCAATCTCAACAGGGTTCGCAGGGAGTTCTACTTTCGCAGCGTGAATTATCCCCTCGCGTTCATCCGGATGCTACGGCTTCCCAATTTACTCCTTGTGTTTCTTACACAATTTGTGCCTTATTGGTATGCCTTGCGACCTGCCCTGCTGAAGGCAGGTGGGATCCCTTTGCTCAATGTTCGCACGTTCCATCTGATCGCGGCAGCCACTGTACTCACCACGCTGGCAGGCTATGTCCTGAATGATTACTACAACCGCAACAATAATGCGATGAATAAGCCCCGGCAGGCGGTTTGGGGAAGGATTTTTTCGCCTTCTTTTGCTTTGATCTTATACGGCGTGATCGTAAGTGCTGCGCACTGGATGGCTTTTAGAATTGACCAGGAACTTCGACCTTCGGATCATTGGCCCGTGTGGGTGTTTCCGGGTATCTCCTTTCTACTATTTCTATATGCCTGGGTATTCAAGTGTACCGCCCTGATGGGTAACCTTCTGGTTTCTATACTCTGTGCCCTGGTACCGGTAATCATGCTTTTGCCTGAACAAAGAGCCATTTGGCTCACCTCTTTTACTCAACCAGATACCATTCAACAAGCGGTTTCACTGGTTGGGCTGTATGCGTTTTTTGCTTTCCTAACCAATTTTTTGAGGGAGCAAGTCAAAGACCTGGAAAATTTTCAGGGCGATGCTGCCTGTGGGTGTAATACGCTTGCGGTACTTAAAGGTCCGAGGTTTGCAAAAAAGCCTGCAGGTATGACCGCGTTATTGCTTAGTTTATTCCTCGGAATGCTCTTGGTTTTCTGGAACCAGACCGGAGCCCCGCAATGGCAGGTTGGAGCCGGGGCCGTTTTACTGTTTTTGCCTGCCCTGACAACCACCTTCATCTTGTATCGGGCCAAAGGGGGGGCTGATTTTAGGCGGGCCAGCTTTTTAATAAAAATTGTCATGTTTGCGGGACTATTCCTCCTGCTGCGCACCTGGCCAGAAGACATTGGGAGGGCTGCCCAACTTTATTTTGCAAAATTTTAGTAATATATGCCCAATAGACCGCTCATATTAGCTTCTAAAAGCCCTCGACGCAGCCAGCTTTTGCGGGAGGCTGGCTTTGATTTTACCATTCATGCATTTGATATGGATGAATCCTTCCCGGCTGATATGCCTGTAGAAGCGGTTGCACCCTGGTTGGCCCAACGCAAAGCCGAAGCTGCAGGACATTTGATCGAACAAGACGAAATCGTTTTGGCGGCTGATTCTGTGGTGATCCTGGACGGTAGGATTTATAACAAACCGGATGACTACCAGGAGGCTTTTAGTATGATCCGCACACTTTCAGGCAGGCAGCATACCGTGATCACCGGGGTATGTCTGCGCTCCAGGGATAAGGAGGAGGTCTTTGCAGGGGTCACGAAAGTCTGGTTCGCTGAACTTTCGGATGAAGAGATTGATTATTACATTCAAACCTGCCAACCTTTTGATAAGGCTGGATCCTATGGCGCACAAGATTGGATCGGGCACTGTAAAATAACACGCATCGAAGGGACCTTCCAAAACGTCATGGGGCTGCCGGTAGATCTGGTCTATGCTGCCTTGAAAAACTTTTAACCCTTTATCTCCAATCTTATGCTGTCTGTCAGACCATTAAGCGAATCCGACATTCCACGTATCATGCAATATTGGCTGGAGGCTGAGGCTGATTTTCTAAAAAGAATGGGTGTGGATCTAACGAAGATGCCTGCACAAGAGGCGTGGGAATTATCACTCCAGGAACAACTCAGTCAGGACATCCCGGAAAAAAAATCCTATTGCATCATCTGGGAAATAGATGGTCAGCCTATGGGCCAGATGGCTCAATTTCGAACGGTCTGTACAGCTTTGGGAGTTGAGCAGGTCGCGTTACCTTAACCTTCCATGAAAATCATTTTTACGGTTACCAACGATCTGAATTATGATCAGCGCATGCATCGCATTTGTGGCACTCTGGCTGCCAATGGACATGTCGTAACACTCATTGGCCGGACATTACCACATTCTTTGCCGCTGGAAATCAAGCCTTTCGAACAAAAAAGGTTGTCCTGCTTTTTCAAAAAAGGGTTTCCGTTTTATGCCGAGTATAACCTGCGTCTCTTTCTTTATTTACTGCTCGTATCTTATGATGCAGTGTGCTCCATTGACCTCGACAGCCTTCCAGCAGGCTGTTTCGCTACTTTAATTCGCAGAAAAAAAAGGGTATTCGATGCCCATGAATACTTCACTGAGGTCCCTGAAGTAGTGGATCGCCCCTTTGTTAAAGCCTTTTGGAGTAGAATTGCTCAGATTTGCCTGCCTTTTTATCGTTATGCCTACACGGTAGGCCCGGCGCTTGCAAAACTTTTTGAATTGAAATATGGCCTCAGGTTTGAGGTGATTCGAAATGTTCCTTTAGAAAGTACCGGTGCTATAAATAAATCCAACCTGTTAGCACCCTGTACTATTTTATACCAGGGAGCCTTGAACGAAGGCCGAGGCATAGATGCGATGTTGCTTGCGATGCAAAAGCTGGATAAGGTTCAATTGGTATTGGCCGGGGAAGGCGATCTCTCTGTACGATTGCGTCAAATGGCTGATGACCTGGGTTTGGGAAGCCGGGTCGTTTTCCTGGGCTATGTAAAGCCGGATGCCTTGAAAAAACGCAGTGATGAAGCCTGGTTAGGGCTCAATCTTTTAGAAAATCGAGGACTTTCTTATTATTACTCTCTGGCCAACAAGTTTTTCGATGGGGTTCAGGCCGGAGTTCCAGTGCTGACCATGGATTTTCCTGAATACAAGGCTTTGAATAATACCTATGAAGTCGCTATTTTGTTAAAGGAATTGAAGCCAGAATCGATCGTACAAGCCGTACAATCCCTGCAAAAGAATCCTGAACAATACAGACATCTGCAACAAAATTGCCTGGTTGCCCGAAGGATCTGGAATTGGGAGCAGGAACAGGTCACACTTCTGGCACTTTGGAAAAAAGTTGAATTGGGAACATAACCTGGCTAGAATTGCTTTTGGAAGACAGTTTAAAACCTATTCAAAATGCAGATGTTTTTTAGCCGTATTTTCGCCCCGATTTCCAAAAGACCGCCATCCATCCTTACTGCTTTTTATGAACAGATTTTTCAAGATCGCCCTGTGCGCTCCTTTACTTTTTGCTGCACAATTCGCATTCGCCCAATTACAAAACATCAATCTTCAACTCCGGGCCACTATGGATTTTCCTGGCCAGACACTGGCCAACGTATGTGGTTACTGGCAAAATGGTCAGGAATATGCTTTGTTAGGCGGCTCCCAAGGCCTGATCATTGTAGATATCACCAACCCGGCTTCTCCTCAACAAATTGTTCAAATTCCGGGGCCAAACAACCTCTGGAAAGAGATCAAAGTGTATGGTCACTATGCTTACGTCACTTCTGAGGGTGGACAAGGGCTGCAAATTGTTGATTTGAGCGGCCTGCCCAGTGCAAATCTAACGTCACATTTCTACACAGGTGATGCAGCCATTGCCGGACAACTTAATACCATTCATGCCTTGCACATTGACGTGACAAAGGGTTTCCTCTATGCATTTGGTGGCGGCTTATTTAACGGGGGCGCAAAAATATTTGACCTCAATTCGGATCCGTACAACCCTAAATATGTGGGATCATTCACGCAACTGGGGTATATCCATGATGGTTATGCCGACAACGACACACTGTATTCCTGCCACATCAATGCAGGCATTATGGCGATTGTTGACATGGCGGACAAAAGCAACCCGGAGGTACTGGGTACTGTAGAAACTCCTGGAAAGTTCACCCACAATGCCTGGATCACAGATGATCGCAAGCACATTCTGACGACAGATGAGACCACGCCTTCTTTCCTGACCTCTTACGATGTAAGCGACCCTTCAGACATTCGCGAACTGGATCGGATCTCTCCAAACAATGGAACAGGCACCTATGTTCACAATACGCATATTCTGAATGACTATGCGGTGACCTCCTGGTATACCAGTGGTACTTTGATCGTGGATGCGCATCGCCCGCAAAATCTCATCACAGTAGCGCAATATGACACTTATACCGGGAACAACCTGGAATTTGAAGGTTGCTGGGGCGTATATCCCTATTTCCCCTCCGGCACAGTGATCACTTCTGATATTGACCCGGGGCAACTGACGGTGCTCACTCCAACCTACAAACGCGCCTGTTATCTGGAAGGTAAGATCCTCGATGGCTGCACTGGCCAGGCCCTGAATGGCGCTACGGTGAAAATTAATGGCGGAACAGATCCCGTCAAACTGGCAATTACCCGGGCAGACGGTAATTATCGAACCGGCCAGGTTACTCCGGGCAATTTTACGGCCACCATCACGGCACCCGGATTCCCACCTAAAACCGTCAACATTACCCTTGCTGCTGGCCAGGTGACCGTGTTGGATGTGACGATGGATGCCGGACAGGTATTTTCAGCTACAGGGACGGTGACAGAGCTCGGCTCCAATTTACCCATTGCAAATGCCCAGGTGACTTTAAGCAGCGCAAACATTTCTTACAGCCTCACTACCAACGCCAATGGTCAGTTCAGCAAAGATTGTATCCCTGCGGGAACCTATACAGCCACTGCTGGAAAATGGGGATATCTGGTAGGTACGGTTACTGTTGTTCCTTCCAACCCTGTGCTTATCCAGCTAACACCTGGCTACTATGATGACTTTGCAACAGATCTTGGCTGGACCATCGGCGGCACAGCAGAGGCTGGAGATTGGGTACGAGAAGTGCCGGAAGGAACCACAAACCAAGGTAATCTGGTGAATCCTGAAGCGGATGCAGATCAAGACAATAATGAACTGTGCTATATGACAGCCAATGGAGGAGGACAACCTGGAAGCAACGATGTAGACAACGGGGTAGTTTCCTTATTTTCTCCGGTTATAAAATTGGCTGCCTATCCGGATGCCGTACTGAGCTTCTACTATTGGTTCTACAATGCAGCTACACTGGGCAATCCAGCCAATGATAAATTCCAGGTCAATCTCCTCAAAGGAAATCAAACCTTCAATATTCTGACCGAGACCGTCTCTGAAAGTGCCTGGCGCTATTCCGGAGAGATCCACCTGAAGGATTTCACTACTTTAAGCGACAACATGCGCATTGAGTTTTTAGCCAACGATATTGCTCCGGGCAACTGGCTGGAAGGCGCTGTTGATATTTTCAAAGTAGTGCCAGCCACAGTTGGGGTGAAGCCGGATTTTGACCAATCTGCCTTTATGTCCGCGTCTCCAAACCCTAGTGTTGAAGCGTTCGATTTCCGATATTCCTGGGAAAGTAGCGACGAAAACCCTGTTGTAGAGGTCAGCAATCTAATGGGACAGGTCATTTACACAGAAAGACTTGCTTCAAAAACAGGTATTACCACCTTTGGAAACACCTGGAAACCTGGCGTTTATTTTGCCGCATTGCGCAGCGCAGGTCGCTCAAGCGTTGCGGTTAAACTTGTGAAGCAATAAAGAATGGTTTCATAAGGCAAACAAAAAGGTCATTTCGCTCACTGCGAAATGACCTTTTTTAATTTGAGTTAAAAAGCGCTTACTTTTTGCGCATGACCACCCCTTTCCCAATACTTCTGTTCGTCCAGCCGAAAAGCACCTGATCCAGCCAAAGTAAAAAGTCAGTTACAAAGACCAACCAGGGTTCACCAGTAGTAGCAGGACGAATTTTTACTCCGCCAGTGGCATCTGTAGTTACGTTTCGCGAGTTCTTTTTAAAAATGCTCTGAACAATACCTGTCCAATACACTTCCAACAGACCGGTCAGATGGCGACTGAGTCCCTTGAATTCAAGGATCTCAAAACCAGCATTTTCGGCCCATTTTTTGAAATCTGCTGAACCGATCAGATAATCATGCCCAAATGCATAGGCCCCCTGAGAAATCAGATTTTCCTTATCCGAAGGCTTGCGTACCCATTGCCAAATCCTGTTCACAGGATCATAGGTGATTGGAAATTCCCGACTCGGAAAAGTCATAATTGCCAGACCGCCAGGCCCCAATACACGAGCCATTTCCTGCACCATTTTTTCAGGTTGTCCAACATGCTCGATCACCTCGCAGGACACCAGGAGATCGAAAGACCCCGTCGCGTAGGAGAGTTCAAGTGCATTATTCAGTTCATATCTGAGATTGGCCACACCAGAATTAAGGCTTCGCGCATGCGCAAGATCCTCTTCATTCACATCACAACCGATCAGTTGTGTACAATATCCGGCCACCATACGATCATAATCACCTTCTCCCGTGCCGAGGTTAAGAACCGCATCAGCTGTGCGCTGGCCAGTCGAATTGGTGACATACTTTTCTAGGCGCTGTTGAACGAACCGGTATCGGTTTCGAAAAGTCGGAAATAAAAATTTGAAATTCATATCGTTGTCTTCTTCTATTTATTGCAAGGCCAGACATAATCAGAAAGTGGCCATGATTTACGTTGGTAGGAAAAATGCCACCATTCGGTCCGGATAGCCTTAAAACCCACGGCCTCGAGGGCTTCGCGCAGCAAACGACGGTTGGCAAGTACTTTTTGTGGCAATTTGTTGTTGTCAGTGTGTGCTTCAGGGCCAAAAAAATCATAAGGGGTTCCCATATCCAGTTCTTTGCCATTCGCATCTACAATAGTAAGATCTACCGCAGCACCCCGGGAATGCATGGAACCTTTGGCCGGAGGTGTCACGTAATCAGGATTGGGCACTTTATCCCAAAGTCTTTGCTGGTAGGGCCGGGGGCGGTAACAATCAAACATTTTCAGGCCTAAACCTTTCTTTTTTAAGGCTTTGTGTGCAATCACCACGGCTTCGGCGGCTTCCGGCCGGAGCAGGCATTGCGGGCAGTCATAGATCTTTGATTTTGTAAAATTGTCTGTGGTGGCATATCGTATATCCAGCCGGATGGATGGGTCCAACAAGATGACATCTGTAAAATCCTTTCCCTGCACGGGTGCTGCTGTGGAAGTTAGTCTGGGCGAACTTGGGAGCGACGGAGTGGTTGATTCCACAGCCTCTTCCGCTTTTTCAACAGGAACCTCAACGGGGCTTTCATCGGTGACCACTGGTTCAGGCGCAGGTGTCACTTCCACCATTTTATTGGCAGAAGGATCACTTCCACAAGCCAGCATCAGGATCAAAATAAAATAGGAACTGAAACGTATCATTGTGTTCAAATTTTGGCAAAATTACTTTTTGTAACCAACTCCAGTCAACGAAAGCGCAAGGTTTGCGTTTATGTTTCTTATTCAAGCTAGTTTATGATGGAAGAACAGAAGCAACAGACCCTCCAGCGGTTTAAAACCAGTCGGTTTAAGCAAATTTGTAGCAAAGTACTGCCAGTATCCCCTTTGATTCTGAAAGGTATTTTTGCGGCGGCACAAGGTACACCATATCCCGGGCAGTCCTTTGAGGGTCCGGGTGGTGCAGATTATGCTCATCACTCGGTTGCATTTTATGATGCTGCCACCCAGGCAGATGGATATTGGCTTTTTGAACCTGCTGAACCCGTTCCGGATTCAGCCGAGGTAGTTGTTTTTCTCCATGGATACGGCGCTTACAACCCGATGGCTTATGGCAAATGGATCAAACATTTAGTAGCCAAAGGAAATATTGTTATCTATCCACGTTATCAAAAAAATCTGGTTTGGCCACGACCTGATGGATTTCCGGAAAATGCTGCGAAAGGCATCCGGGATGCCTTAAAGGCACTCGGAAAAGAGGGGCATGTAAAACCCCGCACCGAAAAAGTGGCCTACATCGCACATTCCTACGGAGGCGTGATCGCGACCAATCTTGCCACGCACTGGCAGGAATTTGATATTCCTAAACCCACGGCCCTTTTGCTCGCAGAACCGGGTTCTGGCCCATTCAAGGGTGCACGCCTGGAAAAATATGAACGACTGCCCCATGACCTGAATATGTTGGTGATCGTGGGCGAGGATGACTACGTGGTCGGGGAAGAATTTGGCCGTCTGGTTTTTGAAACCGCAGTGAATACCCCCAACCGAAATCTTATTGTACAGCGCCGCGATACCAGCAATTACAACAGGTACATATTGGCAACCCATTCTGAGCCTTATGCATACGACCTGGATTTTGATACCGGGGTTCGGAATTACACTGCTAAAAGGGTATTAATGACCGCCCGACTCAATGAGGTGGATTTCAATTGCTATTGGAAATTAGCAGATGCACTCATCGCATACACCCGTACAGGAGATCACAAGGAAGTCGCCTTTGGCAATACCGCTTCTCAACGGTTTTTGGGCAATTGGCCGGATGGCAGACCTATCAAAGAATTACAAGTCACCGTACCCGGACCATATGCTTTGCGAATCAAAGAAAAGGAAGAAGAGGCGAAAGGAAATTAAGCAGTGGGTTGCACTACACAGAAGCTACAAAATAATAGTTTTCCCTTTCGTAAAACTGTCTGGCGAAGCCTGAAGCATCCAGACTTGATCCATTTTTCAGAAAGTTTTCCAGCAAAAAAATTCGCAACCCACAAGAATCCAGTAAGGCAAATACTTGTTCCGGAGTAGATCCGTATACATCCGAAGCACCCAAACCGTGTTCGAATATCACGATTGGTTTCCAACGGCGCAGGGTTTCACGGGCGCCTTCCAGCACCATCTGCTCGCCTCCTTCTACGTCAATTTTAATCACATTCAGGGGTAGATCCGTTGGCCAAACATCATCCAGCTTTTCTGTGCGCACTGTTATTTGGGTATCTTCTTCATTGGCACGATCATATTTCCGCCGGAGCAACCCGCTGTAAGATGGATTACTCACAACATAATTGAAGCTTGAGGTGCCGGGGGTATTTGAAAGTGCCAGGTCAAAAAAATGGCAGTTCGTACGGTTGGCGTATTTCGCTTTCAGATTTTGATACATGATTGGGATCGGCTCAAACCCAAAATGCTGGCCTTGAGGGGCTGCAGCAAGTAAGAGGTCAAGAATTTCACCCTTGTGACAGCCTACATCTGCACAATTGCTATCAGGTCGGCATACTTTGCTGATGACACCTTCTGTGAGGCGGTCATAGCGTTGGTTTTTCGTGAAAGCAAAAGGGAATGCTTTGAGTATTTTTTTTAGAAAGTCCTTCAAACGGATATATTTTCAAGAGAAACGGTCAGAAATGGGCGGCAAGATACCAAGATTGAAATAAAAAAGCCGTCGGAACATTGCGCCCCGACGGCTAAACCCTAAAAACCAAATGAAAACAATCTTCCTTAATGAATGGCACAGCCCAAAAGGCCGGTGCGGTGTGTTTGTTTTTTACTCTGTGCTTGTTTTGCAAGCATGTATGGTAAACGCTAAAACGGTAATTTTGTCACAGGCTTCCAGCAAATGAGGCGTTATTTTTAAGACACATTAACAAACGGGGCATCCCGCCTGCTGCGAAATGCCCCGTGATTACACTATGGGAATTTAAAGAATTTACTTGGCCGATTCTTTAGCCCAGGTATCCTTCAATGTAACGGTGCGATTGAACACCATTTTATCTGCGCTGGAATCCGGGTCCACGCAGAAATAGCCCAGTCTTGTAAACTGGAAGCGATCGCCCAACGCGGCGCCGATCAACGCTGGTTCGACCAGTGCATTTTCAATGATCTGCAAAGAATTGGGATTGATCGTGGAAATAAAATCCTCCTCTCTGGCAGGGTCCTCTACCTGAAACAGTCGATCGTAAAGGCGTACCTCAGCTGGCTTTGCATCACTGGCCGAAAGCCAATGGATAACGCCTTTGGGTTTTAGACCTGAGGTATCCTGGCCGGAGCGGCTTTCAGGGATGTAGGTGCAATGTAGCTCCTTAATATTCCCCGCATCATCCTTAATCACTGCTTCACAACGAATGATGTAGGCTGATTTTAGCCGCACGATACCATCGGGCGAAAGTCGGTTATACTTCGGCGGCGGTGTTTCCATAAAGTCATCCTGCTCGATCCAAAGTTCGCGGCCAAACGAGAGTGGGCGATGGCCTGTTTCCGGCGCTTCAGGGTTGTTTTCGGTTTCAAGATGATCAATTTGTCCTTCGGGATAATTGGTGATCACCACTTTAAGTGGATCCAGCACTGCAAAACGACGCAAAGAACTTTTGTTGAGATCTTCACGAATACAGAACTCAAGCAAGGACATATCAGCCACCATCTCCCGTTTGCCCAAACCGATCCGATCACAAAACTCACGGATACTAGCCGGCGTATATCCTCTGCGCCGGAAACCAGAGATGGTCGGCATCCTGGGGTCGTCCCAACTGCGCACAATTTTTTCCTCTACCAGCTGCTTAAGTTTCCGTTTGCTGGTGATGGCATAAGAGACATTGCGGCGGGCAAATTCGTACTGTTTTGAAGGGAAGATGCCCAATTGAGCAATACACCAATCATATAGTTCACGGTGTGGTGCAAATTCCAAAGTGCAGATAGAGTGCGTAATATTTTCCAGACTATCACTTTGTCCATGCGCCCAGTCGTACATCGGGTAAATGCACCAGGCATCGCCCGTACGGTGGTGGTGAGCGTGTTTGATGCGGTAGAGTAAGGGATCGCGCATGATCATATTGGAGGAAGTCATGTCGATCTTGGCGCGAAGGGTACAATGCCCATCCGGGAATTCCCCCGACTTCATTTTTTCAAACAAGGCAAGGTTTTCTTCCGGCGTTGTATCCCGGTAAGGGCTTGGTTTGCCTGGCTCCGTTGGCGTGCCTTTCAGCACCGCCATCTCTTCTGAAGTAGAAAAATCTACGTACGCTTTCCCTTTAGAGATCAATACTTTAGCCCACTCATATAGTTGCTCAAAATAATCCGATGCATAAACGATCTTGGCTGGTTCAAAGCCCAGCCAGCGCACATCTTCAATGATACTATCTACAAATTCGGTCTCCTCTGTCGTTGGATTCGTATCATCAAAACGCAGATTGGTGGCCCCGTTATATTTAACCCCCAATCCAAAATTCAGGCAGATACTGGTTGCGTGACCAATGTGCAGATAGCCATTGGGTTCTGGAGGAAATCGGGTCAGTATCGTATTATGTTTTCCAGACTTCAGATCGGCTTCAATGATCTCTTCCAGGAAATTCAGGGATTCGTTGCTATGTGTGCTCATAAATTTGTTTGCTTTTAAGGTGGTGAATAAGGGTTAGGCTTACATCCGCTCGGGCATTTCAACGCCTAACAGTCCCATGCTGGATTTAAGTACTTGTCCAACCGCACGACTCAAGGATAATCTGAATGCCCTGGCTTCAGCCGTGTCTGCGTTGAAAACAGAAAGATCATGCCAAAAACGATGGTACTTTTTAGCCAGATCGTAGCTAAAGTTGGCCACCAGTGACGGGTCATATTCTTCAGCGGCCTTCTGTACCACTCCTGGATAATCTAGCAAGGCGACCAGGAGTTCCTTTTCCTGAGGTTCAATAAGGGTGTATTGATTTGCCGTAGACAAGTCAATGCCTTCTTTTTCAACCCTTTGCATCAATCCATTGATCCGGACATAACTGTACTGAATATAAGGGCCTGTTTGGCCTTGCAAATCAACCGATTCCTCCGGATTAAAGATCATTTTCTTCTTAGGATGCACCTTGACAATAAAAAACTTCAGGGCACCCATACCTACCCGACGAAGGTTCTCCTGTTTTTCTGCTGCGGTCAGGGTCTCTGCTTCTCCGCGATCTTTGGATTGCTCTGTTGCGAT